>NZ_CP171457.1:0-105356 GCF_043589935.1 Sphingobium naphthae | reverse complement strand
CGCCGACGGTCCGTGTCGCAGGTAAGGAAAACGGAGATTTGCCTGCCCATCGCCATGCGAGTCCGCTCGCGTTGCCAAACCGGCCTGTTCGACGTAAATCTACCCGGTAAAGAAAACTAGGGCAACATAGACCTGCCGATGACGACTTTCTTCCCAAACCGCGCCCGATCGGGGCGCCACCGGCCCTACGCATGAAAATCGGTTACGCCCGCGTATCGACCGCCGAGCAGAACCTGGACCTCCAGCGTGATGCGCTGAAGGCTGCCGGCTGCGAGAAGGTCATCACCGACAAGGCCTCCGGGGCGACTGCCGCTCGCCCTGGATTGGAAAAGGTGAAGGAGCTGCTTCGCGCCGGCGACACACTGGTGGTCTGGCGCCTCGACAGGCTCGGCCGCTCGCTCCGTGATCTGATCGGATGGATGACCTACCTCGACGAGGAAAAGGTCGGGCTGCTGAGCCTGCACGAGGCGATCGACACGACCACCACGTCGGGCAAGCTTACCTTCCACCTGTTCGGGGCATTGGCGGAGTTCGAGCGCAACCTGATCCGCGAGCGGACCCAGGCCGGTCTCACCGCAGCCCGCGCTCGCGGCAAGAAGGGTGGCCGGCCGGCCGCACTCGGCAAGGACAAGCGCGACCTGCCCGTCAGGCTCTACCACGAGAACACGATGCCGATCGCCAAGATTTGCTCGATGCTCGGCATCTCCAAGCCAAAACTCTACGCCTATGTGCGATCGGCCGAGACCAAGCCGGTAGCCGCGTAGCGACGCTCGCCGACAAATAGCGCGATCAGAATGCCGCCACTTAGCGCGAGCGTTTACACCGTTCGCGGTCCCGATCGGCCCAGCGTCCCCCGGAACCGTTCGTTATCGGGAAGGCATCTAAGCGGTCTGCACCATCCTTCATCTAAAGTTCTCCAAGCGCTTCTGAGGATTTTCGGGCGCACCAAAAGCACTTGCTCCTCCAGTGGCTGGAGCATGTAACCGCAATTTGCTCTCCTGCGGACGGGGGGCTGGAGGTGGCTTTTTGACGGCCCGTGTTGAAGCAATCGGTATGTCTCGACGCTCATTAGTGGCGCGGCTGGTGGCCTGTGGAACCGGCTTGGTGCTCGGTTCTCCAACGCTCGCGCGACAGACTTCCCGGTCTGCGGGCTCGTGGAACTTCGGTGCGGCTCACCTCGAATGGGAGCCGCTGGAAGTCGGCACGGGTGATACCCTCCTTGTTTCGGCACAAGTGCGCGGAGTGCCGGTGCGGGCGGTGCTCGACAGTGGCAGCGGCGCGTCGATCATGAGCACGGCGCTCGCGGCGAAGCTCGGCTTGAACGATGGTGAGCGGCGCATGATTAGCGGGCTGAGCGCCAAGGCCCCGGTGCTGCTGGTCCGCGACATCGACGTACAGCTCGCCCGCGAAACCCGTCGCTTACCCTTTGCCGTCGTTGGTGATCTGAGTTCAGTGTCGGCGGCCTTCGGACGACCGATCGATATCCTCCTCGGTGCCGATATGTTCACGGGTAGCTGCATCGCGCTCGATTTCGCGAAAAGGCGTATGGCGGTCGTCAAGTCAGGCACGTTTCTCGCCGGTCCCGACTGGCGCGCTGTCGCGCTCGGGCGCGGTGCCAAGCAGGAGCTGTTCATTCGAGCTTCCGTCTCGGGTTTGCCTCCCGTGCCCTTGATGATCGATCTTGGCAGCTCGGCCGCGCTGATGCTCTCGTCGGCCTATGCCCGCGATCAAGGGCTGTTGAACGGGAAGCTCGTCTCGACCGCGGCGATCGGCGGCGTCGATGGTGTGCGTATCAACGATGCTTTCACGATCCAGAACATCAACATCGAAGGGCTTGGCGTCTCGAACGTCCCCACACTCGGGATGAGAGCTTGGCTCTCCACCAGCACGGTTGGCAATGTCGGCCTACCGCTGATCGCTCAATTCGACGTGGTGTTCGACGTGACCGCCGGATTCGTGTGGCTCCGGCCACTCGGTCCTCGTCGTCGCCTGCCGATGCTGAAGGACCGTAGCGGCCTTGGCCTCGCAGCCTCACCAACGGCGCTCACCGTTGTTCATGTGGCGGCGAACAGTCCCGCGGAAAAGGCTGGCTGGGCGGTCGGCGACCGGATCGTGGCGGTGAACGGCCATTCGATCGATGCGAACTATACGCGTGGGGAGCTCTGGCAAGTGCGCTCCCGGCCTGCTGGCACCCTCGTAAAGCTGACGATGGCCTCGGGTGATGTGCGCGAGCTCAGGCTGGCCGATTATTATTGATCGGCTTGAGGGTGGCCTTTGCCGATCGCCTTCATGATCCGACAATCGGCCATGCGCGCCTTGGTGCAGCTCTGGCTGAGCATTGCCAACTCATCCCGCAACACCGCGAGTTGCGCCAGTCTCTCCTCCACATCCTTGAGGTGCTGAGCAGCGATAGCTGAGGCGGCACCACAATCCTGGTCCGGGTTCTGCGCCAGCCCCATCAACGAACGGATCTCGTCGACGGAGAAGCCAAGCCGGCGACCGTTGCGGATGAAGTGCAAACGCTCAATGTCACTGGCATCGTAGGTTCTGCGACCCGACGCCGTGCGAGGGGCGGATCGGAGCAACCCGATCGACTCATAAAAGCGGATCGTCGTCACCTTCGTCGAGGTCTCGCTGGCGAGCTGCCCAATCATCACCGGCTTCATCATGCCATCCTTGCTTATGCGAACGTGTCGCACATTTCGCTTGCTTCTACAGCGACTGGAGGTGGTAAGGAAGGCCGCATGAATGCTTCTACCGAAAGCTGCGGGTGCCACGGGGAGCCCGCGCGCGCGCAAACCGATCCGGCCTATCGCCGTGCGCTGCTGACTGAGGTGGTGCCGGAAATTCGGACAGGGTGTTAAGCTGGTCCCGACCTGATGGATTGGTACGGGAATGAAGACGACGAGGAAGCGTTACAGCGCGGATTTCAAGGCGAAGGTGGCATTGGAGGCGATCCGGGGCGAGCTGACGCTGGCTGAACTGGCCACGAAGCACGGCGTGCACCACACGATGATCGCGTCGTGGAAGCGCCAGGCCATCGAGGGGATGGCGAACACCTTCTCCGGAGGCGGGGATGCGGCCAAGGCCGCCAGCGAGAGCGAGGTGGAAAAGCTGCATGCGAAGATCGGGCAACTGGTCGTGGAGCGGGATTTTTTAGCGAAAGCCTTCGGTCGATGAGCGTGGACCGGAGGCGGGCGATGGTCGAACCTGCTGACCATCGCCTATCGATCTCGGCACAGTGCCGCCTGCTGCGTATCAGCCGCTCGTCGTATTACTACGCGCCGGTGCCGGAAACGGACGAGACGCTGGCGCTGATGACGGTGATCGACGAGACGTTCATGGAGTGTCCATGGTACGGCAGCCGTCAGATGGCGCGACACCTTCGGCGCGCTGGCCATGAGGTTGGGCGGCGACGGGTGCGGCGCCTGATGGCGAAGATGGGCCTGTCGCCGATCTACCAGCGGCCGCGCACGAGCGATCCGCACCCGCAGCACCGGGTCTATCCATACCTGCTGCGCAAGCTGGCGATCGAGCGACCCAACCATGTCTGGTGCGCCGACGTGACGTACATCCCGATGCGCCGCGGCTTCCTTTACCTGGTGGCGATCATGGACTGGGCGAGCCGCAAGGTGCTGGCGTGGCGGCTGTCGAACACGATGGACGCGGGCTTCTGCGTCGCCGCCTTGGAAGAAGCCTTGGCCCGATTCGGCAAGCCCGAGATCTTCAACACTGACCAAGGCAGCCAGTTTACTTCGCTAGGCTTTACCAGCGTGCTGCGCGACGCCGAGATCCGCATCAGCATGGATGGCCGGGGGCGGTGGATGGACAACGTCTTCATCGAGCGGCTTTGGCGGTCTCTGAAGTACGAGTGTGTCTATCTCCATGCCTTCGAAACCGGCTCCGAGCTGCGGGCTGGCCTTGGCCGGTGGATCACCTATTACAACACCCAGCGCCCACACTCGGGCCTGGCCGGGAGAACCCCGCTCGAGGCCTATCGACGGATCGGGCAATCAGATCATGGGGGGCATGCCCCCCATGATCTGATGATCAAACAGGCGGCATGAACGACAACCGGGATTAGCTTAACTCAGCCGCCAAACTGTCCAAGAAGGCGGGACCACCTCAGACCGTCGTGGTGCTCAACCTCGGCTTCGGAGTCGCCGAGCTGTTCGGCGGGTTCATCGCCGATAGCCAAGCGCTGAAAGCGGATTCCCTCGATTTTCTCGGGGACGGGGCGATCAGCCTTATCGGTCTTCTCGCGCTTGCCTGGTCCGCACGGGCGAGGGCAAAGGTCGCGCTGACGCAGGGGTTGTTTCTCGGTGCGCTTGGCGTGGGCGTAATCGGTTTCGCGATTTGGCGCGCCCTGAACGCAACCGCGCCCGATGCCGAACTGATGGGCACAATCGGCGTTGTCGCGCTCGCGATCAATGTCGTGTCCGCCTTGGTGCTTGCGCGTTTCCGGGAAGGGGACGCCAATGTTCGCGCGATCTGGCTGTTCAGCCGCAACGACGCGCTCGCCAACGTGGCGGTGATCGCCGCGGCCGGTCTGGTGGCGTGGACAGGAAGCGCCTGGCCGGACCTCGCCGTCGCCGGCCTCATCGCCCTCCTGTTCCTCCACTCCGCTTATGAAATCGTCACTGGCGCTCGGCGCGAATTGGGAGAGCGGTAGTGCGTCTGCTCGCGTTGATCCGGGCAATGCTCTCGTTGCGGCTGCTCTCCGCGCTCGCGGCGCTGCTGATCCCTGCTGCGGCAATCGCCGAACCCGGCGACGTGCAAACCGCATGGCGGCTGCTCGACTATATGGCCGTCGATTATGGCGGCGCGGTCGCCAACGGTCGGATCAAGAGCACGTCGGAATATGCCGAGATGACGGAGTTCGCCGCGTCGGTCTCGACACGGCTTCAGGGCCTGCCGGCGAAGCCGGAGCGTCAAGCCCTCATCCAGCGGGCTGCCAACCTCCAGGCGGTGATCGCGGAAAAGGGACCGACTGAACAGGTGGCAACATTGGCGCACGGGCTCGCGGCCGATCTGTTGCGCGCCTACCCGGTGCCGCTCGCGCCCGATAAGGCTCCGAACCTCGTCTCCAGCGATGCACTGTTCCGACAATCCTGCGCGTCCTGCCACGGGATGACGGGCAACGGCCGTGGCCCTGACGCCGCCAAGCTCGCTACGCCCCCGATTGCTTTCACCGATGCCGAGCGCGCGCGCCAGCGCAGCGTGTTCGCGCTCTATCAGGTGGTGACGCAAGGCATCGACGGGACCGCGATGCAGAGCTTCGCCGATCTGCCCAACGATCAGCGCTGGGCGTTAGCATTCCGAGCCGGGAGCTTCGCCTTCACGGATGCGCAGGCGCGCGAAGGCGAGCGGCTTTGGAAATCCGACCCGACCCTTCGCCGGCGCATTCCGGACCTGAAAACCCTGGTCGCGCTCACCCCGGCCGCGCTCGGCGCGGCGATCGGCGACGCCAAGGCTGACCCAGTGCTCGCGTTCCTGCGTCGTCATCCCGAACAGGTGATACAACAGGCTCCCGGCTCGCTCGCGGTCGCCCGCGCCAAACTCGCCGAAAGCGTGGCGGCTGCGCGGCGCGGCGATGCGCGCATGGCGAAAGAGCTGGCGCTGTCGGCCTATCTCGATGGGTTCGAGCCGATCGAGCCAACACTCACCGCGCGCGACGCGACGCTGATGGGTCGAATCGAGGGCGCGATGGGGGAGTTCCGCGCCTCGATCGACCGGGGCGCGTCGCCCGATGATCTCGCGGAGAAGGTCGCAGTACTGGGCGGCCTTTTCGACGATGCGGAAGCGGCGCTCGCGCCTGATGCCGCCACCGAAGCGTCCACGTTCCTGGGCGCGTTCACGATCCTGCTGCGTGAAGGGCTCGAAGCCCTGCTCATCGTTGTCGCCATGATCGCGTTCCTGCGTAAAGCCGAGCGCGGCGAGGCGCTGCGGTACGTGCATGGCGGCTGGGTCAGCGCGATCATCGCGGGCGGGATCACCTGGGCGGTCGCCACCTATGCGATCGGGATCAGCGGTGCGAGCCGGGAGCTGACGGAAGGGTTTGGCTCGCTGTTCGCCGCGGTCGTGCTGCTCTCGGTCGGGATTTGGATGCACGGCAAGGCGCAGGCCGATCAGTGGCAGCGCTATATTCGCGAGAAGATGTCGCGGGCGCTCTCGGGCGGGTCGGGCTGGTTCCTGTTCGGGCTGGCGTTCGTCGTAGTTTATCGCGAGGTCTTCGAGACGATCCTGTTCTATGCCGCGCTTTCGGCGCAAGGTGACAACGGGATGCTTCTCGCGGGGGCCGGGTCGGCGATTGGACTGCTCAGCCTGATCGCTTGGGCCATGCTTCGCTACAGTCGCAAGCTGCCGATCGCGCAGTTCTTCCGCTATAGCTCCTGGCTCATGGCGGTCCTGACCGTCGTGCTGGCGGGTAAAGGCGTCGCCGCGCTCCAGGAAGCCGGCCTTATCAACATCGCACCGCTCGCGGACGTGCCACGGCTGTCGATGCTCGGCGTGTTTCCCACTTGGCAATCGGTGCTGGCGCAACTCCTGATGGCGGTCGCCATTGCGGTCGGGTTCGCCTGGAACGGGCGCGACCGATCCCGCTCGGGTTCCGGCTCAGTGACCCTTGGTTCGAATTAGTGCAATGACATGAAAACCCTTCCGTGATAGAGGCAAGCTAGTGCGAGCCTTTTTGCCTTTCCTGACATGCCTGATGCTGGTCCTGACCAGCTTCTCCGGCATGGCCCATGCCGCCGATCTGGCGGGGGGAAGCATCGCGGGCGTTGAGTTCACGGTCCATACCGCCGGTGACATCGATCAGGTGCCATCGGACTCGGACAAGAATGTCCCGCATCATCACAATTATTGTCACGGACACGACGTCGGCGCGCCTGCGCGCACGACGATGGAATATACCCCCGTCCTCACAGTGCCCAAGCCGACAATCTCCGCCTCTGCGTCGCTCGACGGCCGCACCGGCATGGTCCATTTGAGGCCCCCCCAAGCCTGACGTCCGATTTGGGCGTGCGTTGGCGCGCCCCTGTCGATCATCGTCAGGAGTCCTATTTTCATGAATCGTATCCTCGCGGCCATGCTGGCCGCAGCGTCTTGCGCCACGATGGCGCAGGCGCAGGTCGGACCGTCCGCGCCTGTTGCGCAGGATGCGCCGGTCTACACGCTTGACCAAGCGGTCAGTGCAGCGGGCGGTTCGGCCCCTGCTGCGGAAGCGGCGACAGCTGGAATCGACGCGGCCCGTGCAGGTCGCACAGTCGCCGGCTTGCGGCCCAATCCGGTGGTTCAAGGCCAAGTCGAGAATGTCATCGGCTCCGGGCCGTATCGGGGGGTCCGCAGCGCGGAAACCACGGTCGGCTTTGCGATCCCGATCGAGCTAGGCGGCAAGCGCGGCGTCCGCGTCGCGGTCGCCAATGCGCAATTGTCCCGGGCCGAGATCCAGGCCGCGATCATCGCGGCGGATGTCCGGCTTCAGGTAACGCAGCTCTATGTCGAAGCGGTCGCGGCCGATCGCCGGGTAATGACAGCCCGCGATCAGGCCCGGATCGCCAGCGATGCGCTGCGGGCCGCGAGCGTTCGCGTGCAGGCAGGGCGGGCATCGCCACTCGAGCAACAGCGCGCGGATGTCGCGCGTATCAATGCCGACGCCAATGTGGAGCGGCAGCTTCGCTTGGCCGAGGCGGCCCGCGCCAATCTGGCGCGTCGGATCGGACGGCCGATCGACGGCCTGCTCGATGACACGCTGCTCGATCGCCTTCCCGATGTGAACGTCTATGGGCCGTTGGCACCGGTCAACACGACCGGCACACTCGCGCTGGCGGCAGCCAACGCGGATTTCTCCATTGCCGAAGCCGGCGTGCGGCTCGCGCGCGCCAATCGCGTGCCTGACCTGAACGTCGGGCCGTCGATCCGCCGCCTGGAAGCGACCAACGACATGGCGGCGGTGTTCAGCGTGTCGATCCCGATCCCGGTGTTCAACAATGGTCGCGCCGCGATTGCGCAGGCGACCGCGCAGCGGACCCAGGCGGATGCGCAGCGCCGCGTGACCGCGCTCGACATCGAACAGGCGATCACGGACGCGCAGGCGCAGGCGGCCAATGCCGCAACGACGGCTCGTGCGGCGTCGGGGCCGGCGCTGGCGGCTGCACAGGAGGCCGCCCGCATCGCGCGGATCGGCTATCGCGAGGGCAAGTTCGGCCAGCTCGAATTGCTCGATGCTGAACGCACGCTCGCCGAAACGCGGGTCGCCGCGATCGACGCGCTTGCCAATTACCAGAATGCCCGCGCGCAAGTGGAGCGACTGACCGCTCGTGCGCCCAATGGGGGGAATCAGTGATGAAGAGCTTTTATCTCGCGGGCGCGGCGTCGCTCGCCCTGCTCTTGGCTGCCTGCGGCGGCAAGGATGGCGGAAACGAGGCAACTGCCGAAGGCGCAGCTGCCAATGAGACGGCAGCGGGCACGGAAAAGGGCGGTGCTGAAGGCGGTCATGCCGGTGAAGGCGTCGTCACATTGGGTGCCGACCAGATCGCCACAGCGGGCGTCCAGGTCGGACGGCCGATCATCGGCGGGGCCGGGACGATCGAGCTGCCCGCGATCATCGAGGGCGACCCACAGGGAACGCAGGTCGTCTCGGCCGCAATTGCGGGACGCGTGGTCGCGCTCACCCGTAACCTCGGCCAATCGGTCGGACGCGGCCAGACCATTGCGGTCATCGAAAGCCGCGAGGCGGCGCAGATCAAGGGCGAGGTCGAGGCGGCGCGGGCGCGGCTTCAGCTCGCTAATTCGAACCTCGCGCGCGAACAGCGGCTGTTCGCGCAGAGAGTCTCCCCTGAACAGGATCTGATCGCCGCCCGCACAGCGGCGACGGAGGCGCGGATCGCCCTGACGCAGGCGCAGAGCATGGTTTCGGCGGCGGGTGTCGGCGGCGGCGGGCTCAACCGGCTCGGCATTGCCGCGCCGATCTCGGGCCAGATCATTGCGCGCCCCGTGACGCTGGGACAAACGGTCGCGGCGGATGCCGAACTCTATCGCATCGCCAACCTGAGCCAGGTGTCGATCGCGCTTAATCTCAAGCCCGAGGATGCGGGCCGGGTGCGTCCCGGCAATACGGTGCTGGTGAAGGCGGCAGGCCGTCAGGCGACCGCCCGCGTGACCTTCGTGTCGCCGGCGCTTGATCCGCAGACGCGGCTCGTGCCTGCGCTCGCCACCCTCGACAATCGCGGTGGCGAATGGCGGGTCGGCGAGCCTGTGACGGCAGCCGTGCAGCTCACGGGCAGCGGCGGGAGCGGGGCGGTCCGCGTGCCGACGACGGCGGTCCAGAGTTTCGAGGGCAAGTCGGTCGTGTTCGTGCGCACGCCCACCGGCTTCAAGGCGACCCCGGTCCAGCTCGGCGATGCGTCGGGCGACACGGTGATCGTCCGGTCGGGCCTGACCGGCAACGAACAGATCGCCACCACCGGAAGTTTCACGCTCAAGGCCGAGATCGGCAAGGGCGAAGCGAGCCACGAGGATTAAGCCATGATCGCCCGTATCGTAACCTGGGCGGTCGAGAAGCGCTGGCTAGTCCTGCTCCTCACCGTCATCGTCGCCGCCATCGGCGCCTTTTCCCTCTACCGGCTACCGATCGACGCGGTGCCGGACATCACCAACAATCAGGTCCAGATCAACGTCCGCGCGCCTGCCCTCTCGCCCGAGCTGGTCGAGAAGCAGGTGTCGTTTCCAATCGAAACCGCGCTCGCCGGCACCCCCGGCCTGGAATATACGCGCTCGTTGAGCCGCAACGGCTTCGCGCAGATCACGGCGGTCTTTTCGGACGCGACGGACATCTATTTCGCCCGCCAGCAGGTGGGCGAGCGTCTGCGGGGCGTGCAAGAGAATCTGCCCGACGGCGTGAACCCTGAAATGGGTCCGATCGCGACAGGCCTGGGCGAGGTGTACATGTACACCGTTCGTCTCGATCATCGCGAGGACGACAAGCACAAGCCCGGTGAACCGGGCCAACAGCCCGATGGCAGCTACATCACGCCAGAGGGCGAGCGACTGACGACCGAAGAGGACAAGGCGACCTACCTGCGCACCGCGCAGGACTGGATCGTGACGCCGCTTCTGAAGACCACACCGGGCCTCGCCGGTGTCGACTCGATTGGCGGTTACGCCAAGCAGTTCCTCGTCGTGCCCG
This sequence comes from Sphingobium naphthae, assembly GCF_043589935.1. Lineage (NCBI taxonomy): Bacteria > Pseudomonadati > Pseudomonadota > Alphaproteobacteria > Sphingomonadales > Sphingobiaceae > Sphingobium > Sphingobium naphthae. The sequence goes on along the minus strand of NZ_CP171457.1, from coordinate 95,167 downwards.
ACGTGCAGAAGCTGGCCTCGCTCGGCATCACGCTGACGGACCTGGGAAATGCGCTGGAGCGCAATAACACCAGCGTCGGCGGTGGCTTCGTCAATCGCAATGGCGAAGGTCTGGCTGTTCGCTCGGATGCGCTCGTTCGCAATGCCAGCGAGTTGGCCAGGACCGTGATCGCGACACGTAACGGCGTGCCGATCACGGTCGAACAAGTTGCGACTGTGAAGACGGGTCAGGCGATCCGCATGGGTTCGGCATCGGAGAACGGTACCGAAGTCGTCGTCGGCACGGCGATCATGCGGATCGGCGAGAACAGCCGCATCGTGTCGACCGCGGTCGCTGAGAAACTGAAGACGATCAACGCTTCGCTGCCTCCTGACGTCGTAATTCAGCCGGTGCTGAACCGCACCGAGCTGGTCAATTCGACGATCAAGACGGTCGCGAAAAACCTGTCCGAAGGCGCGGTGCTGGTCATCGTCGTGCTCTTCCTGCTGCTCGGCAACTTCCGTGCGGCCCTGATCGCGGCGTTGGTCATCCCGATCACCATGATGCTGACAGGCTTTGGTATGCTGCGCGCTGGGGTCTCGGCCAATCTGATGAGCCTTGGGGCTTTGGACTTCGGTCTGATCGTCGACGGCGCCGTCATCATTGTCGAAAACGCGCTGCGCCGGCTTGCCGAGCAACAGCATCATGAAGGCCGATTGCTCAGCGTCAAGGAACGGCTCGCGACCGTGGCAGCCGCTGCGCGTGAGATGATCCGTCCCTCTGTGTACGGGCAGGCAATCATCATCCTCGTCTACGTACCGCTGCTCACGCTGACCGGCGTGGAGGGTAAAACGTTCGGACCGATGGCGCTGACCGTCATCATCGCGCTCGCCTTCGCCTTCATCCTCTCTCTCACCTTCGTGCCGGCGATGATTGCGATCTGGCTGTCGAAGAAGGTCGAGGAGAAGGACGGCCGCATCATCACGTGGCTGAAGAAGCGCTACGAACCCGGTCTCGACCGGGCCATGAAGCGCCCGACGCTGACGATCGGTGCGGGTGTGGGAAGCCTTGTGGTGGCGGCGCTTGCTTTCACTACGCTCGGCTCGGTGTTCCTGCCGCAGCTCGACGAAGGCGATTTGCTGATCCAGTCGCTCCGCATTCCGGCAACGTCGGTCCAGCAGAGCCAGGCGATGCAGGTGCCGATCGAGCGGATGATGTCGAAGCAGCCGGAGGTGCAATTCGTCTATTCCAAGACGGGCACCGCCGAGCTGGCGGCCGACCCGATGCCGCCGAACGCGACCGACATGTTCGTCATCCTGAAGCCGCGCAAGAATTGGCCGGATCCTGAGCTTCCCAAGGAGGAGCTGGTCAGCCGGATCGAGGGTAATCTCGCGAAGATTCCGGGAAATGCCTACGAGATCACCCAGCCCATCCAGATGCGCTTCAACGAGCTGATCGCCGGCGTGCGCGGCGACATCGCGGTGAAGGTGTTCGGGGACGACTTCAACCAGATGAACCGGACGGCCGAGCAAATCGCGGCGGTGCTGCGCAGAACGCAAGGCGCAGCGGACGTGAAGGTGGAGCAGACGACCGGTCTTCCCATGCTCGACATTCGCGTCAACCGCGACGCGATGGCGCGGTTGGGCGTTACGGCTCAGGATGTGCAGGACACCGTGACTGCGACGATCGGCGGGCGAACATCGGGCCAGATCTTCGAGGGCGACCGTCGCTTCCCCGTGGTGATCCGCCTGTCGGAGGCGCAGCGTGCCGACATCGGCCTGCTCCAACAGGTGCAGGTGCCGGTGGCAGGCGGCGGCTATGTACCGCTGTCCAGCGTCGCCGAGATCAAGGTGGTCGATGGTCCGAACCAGATCAGCCGCGAGAACGGCAAGCGGCGCGTGGTGGTGCAAGCCAACGTGCGTGGCCGCGACGTCGGATCCGTCGTGGCGGATGCGCAGGCGGCGATCGGCAGCCAACTCCGGCTGCCTGCCGGCACCTATCTCGAATGGGGCGGCCAGTTCGAGAACCTCCAATCGGCAAGCGAACGGCTGAAGCTGGTCATTCCGGCTTGCTTCATCTTGATCCTGCTGCTCCTCTACGGGGCGTTGGGATCGGTCCGCGACGCCGCGATCGTGTTCACCGGCGTGCCTTTCGCGCTGGTGGGCGGCGTCCTGTTGCTGTTCCTGCGGGGCATGGACTTCTCGATCTCGGCGGCAGTGGGCTTCATCGCCCTCTCGGGCATCGCGGTCCTCAACGGCCTCGTCATGGTCAGCTCGATCCAAGATCTGATCCGATCAGGGATGAGCCGCGAGGAAGCCGCGCATGTTGGCGCGATGCAGCGTCTGCGACCCGTCATCATGACCGCGCTAGTCGCCAGCCTCGGCTTCGTGCCGATGGCGCTGGGCGAAGGCGCCGGCGCAGAGGTTCAAAAGCCTTTGGCGACGGTCGTCATCGGCGGTCTGATCTCGGCGACGCTTCTTACGCTGTTCGTGCTGCCGACACTCTATGCCCGGTTCGGGCAGAAAGTGATCGAGAAACCCGAGCACTACAATGAGGAGCATGAAGGGGACGACCACGGTCAGACCTTCGTGAACAACTTGGCCTGATGGATGGGCGGGGCGATCCGCGATCGCCCCGCCCATCTCTGGGAGATGGGGATATGCCTCGCACCATAACCAGCTCGATGCTTCACGGCGGGCCACTGCGCATCTGGTCGGCACTCACCGATCCGGATCATCGCCGGGCGTGGAGTCCGCTCGTATTTCTCGATGATCCGTCCCGGCTCGGCGACACAGAATGCACCTTTGCGATCCAGGGCATCACCCGGCCAATTCGGACGCCAGCACGGATTGATCGATTCGATAAACCGCACGCCTTCGCTTGGTCCTGCGGCATCCCCTATCTGTTCACGCTCGAAGAGCGGTACGAGCTGGCGGGGGACGATGGCGGCACCAGGCTAACGCATAGCTGCACGCTGCGCGGGGCGCTCTCCCTGCCGTTCGCGGCGATGATGTTGCGCCGCCTGCGATCCCTGATGGTCGAATCTGACGATCGCCTCGCAACCTATCTCCGCTGGCGGGTAGGTCAGCCTGCCCGGGCTATCAATCGTCAGCGCGTCCCCTTCCGCTACAGGAGGAAGGCGCGATGATGATGCACTGTAAGCGGGTGCTGCCCGCCGTCATCCTCGTTGTCGGGCTCGCGGCGTGCTCGGAAAGAAAGCCGCCAGCCCCGCCAACGGAGCAGCAGATCCATTCGTCCGACAGCGCCGTGGCGACCGGGGAAATGGGGCGGCATAGATATCGCTGTTCCGACGGGGAACCGCTGTTCGTCGATTACAAGGACAACGGCCTGCAGATCGATTTGCGGCGCTCCAACGGGGGACCGCCGATGATGCTGACCGCGCCAGCGCAGGGCCTGCAATATGTCGGCGAAACAGCCACCGCGACCTTCAAGGGGTCGCAGCTCACCATCGTGGAAGGCGATGGCCGTACCCGGATCTGCGAGCAGGAAGGCACGCGATGAACTGCCCTGCCTTCGAACGCCACAGGGCGCTTCGTCGGAAGAGACCGATGTCTGACACGTCGATTTCAAATGTGACAACCTTGTGCGGCCTGAATCGGGCCGGTCTGGCGATCGCGCGCCTCGGCGTCGTTCTCGTCTCCGGGGCGGTTATAGGGGCGTGTAATCCAGCGCCGACCCAGCCTACCGAGCCGGCGCATGAAAAGCATCTGACGTCGAAACTAATCGCGCAGCGCATCATGTACTGCGACGACGGCACACGCGCCGATGTCGACTTCATCGATGACGGCTTGAAAATGGCCGTCACCTGGCTGCCGAAGGGCAGGACCGAGATCCTGCGCGCGCAGCGAACCGGTGACGAGTTTCGCGGCGACCATTCGCGGGCTGTCGTGGCGGGCGGATCGATCGCGTTCACGCGACGCGGGAAGATCCGCGTCTGCCACCGAACCCCGGAGGAGTCCTAGGAAATGCAGGCACTGCTCTATACGCTTGCGCCTGTGCTGGCGGTCGTGCTCGGCGCGATTGTCGCGAGCCGCACCAAGTTGAAACCTGGCCTCGTGGCGGGCCTACAGCATCTCGCTGCCGGCGTCGTGTTCGCGGCGGCAGCGACCGAAATCCTGCCGCAGGTCAAGCATGAGGCATCGCCCAGCGCGACGTTGATCGGCGGGGCGGCGGGCGTCGCGACCATGCTGGGGCTCAAGGCTCTTGAGGCCCGCTTCAAGGGGCCGATGGCGCTACTCGCCGCGATCGGCATCGACATTCTGGTCGACGGCCTGGTGCTCGGCCTCGCTTTCGTGGCGGGCGAGAAGGCAGGTCTCCTGCTGACGATCGCGCTCACTCTGGAAGTGTTATTTCTGGGACTGACGCTGACCGACGAGCTGGCGGAAACCTATCGCTCGCGCTTGCGCATCATCGTGATCGTCTCGGCATTGGCCCTGCTGCTGCCGATCGGCGCGCTCGCTGCCGTGCCGGTCGCCGCGCTGTCGCCGGTGATGATCGCCGGCTTCCTCAGCTTCGGGCTGATGGCGCTGCTCTACCTCGTCACGGAGGAGTTGCTGGTCGAGGCGCACGAGAAACCCGACACCCCGCTCATCAGCTCGATGTTTTTCGTCGGCTTCCTGGCCCTGCTGACACTTGAGGAGATGATGGGATGATCCCGGGCAACGACAACAATGGCGGGCAGGAGCGCCGCACACTGTGGATCGTCCTGCTGCTGAACGCGGCGATCGCTGCGGGCTTCTTCGTTTCCGGCTTCTTCGCGGACTCGAGCGCGCTGATCGCCAACGGCGTCGACAACCTGTCCGATACGGCTGTGTATGCGCTGAGCCTTGTGGCGCTCACCCGGGGCCAGACATGGAAGACACGCGCCGCGGTCGCTTCGGGCGTCATGCTGCTGATCTTCGCGGGCGGCATCTTGATCGATGTCGGACGGCGCTACGTGCAGGGCAGCGAGCCCATCGGACCTACCATGATGGTCATGTCCGCGATCGCCGGCGTCGTGAATTACCTCTGCCTGCGGCTGCTCCAGCGCCTCAAGGATCCGGACGTCAATCTCCGGGCCGCAACCACCTTCAGCTTCAACGACTTCATTTCCAACGGCGGCATCCTGATCGCCGGCGTGCTGGTGCTGTGGTTGGGTACCAATTGGCCGGACCTGCTGGTCGGCTTCGCCACCGCCATCATCGCCATCAAGGGCGGTGTCGAAATCCTGCGCGACGCGCGCGCCGAAACCAAGAAAAGCGAAAGGAGGTCGTCATGAACGACAAGCTCGAACTCGACATTCCAGTGTTGTTGCCGGACCTTCCTGACGCGGCCGATGCCTGCCTGGACCGTCTCGTATCAACCCTGTCAAAGCGCGAAGGTGTCGAGCGGGCGCATGTGATCTGTCTCGACGGCAACACGCCAGCGGCGCTGTGCATCCATTTCGATGCCGCCAAGCTGCCGCTGCCACGGTTGCGCGAAATGGTGCGCGCCGCAGGTGCCGAAATCACCGAGCGCTACGGCCATGCGATCTGGCAGGTGACGGGGATCAACCACGAACGTCGGGCGCGCACGGTCAGCGATGCGCTGTGCGCCTTGCCCGGCGTGGTCCAGGCAAGCGCCAGCACCAGCGGGTCTGTCCGGGTCGAATATGATCGCCGCGAAACCACCGAAGAGGAGGTGCGCGCTGCGCTTCGCAAGCTGAAGGTGAGGGTGGGCAAGCGGGTCGCTGCCGATGAACATGCCGGCCACGACCACGGCCCCGGGGGCCACGGCGCGGGCGAAGAGAAGCACGGCCCCGGCGATGGCCACGACCATAGCCACGCCGAATTTCTCGGCCCCAATACCGAGCTGATCTTCGCGCTCGCCTGTGGCGCGCTGCTGGGGATCGGCTACGCGATCGAGAGGCTGGTCGCTGGCGCGCCCGAATGGCTGCCGACCGCCTGCTATATCGCAGCCTATTTCTTCGGCGGATTCTTCACGCTGCGCGAGGCGATCGACAACCTCCGGATGAAGAAGTTCGAGATCGACACGCTGATGTTGGTCGCTGCGGCCGGCGCCGCTGCGCTGGGCGCATGGGCCGAAGGTGCGCTGCTGCTGTTCCTGTTCAGCCTCGGCCATGCGCTTGAGCATTATGCAATGGGCCGCGCCAAGAAGGCGATCGAGGCGCTGGCGAAGCTCGCGCCCGAAACCGCGACCGTGCGACGCGGCGGGCAGACCAGCGAAATCCCGGTCGAGCAGATGGTCGTCGGGGACATTGCCATCGTCCGCCCGAACGAGCGCCTGCCTGCCGACGGCTTCGTCATCAAGGGCACCAGCGCGATCAACCAGGCCCCGGTCACGGGTGAAAGCATCCCGGTCGACAAGGTGCCGGTCGCAGATGCCGCAGCGGCACGCGCCAAGCCCGATGCAGTCGACGCGGAAAGCCGGGTTTTTGCTGGTACGATCAACGGCGGCGGCGCGATCGAGATCGAGGTGACACGCCGTTCCAATGAAAGCGCGCTTGCCAAGGTCGTGAAGATGGTGAGCGAAGCGGAGACGCAGAAGTCGCCGACGCAGCGCTTCACCGACCGGTTCGAACGGATCTTCGTGCCCGCCGTCCTGGTCCTGTCAGTGCTACTGCTGTTCGCATGGGTGGTCGTCGACGAGCCGTTCCGCGACAGCTTCTATCGCGCGATGGCGGTGCTGGTGGCGGCAAGCCCGTGCGCGCTCGCGATCGCAACGCCGAGCGCGGTCCTGTCGGGCGTTGCCCGTGCAGCGCGGGGCGGCGTGCTCGTGAAGGGCGGTGCACCGCTCGAAAACCTCGGGTCGCTCAAAGCGATCGCTTTCGACAAGACGGGCACGCTGACCGAAGGTCGTCCGCGCATCACTGATGTCGTGCCCGTCGATGGCGCCGATGAAGGCGAGTTGCTGGCGCTGGCTGTCGCCGTCGAAGCGTTGAGCGACCATCCCCTGGCCCAAGCGATCGTCAAGGACGGCCGCGAACGTCTGAACGATCGTGCCGTGCCGACTGCCGGCGACCTCAAGAGCCTGACCGGTCGGGGCGTCACCGCGAGCGTGGATGGCGAGACGGTGTGGATCGGCAAGGCCGAGATGTTCGGAAGTGAGGGCATTCCGGCGCTGGGGCAGGGCGCGCAGGACGCAATCGCGAAGCTGCGCGAGAACGGCCGCACGACAATGGTGGTCCGCAAGGGGGACCGCGACCTGGGCGCGATCGGCCTGATGGACACGCCTCGCGAAGCTGCCAAGACCGCGTTGCGTCGGCTGCACGAGATGGGCGTGTCCCGGATGATAATGATCTCCGGCGATCACCAGAAAGTCGCCGAAGCGATCGCCGACGAAGTCGGGATCGACGAAGCGTGGGGCGACCTCATGCCCGAAGACAAGGTTGCCGCGATCAAGAAGCTCGCCGGCGAAGACAAGGTCGCGATGGTGGGCGACGGCGTGAACGATGCGCCGGCGATGGCAAGCGCCACGGTCGGCATCGCGATGGGCGCGGCGGGGTCGGACGTTGCGCTGGAGACAGCCGACGTGGCGCTGATGGCCGACGATCTGGCGCACCTGCCATTCGCAGTCGGTCTTAGCCGCCATACCCGTGGAATCATCCGGCAGAACGTCTTCGTCAGCCTGGGTGTCGTCGCTTTCCTGGTGCCTGCTACCATCCTCGGCCTCGGCATTGGGCCAGCGGTGGCGGTTCATGAGGGATCGACGCTGCTCGTCGTCATCAATGCGCTCAGGCTGCTCGCCTACCGCGATCCGGCAGGGAAGGCGGCATGAAGTGGCTGATCGCCTTCGACCTCGACGGCACGCTTGCCGAGAGCAAGCGGCCGTTATCGGAGGATATGGCCGCAATCCTCGCCCGATTGCTCGCCATCACGGATGTGGCGGTGATCTCGGGCGGGGACTGGCCGCAGTTCGAAAAGCAGATCGCCTCGCGCCTTCCTGCCGGCGTCGCGCTCGACCGTCTCTGGTTGATGCCGACCACAGGCACGAAACTCTATCGGTTCATCAATGGCGCTTGGCGCGCGGTCTATGCCGAACTGTTCGACGACGCGGAGAAGGCGAAGATCCGCACGGCCTTCGATCAGGCGCTGACCGATGCCGGTCTCGCCGACGAACGTATCTGGGGCGAACGGATCGAGGACCGGGGCAGCCAGATCACCTTTTCGGGCCTGGGGCAGGCAGCGCCGCTGAAGGAAAAGGAAGCGTGGGATCCTGACCGAAAGAAGAGGACCGCGTTGCAGGCCACGTTGCGCGCGAAGCTGCCGGAGCTCTCGATCAATCTCGGTGGCACGACATCGATCGACGTGACCAGAGCAGGGATCGACAAGGGCTATGGCCTGAAGCGCCTGAGTGCCGAGAGCGGTGTCCCGCTCGACGGGATGCTGTTCATTGGGGATGCGATATTCCCCGGTGGGAATGACTATCCCGCTGCTGAAATCGGCCTCGACACAGTGAGGGTGCGCGACGTCGCGGAAACCACCGCCGTCGTGACCGCCATCATCGCGTGTCTGCACCGATAGGATCAAGATACATGGTCGGCTCCATCGCGGAATGCCGCATTGTCAAAGCTCTGGCTTCTGTCGCTTAGGGCAGCGCTTCCTAAAACGAAAAGAAGGCAATGTGCGCGTCTCCGCGAACAAAGCCTCCAGCGATCAATCTAAGAGATTCCGCCGCGCTTCTCAATCGTAGGGGGCGTTTGCGGGAGGGGGCGGAATCCTACGCTAAGGATTTGGGCCAGCGATATTCCCCGGTTAGATTGATGTGTTCCCATCCCAACGGCGAGACGTGGGCGAGTAGATCAGGCGCGATATGGGTACCGCTGGCGGCCCGGGTATTGACGACCTCGCCGAGCTTCATGGTGTTCCAGAATATGATGATGGCGGCGAGCAGGTTCATTCCGGCGATGCGATAGTGCTGGCCTTCGCCGGATCGATCCCGGATTTCACCTCGGCGGTGGAAGCTGATGGCGCGCTTTAGGGCGTGGTGGGCCTCACCCTTGTTGAGGCCGATCTGAGCCTGGCGCTGGAGGCCGGCATCAAGAATCCAGTCGATCATGAACAGGGTTCGCTCGATGCGGCCCACCTCTCGCAATGCGAGGGCCAGCTCATTCTGGCGCGGGTAAGAGGCGAGCTTGCGAAGAATCTGGCTGGGGGCGACGATCCCCGCTGCGATCGTCGCCATGATGCGCAGGATGTCGGGCCAGTTGCGCTCGATGAGCGGTTCATTGATCTTACCTCCGACCAGCGCTCGCACATTGGCCGGCGTCGCGTTGGGCGTGAAGGCATAGAGTCTTTTCTGAGGGAGATCGCGGATACGGGGGGCGAACCTGTAGCCGAGCAAGGCGCAGGCGGCGAACACATGATCGGTGAAGCCGCCCGTGTCGGCAAAATGCTGGCGAACGCGGCGGCCCGCGTCATTCATGAGCAGCCCGTCCAGGATATAGGGAGCCTCGCTGACCGTTGCCGGGATCACCTGGGTTGCGAACGGCGCATATTGATCGGACACATGGCTGTATCCCTTGAGGCCCGGGACGTTGCCATATTTCGCGTTGATCAGATTCATCGCCTCGCCCTGCTCGGTAGCAAGGAAGAACTGCCCGTCGCTGGATGCCGATTGCCCTTGTCCCCAGAAGGCGGCCATGGGCAGGGTGTTGATTGCCACTGAGATGTGACCCGGGGGCGCTATAAGTTTCCACTGAGAATTGACCCATGTTTCCCTCCCCTCCGGCTGTCAGTCGGAGGGTCTCGGAGTGATCAACATGGACTTACTCAGTGTGATCCGCCGATGGCATTTCCGGCAGGAGATTTCCATTCGGGAGATCAAGCGACGGACCGGCCTATCGCGCAATACCATTCGCAAATACCTGCGTTCCGATGCGGTGGAGCCCAGTTTCAGGGTTCCGGTGCGCCCCAGCAAACTCGATCCCTTCGCGGACAAGCTGTCGGCTTGGCTGCGGGTGGAATCCAAGAAATCCCGCAAGCAGAAGCGGACCGCCAAGCAACTCTATGTGGATCTGGTGGAGCTGGGTTACGATGGCTCCTATAACCGGGTGGCCGCCTTTGCCCGCCGATGGCGGACCGAGCTTCAGTATGAACAGCAGACCAGCGGACGCGGGACGTTCGTTCCTTTGGCTTTCCAGCCTGGCGAGGCCTTCCAGTTCGACTGGAGCGAGGATTATGCCGTGCTGGACGGCAAAGTGACGAAACTGCAGGTCGCTCATACCAAACTCGCGCATAGTCGCGCCTTCATCGTGCGAGCCTATCTGCTTCAAACCCATGAGATGCTGTTCGACGCGCTGACGCAGGCATTCCGGGTGCTGGGTGGTGTGCCGCAGCGCGGCATCTTCGACAACATGAGGACCGCTGTCGACAAGATCGGGACGGGGAAGGCGCGGCAGGTCAATGCCAGGTTCGCTGCAATGGCCAGCCATTATCTTTTCGAGACGGATTTCTGCAATCCGGCTTCTGGCTGGGAGAAGGGTCAGGTCGAGAAGAATGTCCAGGATGCCCGGCGCCGGTTGTGGCAACCGATGCCCAGCTTCCCTGGTCTGGCTGAACTGAACGCTTGGCTGGAAGCTCAATGCATCGCCCAATGGAGCGAGATCCAGCATGGCGCCATGCCCGGCACTGTGGCCGATGTGCATGCCGAGGAAGCGCCCTGCCTGATGCCGCTGGGCCGGCCCTTCGATGGCTTTGTCGAGCAGATCAAGCGCGTATCGCCAACTTGTCTTATCGCCTTCGACCGCAACCGCTATTCGGTGCCTGCTTCGTTCGCGAACCGTCCGGTCAGCCTGAGGATTTACCCGGATCGTCTTGTCATAGCGGCCGAAGGCCAGATCGTATGCGAACATGCCCGGCTTATCGATCGTTCTCATAACAAGCCGGGACGCACAATCTATGACTGGCGGCATTATCTGGCGGTGATCCAGCGCAAGCCCGGCGCCCTGCGCAATGGTGCACCCTTTCTCGAGATGCCCGAGGCCTTTCGGGAGTTACAGGGCCATCTGCTCAAGCGCCCAGGCGGCGACCGAGAGATGGTCGAGATCCTGTCCCTGGTTCTTCATCACGACGAGCAGGCTGTCCTGAGGGCGGTTGAGTTAGCCCTGGAAGCTGGTGTCGCCACCAAGACCCACGTTCTCAACGTGTTGCACCGACTGATCGATGGCAAGGCGCCTCCAGCAGCGCCGATCGATGCGCCTCAGGCACTGCGTCTGACGCAGGAGCCCGAGGCCAATGTCGTTCGCTATGACAGGCTGAGGGAGATCCGCCATGCGTCATGACCCTGCCAGCGCTGCGGTCATCGTCATGCTGCGCAGCCTCAAGATGTTCGGCATGGCTCAGGCCGCCGACGAACTGATCCAGCAGGGCGCGCCTGCCTTCGATGCTGCCTTGCCGATGTTGGCTGGGCTCCTGAAAGCAGAAATGGCCGAGCGGGAGGTCAGGTCCATCGCCTATCAGATCAAGGCGGCCCGCTTCCCGGCCTACAAGGATCTGGCTGGCTTTGATTTTGCCGCCAGCGAGATCAATGAAGCACTAGTGCGTCAGCTTCACCAGGGCGACTTCATGGAAAACGCCGACAACGTCGTGCTGATCGGCGGGCCCGGAACCGGCAAAAGCCATATCGCAACGGCGCTGGGCGTCCAGGCTGTCGAACATCACCGCAAGAAGGCCCGCTTCTTCTCCACGGTCGATCTCGTCAATGCGCTTGAGCAGGAAAAGACCTTGAACCGGTCCGGCCAACTGGCAGAACGCCTGCTACGCCTCGACCTGCTCATCCTCGATGAGCTGGGCTACCTGCCCTTCAGCCCATCAGGCGGCGCCATGCTCTTCCACCTGCTCAGCAAGCTGTACGAGCGCACCAGCGTCGTCATCACCACCAATCTGAGCTTCAGCGAATGGTCCGGCGTGTTCGGCGATGCCAAGATGACAACCGCGCTGCTCGATCGGCTTACCCACCACTGCCACATCCTGGAGACCGGAAACGATAGCTTCCGCTTCCGCGCCAGCACCGCTGCGCCCAAAACCAGAAAGGAGAAGCCAGCATCTTGAACCTGCCGGTCATCGGCAGCACATAACCCGTACCCACCAGGGTCACTTCTCAATGGAAACCCCGGGTCACATCTCAGTAGCAATCAACAGCCGCACCCCAAAAAGGGGCGCGGCCAACATACACGCGAATAGGATATGCGAACGCGGAGGAAGAGGGTCAAAGCATCGCGGCGTCGGGACGACTCTCAGACACAGCGCAAAGCCGTTCGGCCGCGATCTCTTGCCGGGAACCATCGCCGAAGATCACGACAACACGCGGGCCAAGCACAAGACGCGCGGGACGGCCATCGACTTCAACGGCAAGGCTGGGCTCTGGCGTTTGCTCCTCGGGTCGCGCGACTGGCTCAGTCCCTGCCCGCGGTTCGGGACGGGCGACGGTCGCCGCCGCGGCCTGCACCGGCGCTGCCTCGATGCTGGGAACGTCCGTCTTACCCTTCAGCCCGGCAATAAACCGCACGCCGTCCGCCAATGTCGCGCCCTTCTCGTCCCAGGCACCGACATAGGCCTCGACTTCTGCAGGATAATCCCTGGCTGTGCGATGCAGGTCATAGAGCAGCCGGATCGGCGCGCGCGGGAGCGCTTCCTTGAGATAGGCAGGCATGTTACCATAGGCTGCGTAGAGCGAAACGAACTGCTTGGAGCGGCCCAGCGCAGTGGCGATTTCGACCTGGCTCATGCCGCCCTCGAGCATCCGGGCAATCGCATCAGCGAGCTCGACCGAAGAAAGGTTCGCACGCTGATCGTTTTCAACGATCTGATCGGCGAGCAGATGGGTTCCCTCGCCCTCGGCCACGATAATCGCCGGGATCGCCACCCGGCCCGCGAGCTGGGAGGCACGAAAGCGCCGCTCGCCCAACCGGATGCGATACAGGCCAGCGGCGTCGGCGGGAGCAACCGTGATCGGCTGCAAGACGCCCCGCGCCGCTATGGAGGCCGCAAGCTCAGCCAGGGCGTCATCGTCGAAACTGCGCCGGGGATTGCCGGGGTCGGGGATGACCCGATCCAAAGGAATATCCTCAACCCGGCGCGCCGTTTCATGCGCGCCGACGAGCAGGCCGAACTCTTCGATGCGCTCGTCGAACTTACCCATCAGGCGGCGGCCGCTGGCGCTGAACCGAGCCGCCGTTCGATCTCGGCGAGGATCGGCCGAATTTCTTCGGCCGCCGCCTTGGCGCCGCCACCACCCTCCATCCAGACCGGCCGATGATTTTCCGCGGCATGCTTGTAGGTCGGTCGCGCCTTGATGAAGGCTGGGAACATCAGCCGCTCGCCGACCGCGTGGGCGAGCTTGACGGCATTGTCTATTTCGCGCCGGTCGAACGGGTTGACCATCGATGGCAGCAATCCGAGGAAATCGATCTTGCGCCCTGCCCTCGCCGCCTCGGCCTTGCGCAGCGCGGTCAGCAGCATCTTGGCGCACTCGACCGAATCTTCGGCGACCTGGACGGGCGCGATCACCGCATCAGCGACCGCGAGAGCGCTCAGGGTCAGCTCATCCCATTTGGGACCGGTATCGATCACGCACAGGTCGAAGTGGGGTGCAAGCGCAGGAAAGCGGCCGAGAAAGTCACGCACATCCTGCGCCGCCTTGACCATCTGCAGGCGCTGGTCGGCGGCGAGCAACGTCAGTCCGACCTGGCCATCGGCGGCAAACGCCGCCGATGGATCGAAGAGATCGGCCGCGAAACCACCCGGCCGCTCACCGGCTAGACGGCGCGACGAACTGCCTTGCGGGTCTAGATCGACGAACACGACCCGGCGTCCTGCCGTTTCGGCCAGATACCAGGCGAGATGCGTGGCGAGGAAAGTCTTGCCTACCCCGCCCTTGAGAAGGCTCACGGCGATCGTTCTCATTGGTACGCCAGCTCAGCAATAGTCGTCCGGCCCGTCGCGCAGATTGCGCTCATAATGGTCACGCGATGACCAGTCGCCTCCACCGCCAATGCCGGGACCGACATAGCGGAAGAGATAGACGGTGAGCGCGAAACAGCCGAACGCAAAGAGGATCGCGTGATCGGGATGCGCGGCGAAATAGGCGGACATGACGATAGCTCCTCAAATGGTCTGATCCCGTGTCTGGTTCACAGCTTTGCACCTGCCGCACGGGGGCGATGCTCCGGTGCGCCCTCCCCTCCCCGAGCGCGCTCGACGTGTAGACATCCTTTGCGCGCAGTCTGCTCAAGCAGACTTTTCACGGCCATCCCCCCGGTCAGGGGGATGGCCGTGCATTCAATATTCCTCGGCGAGTAGGATCGTCAGAACCCGAGTGGTGACGTCGGGGTTGGCCGGATCGGGTGAGCCCCAGGCAAGCTCGAGATCATGATAGTCGATCTTCCAGTAGAGAATGGCGCTGTCATATTCGAAGCGGCTAAAATCATGCTCACCCAATGGATCGTTGTCGGAATTGAAGCTGTCATAGTTTTGCACCGTGCATAGGATCTCGGCGCGCCTGCGAAATCCGCGGAAGAGGGACACATCCCCAACCAGCGCGGCAACGCCCGCCGTCATGACGATCTGGTCTCTGCCAGGGCTGCAAATGGATCTCCGCATGATCTGCCCCCACCGAGTGGACCGATTGGTTTGTTAGTGGATTAAGCTCATCGCCGCCATATCCGGACGGAGGTGGAGCGAAGCGGAACCGGAGGCCGGATATGGCGGTGTCGCCGTTTCTGGTGCCGGTGGCCGATAGCCAAGACTGCTGTGCGGGCGGACGGTGTTGTAATGCCGCCGCCAGGCTTCGATCAGCACCCTGGCCTCGGCGAGGCTGTAGAAGATTTCACCATTGAGCAGTTCGTCGCGCAGCGACCCATTGAAGCTTTCATTATAGCCATTCTCCCATGGCGATCCCGGCGCGATGTAGAGCGTCTTCACGCCGATCTGCCGCAGCCATTGTTGGACGGCATTGGCGATAAATTCGGCGCCATTATCTGACCGTATATGTGCAGGCGGGCCGCGCGAGATGAACAGGTCCGCCAAGGCCGCCAGCACATCCTCATGTTTGAGCTGTCGCGCAACGATAAGCGCCAGACATTCCCTGCTGGCCTCGTCGATGATCGTCAGGATGCGGAACTTGCGGCCGTCATGCGTGCGCCCCTCGACGAAGTCGTAGGCCCACACATGCCCAGGATACTCAGGCCGCAGGCGGATGCATGATCCGTCGTTGAGCCATAGACGCCCCCGTTTGGGCTGGCGCTGCGGCACCTTGAGCCCTTCGCGCCGCCATATCCGCTCGACCCGTTTATGGTTCACCGTCCACCCCGCATGGCGCAGCAACGCCGTGACCCGGCGGTAGCCGTAACGACCATATTGCTTTGCCAAGGCGATGATGTCCTCCGTCAGCGCCTGTTCGTCATCCGCCCCACGCGGCACTTTACGCTGTGTCGATCGATGCTGCCCCAGAACCCGGCATATCCGTCGCTCGGATAGCCGGACTGGCAGATCCCGTCGTATATGATCGATGCAGCGCCGTCGCCGCGCGGGGCTCAGAAGTTTCCCCGTGCAGCTTCCTGCAATATCAGCTTGTCCAGCGTCAGGTCCGAGATCGCCCGGCGAAGCCGCTGGTTCTCTTTCTCCAGATCCTTCATCCGCCGCGCCTGGTCAGTCTTTAGGCCGCCATACTCCTTGCGCCAGCGATAGTAAGTCTGTTCGCTGACTGCGATCCGGCGACACGCCTCCGCCGTCGAGGCCCCCTGGGCCAGCACGATCTCAACTTCACGCAGCTTCCCGATAATCTCTTCCGGCTTGTGCTTCTTGCTTGGCATTCGTCATCCCTTTCGTGGTCCAGACTATCATAGTCTCTGGGCCACTCAGTGGGGGGCAGATCACATGCTAGGGGACGGGCAAAAAGGCGCAGTTACGGCGTCGGCATCGGCAGGCTCAGTCCGGCCGCCACGGCATCGAGGAGCGAGCCATCGCGCGCAGCGTGGCCGCGAAATCGCAAACATAACCATCCACCACCAGCGCGTCGATACGATGTGCGGCATAGGCGGGACCGAGGCTTGCAAGCAAATCGACAAGAACACGGCCCGGGGACGGGAGGCCCAGCCGCCGCGCTTCGTCGAAGGCGACGAGGAGGTCGTGACGAATATCCCGGGCGACCTCATCGTGCGACCAGCCCCGGCTCATAAAATAGGCTTCGAGCCCCAGCTCGGAAGATATCGCCAGCAGGTGCAGCGCCGGGGCAAGGGCGACGGCAGCACCGAGGCGTGCCCCTTCGTGAAACTCGCGTGCGCGATCAAGGAACCTCAAGGCGGTTTGCCGATCGCCGGGCTCTGCCAATCTCCCGATCGCGCGCCAGCGGTATGGCGACAACTGGCTGAGCCATGCCGGGCCGGCCTGGTTGCGCCTCTGGCGCGGGCAGTCGCCATCGGCCTCTTCGACCTCGCGGCCGGTCGACCACAAGAACAGCAGCTTCGCTTTCCAGCAGCGGCCATGCGCCGCGCGAAAGGCAAGGAGCGCGCGCACCGTAAGGCGATCGGGCATGAACATGATGCAAACCTCCACGAAAACGGGGGGCAGCCGCCCTGCCCTCCTCCCCTCCGGCATTCGCAGCATTTCGAAACGGGGAAAGCCGGCCGCCTAAGCGGCCGGCGCGGCCGATCAGCCGCAAGGTCGCGACGCTGGCGGCGTGCCAAGCGGTCCGCGGCGATCGACGACGTGGATGCCGCGCGCCTTGGCCTCGATCACCAGCCTTTCGGTGACACCATTGCCTTGGAAGGCGATGACGTAGCGTGGCTTGACCGAAAGCATCTGTTCATTGCGGCGGAACCCGGCGCGATCGCCGAACTTGCGATCGAGTCCGAACCGGAGCTGCTGGATACCGTTCTGCTCGGCCCAGGACGCGGCCAGGCGCTCAATGCCTTTCATGTCACCGCCATGGACGAGATACATGTCGCCCACCCGCTCGCGGACGGCATTGAGAGTCCGCAACAGATTATCCGCGAATTGCTTGGCCTCGTTGTCGCTGGCGAAACGCAGCCGCCCGCCGGCGAAGATCACGGGCGTGCCATGGACCATATTGGCATCGCGCACCCGTTCTCGCCGCGCCTGGAGATAGGACCGTCCATCGACGATCGCCGCGCTCGTGCCGAGCGAAATGCGGTTGCCCGACGCCGGCACCCAGGAACGGCCCGTCTCATGGAGGTAATGGCGGGCTGCCGTGTCGCGCATGGTCTCATAGGCCTGCGCCGACTGCTCGATCTTGCGGGCAAGGTCGATCTTGTCCTCAAGGTCGGCGGTCGCGACCTCCGAGCCATCCTGCTCGGCGAGCAGAAGCCGAATCTCGTCCGTCAGCCGGTCGATCATCTGGTACTTCTTGGCGGCGGCGCGGTGGAAGAGATTGACCAGGCCCCAGCCCAGATCCTCGATGTCGCGCTCGAGCGCGCTAAAGGGGAAAAGCGCGAAAAGATCGCTCCAGACAGCGCTGACGGTTTGTTCCATCGCTTCGGCGGGTGGCGGCGCCTCTAGGGTGCGCAGGTCGCCAGTGTGATCAAGATGACCGAGTTCGAGGGCGGAGAGTATCGCCGAGAGAGTGCTGGTCATGAGCTTTGCCTTTCGTTCCACTTGGGGCCGGCGGCCCATCCGCCGGATGCGCAGCCTCCGGACCATCGAAGGAAGCGGCGGCAGCACCGCCGGGCAAAGCCCAAGGGAAACCCGGGATAATGCCGGGTGGTGCGGGCAGGCGCGCAAGCGCCAACACGGCCGAATTAGCCCAGGGTTGCGGCTGCCAGCGCGATGGTCCAAGCATGCGCATCCTCTGGCGAGGGGCTGAAGCCTCATGAAATAAGGTAGCAGCGACTTTCCACCGATCGTGTCAATTCTCGGACGCTAGATCTCGTGGCATCATGGTAGGAGACCGTGTTCCCGAGGGGCGATTTGATCTGCGCCGCCAGAACCGGACTGTATTGCATGAAATATTCGGCATGGGCGCGCAGTTCTGCCAAACATACCCGCGGTGGAGTACAACTGGTTTACACAGAAGCCGCCCCTTCGTGAGCGTAAGCTCTTTGGGCAATGCGACTCCGAACCGGGCGGTCGCTCGCTGGCCACAGGAGACGATATTAATCAATTAAATGAACGGTTCCTCCCTCGGCGCCGTTCAGGCGACCGAACTTGCGGCCGCGGAAGCCTGGACGGATAGCGTCCTTAGATGGGCTTTCTCGGTCACTCTTTCAGCTAGGTTTCGTGGACAAAGGGTATCCATTGCAGGGCTGAGACGAGATTGACGAAGCCGAGGTAGGACTCTTTGGTTTTGTCGTATCGAGTTGCGATACGCCGCCAGTTCTTGAGTTTGTTGAAGAGGCGTTCGACAAGATTGCGCCAACGGTATTTTTCGCGATCGTGTGGGATTGGATCGCGCCGATTGCTTTTGGCGGGAATGACAGCCTCAACGTCAGCATTGGCCAATTCCTCGCGGATGGCATCTGCATCGTAGCCCTTGTCCGCCAACAATGCCTCGATCTTATGAGCAATCAAACGGAACAGCGGGCCAAAGCCTTGGATATCGTGGCTCTGGCCCGGGGTCAGGACAAAGCCGAGCGGTCGGCCTTTGGCATCGCAGCGGGCGTGGAGCTTTGTGCTGAATCCGCCTCGCGATCGGCCAAGCGCCTCGGTTTCCTGAGTCCCTTTTTTATGCCGACGGCACAATGATGTGCTCGGACCACGGTGCTGTCGATCATGTCCGCAGTGGCATCACGAGCCACCATTTCGCCCAGTGTCTCGAGCATCGCCTCGAACACCCCGGTCGTAACCCAGCGCCGGTAGCGGCGGAAAACGCTGTTCCACTTGCCATATTCATCCGGCAAGTGGCGCCATTGCGAACCTGTGCGGGCGATCCACATCATGCCTTCGAAATACAGCCGGTTGTCCTGTGCTGGACGACAGCCACGACCACGCTCAGATGGCAGTAATGTGCCGATGATCCCCCACTCGTCCTCCGTCAGCCCAATACGCTCGCCCAACGCCACCTCCAAAAGGCAGCCTTGAATCAACGCCCGATCCTGCTGTCAACCTTTGTCCACGAAACCTAGCGCGAAGTGGGCGATCTACGGCGCGCAGCTGGAGGGATCTGAACTTTTGCCAATCGGGATGGTGACCCTCGCCGTCGATCAGGTAGAACTTTGTGCGTCGATCATCTGGGCCGATGGCGAAAAGTGTGGCGTGCTGCTGGCATGATGTCGATCCTGCGGTCTTCATACGTCAGCATTCCAATCGGCCTCTCGGCTAAGGCGTGCCGCCGATCGGAACGGTAAGGCAGCTTTCACCGATTGGCGTTCGCTGAAGGGCCGGGCGAGCCGCTGCGGGGTTGCTATCCGAAGCGCATGCGCTGGCAATCGACTGTCGGGTTGGACAAAGCTCATCAAGGTGCAGCCCTTCGCAACAGTACTTCGTCTGCTCCCTGGCTGCCGGCAGAACGTGAAATCTTAGTTACTCACAGCCGGTTTATCAAAAACCCGCCCCCGGCAGGCGGAGGCGGGCAGGTGATGAAGACTGCAAGGGAGGGGGCGCCGCTTGCTCCCACAATACGAAGCCCAATCGCTATGGTTCCGCCCAAACGGCTGTTGCATGTAGGCAACGGTCCCGATTTAATGACAATCCTGTGAAACTCGTGGCGAGCCGGCATGTTCTGCGATCCACCTAATCGAGACAATCAGGGGTTCGTATGAAGAAGTTTCTCGCTGCCGCAGCCATTCTCGCTGCCGTGCCCGCAATCGCTTCCGCGCAGGAAACAGCGCCTGATGGCACCGACGCTTTTGGCGCTGAGCCCTATGTCGGTGTACTTGGCGGCTATCATACCTTTGATCGTGGTTCCGAATTGGGCGCCATCCCGGGCGAAACCATTATGAATGGCGCGCTGATCAGCGGTATTGCAGGCGTAAACGTCCCGCTTGGTCCCGTTTTTGTCGGCGTGGAAGGCAACGCCACCAAGGGCTTTAGCGACATCGACTGGGAATATGGTGTCAAGGGTCGCTTCGGCGCTCGTGCTGGCGAAAGCGGCCTGATCTATGCGTCGGCTGGCTATCAGTGGGTGAATGGTAAGGGCGGCTGGCCCGACCGCAAGGACTGGATGTACGGCGCTGGCGTGGAGGTAGGCCCCAAGGAGATCGGTCTTGGCGGCATCACCGGCAACAGCGGCGTGCGCCTGCGCGTGCAGGTCGACACCTATGACTGGGACAGCTTTCGTCCCATGGCTGGCGTGATTTTCCACTTCTAAAATATGGTGTGACATAGTGGCCCCGTCAGCGACCATCGCTGACGGGGCCACTATGTCTATTGATAGCCGCCTTCCTGCTCACGCTTTTCTGCGGCATCCAGTTGGGCTTCTTCAAGCTCCTCGGCGTCTACGTCAACCTCGTCTTTGGTCCCGTCGTCGGTGCCGGGCAGATCGGCCATCGACGTACCCTGCATGTCAGCCTGATCATTCTCGCCTGGAATCTGTTCGGGGAACATGGCTTTCTCCTATCATCCGTGAACTCAGCCAACCGGCAAGGCGTGAGCATGTTCCGTTTGAACTCGAACGATCCTTCACGAATCTGCAACTCGTCCAGCGACTTGCCAAAAAAGTTATGGGCTGGCGGAATGTGATGGGCGCACCGATCTGCACGGGGTCGGCGCGACGCTGCACTGCGTCACGGCGAATGTAGGCCCAAACGCGCCCCTGTCGGTCGTCCAAAGGGGGATTTTAAAGATTAGTGAACCGATGCGCGCGAGGCCTTAAGCTGACTGAGGCGAGCTTAGCGTGTCCGGATGGTCAGTCCTCAAGAAAAGCTGCCAACTCCTCCGGAGTCCCGTGGGGAAAAGACGCCTTGAGAAAGGTGAGGAATGCCGAAATGCGGGCGCTGAGCAGCCGACGCGAAGGATAGAGCGCCCAGAGCGTTACTTCCGCCCCCGTCAGTTCTCCCCATTGGACCAATTGTCCGCTCTCGATATCGCGGTTGACGAGTGAAAGCGGCAACCGTGCAATGCCAACGCCAGTTCGCGCGGCATCGCGCAGCATCATGTTGGAGGACATGGCTAGTACCGGCATAACCGGCAGCGCAACCGGCCCTTGGGGCGTGGTCAGCTGCCAGGTATCGACCTCAACGAGCACGCCGCGGACCAGAGCAGGCACAGGCTCCCTCAGCCCTGGTCGTGCGAGTTTCGGCGACGCCACAACCACCTGCTGATCCCGCAGGAATGGCCGCCCAACCAGATTTGCGTCCGGTTGCGGATTGACGCGGATGACCAGATCATAGGCTTCCTCGATCATGTCGACAGCACGATCCTCGACGACGACCTCCAACCGCACCTCGGGATATGCCATGGCAAAGGCCGCGCCGATTTTGCCCATTGCCGCCTGGGCAAACAGCAAAGGCGCACTGATCCGCAACTTTCCCCGAGGTCGCTGGCCCCCCGAGGCGATGGAAGCAACCGTCTCTTCCAATTCCGTCAGCAACTGGCCGGATCGCTCAAATAGGGCACGCCCCTCCTCGGTGAGTTTCAGCGCCCGAGCGCCGCGCTCGAACAGGCGCAGGTTCAAAGATGCCTCCAGTTCCCCAACCCGCCGGGACAGCGTCGCCTTGGGGCGAGCCGCCGCACGCGCTGCTTTTCCGAAACCGCCATGACGGGCAACGAGGTTGAAATCGGCCAGCGCCAGCAAATCCATATGTTCCACCTATGAGACGGCACGTTCAAATATAGCGGCTTTTGGCGCAGCTGAGGATCATTATTTCCAGGGTCAGCCGATAACGGCCAGCCAAAGGACCACCGCCATGATCTATTCCACCGCTACCATTCCCGTTAACCCCGGCGACGAAATCCCTCTCACCCGCGATCAGGTCTGGAAGGGCCTTGAAGCGAAGGCGCGCGACGCCCGCTTGTTCCTTCCTGAAGGACTGTGCAGCCGCTGCGAAGTGGTCGAAAAAACCGCACCCACTTCGTTCGCGAAGCAACCATTGGCGGCGCCGACCTGCGTGAGATCATCGTGCTCGAGCCGCAGAGTAAGATTACCTTCTTCCAGGCCAGTGGTCCGCGCGAAGGTGCGATCATCAACGAACTGTTCGAAGATCAATCCGGTGCGCTGTACCTGCGCTTCTACTGCTATCTCGGTCTACGCGATAAGGTCCCGGGCGGACCCGAGGAACAGGCCGAGCAGGCGCAGTTCGACAGCGAGCGGGGGTACAAGGCCGCCTTAGTCTCGACACTCAAGCGCACGCGCGAACTGCTGGCGGAAGCCCGGCTCTGACCCTGCTTCCATGCCTTTCCAGGAGAACCGACATGATCAACATTTGGACCCCGACCACCATCGGCGCCGTTGAACTTCCCCACCGGCTGGCGATGGCGCCGATGACCCGTAGCCGCGCCATGCCCGATGGCACGCCGGGCGACCTCGCCCCGCTTTATTACGCGCAGCGCGCTTCCCTTGGTCTGCTGATCACAGAGGGCACCCAGCCCTCTGCCGATGGCCAGGGCTATGTCGCAACGCCGGGCATCTATACCGATGCGCATGTCGCGGGCTGGCGCGCGGTGACCGACGCCGTACACGAGGCGGGTGGCCGGCTATTCATCCAGCTGATGCATGTCGGGCGGCGCGCGCATCCCGGGAACACCCCGCATCATCGCCAGCCGGTCGCTCCTTCGGCCATCGCGCCGGGCGAGGACATGTTTACAATGACGGGCATGCAGCCGGTCCCGGTGCCGCGCGCCCTGTCCACCAACGAGGTTCAGCAATCCGTAGCCGACTTCGCTCATGCGGCGAAACGCGCAATCGAGGCGGGTGCCGATGGGGTCGAGATTCATGGCGCCAATGGCTATCTGGTTCATCAGTTCCTGACGCCGGACGCCAACCGCCGCACCGACGGCTATGGCGGATCGATGGAAAACCGCGCGCGTTTCGCCCTCGAAACGGTACGCGCCGTTGCCGAAGCGATAGGACCCGAACGTACCGCGATCCGGCTGTCGCCCGGCGTTCCCACAGGCGGTATCGCGGAAGGGGCGCTCAATGATGATCTCTACCGCTATCTTGCGGCGCAATTCGACGGGATGAAACTGGCCTATCTCCACATCCTGTTCGCCCGCGGCCATGACCCGTTCCTGGCAGAACTGCGCCAGACCTTCCACGGCACGCTGATACTCAATCGGCCAGGCCGGCAGCGCGACCACATTGGAAAGGACGTGGCGGCAGGACTGGCCGACATTGAAGCCTTGGGCGTGATGGCGCTCGCCAATCCTGATTTGGTGCAGCGGCTCAAGACCGATGCGCCACTCAACGACGTTCGTCCGTCGCTATTCTATGCTGGCGAGGGTGCCCAAGGATATACTGATTACCAGACTGTGGCTGCACTTGAATAACAGACCTCTATCATCCGCACATGACTCGACGATTGCACAATGAGCCTCAAGCAATCAGGTGTCCGCGGATGCTTTTGCAAGCCGGCATCATCCGCCGTGATGACCGACTATGAGGCACGCAACCGCCAAGGCCGCTGTTGTCCCCATGAATGAGCGGTTTCAGCGTCAGCACATGTTGCAGCGTCCGCCCGAGAGCGAGGTGAGTTGGTCACCAGCTGCAGAAATAGCGGACGGATCGCACCTAGGCATCGGTTCATAGCAGCTAAACGGCAAGAATGGGTCGATTCAAGAAGCATCTCCGGCGAGCCGATCCATGGGAGCCGGTAGGCTCCCATGGACATCATCCCAAGGCCCTCGTCATCAACCGCTCCAAGCGCTCGGCGAAGGCGCGCGGATCGGCCGGAGGGTCGCCTTCGGCTATGCGGGCCTCGTCAAGCAGCAGGAATGCAATGTCGCGTCGACTGTCGTCATCGTCACTGACCTGACTTAACCTCGCGATGAGAGCGTGACCGGCGTTCACCTCCAGTACCGGCTTGGCCCGTTCCGGTGCGCGACCGGCCGAGGCCAGCATCTTCTCCAACTGCAGGTCCATGGCGTTCTCGACCGCAACAATGCAGACGGCGCTGCTCGTCAAGCGATCCGAAATCCGGACATCGGACACTTGGTTCGCCAACGCTTCCTTGGCAAAGGCAATGAAGCTGCTGGTCTCTTCACTCGGCGCTGCCGCACCGCTGTTCTCGTCAGCCAAGGGTATGAGACTCAGATCTGCCGCGCCTTGCGTGACGGACTTGAAAGGCTTGCCCTCGTAGTCGACGCCCATGGTCGTCCAGAAGCTGTCGACCTGATCGGGGAGCAGCAGGACCTCGATGCCACGCGCCTTGAACCCCTCGATCTGCGGGGACTGCGCGATCCGATCCAGATCATTGCCGGTGGCGTAGTAGATCGCTGTCTGGTTTTCCTTCAAGGAGCCCACATAGTCCTTCAGCGAACGCCACATGCCATTGGATGCCGTGCTCTTGAACCGGGCGAGGCCCAGCAGTTGGTCACGCCGCTCATAATCCTCGTAGAGCCCTTCCTTTATCACCGCCCCGAAATTCTCCCAGATGGCGGCATAGCGTTCCGGGTCATTTGTGGCGAGCTTGCCCAATTCGGAGAGGATGCGGTTGCTGACTCCCTTTTGAATGGCCGACAAAACAGGGCTGTCCTGGATCATCTCGCGCGACATGTTGAGCGGAAGGTCGGCGGTATCCACAAGGCCGCGCACGAAACGCAGATAGCGCGGCAGAATCTCTGCCTCGTCCGTGATGAACACACGGCGCACATAGAGCTTGATGCGGCCCTTGCGGTCAGGGTCGAACAGATCGAAAGGCTTGGTTTCGGGGATAAAGGTCAGGACGGAATATTCGTGACGTCCCTCCGCCCGGTAGTGCAGTGTCAGCGCCGGCTTATCGAACTGTCCCGCCACGCTGCGGTAGAAGTCGGCATAATCGTCCTCGCTGATGTCGGACCTCGCCTTGGTCCATAGCGCTACGCCATCGGCTACCTGCCGTGGTTCATCCGTGCTTCCGGCCTCGTGGATAAGGATGGGGACGGGGACATGGCCCGATTGCGCCTTGACGATACGCTCCACGGTGTAGAGCTCGGCATATGGTTTGGCGTCGTCGAGAAGATCAAGCGTGACGCGCGTGCCTCGCGCGGGCGCCGCCTCGGGAACGGCGGGTGCAATTGTATAGGTACCCAAGCCGTCGGAGGACCAGGCGGCTGCATCGGCCTCGCCCGCGCGGCGGGAAACGACTTCTACCTTGCCCGCAACCATGAATGCTGAATAGAAGCCGACGCCAAACTGACCGATGAGCTGTTGCCCTTCGCCATTCTTGTCGGCGGCGAGCTTGTCCATGAACGCTTTGGTGCCAGACCGCGCGATAGTACCGAGCGTTTCGGCCATGTCGGCGGCGGTCATTCCGATGCCGTTATCCTCGATGACCAACCTGCCGGCTTGTTTGTCCAATGTAAGGCTGATGCGCGATTGCGGATCATCGCTCAGCAGCGCCGGATTCGAGATCGCCTCGTAGCGCAGCTTTTCGCAGGCATCGGCCGCGTTGGAGATAAGTTCACGCAGGAACACGTCTCGGTCGGAATAGACCGAGTGGACCATCATGTGCAGGAGCTTGGAAACATCTGCCTCGAAGGCGCGGGTTTCAGGGGCGGTAACAGTGTCCGTTGTCATCGTCTCTTGGGCTCTCGAGTTTTAGATTGCGGGAAGCAAATGGATGACACGTCGCTTCCGTTCAAGAGATCGATTTGCATCCTTTGTGGTGCAGGACGTCGTCATCACGCGGTGAAGTAAATGCGACTGCCTTCCGACGGGGCTTTCCCCCGGCGGAAAAGACAGCCACAAGCGGCCTATGCGTCACCTTCTGCTCCTTCCGCTTTCCCTATCCCTGCTCTTCACCGCACCCGCCTATGCCTGGGGGCCGATAGGCCACCGGATCACGGGCGCGATTGCCGATCAGAATCTGAGCGGCGCAGCGAGAGCGCATGTTCGCATCCTCCTGGGGGCGGAGGATCTTGCGCAAGACGCCACCTGGCCCGACGACATGCGCTCCGATCCCGCCGAGTTCTGGCAGAAGACCGCAAGCCCCTGGCATTATGTCACCGTCCGGGAGGGAGCCGATTATAAGGCCTCCGACGCCCCGCCCGAAGGCGACGCGATGACTGCATTGACGAAGTTCACCACCACCCTGCGCGATCCCGAGGCTTCGGTAGACGATAAGCGGCTAGCGCTGCGTTTCATCGTGCATATCATCGGCGACCTCCATCAGCCGCTGCATGCTGGCGGCGGCGATGATCGGGGCGGGAACGACTTCAAGGTGACGTGGTTCGGCAAATCCACCAATCTGCATTCGGTCTGGGATTCAGGGCTGATCGAGCAGCGCTCCCTCTCCTATTCCGAATATGCAGACTGGCTTTCCCGTTCGATCGAACCGGGCCAGGTCATCGCCTGGAGCGATCCCAACCCGGCGGTCTGGGTACGGGAGAGTACAGCGCTTCGAAAGACCATTTATCCTGCAGATCCCGTTCTATCCTGGGACTATGCCTACAAGCATCGCGTAGCAGTTGATGATCGGCTGAAACGCGCGGGCATCCGGATCGCGGCCTATCTGAACTGGCTGTTCGATCCCCACATCACCCAAGCCGGACGAAAATAGAAAATGCCCAGAGGCACACGCCACGAACTTACCGGGGTGCTGTTGGGCGGTGGCTTCTATCCAGTCATCCGCGTGCAGGATGGCGGCGAATGGCGGCTGGAAATGAGCCAACGCTATCGGCATCTTATGGGGCAGCGAGTGCGCGTCGTGGGGAAACGCGAGAATTTCGATCTGCTGGCGGTAGAGAAAATCGGTCCGGCGTAAAAGGCCTGTCCTATTCGAACACCTTTTGTTCTCCCCCCTGTATGAAGCGTGATCCCGATCTGATTCGCGACCTCATGCTGGCCCTTGAGGCAGCAGAGGGCGCTGAACTTCTTAAACTGCCGAAGCTTGATCCCTATGAGCGGCATCAGGTGGACCATCACTTCCGCCTTCTGCTCGAAGGAGGTTTCGCCGCCGCAGGGTACAGCGCACCGGGCGGTGGTCGCTGGGTCGCGGTACGGTTGACCTGGGCAGGTCACGATTATCTCGACAAGATCCGCGATCCGCAATCGTGGCGCTACACCAAGCTTGCCCTGACCCGAGCCGGCATCTGGTCATTGGAGACGATGGGTATTATCGCCAGGACCGCTGTCCTGGCAAAGCTTGAGGCCATGGGAATGGGAGCGTCGGCATGAACCTTACGGACCAGCAGGTCCGGCTTGGCGCGGCGATGATGCTCCTCAGGCGCTACGGTGATCGCGCACCGCTCGTGCTCGCAAACCGAATCGGAGAGCTGGCTCTGGAAGGGGATGAGGTTGGCATAGCCCTTTGGCAGAACATTGCCCGCCATATGGACGATATTCTGCGTGCCGGGCGCATTCAGTGACGGGTCAGCCAGTCATCTGCCTGCGGAACTATCGTTCGGTGGCAATGATCGGATGGCTGATCCGGAGATCATCGATCAGGCGCTCAATGGCTTCAGTCTCCGTTCTGGTGCCGACGGGATTCACTGCCCAATTGCAATGCGGATGCGTAGCAAGGCTGTACAGCTGCACCGGCCCAATGCGCTTTCGCCACTGATGCTTGGTCCCGCCCTTATCACGGACGAGGCTTGCAACGAGCACGTCGATCAGCTGGTCGGCCGTCATGATGGCTTCGCTTGGTCCATCATGGCCATGAAGTTGCGCGCAGCCTCACGGTCGGCTGCATTCTTAAAGGCGGTTTCAAGGTCCGGCGCCGATCCCAGAAGGAACAGGAGCGACCAGAGTGAGGATCAGCGTGCAATAGGCACCCCCTTCGTGGGGTGATCGGCGTGCAAAAAGGACCCCTTCATCCCGGGGATTTAGTCGGCCGACTGGTTTTGATCAGTTGGCGAGAACGGGATGTTGATCGTGGAGACAGTGGTTCGGATTCGGCGTGAGCATGCAGCGGGTAAGGCGATCAAGGCGATCGCTCGTGACCTTCGTTTGTCGCGGAAGGTCGTCCGCAAAGCGATCCGGTCGCCGGAGGCGGCGTTCAACTATCAGCGCAAAGTCCAGCCGCTGCCGCGGATCGGTCCTTATCAGGATCGTCTCGATGCGCTGCTTGAGGAGAACGAAGGTCGCGGCCGCCGCGATCGGCTACGGATGACGCGTATTGACGTGACCCCCGTTTCTTCATCCATCTGGAACTAGAGACCGGCCCCTCGAAGGGACGGACGGAATGAAGCGGAAGCAGTTTTCGGAAGAGCAGATCATCGGCATCCTGAAGGAGGCCGAGGCGGGGGCGGTGGTGACGGAGCTGTGCCGCAAGCACGGGATGTCGAGCGCGACCTACTATGCGTGGAAGGCGAAGTTCGGCGGCCTGGAGGTGTCTGACGCAAAGCGCCTGCGGTCGCTCGAAGAGGAGAACGCCCGGCTCAAACGGCTATTGGCGGACACGATGCTCGACAACGCGGGGTTGAAAGACCTGCTGTCAAAAAAGTGGTGACGCCCGCCGCGAAGCGGCAAGCGGTCGCGCATCTCCAGGCGACGTTAGGGATGAGCGAGCGGCGGGCGTGCATGGTTGTTGGGGCAGACCGCACGAGCATGCGGTATCGCTCGTGCCGGGCAGATGATGGCGACCTGCGGTCGCGTTTGCGTGAGCTGGCGCAGCAGCGTCGGCGGTTCGGCTATCGGCGTCTGCACATCCTGCTTCGCCGGGACGGCATCACGATCAACCGCAAGAAGACCCAGCGGCTCTATCGTGAGGAAGGGCTGACTGTCAGGCGCCGGAAGGGACGAAAGCGCGCCGTCGGCGCGCGGGCGCCCGCGCCGGTGCTGGCACTTCCCAATCAGCGCTGGAGCCTGGACTTCGTGCACGACCAGCTCGTTACCGGCCGACGGTTCCGCGTGCTCAACATCGTCGACGACGTCACGCGCGAATGCCTCCGGGCGGTAGTGGACACGTCAATCTCGGGCCGGCGGGTCGTGCGCGAACTGGCCGATCTGATCGCCGAGCGCGGCAAGCCGAAGATGATCGTCAGCGACAACGGGACTGAACTGACGTCGAACGCGGTGCTCGTCTGGTCGGGAGATGTCGGCGTCGAGTGGCACTACATCGCGCCTGGCAAGCCGACGCAGAATGGCTTTGTCGAGAGCTTCAACGGTCGCATGCGCGACGAGCTGCTCAACGAGACGCTGTTCTTCACTATCGGTCAGGCCCGCTCGATCCTGTCGCGCTGGGTCGACGACTACAACACCGAGCGGCCGCACTCGTCGCTCGGCTACACTACTCCGGCAGCCTTCGCTGCCGGGCTCGAACAGCAACGGGCGGGGTTAACCCCGCCCGTTGCTTCACCTGCGCTCATGCGCGAAAACCTTGGTCGGTCTCTGGTTGCCGCTGGATGAAAGACCGGGGTCACGTCAGTATCCATGACCTGCTGGTGCGCGAGGGGTTCGATGGATCCTATGATGCGGTGCGCCGCTATGCGGCGCGCTGGCGTGCTGCGCGGCGGAAGGATGCTGGCGAAGGCGCACCGGCGTTCATCCCGATGACCTTCCAGCCGGGTGAGGCCTACCAGTTCGACTGGAGCCACGAGGATGTGGAGATCGCCGGCAAGCCGATGCGGGTGAAGGTGGCGCATATGCGTCTCTGCGACTCGCGCGCACCCTATGTCCGGGCCTATCCGCGCGAGGGCCAGGAGATGCTGTTCGATGCCCATGCCCGGGCGTTCGCGTTCTTCGGCGGTGTGCCGCGACGCGGTATCTACGATAATATGAAGACGGCGGTGACGGCCGTGTTCACCGGCAAGGAGCGTGTGTTCAACCGCCGCTTCCTGATCATGACCGATCATTACATGGTCGAGCCGACCGCCTGCTCGCCGGCGGCGGGATGGGAGAAGGGCCAGGTCGAGCAGCAGGTCCAGACAATCCGAGGCCGCTTCTTCCAGCCGCGGCTCCGGTTCGCCAGCCTGGCCGAGCTCAACGGGTGGCTGGAGGCCGAGTGCCGGCGCTGGGCCGAGCATCATGCCCATCCCGAACGCGGGGATATTACCGTCGCCGAGGCGCTGGATATGGAGCGACCGGCCCTGCAGCCGATCCTGGCACCGTTCGACGGCTTCCATGAGAGCGAGCATGCCGTCACCGGCACCTGCCTCATCAGCTTCGATCGCAACCGCTACTCGGTCATGTCGACGGCCGCACGCCGGACCGTTCAGGTGCGCTCCTATGCCGATCGCATCGTCATACGCTGCGGCGATGCGATCGTCGGGGAGCATGAGCGCCACTTCGGTCGGAACCGCACGATATACGATCCCTGGCATTATCTGCCGGTCCTCGCGCACAAGCCCGGCGCGCTGCGTAACGGCGCACCGTTCCAGGACTGGGATCTGCCGCCCGCCCTGCACCGATTACGGCGAAGGCTCGGCACCGGGGACGAGGCCGATCGCAGGTTCGTGCGGGTCCTCTCGGCGGTGCTCACCGATGGCCTGGAGCCGGTAGAGGCTGCCGTGCGCGAAGCGTTGGCGAACGGAACGGCCAGCGACGAGCTGATCCTCAACATCCTCTCCCGGCGCCGCGAGCCGGCGACACCCCACAGCATCGTCACTTCGGAAGACCGGATGCTGCAGCATCCTCCGCTCGCCGACTGTGCCCGCTATGATCTGCTGCGAGGCTATGATGCAGCGGCATGATATGATCGACACGATGCGCGGCCTCGGACTCAAGGGCATGGCGGCGGCGTTCGACGAGGCGGTCACCACCGGCCTCCAGCGCAAGCGCACCACCATGGAGATACTGACCGACCTGCTCCGTGCTGAGGCGACCCACCGGGATGCAGCCTCCATCCGCTATCGGATGACGGCTGCGAGGCTGCCCGTGGTGAAGGACCTGGAGCGGTTCAGCTTCGAGGGCACACCGATCAATGAGGAGATGATCCGCTCCCTTCACGATGGCTCCTTCCTCCCGCCTCGCCGCAATATCGTGCTGGTCGGCGGCACGGGGACAGGCAAGACCCACCTCGCCATCGCGATCACCGCCAATGTCGTGCGAAGGGGCGCTCGCGCCCGCTACTTCAACACCGTCGATCTGGTGACACGCCTCGAAGAGGAGACCCGGATCGGCAAAGGCGGGACCCTGGCGGCGCAGCTGTCGCGGCTCGACCTGATCGTTCTCGACGAGCTCGGTTATCTGCCGTTCGCCCGCTCGGGAGGGCAGTTGCTGTTCCACCTCATCAGCAAGCTTTATGAGCGGACCAGCGTCATCATCACCACGAACCTCGCCTTCGGCGAATGGCCGACCGTGTTCGGCGATCCCAAGATGACCACGGCGCTGCTCGACCGCGTCACCCACCACTGCGATATCGTCGAGACGGGCAACGACAGCTGGCGCTTCAAAAACCGCAGCTGACAGCCACCTTCGGCGCCTTCAAAAATCTATCTTGCGCTGCGCGCGCCTCCGGTCGGGCTACGCCCGCCCTCCGCCGCACGCAGCGCAAGGCCATCTTCAACAAACCAGCATCATATTATCTGAAAAGGGGGTCCCTCTTCGACGCCGATCGGGGGTCCCTTTTGAACGCCGTTTGACACGTCATGTTTGAGGTGGTGAATGAAATCCTCGTAAAAACGATAATCCCGCTCTCGCCCGTGCAGATTTATGATGCCGTTGCGGATGTCGGCCAGTTGCTCCGCAGCCATCACACTGCCGTAGCGGGCGTGCTTCTGGAGCTGCCAGTCGATCTCATCGAGAGGCGCCGGAGCGAAGAAAAGCTCGATCGCCGGCTCAAACTTGACAACGTGCGTGAGCGACCGGAGATTCTCGAATTTCCCATCGGTAATTACTTTTTCCAGATCCGCGAAGCGCATCGCGTCATTGCCTGCCTCCGCCACGACCGCCGCCTCGATAGTGTCCATGACGGACTGCATTAGGAAGATGGAAAAGCGGCTGACGAGCAACCCGCTCTCAATCCCAAAACCTGCCGCCTTGAGCCAGTCCATCACGGCAAGATAGATGCCCTGAAGATCGACGATGACGAGCAGCTTGTGCCTGACAAGCGTTACGTCGGCAGAATGGGCAATTTTGTTCGCCATTTCGGTCATCTTCCGAGCGTGCGCGAGATAACGCTCCATGGAAAATTGTCCTGCTTCGTCAAAGGATTCCGCAGGAAGTGTTTCACGCAACATGGACGGGGCTCCAGACGAAGAAAGATATGCATCGCATACAGGAGCCATGGCAAATAAGGAATGAAGGGTCGAGCTGCACCATCCCTCCTGCTTGTGCCCGCGCATTAGGTTCCAGTTTCGCGACCCAAAACGACCGGCGCGCGAGATAAGAGGAATCGGTATGCCGTCATGAACTATGCGGTTGCCGGTACCGTCCAGTGAACGTCCCTACGATGCTCGTTTGTTGAGACGATGAACGGACCTGCCGCAGGAACGCTCAGGCCAGAACCGCCCCGATCGAGCAATGCCCAGGCTTTGCCCTCATGTCATCGCTCAGCGCCAGCGGCCAAAACGCGCCAGCCATCTTGGAGGTGCACAACCAGCCTTTGAATGCTCGCACGTCTGCTCCGGCCACTACCTGACGTTAACCCCAGCCCTAACGAACGACGATAGGTGGTCGACTGCTACCGGTGGTGCCGCGCCCTCGACTTCGTTCAAATCGATCGCCGCGTTCTGGGACTTTGCTGCCGTTCATGGCCGTTTAGTTATAGGGTAGCTTTCGATTCAGAACCTGACCGTCCCCCGTCAAGAGCTGGTCAGGCCGGCGCGGCCTCCTCTAGCGGCTGGACCGCTGCGACTCTACCGTCCTCGATCATCAACCTCATCCTGAAAGGACGCTGCAACGCTGACCGCGCTTCCTCGCTCTCTTTTATTCCGGCCATAATCCGGCCGCTTTCCTCGGCCAGTTTTGTGAGCAACTCGTCGCCGGTTTGCATGATACCCAGCTTGCGACTGTTCATCGCGCTCGCCGACCACAGCGACGAGGCTTTCCTTAGCTTCTCGCGAAGGGCTGCATCCATCCGGCGAAGTCGGTCACCCGACTCCGTCAGCTCGTTAAGCGAGGCCACGATGTCATCGCGGCGGCACTTCTTCGTGATCTCGCCGTCCGGAAACTCACACAGTAGCTGCCAACCGAGCGCGCGAGCCCTGACGCACAGTATCTGCTGTTCCGACAGATCGTTGAGCTGGCGTTGGTGTCTCTCAATCGCGTCCACGAATTCGGACGAGCTGAACCAGCTCATGTCCTTCAGGTCCTGCAATTCTCGGCTCGTCTTGGCAAAGTCGTGCGCCAGATGGTCCTGAACCTCCAAGAGCTTCGCTTCGCAGTCTTCAATCCGGGAGGCTACGCCGCCCGAGTGCTCGCCGGCTAGCACGGCGGGGGCGATCTGCTCGAAGTAGCGAATGGAGCTCGTCAGGATCGCCTTCCGCCCGGCGACCTGGAAGTCGGCCACTCCGTCGACTTCCTTCTTCAGTGCCGAGAGTTTCTCGCTGATGTCAGCCAAATGCTTCTGCGCCAGAGCTACGGACGCCACGTTCATCAGCGCGGACGCGTTGGCGACCAAGGACAGCTTGTCGGCATCGAACAGGTTTGCGTGCTCCGTAATTTTCGTCCCGCTCCTCGACATCGCGCGGTACCCGCCACCCTTCGCGGCCTTCATGAGCTCTCCATTGCAGACGACTTCCATGTATCGCGTCCCCGTAGCGCCCGCGATCTCCGCAGCGGTCCCCAAAGCCGGGACCGCCTGCACGAGGGAATTGAGCCGACTGACGCCGGCGTCTTCCGCGTCGCCTATTCTGCTCCATGGTCGACCGTCTATGTCGGGAACGTCGCGGATCGTAAGCAGTCGCACGCCCGCGTCGTCGTGCAGCTCGAGCGAGGTTGTGGAGGCTTCGTCGGGCCTATCGACCGGTGCCACGCCAATCTCCCCAGTAGACGGTCGTTTCGCCTCGTCCGCGCCCGCTCGCCCTTCCTCGAGGAACTTGCGGCGAAGGAACGCGACGTGAAGGGCGCACGGCACGGTCACCTTGTAGCTTGGGTCCAGCAAGCTGATGCCGAGGACTGCCAAACCAGGGCCGGTAAATAGGGTGGTCGCGAGAGCGGCCGCCCCACTCCGTGCATACGATGCCTTCTCGGAGGTCTTTCCGAGAGCGGCCTCTCGAGCAGCACCAGCGAGCAGTTCCCGCTCCGCCGGATCGAGCGAGCGCCACCGCTGCTCCAAAAAGATGTCGAGAAGATTTGCCTCGTTCTCAACAGTCCGACCCTTCTCGTAAGGAACACTCAGCTTCCAGCAGACATCGGCCACGATCTCATCGTAGGATGGTCCTTCGCCACCACGACCGAGGTTCATCAGCGAGTTGCCACCGTAGAGCCGCAGCTCGTCGCCGATCAGGGCATGATACCTTCGATGGTTAGGGTGATGGCGTTGGTATTCGTCTTTGACCTCCAGAAAGTTCGTGAGCTTCGCGGTGATGATCTTCACCAGTGGCTCGAGCTCCTCGTTCGTCGCGAGCGATAGGACAGCGTAGAGGTCGCCGCCGCGCAGCCGACCGAGCATTTCCGTCATTCCCCACGTTCCCCCTTTTCGATGCACCATCGCAGGATGAATGTATGGGTCGTCGCCGAGCCACTGGCAACCAGACAGCTCAGGTCCCGACTGAATGGCGGGTTCTTGCCAAGCCAGTCGTTCGCGCGTCATTCTATAGATGACTTGGATTGGTCGACAGCTGCCACTCTCAACCACTGCGGGGTCGCTCCCTAGGCGGCGTGGACAAATTTGAGCCAATATCTGGCGGTGGCGAGATGGACCATTCCGAGGAAGCTGTTGGCAAGCTGATCGTAGCGGGTGGCGATAGCGCGGTTGACCTTGAGGTGGCCGAACATGCGCTCGATGCGATTGCGCTGCCTGTAGAGCGCGCGGTCATGCTCGATCTTCACGCGGCGATTTGACCGGCCGGGAATGACAGCCTCGATTTTCCGTTTGGCAAGGTCAGCACGGATTGCGTCGGCGTCGTACCCCTTGTCGGCAAGCAACGCGCCAGGAGCGTGCTCAGGCAGGTCTATCAGGGCGTCATAGGCTTTACAGTCCGCTGCTTCACCGACAGTCAGGTGGAAGGCGAGCGGTCGTCCAAGGGCATCAGCCAGGCAGTGAAGCTTACTGGTGAACCCGCCCCGCGAGCGGCCAAGAGCGCGTCGATGAGTCCCCCTTTTCCGCCCGCTGCCGAAACGTGGGCGCGAACGGTGGTGCTGTCGATGCTGTAGTGGCCGCTGTCTGCCATGACCTCAGCGAGTGTCACTGCCATGGTCTCCCAGACCCCGGCCTCGCTCCAGCGTCGGAACCGGCGATAGATTGTGTTCCAACTCCCATACTTGGGCGGCACGTCGCGCCATGGAGCGCCACACCGAAGCCGCCAGAGGATGCCGTTGATGATTGAGCGGTTCTGCTCGGGCGGGCGGCCTCGGCCACGGTTCTCAGGCTCGATGGGTAGCAAGTCCTTCAGAATACGCCATTCAGCTTCGGTGAGATCGCCCCGGCTCAAGCCTGCCTCCAAAAAGCAGCCTTGAATCAAGCACTGCG
The DNA here is from genome assembly GCF_043589935.1 of Sphingobium naphthae. Lineage (NCBI taxonomy): Bacteria > Pseudomonadati > Pseudomonadota > Alphaproteobacteria > Sphingomonadales > Sphingobiaceae > Sphingobium > Sphingobium naphthae. Next base: position 59,646 of record NZ_CP171457.1, on the reverse strand, counting down.
CTCCACGTCAATCATCTCCACACAAGTGGTTGGCGAAACCCGCAGATATTGCGATCACGCTCGCGTGGAGGGCTTTATGGCTTTGGTTGAAGTGTTCGAGGGCGAGGATCTGGAAAAGCTGCTGTTCGTGGCCGAGTTCGACTTCCTGCCGCGTGTTGGCGAACACCTTGCCCGAGATATAGACGACTACTTCCACTATTATCACATCGTCAAAATCTGGCACCGACAGGACGCAGCGGACGGTGCCTTTCGGGCATGCCTGCTTGTCACGCTGGACGATTGATAACCCCGAATTTGTCCACGCCGCCTAGTGAGCGAACAGCAAGGGTAGCGGCGCGCCATCGAGAAGATCGCGCGTCACGCCGCCGAGGATCATCTCGCGCAGACGTGAATGGCCATAGGCGCCAAGGGCGAGCAGCCGAGCTCCATGCTGGCGCGCGCCGCGCACCAATGCGTCGCCCTGGCACAGATCGTCATCGACGGTGAGCGGGCGTACCGTGGTTTCAAATCCATGGCGGGCGAGATGGTGCGCGATATCGGCGCCCGGCTCCGAGCCATGCCCCTTCGCCGACGCCCGGCCATCCAGGACGAGTATATCCGCCTTTGCTCCGGCAGCCGCGAAAAGCATTGTCTCGCGCAGCGCCTGCGTCGCTTCGCGGGTCGCGTTCCAGCCGATTGCGAAATGATCGACCGCGTGCGGTACGTGACCGTGCGGCAAGATCAGGACAGGCCGGCCAGAGGCAAAAAGGATGTTCTCGATGCTGTGCCGACGGGCCGGCGGATATTCATAGGCCTCGCTCGGGCCGAACAGCACCATATCGGCATAGCGGGCCTGGACGCTCACGCTCGCGAAGATCGTCTCAGGCAGCTCGGAAATCGTGCGCACCTCGACATTGGCGTCATGCGTCAGCTCGGCAAGCCGCTTCTGCTTGGCTTCGACCGCCTGCGTATAGTCGTGCAGCACGATATAGGGCGGTCCGAAGGTACCGACATAGTCGGGCGACGGGATAACCGAGAGCACGAGGAACGTTAGCCGCGCGCCATGAAATTCGGCGAAACGCAGGACATCCTGCACAAATTGCTCGTCCTTGTCGGCGGTGTCGACGACAGCGAGAAGATCCTTGAGTGCCATTCTTGCCTCCATCTGCAATCATGCTCACGGTTTGAATCGATGAACCCAATCAGGCGCTGTTTCACTCAGTAATGTTACGGTGCGGAAGCGGTCAGCGCTCGAGGAAGACATGCCGACTGCGGCGATCTGCGAATTCGCGGCTTGATCGGACCCGGGGGCGGGTTGGTAAAGCTACGGATAGAAAGTCCGGTAGCGGCGGGCGACAGGTCCGCCATGCCCCATATCCTCGTCATTGACGGTCACCCCGATGCGTCCCGCGAGCGCTTCGTCCATGCCCTGGCGCAGACATATGCCGATGCCGCCGCCGAGGCCGGCCATCAGGTGGAGCGGATCACCGTTGCCCAACTCGACTTTCCCATCCTGCGCTCGCAGGCCGATTGGAAGGACGGGCCGCTGCCGGTCGATATCGACCATGCGCAGCAAGCCATTCTGCGCGCGGATCATCTCGTCGTTCTTTATCCGCTGTGGCTCGGCGACATGCCGGCGCTCCTCAAAGCATTTCTGGAGCAAATCGCGCGGCCGCGCTTCGCCTTCCGCTATCGAGAGCATGGATTCCCGGAGAAGCTGCTGCGCGGGCGTTCGGCGCGCGTGATCGTCACCATGGGAATGCCCGGCCTCTTCTACAGGCTGGTCTATCGCGCCCACAGCCTCAAGAGCCTCGAGCGCAACATCCTGGCATTTACCGGCATCGGTCCCGTCCGCCATTCGCTCATCGGCGCCGTCGAGGATCCCCAGCGGCGAGCGCGCTGGCTCGCGCGCGTGGCGGCGCTGGGGCGGCAGGGGGCATGAGGTTGACATGGTCGCGCAGTGGGGAACGCCGATCAGCGCTTGTGGCCACGGGCAGATGACGCCGCCTCTCCAGGGGTGGCCGCGTGCGCAAATCAGCTTACGAGGATGATATAGGGGTAACGGATCCGCTCGATGACCTCGCCGAGACGATGGACCGGGCCGCCGTCGCCGCCGTGGCGCAGCTGACCGGCGGCTTGTCCCCGGTCATCCTCGTCTAGGCGTTCACCGACTGGGCCGCACATCTTGGCCTTTCCCAGGGGAAGAGGATGCATCTCGCCGCGAAGGCTGTTCGCAAGCAGGCCCCCTTCGCTCGACTATGGCCTGCGCCGTATGCTCGATGAGGGCTGCGACCGCTCGATCGAGCCCCTGCCCCAGGATCAGCGCATGCCGCTTATCGTGGTCGGGACTGAGCGCGACCATGTCGCGCCATAGCGATCGGTCTACAAGATCTATATGCTCTCCGGCGCGAACGTGGTCATCGTGCTGACGCAGGGCGGGCACAATGCCGGATTCTCACCGCACCCGGACATCCGCACCGTTCCTACCGCATCCAACGAACGGGCGCAGGACCGCCAGGCGCTCGATCCTGACGACTGGCTCGCGCGCGAAGACGCGGTAAACCCGCCGCCAATGGGCGCCCCGCCTATGCTTTTGAACAATAGCACTCGCGTGCCGGCGGGGTGGAGCGACGCCCCGGCCGCGAGCGGCCCGCGCGAGACGCGTCAGAGCGAGGGGATCAGGACCGCCGCGCCGACAAGCTGCCCCGAGCGCAGCTGGGCAAGCGCGTTATTTGCATCGGCCAGCGGGAAGCATGTCGTGACCGATCTGATTCTCGCTTGCTGTCCGATCTCGAAAAAGCTCTCGCCGTCCTCGCGGGTGAGATTGGCGATCGACCGGATCGAGCGCTCCTCCCACAGGTCGCGATAGGGGAATTGCGGGATGTCACTCATGTGAATGCCCGCGCAGATGACCCGCCCGCCCTTGCGCACGGCGCGCAGCGCTTGCGGCACGAGCGCACCGACCGGTGCGAACAGGATCGCCGCATCGAGCTTTACCGGAGGCAACGCGTCCGATGGTCCCGACCAGCGGCATCCGAGCGATTGCGCGAACGCCTGCGCCTGCGCATCGCCCGGCCGGGTGAAAGCATAGACTTCTCGTCCCTGCCAGACCGCGATCTGGGCGATGATGTGTGCGGCCGCGCCGAAGCCGTAGAGCCCGAGCCGGCCTCCATCACCGGCCGCCCGCAGCGCACGCCATCCGATCAGGCCGGCGCACAGCAGGGGCGCTGCCTCCTCGTCGGCGAACGCAACAGGGATGGGAAAACAGAACCGGGCATCGGCCACGCAATGCGTCGCATAGCCGCCGTCCCGGGTGCACCCCGTGAAGGTCGGCGAATCGCACAGATTTTCATGGCCCTCGCGGCAATATTCGCAAGTTCCGCAGCTACGCCCGAGCCAGGGGACGCCCACGCGGTCGCCGGCCGTGAGGGTCGAGACATGGGCTCCCGCCCGCTCTACCGTCCCGACGATTTCGTGTCCGGGGATGATCGGCAGCCGCGCAGAAACCTCGCCATCGACAATGTGCAGGTCGGTCCGGCAGACGCCGCACGCGGCGACCTTGATCAGGATCTCTCCGTCACCGGGATCTGGGATCGCGCGGCTGACCGGCTGCAGCCGCTGGCCTACGCCCCCCAACTGCATGGCGGTCATTCCGTTCATGCCCCGGCTCGCTCCTTCGCCGGCACGCCTGTCAGGCGAGCTGCTTGGAAACGATCACGAGCGTCGAATCGCCGGGATAGGGTTTGACGTCAAAACCGGAGTCCCGTTCGACCTCGATTGCGCTCTTGTTCTGGCGGCTTTCGACCGACTCGAGCGATTTCACGCCTCTTGCCTTGGCATAAGCGGCCGCGTGGTTGAGCATCGTCCAGCCGATCCCCTTGTGCTTATGGTCCGCGCGCACGACGATAGCCACTTCGCTCCGCTCTCCGGCGGGATCGGTGGCGATCAAGGCGGTCGCGACGAGGGTGTCCCCGTCCACAAATGCCAGAAAATCCTCGGTCTGCTTGTGGTCGACATCGACCATGGCCGCGATCTGGTCGCTGGACACTTCGTTGATCCCGGAGAGGAAGCGATAGCGCAGGTCATCGGTGGCGACGTTCGCGAAAAACGCCCGCAACCTCTCGCCATCGTCCTTGCGCACTGGGCGCACCGCGAGGGTGAGACCCGAGTGGGTCGTCAGGGATTCCGTCTGGTCGCTCTGCGTCATGGCAAACCTCATCTGATGGTCTTCGTACACGGTAGTCTTAAGGTCCTGACCATGTTTCGCCATCATGAAAGCGAGGACGAGGGCAAAAGCATGGGCGGAATACTGTGCTATTTCCGTTGTGCAGGATAAACCACACAACAGCGGCTCAACAACGAGCCGCCCTGGTTGTCCAGCCGCTTCCAATGATTGCGAGCCTGGCTCTTCCTTCTTCGAGCGCTCAAATCAGCCGTCGCGGCGCGCGACTTCCTTGTCATCCAGGAAGCTTCGCCATGATGATGGTGGCGATCGCCACGATGAGACCGGCTGTCAATCCATACAGGAAGATGATATCGATCGACCGACGAATTCTGTCCAGGGCGCGCATGGAATTTCTCCCTTCCATTGATGATGAGAGTTTCCCTCAGCCGCGCTTACGGGCATATCGGTAGTGTTACTGAGGTCGCCTTCACTATGTGCCCTTTCATGTCATGCTTCCGATCGTTCGGCGGAAGCGGCCGAGCGCGATCAGGAAAAACACCGCGCCGATCGCGGTGATCGCAAGGAACTGCGGCCACACCACGTCGAGCCCGGCGCCGCGATAGAGGATCGATTGCGCCATCTTGACGAAATGGGTGGTGGGCGCGGCGAGCATCGCCGTCTGCACGATCTCCGGCATGCTCTCGCGCGGGGTCATGCCGCCGGACAGGAGCTGAAGCGGCAGCAACACAAGCATCAACAAGAGTCCGAACTGCGGCATGGACCGCGCGATCGTGCCCATGAAGATGCCGATCGACGTGGTGGCAAACAGATGAAGCCCCGCCCCGAGGAGGAATAGCGGAACCGATCCCTCGATCGGCACCTTCAAAATGCCCTCGATCACGAACAGCAGCGCGATGGCGCAAGCGACGAGGACAACGAGCCCCATCGCCCAGACCTTGCTCGCCATGATCTCGAACGGCGTGACCGGCATAACCAGCAGATGCTCGATGGTGCCATGTTCGCGTTCGCGGATCAGCGCGGCGCCCGTCAACACAATCGAGAGCATAGTGACGTTGTTGATGATCTCCATCACCGACCCGAACCAGCTTTGCGCCAGCGTCGGATTGAAGCGGGTCCGCAGGGCGAGGTCGGCGAGCGGCGCGGCCGCAGCCCGCGTACCCCTCATGAACTCCGACACCTCACCCTGCACAATCTGCTGGATGTATCCGCCGCCGGTGAACGCCTGGCTCATCCGCGTGGCGTCGATGTTGAGCTGAACGGTCGGCTGGCGGCCGGCGAGCACGTCGCGCTGGAAATCAGGCGGCAGGTCGAGCGCGAAGGTGTAGCGGCCCGCGTCCATCGCCGGATCGACCTCGCGGAGCGGAATCAGCGCCGGTGGCGTGAAATGCGGCGGATAAAAGGCTCCGGTGATCCGGTTTGACAAAGGTGACTGATCCTCGTCGACGATGGCGATCGGCGCCTTGTGCAGCGTCTCGGGCGTGGCGGAGGCCGCCACGTAGATGCCGAAGGAGAAGGCGTAGACGATCAGCACCAGCATCATCGGATCGCGCCACAGGCTGCGCAGTTCCTTGACCCCAAGACGCCCGATATTGGCAGTACGCCGCATCTAACTCTCCTGCTTTCTGAGCAGCGCGACACACAGCGCGAGCAGAACGGGCACGGCCGCCGCCAACGCCAGAAGCGGCTGGCTCAGATCGCCGAAACCCAGCCCCTTCGAGAAGACGCCCCGGCAGATCGTCACGAAGTGAGTGGTCGGAAAGACGCGCCCGAGGGAGGCCCCCGCGCCCTCCAGCGACGAAACCGGGTTGATCAGCCCGGAGAACTGTACGGCCGGCAGGATGGTGCCGATTGCGGTGGCGAACAATGCGGCGATCTGGCTGCGCATGAAGATGGAGAAGAGCAGCCCGATTGCCGTCGCCGACAGGGTGTAGAGCAGCGCCCCGACGGTCATCGCGAGCACGTCGCCGGTGATGGGCACGCGAAAGACGAGCAACGCCAGCAACACCAGCAGAACATAGTTCAGCATGGCGAGCGCGACATAGGGCAGCTGCTTGCCCAACAGGAACTCGGTCCGCGTGATCGGCGTGACGTAAAAGTTGATGATGGAGCCCAACTCCTTCTCGCGCACGACGCTGAGCGCCGTCAGGATGGCCGGGAAGAGCAGCAGCAGAACGGGAATGACCGCCGGCGCGATCGCTATCAGGCTCTTGACGTCGGGATTGTAGCGGTAGCGCGTTTCGATATTGATGAGGCCCGCCGACGGTCGCACGCCGAGCTCTTGCACCGCCATGTCGCTCAGCCATTGGGCGTGCAACGCCTGAACATATCCCTGCACGGTCTCCGCGCGCATCGGCATGGCGCCGTCGATCCACACGCCGATCTGGACCGGGTCGCCGCGACGCAGGTCGCGCGCGAAAGCCGGTGGAATCTCGATCGCAACGCTCAGCTCGCCTTTCCGCATGCGCCGGTCGAGCTGGGCGTAATCGGTGATCGGCGGGTGTTCGATGAAGTAGCGGGACCCGGCGAGGTTCAGCGCATAATTCTGGCTGGTCGTGGTGCTGTCGCGATCGAGCACGGCGAACGGCAGGTTCTCGACATCCATGCTGATGCCATAGCCCATGATGAACATCAGAATGACGCTGCCCAGCAGCGCCAGGGTGGCGCGGATCGGATCGCGGCGCAGCTCTAGCGCCTCGCGCCGGGAATAGCTCAGCATCCGCCGGCGACTGAAGACATGGGAGAAGCGGCTTGCCGCCTCGCTCCGCTCTGCGGATGGGGAAGGCGAGGCTGGCGCGGCCCTGGCGTTCGTCCTATCGCCTTTGCCGGTCTCGCCAGCGGCGTCCTCAAGATAGGCGATGAATGCCTCGTCCAACGTCGCGCTGCCGCGCTGCTCGACGATATTGGCCGGCGTATCACTGATCAGCACCTTGCCCGCGTGCATCAGTGAGATGCGGTCGCAGCGTTCGGCTTCGTTCATGAAATGGGTGGATATGAAGATCGTCACCCTGTCGTTGCGGGACAGGTCGATCATCATCTGCCAAAACTGGTCGCGCGCGATCGGATCGACGCCGGACGTCGGCTCGTCGAGAATCAGCATCTCCGGCCTGTGGATCATCGCCACCGCGAGGCTGAGGCGTTGGCGCTGTCCGAGCGGCAATGCGTCGGGAAACGTGTGCATGATGTCCGAAAGGCCGAAACGGGTGGCCATCTCATCGACACGGGCGGGGATTTCCGCCGAGTCGACATGGAACAGCTTGGCGTGCAGCTCCAGATTCTGCCTGACGGTGAGTTCCGAATAGAGCGAAAAGGCCTGGCTCATATAGCCGACCCGACGGCGGGTTTCGATGTCGCGGCTGTCGACCTGCTTGCCGAACAGCCAGGCCTCGCCTTCACTGGCGGCCAACAGGCCCGTGAGCATTTTCATGGTCGTGGATTTGCCGCAGCCATTCGATCCCAGGAAACCGAAGATCTCGCCGCGCTCAATGCGGAAGTCGACATGGTCGACCGCAGTGAAGTCGCCAAACCGCATCGTCAGCCCTTTGGCTTCGATCGCGATCTCTGCATCCGTTCCGCCCCTGCGGGGCGGAATGGTCACCGACCTGTGCCCTCGCCGCCGTTCCTCGGGCAGCAATGCGATGAAAGCCTGTTCCAGCCCGTCCGCGCCGGTGCGCGCGTAAAAGTCGGCTGGTGTCCCGCTCGCGAGGATCTGGCCCGCATCCATCGCCACCAGCCACTCGAACCGCGCGGCCTCCTCCATGTAGGCGGTGGCAACCAGCACGCTCATCCCCGGCCGGTCACCGCGGATGCGGTCGATCAGGTCCCAGAACTGCGCGCGCGACAGCGGATCGACGCCGGTGGTCGGCTCGTCGAGCAGCAGGAAGTCGGGATCGTGGATGAGGGCGCAGCACAGCCCGAGCTTCTGCTTCATGCCCCCGGACAGCTTGCCCGCCGGCCGGTCGCGAAAGAGCGACAGGCCGGTGCTGTCGAGCAGGTCGCCGATCCGGCGCTCGCGCTCGGCCGCGTCCTGCCCGAACAAGCGGCCGAAAAACTCCAGATTCTCGAAGACCGAGAGCGTTGGATAGAGGTTCTTGCCGAGCCCCTGCGGCATATAGGCGATACGTGGACAGACCGCCTCGCGGTAGCGCCGGTCCGCCATGTCGCCGCCCAGCACCTCCACCGTGCCCGACTGGATAACGCGCGCGCCAGCGATCAGCGAGATCAGGCTCGACTTGCCGACGCCGTCCGGACCGATCAATGCGACCATGCGCCCGGCGGGAATTTCGAGATCGACGCCGCTAAGCGCCCGGCTTTTTCCATAGTGCAGATCGACGCCGGCAAGGCGCGCCGCCGGCGCCGGCCTGGCTGGCGGGATCTCCAGCTGGACAACCTCGCTCATTGCGGCGTGTTGACGGTCAGCTTCGCCGGCCACTCGGCATCCCGGCTGATCCGGACATAGGCCATGCCGGGCAATCCGGTCTTCACCTGGCGGATATGGCGGTTGAGCAGGGCGGGATCGATGCGTGCCTTGACCCGGAACATCAGTTTCTGCCGCTCGCTCTCTGTCTCGACCGTCTTGGGCGTGAACTGCGCGACGTCGGCGACGAACGACACCTTGGCGGGGATCACGAAGTCTGGCGCGGCATCGAGCACGATCCGCACGTCGCTTCCCAGCGCCACTCGTCCCGCCACCGTCTCGGGCAGGAAGAAGGTCATGTAGACATCGCCGAGGTTGACGACGTTGAGCACCCGTCCGCCGCCGGCGACGACCTCGCCAGGCTGGGCCACGCGATACTGAACTCTTCCGCCCACCGGCGCCCGCAGATCGCTGTCGCGGATGTCGGCCTCGATCCGCTCGATTGTCGCGCGGGCCGCGTCAACGTTCGAGCGCGCGCCGGTCACCTGGCTGCGGGCAGTGCCGATGGCCGCGTCAACGGCGGCCAGCTGCGCGCGCGCCGCCTCGACCGCTGCGGTCGCGCCTTCGACCTGCGCCTGATCGTCGTCGCGCTCCTGCACGGCGGTCGCACCCTCGCGTGCAAGCGTCTCCGAACGGGCGAGCCTCTTGCGCGCGACGCTCAGCTCCGCCTCCCGCTGCCGCATCGCAGCGAGTGCGGCGGCGCGCTCGCTCTGGCGCTGCGACACCTGGCTTTGCGCGGTCTGGATCGCGTTGAGCGCCTGGGCGAGCTGGGCCTGCGCCTCGGAGCGCTGGGCGCTGAGGACATCGGTGTCCATATGCGCGACGACCTGGCCCGCCTTCACGAAATCGCCTTCATCGGCGACAATGTCGCGGATCCGCCCTGGGGTCTTGGCGGAGACGTCGATCTCGACTGCCTCGATCCGCCCGTTGCCGCCAATGATGCCGTCCGGAAGGCCGGCAGGCCTGAGCAGCAGCCACAGGACGAGGGCCACGGCAACAATTGCCATGGCAATGCCGCCCCTGATGAACCACTTCTTTTGGGGCGTCGTCATGGTACTGGGTTCCCGGGTTCAGCTGCATTGATGTCGAAAGCTGGATTCTGGACGAAACCCCCGCCCAGCGCTGCATAGAGGGCGACGGCGCTCGCCAACTCGGCGCGCCGGAGCTGGACAAGCGTCTGTTCGGTGTCGAATAGATCGCGCTGCGCGTCGAGCACCTCGAGATAGGCCGAGCGGCCATTGTCGAACCGCAGTTGAGCAAGCCGCGCGCGTTCCCGGAGCGCGGCGAGCATCGTGCGCGTCGTTTCGATCTGGAGGCCGAGTTGCCGGCGGCGGACCAGCGCGTCCGAGACGTCGCGAAACGCTGCCTGCACGGTCCTTTCGTAATCCGCGACCGCAATCACCTGACGGGCTTTTGCCAAGTCGAGACTGGCCGCGAGGCGTCCGGCATTGAACAAGGGCAAGCTGATGGTCGGCGTGAAGTTCCAGGAGAGGCTTCCATCCTTGAACAGACCATCCAGTTCGCTGCTTGCGGTCCCGAAGGCGCCGGTCAGGCTGATAGTGGGAAAGAAGGCTGCGCGCGCGGCGCCGATATTCGCATAGGCGGCCCGCAGGGAATATTCCGCCGCCACGATATCGGGCCGGTTGGCGAGAAGCTCCGACGGCAGGCCAGCGGGAAGCGTCACCTCCGCCGCGGCTTCCGCAAGGCCGAGCGGCCCGGGCGAGATGTCGACAGGGCGACCTACCAGCAGCGCCAAGGCGTTGCGATTAACCTCGCGATCCTGATCGAGCGCCTGCAGCGCCGTCTTCGCCTGCGCCAGCAGAGTCTGCGCCTGCGTCATCTCGAGCTTCGAGCCCGAACCCACCTCGTAGCGCCGCCGCAGGATCCGGAGCGACTCCTCGCGAGTCTTGATCGTGCGGACCGCCAACTCTGCGCGCTCCTCATATTCGCGCTCGAGCAGATAGCCGTCGGCGACCTGAGCGATAAGGTCGGTCGCGACCGCGCGCCGCGCTTCCTCCGTCGCCAGATATTGCGCCCGCGTCGCCTCGTTGAGATTGCGCAGTCTTCCCCAGAAGTCGATCTCCCAGCCGGCGCTCAGCTGTGCGTAGATCTGGTTGCCGGTGACGGCTTGACCCGTCACCGACAGATCAGCCGGGGTTCGTCCTCGCGTTCCGGTCGCCACGGCATCGAGCTGGGGGTAGAGCGCCGATCCCTGGATCCGCCATGCCGCCCGCGCCTCCGCGACGCGCCCGGACGCGATCCGGATATCGCGGTTGTTCTCCAGCGCCGCAGCGATCAGCGCGCGAAGCTGCGCCTCGCGGAAGAAATCATACCAGCCAACCTTGGCGATCGACGGCGAGCCCGACGCCGATGCGACATAGATTTGCGGAATGGGCTGCGGCGGGCGGACGTGCGCCGGCGCGAACGAACAGCCGACCAGCAGCATGGACGCGGCGAGGCAGGCTGCGCTTACCGCTGGGCTTACCGCTGGCCCTCGGTTACTGGCTTCTATGATCTTTGGAACGGCCATGTCGTCGTGCACTGCCCCTTGTTCGGTGTTCAAATAGGCGGCTCCCGCCCGGGGCCGGGCGGGAGCCGTTGTTCGCGCTGAGCTGCAACCCTCAGGCCGTTGCGGAAGCTTTCGCAGGTGCGGGAACCGGTGCCGCAGGCACCTGCGCCTGCTCGGGCTCGGCCACAGATGCGGGCTTGGTCACAAGCTGGAACCACGCCTGGACGGAATCGGTCAGTTCCTGCTGATCGGTCGCCTGCGAGAGCAGGTCTTTCCAGCTAACCTGCCATTCGCCGATAGCGGCCTTGAGCTTGCCCACCGACGCCTCGCGGCTCTTTTCCACCTCGTTGAGCAGGCTCGTGACCGCTTCGCTCCTGAAGGCAGGAACGGTTCCCGGCTTGAACTCCTTCAACTGGTCGACGAAGAGGGTCACCGCCTTGCTGCCGATCTGGGCGTAGTTCTCGCCGTCGGTCCGGGCGATCTCGGCGAATTTGAGGACAAGATCGCCATTGGCCCTGGCAAGGGCGGTGATCTGATCGAGGGGATAACTCATGGGTCGGGTCCTTCCTGAGATGGTGGTCAGGGAAGAGCAGTTTCCTTTACGATGCTGCGCTGCGATATGAGGAATTGTCCTTACATGCCACGCTATGGCATGGAGGCTCAGCCATTGGTGATATATCCCCCCTATTCATTGTGAGCGCCCAGCCCATGCAGAACGCCGGCTTGGGCGAGCGACACAGGAGACGGTATGCGCGATCTCGTCGGGATCGCCGAGGAAACATGTCCGATGGGAGCTGAACATGGGCATATCCGCCGCCAGACCCGCTGGACGGCGTTACAGAAACATTCGAGTGCGCCGGGTTCCCGGCCGTCACCCGGTATACCTCGGCTCTTTCACCCGCGACATTCTTCCAGTTCTTCTCCGGCCGGGCACCTTGCATTGCCCTGTTGCGAGGGAAGCACCCCAGCTCGAAAAGTCGGTATATATACCTATCGGTGTAGACTTCGTGCCGCGATATTGCCGGTGGCGACTCGCCACGTGCGGACGGACGAGAAAAAATGTGCAGATGCGCCCTCAAGCCGCAAAGTCGTCGGCTTTCAAGCTCGCACCGTGCCAGTTCATCTCGGCCGAAAATAAGTCAAACGGCGTGGGCGGCCTGATCGCAGGTGGCTGGTGGTCATCCGTTGGCCGGCCGAAGGGAAGGGCCGATCGTCATGCAACTTGCCTATTTCTATCGGAGAAGCGCACATAATGAGCGACAGGCAATATAGCGGCATGGATCCGCTGGACGGCATCGTCCAGACGCTCGACCGCGCTGCGGGAGCGACAGTCGCCCAGACGACATTCGGCCTGTCCCCGGCGACCATGCTGCTGGCGGGAACCGATTGGGCGATTCATCTGGCCCGGTCTCCGGGGAAGCAGGTTCAGCTCGGCGCAAAAATGGCGCGCAAATACATGCGCCTTTTTGACTATGCGGGCCGCAGCAGCCGGGATGCCGATGCCGAACCCGCTATCCAGCCCCTGCCCCAGGACCACCGGTTCGACGATCCCGCCTGGAAGCAGCCCCCGTATAACCTCATCGCCCAGTCTTTCCTTCTCAACCAGCAATGGTGGCATGCCGCAACTACGGGGATCGGGGGCGTCTCCCAGCATCATGAAGAGATCATGGCCTTCTCGACGCGGCAAATCCTCGACCTGTTCGCACCCACCAACTGGCTGGTCTCCAATCCGGTGCTACAGCGTCGTATCCTGGAAACCGGCGGCCAGTGCCTGGTCGACGGTTTCAATCATCTGATCGAGGACATGCAGCGCCAGTTTCGCGGTCAGCCGCCCGTCGGCGCGGAGGCCTTTGTCGTGGGCAAGACAGTGGCGACCGCGCCCGGGAAGGTGGTCTATCGCAACCGGCTAATCGAGCTCATTCAATATGAGCCGACGACGGAAAAGGTTCGCCCCGAGCCGCTTCTGATCGTCCCGGCCTGGATCATGAAATATTATATTCTCGACCTGTCTCCTGAAAACTCTCTGGTCCGTTGGCTGACCGGTCAGGGCTACACCGTCTTCATGATCTCCTGGCATAATCCTGTCAGCGAGGATCGCGATCTCAACCTCGACAGCTATCGCCGGTTAGGCCCAATGGCCGCATTCGACGCGATATCGGCGATCACCGGCACCTCAAAGGTTCACGCCGCAGGCTATTGTCTGGGCGGAACGCTGCTGTCGATCGCGGCGGCAGCGATGGCTCGAGATGGCGACGAGCGCCTGGCCAGCATCACCCTGCTCGCCGCTCAGACCGAATTCAGCGAGCCAGGGGAACTCGGGCTCTTCATCGACGAGGCGCAGCTCGACATCCTTCAGAGCATGATGTGGAGCAAAGGCTATCTGGACAGCAGCCAGATGGGCGGCGCCTTCCAGATCCTGCGCTCCAACGATTTGGTTTGGTCGCACGTGCTCGAGACCTATCTCATGGGCACGCGCGAACCGATGATCGACCTTATGGCATGGAACGCCGACGGCACCCGCATGCCTTACGCGATGCACAGCGAGTATCTGACCCGTCTCTTTCTCAACGACGAACTCGCTGAGGGCAAGTTCAAGGTCGAAGATCGCACGGTCACTCTGGCAGCGATCCGCTCACCGATGTTTGTGGTCGGAACCGAACGGGACCATGTCGCCCCGTGGGAATCGGTGCACAAGATTCACCTGCTGACCGGCGCAGAAATTACCTTCACCCTGACGAGCGGCGGTCACAATGCGGGCATCGTCTCGGAACCGGGGCGCAGGAACCGCCGCTATCATGTGCTCAAACGTGAGGCGGACGGGCCGTCCTATGATCCGAGCGATTGGCTGGAGCGGGCGAGTGCCAAGGATGGCTCCTGGTGGCTCGAATGGGGCCGCTGGCTGGATGAGCGTTCCGGCGAGCCGATAGCGCCGCCGCTGATCGGCGCACCAGAAAAAGGTTTTAACATCATCGGCGACGCGCCCGGCCATTACGTGAAGGAGAAATAGGGCATGACTGCCGAGGATATGATCGAGAACCGCACGTTCGACGAACTCAACGTCGGCGACACGGCCAGCGTGACCCGGGCCCTGTCCAAGCGGGATATCCAGCTTTTCGCGCTGGTATCCGGAGACGTGAACCCCGCGCATCTCGACCCCGAATTTGCCGAGACCGACTCCTTCCGTCGGGTAATTGCCCACGGCATGTGGGGCGGCGGCCTGATCTCGGCGGTATTGGGAACCGAGTTGCCCGGGCCGGGCACCATCTATCTTGGCCAGTCTCTGCGCTTCCGCCGGCCGGTAGGGATCGGCGATACGATTACGGCCTCGGTGACGGTCAGGGAAAAGCGCGAAGCCGGTCATGTGCTGGTGCTCGACTGCGCATGCCTGAACCAGCAAGGTGAAACGGTCATCTCCGGCGAAGCCGAGGTCAAGGCGCCGACAGAGAAGATTCGGCGCGCCCGTATCGCTTTGCCTGACATCCGTCTCTCCGATCATGATGGCTATCGCCGCCTGATCGACGCGGTCGCAGGTATGCCCGCACGGACCGCGATCGCTCACCCCTGCACGGCCGCGACGCTCGCGGCTGCCGTCGAAGCTGCCGAGGCCGGGCTGATCGAGCCCATTCTCGTGGGCCCCGAAGTGCGGGTCCGTCAGGCGGCTGAAGCGGCTGGCAAGGACATATCCGCCTTTCGCCTGGTTGGAGCCGCTCACAGCCACGAGTCCGCGGCGAAAGCGGTAGAGCTTGTCCGATCGGGCGAGGCTGTCCTCCTCATGAAGGGGTCGCTGCATACAGACGAACTGATGGGCGCAGTGGTGTCGCGCGCCAGTGGCCTGAGGACCGAGCGCCGGATCAGCCATGCCTATATCATGGACGTGCCCGGCCATCCCGGGCCGCTCATCATCACCGATGCAGCCATCAACATCGCACCGACCCTCGAAGAGAAGGCCGACATCATTCGCAATGCCGTCGATCTGGCGCATGTGATCGGGATCGCCGAGCCTAAGGTCGCCATTCTGTCAGCGGTGGAAACTGTCAGTCCAGCCATGCCGACCACGCTCGATGCAGCGGCGCTTTGCAAGATGGCTGATCGCGGACAGATCAGCGGAGCCCTGCTGGATGGCCCCCTGGCCTTTGACAATGCCATAAGCGAAGCTGCCGCGCGGGAGAAGGGCATCGTCTCTCCGGTGGCGGGCAAGGCGCAAGTCCTGGTTGTTCCCGATCTTGAGGCAGGCAATATGCTCGCCAAGCAACTGACCTTCCTGGGCGGTGCCGACGCGGCTGGCGTGGTCCTGGGCGCCCGTGTGCCGATCATCCTTACCAGCCGGGCGGACAGTCTGCGCACCCGCCTTGCCTCCTGCGCCGTCGCCGTGCTTCTGTCCCGCGCCGCCACAAAGGCGGCGCCTGGCCTTGCGGAAAAGGCGCCCGGATGAGAGCCGTCGTCAGCCTCAATTCCGGATCGTCGAGCATCAAGTTCGGGCTGTTCATGCTTGACGGCGACCGCAATCCGCAGCCTGGCGCCGCGGGCAAAATCGAGCGGATCGGTCTCGATCCGCGATGCAGCATTCGCGACGCGTCAGGCGTATCGCTTGTCGAGAAAGACTGGTTCCAGGACGGCGCGGCATTGACCCATGCGGACCTGCTCTCCTGGCTGTTCGAATGGGCGGCCAGCCATCTTGCCGGCCACGAGGTGATCGCGATCGGCCACCGGGTCGTGCATGGCGGCATCGACTTCGCCACCCCCTGCCTCGTCGACGACTTTGTCTTGGCCGAACTGGAGGCGCTCTGTCCGCTCGCGCCTTTGCATCAGCCGCACAATCTGGCGGCGATCCGCGCAATCCGGTCGATCGCGCCCGCCCTTCCCCAGATCGCCTGCTTCGATACCGCCTTCCATCATAGCCGCCCTGCCCTCGCCTCCCGCTTCGCGCTCCCTCGCGCGCTCCATGACGAGGGGATCAGGCGCTACGGGTTTCATGGTCTCTCCTATGAATATATCGCCCGGCAACTGGAGCAGGTCGATCCGGATATGGCAAAGGGGCGTATCGTTGCCGCCCATCTGGGAAATGGCGCATCGCTCTGCGCGATGGCAGGCGGGAAAAGCGTCGATACGACCATGGGTTTCACCGCGCTCGATGGCCTGATGATGGGCACGCGTTGCGGTGCGCTCGACCCGGGGGTCGTACTTCATCTGCAACTCCAGATGGGCATGAGCGCCAAGGAAGTCGAGACGCTGCTCTACAACCGATCCGGGTTGCTGGGCGTGTCCGGAATCTCCAGCGACATGCGTTCGCTGTCGCAAAGCGACCGTCCTGAAGCGCAGGAGGCTATCGATCTGTTCGCCTGGCGCGCAGCGCGCGAGATTGTCGCCTTGGCCACCTCCCTGGGCGGGCTGGATGGTATCGTCTTCACTGCTGGCATCGGCGAGAATCATGCCGATGTCCGCAGTCGCATCTGCCGTCGCTTGGAATGGCTCGGCCTCGAAATGGACGAACTGGCCAATGCCGCCAACGCCGCTCTTATCAGCTTTCCCGACAGCCGGCTGAAAGTTCGGATCATCCCCACCGATGAGGAACGCATGATCGCCAGTCACACCATCACCACCCTGTTCGGACCCCGCCCATGACGCCGCTCGTCGATCTTCGCGGCAAGCTTGGTCTTGTCATCGGGATCGCCAACGGACACAGCATCGCAGCCGGATGCGCGGAGGCGTTCGCGCAATGTGGGGCGAGACTGGCCGCGACTTATCTCAACGACAGGGCGAGGGACTGGGTCACCCCTGTGACCAACCGGCTCGGCGTCGAATGGACCGCGCCGTGCGATGTGCGCGAACCGGGGCAGCTAGAGGCACTGTTTGGCGAGGTTTCCACACGCTGGGGCGGCCTCGATTTCCTCCTCCATTCCATCGCTTTTGCCCCACGCGAGGATCTACACGGCCGGGTGGTGGACAGTTCGGCCGAAGGATTTGCGACGGCCATGGACGTTTCCTGCCATAGCTTCCTGCGCATGGCGAAGCTCGCCGAGCCGCTGATGACACAGGGCGGCTGCCTGCTCTGCGTTACCTTCTACGGCTCGGAACGCGTGGTCGAACATTATAATCTCATGGGACCCGTGAAGGCCGCGCTGGAAAGCGCGACACGCTATGTGGCAGCCGAGCTCGGCCCCAAGGCCATCCGTGCGCACGCCATCTCGCCGGGGCCGATCGCCACGCGCGCAGCCAGTGGCATCGATCGCTTCGACGAACTGCTTGAACAGGCGGCGAGCAGCGTACCCCGACGGCAACTGGTCGAGACAAAGGATGTCGGAGCCCTGGCAGCGTTTTTTGGTGAGCGACGCAGCGAAACGGATTACCGGCACAGTCATTCCGGTCGACAGCGGCCAGCATCTTCTCGCATGAGCCGACTCATCTTCCTCGCAGTCGCCGGCTGTGCAGCCTCCCTGCCGAATGCCGCAAGCGCTGCGCGGCCTGTAGAAATCCTGATCGGCCATGCGGGCCGGTCGGAGATAGACGGCGCCATTCTGATCGAACTGCGCCTGCTCAACGGCGGCACGGAGCCGCAGTCGGTGGCCCTCCCCAACCGTATCCAGGCGCGTGTCGAGCAGGCAAACGCGCCGCACACAATCTGGCTCAGCCGGGCGGCCACGACACCGGCCAACGTCACCGTGGCGCCAAGTGGGTTTGTTCCCGCAGCCTACGAGATAACGGCAACCCCCGAAACGTCCTTTGATGGCGCGACCATCTCCATTCCAGCATGGAACAGTGCGGCGGTTCGCATAGCGCTTCAACCCGCGCTTGAGTACAGCCAGAGCACGCAAGCCATTGCCCGACCTCCTGTTGAAGCCAGCTCTGAGCAGAGCGCCGCAACCCCGCCGTCCGACCGAGCGGCAGGCAACGCCTTCCTCGCCAATCTTTCCGCCTATGAACCGATCTACGCCGCCTACGGCCCCGGCACGAACAGCGAAGCGCGCATTCAGATCAGTTTCAAATACCAGCTTTTCGGCAGCAGGCAGGCGGAGGGCCTTCCCCGTTCATGGCGGGACGGCCTCCATTTTGCATATTCACAGCGGATGTTCTGGGATTTGGGTGCGGATTCGTCACCCTTTCGCAACATCGATTATCAGCCCGAGCTCCTTTATCTGACCCCCTCGGCGACCTTTTCCAGCGGCACCGCTATAAGCGGCCAAGGCGGCATACGGCATGAATCGAACGGGCGGGACGGACCGGCGTCCCGCAGCATCAACAGCATCTATGTCGCTCCCATGGCGGCGATTCCGCTCGGGGATGGTTACCAATTGTCGATCGCGCCCCGATTGTCGTTCTTCGTCGGCGACAAGTCCGAAAATCCCGACATCCACCGCTATCGTGGCAATACATCCCTGTTTATAGAGGTTGGGGAGGCTGAAGGGCTGCGTCTCTCCACCTCCACCCGTTTCAATTTTTCCAGCGGCAAGGGCGCTATTGCCGCCGATCTCTCCTATCCGCTTGCCAGGCTGCTGGGAGGGGGACCAGATTTCTATCTCTTCGGTCAGAGCTTTGTAGGCTATGGTGAGAACCTGCTCGATTATGACCGTCGCACGTCACGGTTCAGGATCGGATTGGCCCTCGTTCGTTAAGTGCTGCCAGCTCCCGCATCTAGCAAGCGGACTGCCTCGCGACTGCAACCACCGAAGAGATCGAAGCGCGGCCCCGAATGCGTAAAGCAGGTAAAGAAATGGGTCGATCCTGTGCGCGATGCGATCGACACGACAATGGGCTTCACTGCGCTTGACGGCCTGATGATGGGAACGCGCTGCGGGACGCTCGACCCGGGGCTCGTCCTTCACCTGCAAAGCCGGCTCGGCATGAGCCTCGCTGAGGTCGAACAGCTTCTCTACCGCCAGTCGGGCCTGCTTGGCGTGTCCGGGATATCGAGCGACATGCGCGTTCTCTCGGCCGATGGCAGCGCTGCGGCGCAAGAGGCGATCGAACTCTTTATCTGCATGAATTGCGTGAAATCGGCGCCCTCACGGCCTCGCTCGGTGGGATCGACGGGCTGGTCTTCACCGCAGGGATCGGCGAAAACCATGCGGAGGTGCGCGGACGCATGGGCAGGCAGCTTGAGTGGCTCGGCGTTCGAATGACGCCGACGCGAATGCTTCGAACCGTCAGGTCATCAGCGCCGCAGACAGCAGGGTGAAAGTCCTCGTCATTGCGACGAACGAGGAGCAGATGATCGCGCATCACACCGTCACCGTCCTGGCCGAGAGCGATCAGATATGCCCGCGCGGTCGAGCGTGACGGAGCGCAGCCGCGGCCGCGCGAATTTGATTTCGATCAAAGTGATGGATGAAGAGAAGCCCGAGGGTCGAAGCACGGCTTGCGATCATGGAGACTCATATGCTCGGCTTCTTCGGTCAACATTTCGTCTATCTGGTGCTCGGCGCCTTTGCCACGTTCGCGGTCGTCATGGGCTACGTCTCTATCGCGGACAATCTCACCCGCCGCTAGCCGGCCGTCCTGCCATCGCTTGCGCCATCCCGGAGAGCGCCTCGACCATGCGCGCGCCCAGGCCTGGATTGATCGGAGCCTCGGCGACCGCGCGCCGCATCGCGTCTATCCATTGATCCGCGGTTTCTTGGTCAATCGGCATTTTCGCATGCGCAGACATCACGCAGACGCCGGGATGTTCGGCAAACCAGTCGCGGGGTCCGCCGAGCCAGGCGTTGAGGAAACCTGCCAGTGAAGCGCGCATCGGCGCGAGGTCTTCGGCATGGAGCATCCGCAGCGCCGCGTACGCGGCATCGCTCTCCATCAGAGCGTAGAAGCGCTCCACGACCTGGCGGACGACGGCGGCGCCGCCGACCATCTCAAACGGCGTCTGCTTCTGTTCGATCACGCTGGTCGCCATGCCAACTCCTCTGCTGCTGCCCTCCCCGGTCCTCGGACGAGATGCACTCGATGGAGAGCTTAGATAACCGGCTGATCCGCCGATTTGATCGGAATCAATGTCACCGCGCGACCGTCTCCAATTCGGTAGAATCTGGATCTTGTCGCGGTGGGTCGCGGACGGGAATCCAATATGCTTGGATGAGGTGCGTCGCGTGATGTGCCTCCTGCGCGATATCCGCCGATAGCGAACGAGCGCACGTGCCTAGCGGCGAGCGCACCCACCGCTCAATCCAGCACTTGGGATTAGTGACGTGTCGCAGCACGCTTGGCCGAACGCGGCCGGGGTGCGAGCGCTTCCAACAGCACTTGGACCAGCCGCGCTGCCGTATAGGGCTTGACGAGGATGTCGACCACACCGCGCTGCATCGCGGCGACGACCCCTCGCACGTCAGCCCTGCTGAACTGCACGAGCAGCGGAGCGACACGCACCAGATCGTCGTTGTCGGCCAGCGACTGCATCAACGCGGCGTCCGCCTCGTCCGCATCGAGCAAGAGGAGGCAAGGCGCCTGGGTCAAGCCGGCACTCCGAAAGGCGGCGAAGCTAGGGTAGCAATCCCGCCACGCGATGCGGTCGTTCCGAACCTGTCGGGCGGTCTCAAACCGGCTTTCAGGACCAATGCCGATCAGTTGGGCGGGCAGCACGCCCTCGCCTGTCAAATGACGGCTTGAGCTCATGTCACGCTTTGCGCGACCGGGCCGACCAGCTTGGTCAGCGTGTCAATCAGCACATGTTCGCGAAACGGCTTGTCCAGAACTATGCTGTAACCCGCGTCCGCAGCGGCTTTCGCGAGTTGTGGCGAAGGGAAGGCGGTGATCAGAATGGCTGGACCAGCCCATCCGCGGGACCGTAGACCGGACAGGACGTCCAGCCCGTCGAGATCGTCCATATTATAGTCGGCCACGATGCAACAGGCCTTGTCCGCCAAGGGATCGGCCAGAAGAGCGGCACCGGCGGCATAGGCACGTACGTCGAAGCCCTTGGCTTGCAGGAGCAGTTGAAGCGAACGCCGGACGCCAGCGTCGTCTTCCACCAGCAGCAACCTGGGTCGCTCCTGAGCGGTACATGGTTTGATCTTGCCGGCCATGAAACATCACCACATGCAGCGTCATTGCTGGTTGGTCGGCGATGTCACCAATCCGCGAACCGGTCGCTACGTAATGGTCCCGATGCTAGCCATTGACCCCCGCCGCGAAGGCGATGCGCAGTGCTTCGGACAGGCTCCTGACGTTAAGTTTGGTCATGAGATTGGCGCGGTGCACCTCCACCGTGCGCGGCGAGATGCCGAGATCATAGGCGATGGTCTTGTTCGGAAGACCCTGAGCCAGCCCTTTGAGAACATCCTGCTCGCGCGAGGTAAGTGCTGCAATCAGCACGGCGGCGTCTGCAGCCCGGCTGGCGCGTCCTTCGGCGTCGGTTATCTTTTCGAACGCGGCCTCAATGGCGCTCAGCAGCACGGCCTTTTCGAACGGCTTCTCGATAAAGTCCACCGCGCCGGCCTTCATCGCGCGCACGGCGATGGAGACATCGCCATGACCGGTCAGCACAACGACGGGCATGGCCACGCCGCGTTCGCTGAGCCTTTGCTGCACCTCAAGCCCGTCCATTTCGGGCATCCGCACGTCGAGAAGGATACAGCCGGTCTCGACATTCTTCACGTTCTTCAAGAACTCGACGCCCGAGGTCCAGGTCGACACCGCAAAGCCAGAAGTCTTGAGCATGAAACCCGCCGAACGCCGGATGGCGTCTTCATCGTCAACTACATGTATCAGTCTCTTATTGTCCATCCAACTTCTCCGGCTCCACTCTTACCAAAGTGAAATTGAAACGAGTACCCCCGCCGGAGCGGGGCTCCATCCAGATTCTGCCCCCATTGGCTTCGACGATGGTGCGGCAGATGGAAAGGCCGAGGCCCATGCCCTCGCTCTTCGTGCTGACGAACGCCCTGAAGAGCTGGGTAGCCACGTCGGGAACCACACCGGGACCGGTATCGGCCACCGTCACGCGAACAAATCCGGGCTGATCGGCTCCCGTGCTGACGCTCAGCACCCGCTCGTCACTGTCGCCCATGGCTTCCACGGCGTTGCGGATCAGGTTGACCAACACCTGCTGGATCTGGATCTTGTCCACGAGAACGTCGGCCGCATCATGGTCGATGTCGAACCTGGCCTCTATCGACTTCTCGCTCGTGCCCATCAGGCCGAACGCGGCGGCTTCGTTGATGAGCAGCGGCAGCTTCTCGACCGTCTTCTCAACTTCGCCTCTCGCCACGAAATCCCGCAACCGGCGGACGATATGGCCTGCCCGCATGGCCTCGCCGGCGGCATCCTGGAGCGCGTCGCGTATCATCGGGACGTCCTCGGCGTCGAAATTCTCGAGTAGATCGCGCACTGCCTCAACATAGTTGGCGACCGCGGTGATCGGCTGATTGAGCTCATGCGCGAGCGTCGAAGCCATCGTTCCCATGGCGCTCACCCGCGCGACATGGATGAGCTCGGATTGCAGTTCCTCGAGCTTCTCCTGCGTTCTTTGCCGATCGGTGAGGTCGCGGATGAAACCGGTGAACAGGCGCTGCCCCTCACCGGTCGCCTCGCCCACCGACAGTTCCATGGGGAAGGTCGAACCGTCCTTGCGCTGCGCGAAGACCACCCGGCCGATGCCGATGATGCGTCTTTCCCCGGTCTGGAGATAGCGCTCGATATAGCCGTCGTGCCGCTCGCGATCCGGCGAGGGCATGAGGATGCTGACGTTCGAGCCGACGACATGAGCCTGATCGTAGCCGAACAGCCGCTCCGCAGCCGCGCTGAAAGACCGGATGATCCCGTGGTCGTCGATCACGATCATGGCGTCGGGAACCGTCGAGAGGATCGAGCGCAAGTGATTTTCGCTGGTCCTGAGTGCTACATCATTGGCGCGTTGATCGGTTATGTCGCGAACGACGACGGCAAAGCCCCGCAGTACGCCCGCGGGACCGTGAAGCGCGGTCGTCGAGATATGTGCTAGGAATTCGCTGCCGTCCTTGCGGACCCGCCAATCGTCGCGTTCGAGATTGCCCTGCGCCCGCGCAACGGCCAGGTCGGCCGCCGGGCGGTCGAGCTTGACGGCGTCGGCGGGGTAGATGATCGCCTCCGATTGACCTAGCGCTTCGCTCTCGGACCAGCCCATGAGCCGTCTGGCGCCCTCGTTCCAGACGAGCACTTCCCCGTTCGGATCGACCATGTAGATCGCATAGTCCCTGACGCCGTCGATCAGCAGCCTGCACTGGTCGGTGGTCATGGCAAAACCGCCGCTTTGCGCCCCGCGCCGCACGGCCAAACCGAACGGCGCGCAGCCGTCATGCTGCCGGCCGTGCTGCGGCCCTGCCTCGCCCGCTTGCGCAAGGCTTCCAAATTTTCAGTCATCACACGCAAGATGCCCTGCCCCGCCGACGCTCCTCGCCCAACCATAGCAACACCGCAACGATGCGACCACCGCAACGCTGTCGCTTTCCTTCAATTGGACACGTCGCTACGAATGGCCATGGGACAGGGCCAGATCGAAAACAGAAGGCCAAGCAATAGGGGCAGACAGGAAGCTGGTTGCGCGAAGTAAGTATGGGACGGATCTCTTCAGTCACGCCGGACTCGTCAAAGTCTCGTCCACCTCACGCGGGTGGGTTTTGAGCACATGATAGGGCTTGATTCCTCGGTGATCCGAGGACTATCCGCCGCCCTCGCGGTCGGCATGCTGATCGGCATCGAGCGGGGATGGCGTCAGCGGGACGCCTCGGATGGGAGCCGCGTCAGCGGTCTTCGGACCTTCGCGCTGCTTGGCCTGGCGGGGGGCCTTGCCGGTCTCCTCCCGGATTTGATCGCGGCAGCGGTTTGCTTCGCGGTGCTCGCGAGCCTGGTCTTGGGATACGGCAGCACGCTGCAGCGCCAGGCTAGTCTCTCGGTCACGAACACGTTGGTCGCGATCATCACTCTGGCGCTCGGCGTCCTGGCGGCAAAAGGGCAGGTGACGGAGGCCCTGGCGGCGGCGGCCGTCATAACGCTGATCCTGTCGGCGCGCGAGCGCGCCCACGCGATGCTGAAAGGCATGACGGAGACGGAAGTCGAATCGATCGCCCGTTTCGCGCTCGTCGCGCTCGTCGTCCTCCCGCTGCTGCCCGACGCGACCTATGGTCCCTACGATGCCTGGAACCCGCGCCAGATCTGGATGGTGGTCGTGGTCGTGCTGGGGCTGTCGTTTGTCGGATATGTCGCCTCGCGTCGCCTTGGACCCGAGCGCGGAATCATGGTGACGGCGCTGTGCGGCGCTCTTGTCTCGTCGACGGCCGTGACCGTGGCCTATGCCCGTCGGCTGCGCAGCGGTGACGGGCCGTCGGGGCCGCTGATCGCCGGAATCGCGCTTGCCTCCCTCGTGATGTTCGTGCGCGTGCAGATCCTGGCGATCGCGCTGGTTCCCCACGCGGCCCGCTCGCTCGGCATCGCCATGATTCCGGCGCTGGCGGTCGGATCCCTCACGACCTTGCTCGCGCTGCGGTCGGGACGAACGGCGCCGGTTGCTGAAGTCTCGCTCGGCAATCCGCTCGATTTCCGCCCGGCGGTCGTTCTCGCCGGCCTTGTCGCCGTCATGGCGGTGGTAGCGCGCTGGGCGCTCGCACGCTTTGGCGACGGTGGGATCGTCGTGGCGCTTGGGCTGACGGGGCTGATGGACGTCGATGCCGCGATTCTCACCTTGGCCGGCTTGCCGCAGGGCACGCTCGATGCCGAGACGGCCGGATTCGTGCTGGCGGTTCCCGTCCTTGCCAATACGGCATTCAAGGCCATCCTTGCCTTCAGCCTCGCCGGCCCGAGCCACCG
Source organism: Sphingobium naphthae (assembly GCF_043589935.1). Lineage (NCBI taxonomy): Bacteria > Pseudomonadati > Pseudomonadota > Alphaproteobacteria > Sphingomonadales > Sphingobiaceae > Sphingobium > Sphingobium naphthae. The sequence continues at coordinate 34,791 of NZ_CP171457.1, read as the reverse complement.
GGGCTGGAAGGCGGCAGCGCCGCTCATCGCCTCGGTGTTCGCCTCCTCGATCGGCATCGGGGCTGCAATGTCGTTGCTATGACCTCACAGCCCCGGCGGCAGCTCGGGCGGCGTTTCACCGGGACGATCGATATCTGGCTGGTCCGGCGGGATGGTCGGATCTTCGGGCACAGGCTCCTCATTGGGCTGCGGCGCAGCTGGCCATTCGGGGGGCGCTTGCGGCTGAATAATATCGGGTTCGGGAGCGCCAGGTTGTGTGCCCATGGTCCATCCTTTCGCGAGCGTTGGAATGAGATAGAAGCTCTTGTGCTTTGTGGTTGCCTTACGTCCGGCGCTCCCGGGGCGGGATCGACCGATGCTTACGCTTGGCTGTCTGCCTCGCCGCGATCGCCGCGGCCGCGCCCTCCGAGGCGGCTGGGACACCCGAGCCGAGCGATAGGGTCAAGGGAAGAGCCAAAGCGGCCATATGGTTACCCGGTTCGTCGTCACGCCAGTATAGCTGCGCGTGAGCCTCCTTCCTTAATCGGGCCACATGCGGTCCGCCTGCATCCTCCGCGGCTGGGCCGGCAATACCGGAAGGAATTCCGTCGCTAAGGGGAGCAAGCCAATCCCGCTCCGCTTCGGTGATGACGACCCAGACCCGCCGGCCGGTTTTTCGTGTGGCGAGAAGGAGGCGCTGCGGCGCGGAGGCCGCCCGCCAGACGTCTTCCAGAAGGTCCCGGATTGCGGCGTCGAGGCATGGCCGGTCCAGCCTTGCAACCGCCTTGTCCTGCGCGGTCTCGATCTGGATGTCGCACCGCGACGCCCATTGCGCGCGCAGCACCGATCCGAGGTCGGCGAGATAGCTGTTGAGGTCAAAGGAGCGGTTCCTCCTTTCGCCCCGATGCATATGATCGGAGGAAGCGCTGGAACCGGGTGACGTCTCGGTTTCCACATCCGGACTCTTCACGAGATTTCCCCCCTTCTACAACCGCGACGGTGATGACGATCGGGCGATACAGGCTTTGCTTGTATTCACGCTTAGGTCGCATCGCCGACAATTTCTGCCCCGATATCCGTCCTGCTTCGCGTGCTGAGAAGACAAAGCATATCCGCAAACGTCCCAATGTCGGAGGCGTCAATTCCCCGATCAACGTGTCTTGAAAAATGCCGCCTTCGTAAACTTCCTGATGGAGCCGGCCGCGAGGCGCCATAGAATTCCGACTGCCCGAGCGCTCGCATCGGCGGAGTCGCTTCCGTGCCGGCTGCCGGCCGGACGAGGCGCCTTGGTGCGAGCGCTCGCGGCCGGCTTCGAAGGAGATGTGCCATGAACGAACCAACTTCTCTTCCCACCCGGAAAGCGGCACCGTCGGCCCCGGTCCGGACCGCTTCGCCGTTCGGCGCGCCCATGGATTGGCTGCGCTCGGAGATCGACCAGCTGTTCGACAGCTTCGGGCAGCCCGCCACGAGCCTCTTCAATTTCGGCAGGCTGTCGCCATCCGCGCCCGTTCCGGCGGTGGAACTGGTGGAAGACGGGAAAAGCTACAAGCTCACGGCCGAGCTTCCGGGACTTACCGAGCAGGATATCGACGTCAGCGTCGCCGGTGATGTTTTGACCATCACGGGCGAGAAGAAGGAGAGCCGTGAGCAGGAAGAAAAGGGTGTGCTGATCAGCGAACGTCGCTACGGCTCGTTCCGGCGGCAGATCCCGCTCCCGGCCGATGTCGATCATCAGGCCATCACCGCGCAATTCAAGGATGGTATTCTCAATGTAACGCTGGCGAAGGATGAGAATGTCCCGGCGCGGAGCCGCAAGATCGAAATCGGCAAGGGATGATGATTGCATGAACCACGCGACGGAACCGGCCCGATCTGCGGAGTGCCAGGCTGGTTCCGTCGCCTTTCTCGAATCCGAGGGCGCGCTTTGCGCCGGCGAACGGGCGCGCCGCATCGATACGCATGCGGCGCATATTTTCCTGGCCGGAGATCGTGCCTGTAAGCTCAAGCGCGCGGTCAATCTCGGATATCTGGATTTCTCGACGGTGGAACGGCGCCGCGCCGCGCTCGAGGCTGAGCTCGCGCTGAACCGCAGGACCGCGCCGGATCTCTACATTGCCGTCCAACCGCTGTGCCGGGATGCATCGGGCGCTTTCCACATCGGCGCCGGCGGGCAGGTGGTCGACTGGCTGCTGGAAATGCGCCGCTTCCCTGATGATGCGCTGGTCGAACATGTCGCTCGTGACGGCCTTCTTACCGAAAGGCTGATCGCGGCGCTCGCCGAGCGGATAGCGGCTTTTCATGAGACTGCCGAAGTGTGCTGCGACGGGTCGGGGTACGCCCGGCTGATGGACGTCATCAAAGGCAATGCGGAGAGCCTTGCACGATACCCGCAGATCATCTCCCCCGCAGCGGGCGCTCGCCTGATCGATACTCAGGACGAGGTAGCCGCGCGTCTGGCATCGTTGCTCGACGCGCGAGCCGGCAGCGGTCGCGTCAGGCATGGCCATGGCGATCTGCACCTTGGCAATATCGCCGTCGTCGACGGTCAGCCGCTCCTGTTCGACTGTCTCGAGTTCGACGCGCGGCTGGCAACGACCGACGTCCTTTACGATCTTGCCTTTGTGGTCATGGACCTGTGGAGCCGCGGCCTTCCGGCCGAGGCGAACATCCTGTTCAATCGCTATGTCGATCTCTCGCCCCAAGACGAAACCGGCGTCGCTCTGATGCCTCTGTTCATGTCGGTTCGCGCGACGATCAGGGCGCATGTTCTGGCGGCCCAGGACGCACATGGCGCCGATAGACGGATTGCCGAGCGAATGGGGGACTATCTCCGCCTCGCGGAGGCTCTGCTCACGCCAACGGGCGCGCGGCTTGTCGCCTTCGGCGGACTGTCGGGAACGGGCAAGTCGACGATCGCCCGATCGGTCGCGCATGCGCTGGGCCGCGCGCCCGGCGCGCGCGTGCTGCGATCGGATGTCTTGCGCAAACGCCTTGCCGGCGTGAAGCCCGAAGCGCCGCTTCCCAAGGCCACCTATACGCCTCAGGCGAGCGCAGAGGTCTATCGCGAGATGGATCAACTCGCCGGGATCGTGCTCGATGAGGGACAAGCGGTGGTCGCGGACGCCGTATTTGCCGCCCAGGCCGAACGCGAGGCGATCGAGCATGTGGCGAGGGCGAGACATGTTCCGTTTGCCGGCCTGTGGCTCGAGGCCCCGTTGTCGGTGCTGCAGGCTCGCATAGCAGGGCGGACCAATGACGCGTCGGACGCGGATGGCGCCACCGTGCAATTGCAGGCCAGCTACGATATCGGTGATCTCGGCCGGTGGCAGCGGGTCGATGCGCAAGGCCCGCCCGCCGATTGCGCGGCCAGGGCACGAACCGCTCTCAGCCTCCCCTAACTGACCTGCGCGAACGATGGAGGACACCAGCGCATGAGCGGAACGACTATCGATGGGCTTCCTCATGCCCTGTCGGCGCACGCGGTGGTCGCCGCGCTCGGTTCTGACGCCGCCGCTGGACTGAGCAGCGGCGAGGCGGAACGACGTCTGGATATTTATGGCCCCAATACGCTTGAGGAACGTAAGCCCGTATCGGTCCTGCGGAAGCTCCTGAACCAGTTCAGCGACTCCCTGGTCCTTCTGCTGATCGTCGCGGCCGGCATTTCGGGCGCGCTCTGGTGGATCGAACGCGATTCGCCCGCGCCACTCGAGGCTTTCGCCATCCTTGCCATCGTGCTCCTCAATGCCGTGATGGGCTATGTGCAGCAGGAGCGGGCGGACCAGGCGGCGGCCGCGTTGCGGCAGATGACGGCCAAATATGCCAGTGTGAAGCGCGACGGCGAGACCACGCAGATACCGGCCACAAAGCTCGTGCCGGGCGATATTCTTCTTGTCGAAGAGGGCGAAACCATAGCCGCCGACGCAAGGCTGATCGCATCGGCGGGTCTGCAGGTCGCCGAGGCGCCGCTGACCGGCGAAAGCATTCCGGTTGAAAAGAGCATCGAGCCCGTTCCCGCCGCCGCCGAACTCGCGGACAGGGTCGACATGCTGTTCAGCGGCACTGCGGCCACGGGCGGTCACGGACGCGCGATCATTACCGCGACCGGGGAGCGCACCGAATTCGGCCGCATCGCTGGGCTGCTTGCCGCCACCAAGGATACCCGCACCCCGCTCCAGCTTGAGCTGGACCGGGTCGGCAAATGGCTGGGCGCGATCGTGATCTTCATTGCCACCATCATGATCGCCACCCTTTATCTTACCCGCGACGTGTCCGGCATGGCGGCGACCTTCCAGATCTTCATCCTCGGCGTCGCCCTCGCCGTCGCGGCCGTGCCCGAGGGATTGCCGGCCATCGTAACGGTGGTCCTCTCGATCGGCGTCCAGCGAATGGCGAGGCGGAACGCCATCGTCAGGACGCTCGCCGCCGTCGAAAGTCTGGGGTCCGCCGACATCATCGCCACCGACAAGACGGGAACGCTGACGCGCAACGAGATGACGCTCCGGACGATGGTCACGGCGAGCGGCATCGCGCGCGTCTCCGGCACGGGCTACGCGCCGTCGGGCGAGGTGCGTACCGAGGACGGGCAACCACCGGCGGGCGCGCTGCAGGCAGAGGTGGAGGCGCTGCTAATCGCGGGCGGGCGCGCCAACAACGCCGCACTCATCGCCGGCGATGGGCGCTGGATGATCCGGGGCGACCCAACCGAGGGCGCCCTTGTCGTTGCCGCGCGAAAAGCCGGGTTGGACGCGGACATTCTCGAAAAGCGCCTGCCCCGGGTCGCGGAGGTTCCGTTCTCGTCGGAACGCAAGTTGATGAGCACCGTGCATCGAGAAACGGACGGCTCGGCTGTCGTCTTCACCAAAGGGGCGCCCGACGTCCTTCTGGGGCTTTGCACCGGCGAGTGGAAAGGCGGCCGGGTAGGCCGGCTGGAGCGCGCGCGACGGGACGAGATCCTGCAGGCCGTGGAAGAAATCGCGGCGCAAGGCCTTAGGCCGTTGGGACTGGCGAGGCGATCGATCGCCGACGCCTGCGTGCCCGCCGGAGCTGCGGACATCGAGCGCGATCTCGTCTTTCTGGGGTTGGTCGGGATCATGGATCCGCCGCGAGACGAAGCGCGCGCCGCTGTGGAGGCCGCCCATCGCGCCGGTATCCGGCCGATCATGATAACGGGAGATCACCCGGCGACGGCGCGCGCGATCGCGGCCGAACTCGGCATGGATCGCACGGGCGCGGTGGCTACCGGCCACCAAATCGGCGCGATGACCGACGACGAGCTCGGCGCACTGGTCCGCCGGACGTCGATCTACGCCCGCGTCGCGCCCGAGCATAAGCTCAGGATCGTGCAGGCCCTCCAGCAGCACGGCTTGATCGTCGCGATGACCGGCGACGGCGTGAACGACGCGCCGGCGCTCAAGACCGCCGACATCGGCGTTGCCATGGGGGTAACCGGCACCGATGTGGCCAAGGCAGCGGCGGATATCGTCCTTGCCGATGACAATTTCGCCACCATCGTTGCCGCGATCGAGGAAGGTCGCGGCATATTCGCCAACATCCGCAAGTTCCTGTCCTATCTTCTGTCATCCAACATCGCCGAGGTTGCAACGATGTTCCTTGGTCTGCTCCTCGCCGGCCGGATCGGGCTTTCCGATCATGCGGATGGCGCTTTCGCGCTGCCTTTGCTCGCGGTGCAGATCTTGTGGATCAACCTCATTACTGACGGCGCCCCAGCGCTCGCGCTGGGGCTGGACCGTGTCGGCGGATCGGTCATGGACCGGCCGCCGCGCCACGCCGATGAGAAGGTGATCACGCCGGCGATGTGGTTGCGGATCGTCGCATCGGGCTCGCTGATGGCGCTCGGCACGCTTGGCATGTTCGACGCATCCTTGCCCGGCGGCCTCATCGCTGGAGACGGCTCGCTTGCCTATGCCCAGACCATGGCCTTCACGACGCTGGTCCTGTTTCAGCTCCTCAACGCCGTTGTGATCCACGCGGGAAGCAGAAGCGTCTTTGGGGGGCACATCCTTGCCAACCGCTGGTTGTGGCTGGCGCTCGGTCTGTCGCTCCTGCTGCAAGTCGGCGTAGTAGAAATTCCGCTGTTACAGGCTGCCTTCTCGACGGTCCCACTCGATGCTGAAGACTGGCTGCGTTGCGTCGCGGTCGCGAGCGCGATCATCTGGGTTCGCGAGATCGGTCTGGCGGCCGGGTTCCTCGGCGCGCGTTTGCGGCCAACATCGCATAGGGCGATGCAAGGCGCCCTTGAATCGCACGCGGCGGGCGACAGACCTCACTCGGTGGTGCGGCCGTCGAAATGCTCGTGATGGGCTTCCGCGTCCGCCTTGCTGTGATGGACCGTGCCGTCCACATGCTCGGGCGGTCCGTAGATCGTGTAGAGCCGCAACGGTGTCGCGCCGGTGTTGACGACATTATGCTCGGCGCCGGCCGGCACGATGATGGCATCGTCTTCCTTGATTGAGGTTCGGACGCCGTCGATGAGGACCTCTCCCTGGCCCGCTTCCACCCGGAAGAACTGATCGCGATCGTCATGGATTTCCATTCCGATCTCTTCACCCGGCTCCAGCGCCATCAGCACCAGCTGCAGATTGCGGCCGGTGTAGAGAACCCGACGGAAATCGTCGTTGTCGACCGTCAGCTTTTCAATATCGGCGATGAAACCTTTCATGACGAACTCCTGCATGGTTTTGGTCAGAGCTAATGATCTGCCGCTTTGCGCAATGATCGATCACCTCGGCCCGGCTCTCCTTCCGGTATTATACTTATCTGCCGCGGGCGATGGACTCGCATTTCATCCGCAAGGCGCGGGCCACGCTTCCGTATATTTCCCAATAGGGCAGCGCGCGCGGCTTCCTGATGATGGTCTTCGTTCTGGAAGGAGGCGACGATGCGCATAGCGACAACAAATCATTTTCTATTCCGCCGTAACCGGCCCAGCGAAGCGCAGCTGCGCGCGGGGCTTGGGATCGGCCTGTTGAGCCTGGTCCTTGGTACGCAGTTGATGTGGTCGCTGTTCGCGCCATGATCAGTGAAGTGTGTGCCTGCATGGCCGATGGCGAACGGCAAGGGATGGCGTTCCGAGTCGTTCACGCGCCCTAAGCGCCAAGTTGCTGAGGGTGCGCCAGACCTGAGAACCGAGGGAAATCCCGTAAGGACACAGGCGCGCAGCCCTGCAATTCTTTTGGGAACTGAATGAGCAAAGGGGACAAGATGTGAGTGAGAATGGACATGATCTGCAGGCGGAATTCCCTGAACACCGCGCGATCCTCCACACGCTCAAGATCGAGAGTGCTGCCTATCGCGACCTCGCCGCGCGCTATCATGCGCTCGCTCAAGAAATTTCGCGCATCGAGGCCGGCATCGAAGCCGCATCCGACGAGCGCTTGGAAGATCTCAAGAAGCGTCGGCTCCAGCTTCTCGACAATGTCTCGTCGATGATCATGGAAAGAAAGGCCGCCTGATGACGGACCTTCGGGCAATCCGTGCGGACCTAGAAACCCGTCTCACCGGCCTACGCGCGCGCGTATCGCAGATCGAGACGGATTTCCGACAGCCGCTTGACGACGATTTCGCCGAGCAGGCTGTCGATCGCGAAGACGACGAGGCGCAGGACGCGATCGAACTGGCCGCACTTGCCGAGATCGAACTGATCGAAGAGGCGCTGGCGCGGATCGAGGCCGGTTCCTACGGGGTCTGCGCATCCTGTGGCGAAGAGATCGCACCCAAGCGGCTCGCAGCGCTGCCAGCCTGCCGCCTCTGCATCACCTGCGCCGAAGGCGCGGAAAGCCGGGCCGCCTAACGCGCGGCACCGGTCTGAATGACTGACCGGCTGACGCCGGTAGGATCAGTCGGAGGGGCTGAAGCCGTTTTTGTGGCCATGCCTGTCGATGTAGCGCAGGATAGTGTCATCGGTGATGTTGCCGGAGGTGGTCGAGAAGTAGCCCCTCTGCCAGAAGCGTTGTCCCCAATATCTCTTGCGAATATGCTCGAACTCCTGCTGGATTTTACGCGATGACCGCCCCTTGGCCCGGCGAACGAAGTCGCTGACCGAAACGTGCGGCGGGATTTCGACAAACATATGGACATGGTCGCGAGACAGGACGCCGTGGACGATCGTCACGCCCATTTCAGCGCAAACCTGCTTGATGATCTCGCGGACTCGTAACCGCACTTCGCCATGCAACACCTTGAACCGATATTTCGGTGCCCAGACCAAATGGTAGCGATGGTGAAAAGTCGTGTGACATCCGCTGCTGTAGCCCATAGCCTGCTATCCTCGGAGAAAATGAACTCTCGCCCTTGAGGCTGTTCATTTTCTCCGAGGATAGCAGGCTACTGGCCGAGTCGGTGGCTGAAGCCAGTATCCGACTGAAGTCGGAGGGGTTTCTCCCTATGGAGGACTCTAAACCTCAACCCCCACTTCGATTTCGTTGCGGACATCCGTCACGCCCGGCGCCGCCCATGCGGTGGCGGCAGCGACCTGGCGCTCGTGCGGCGTCTTGGCTGCGCCGCTCAGATAAACGGTACTGCCTTCGACGCGAACATCGATCGTCCTGGGGTCGAAAAACCAAGATCGATGCAAAGCGTGCATGATGTCGTCGCTGATGAATTCAGCGTCCACGGTTCTCTTGATCGCGATAGCGTTGGTGATCCCTGTGACGCCCTGAAGCCGCTGCAGATCATGCTCGGCATTTTCGCGCTGATAGTGCCAGTCCACCGTGCCGCTGAGCGTGATCCAGCCATCTTCGACGGTCACATGAACGGTGCCGCGCGGAATGGTGACATCCCAGTCCAGCCTTGTAAGCGCCGCGGCGGCGATCTCCCCGTCATCCCTTTGATCGTCGACAGGAAGACGCACCTCGATTTCCTGGGCAACTGCTTTCACACCTTTGACGCGGTGAGCGGCAAGCGCGGCGGCATGCTTTTGCGCGTAGCTTTCGACATGTCCGGTTAGCGTGACGACCCCATCAGCCACGGTTACGCCGATATGGCCAGCTTCCAGGCGCGGTTCCCAGCGCAACTCGTCGAGTACGGATTCTTGAACATGGCGGTCGCTGGACATCAGGATTCTCCAAGTTGTTCGGACGCTATTATGGCCCTGTGACAATTTCATGAGATTTGCGGAAAGAAAGAGAGGCTCAAGCCAGACTCGCCCACCGGTGAGCTTTCTAGCCGGAGGCCTGCTCATCGATCTGTACAGCCTGATCGGATTGATGTGCCTTCCGAAAGATCAGCGACACTGGCGGAGCGATAAAATTGCGCGGTGGACGGCGCCGTTCTACGCGGTTGCCAAGTCCTGGACGGGCATGATCTCGACCAGCAGGTAGCGCAATGCGCCCGGACCGTCGGTCCACTCGAACGCATAGTCGTTTGTCAGGGTGATCGGGGGGCCGTGCGGGTTGACCGTTCGATAGGTCATTTCCGTGCCCTTGGCATAGCTCCGGCCATGCCGGAAGTCGAAGTCGTGCGTATCGGTCGAGTAGGCCGCGTGGCTCACATAGTGGGGATGGTCGGTAGCGACCAGCATATAGGCGATGTCGGCTACATCGCCGCAGCCTTCGAGCCGCGCCATGTCCTTGAAGACGTCGTAGCGATTATTGGGCTCGCGTTGATTGACCTTCTTGAAGAATTTGACCTCAAGCGCGCATCGCCACTCGGAATTGCCAGACCGAATTGCGAACCAGATGTCGATGCGACCACGCCTTGCGCGGCCGACCAATGGCTTTTCCAGTTCGATGGAGAAGGTCTCGAGCGGGCTGACGATCGCCAGGTCGGCGGCCGTCGTGATGATGCGCCCGAGGTGCAGCTGGAACGTTGCCTCGCTCTCGCAGGCGATACGGCCGCCGTCGATCTGCGCGAACAGGGTCGGCACGGCGAGTTTGACGATATTTCGGATACGCTCGATGGACATGCGCGCTCGCTCTTCAGGCAGGCCAGGAGGCCTGGTCCTTGGGGAGCCGGCCGTCCGGGTCGTGGACCGCCAGCTGGTCGGTCGCGGTGAAATTCGAGTGGAAGAGAACGAGATTGGTGCCGCCGGGATGGCGGAGCGAAGGAAAGAGGATGCCCTTATGGCCTTCCGATATGATCTTGTCGGCCAGGGTCCAGGAAGGCGGGGTTTTCCGGTCGATGCGTGCGATCTTGCGCCAGGGACAGTCCCAGCTTGCCCAGTCGCTCGTCCAGTCGTCGGGATCGTAGCCGCCCGACAGATCGACCACGTTTTCGATCGAGGCGACATAGCTTGCGAGCGTTGCGGGCGGGACCAGCGAGGAGTCCTGCCGATACTCCTCGAGCGCGGTCTGCGGCGCCTGCGACAGATAAAGCGCTTCGACACCTGCCCGGTTGAACCGGCCGCCTTCGGAAGCGGCGCCGGCGCCGCTCAATGGCACAAAGGCCCATTTGGGGGTCAGATACCGGTAGAAGATCGCGTCGGGACCAAGCGCAACGATCTTCACCCGCTCGCGCCATTCTCGAGATCGCGCAGATGCGCCATGATGGCGTCGGCATGCCCCTCGGCGACGAGCTCGGCGGCGGTCTTGTGGTCATAGTCGGCGATGGGTTCGTTGCGATACCAGAAGATCGCCTTCGAGACGTCGCCGGTGAGCGCGGCCGCCGCGGAAATCACCCGGACCATTTCGCGCAGCTTGTCCTGCAGGCGCTCGGACGCGGGATTGCGCAAGGTGTTGCGATGCACGCCGGCAAGGCCCGCCAGGCTCGCGACCTGGACGCCGAGCGCGGCGGAAAAGCGCTTGGGCGAGATATAGGGCGTGCGCGGCTCCTGCAGGCTCTCGACGAACCCGGACACGGCGGCCGTGCGACGTTCCAGCGATGCGATGTTCATAAGCCAGCTCCTGATTGAGCTATCAATTGCACGTTATTTGCACATTTTCAAGGCCAGGTTGCGCCCAAACCTTGTGCCATCTAATTGGGGAACGTTCCGGACCCGCAAGGTGCGATCCGCATGGCGAGCAAGCAAATCTAGGCCGGAGAGATCCCGATCGAGAACAGCACGATCGCGAGCGTCCCGACGCCGATCTTCAGGTTGGCGAAGGTTCGCGCCGGTCTCCCGACGCGCCACCGCTTGCCGGTCCGGTCCATGCTGGTCAACAGCCCCAGCAGGCCGTCGCCGCCGAGGCATATCGCAAGCAGTAACAGCAGGACCGCGAACAGGCGCAAGAAGCCGTGGGGCGAGAGCGGCGCGACCATGAAGGCGAGGACGAGGACGAGCGTGCCGAGGCCATAGGCGGCATAGCCCAGGTCGAGCAGGCCATGCAGCCTGCGCGGGCCGCGCCAGGCGCGCAGCGAGCGAAGAAGCACCATCGGCCGCCGGCAGAGCCGGCAGGAGCGCACGAGAGCATGCCTGGGCCAGTGATCGATAGGGTGCCCACAATAGGGGCAGCCCGGTCGGCGCTCGGGAAAGGCGCTGGTCCGCGTCAGCATGGCCGCACCGGTGCCAACGGCGCGAGGTAGTAGGCGGCGATCGCCGAGCCGCGACGGATACCTTCGACGGTGACAGCACGGCCGAGCAGGTGATCGAGCGCTTCCTCGTAGATCAACCGCCAGGTCGTCCCGTCCTCGATCCGCAGCAACGGACCGCGGGGGCTCGGCTCGACGATGCCGGCAAGGCGCATGGTGACGGCGGTCATCGCATGGCCTCCGTCTGGTTGGCGCCGATGGCGTGGTAGCGGGCTGCTTCGCCGGCGGACAGCCCGTTGAAGCAGGCGATGTCGCAATGGAGCAGCGGCCGCCCATCGGCATGCATTTGCTGTCCGTCAAGGTTCAGGGGCCGCCGCGCGAGACGCTGGCATGGTGCGTTCGCCCGGTTCCGCCAGGCGCAGGGCACGGCCAGCGGCGTGAGCGCGGGCGACGGCAGATCCTCTGCCTCAAGCGGCGGGAGGTCTTCGAAGAGATCGTGCTGGAGGTCCATGGGGATCATCTTTCGTGGCTTCAGGCCGAGACGGGGTTGCCGAACCGGTTGGGGCGTCGCGACCCGGGCTCGATGCAGAGCCAGAGCTGGGCGATGATCGATCCGGCAGCCGCGCCCATGGCGAGGGCGGAATGGCTGTTGAGGGGGTCGCCGCTCAATTCGGCGAGGCCGATCCAGATGCTGTTAAGACCGGACAGGCCCACGTCGTGAAGCCGCTTCACGGTGACGGCGATCGCCGTCCAGGCGGCCAGCAGCGCGAAGCCGAGGGCCGCGATCGACTGGACCGGCGCCTGGCGCAGCACGGTGATCGGGTCATAGGGAATGAAGCCGACGGCCATGGCCCAACCGACCAGAGCCAGCAGGACGAACGGCCCGCGTCCCGTCCGTCCCTTTATCGAGAACAGCACCTCGCCTATGTCCATTCCCGCTCTCCTCTCTCGTCAAGGCGGCGCAGGCGCTTCAGCCCCAGCCATCGCGGCGGCCCTCGCCGCCGTCGCGCAGCCTTCGGCCGTCCAGCGCCGATCGCCGGATCTCGAGCTCGACCTGCTCGCCTTTGCGGCGCGTGCGGATGTCGCGTGGATCGATATTGTTGGCCCGCGCGAAGTCTTCGGCCGCGCGCTCGCTGCCGAATTTTCCCGCATCGTCGAAATCCCATCCGGACATGGCTTGTCTCCTCAGTTGAGGCGGCCGGCGGCCGCGGCTTCACAGGTCGAGCCCCAGGCTGCGCTCGGGCAGCGGGGGCAGAAGATCGGCTTGCTCGGGCTTGAGGGCTGGAGCGCTCAGATCATCGGGCTTTGCTGCGCCGGCCTTACCCGCGGCAGCCTTGCCCGTGCCGGCCTTGCTCCCATCCTTGCCATCGCCCGAGGGCAGCGGCGGGAGGTCCGAGAGCGGGTCCACCGGCGTGGGCGCGGGGCCGCCCTCGACCGGTCCAGGATCGAACTTGGTAGGATCGGCGGGTCCTTTGGCGCCATCGATATCGAGACGTCCGAGCGTCTCGAGCGCGGAGGTCTTGTCGCCCGGATTGTGGTCGAGCTGGCGCTGCAGCTTCTCCTTGTCGTCGACAACCATGGTGAGGTCGTCGCGCACACGGGTGACGCCGACGTTGAACAGGCGCTGGTTGGAGAGATTGCGCTCATAGCTGTCCATCACCGTGATCGCCTTGTCGGTGGTGATGCCCTGCGCCATGTGCATGTTGAGCGCATAGGCGAGGTCGAGGCGGCTCAGCATCGGGTCGCCGAGATCGAGCACGAGCCGCTCCTTGCCGGCCGTCTCGACGGTCACGCCCTTGGCGTCGATCCCGACGATGCGGGCGAGCGCAGCGTTGGCGAGCCCGCGCGGCTTGTCGTTCGCGGTCCAGCGGACCTGGTCGCCCTCGCGCAGGTGGAGATCCTTCTTCTCGGTGAGTTGGAGCCGGTCGCGCGTTTCGGTGGGCGAGAGCTTCTGCGGATCGAAGCGGATCCTGCGGCGCCCGTTGGCGAGGTCGACCTTGCCGCTCGCATGGACGGCGAGGACGTCGTAACGCCCTGCCCTCAGCCCCACATCATTGGCGCCGCCGCGGCCGACCTCAAGCGTCATGCCGGCGCGGTAGGTCGAAGGATAGCGCAGCTCCTCGCGAGTGGTGTTGATGCGGTCGTAGACGGTGAGATGGATGCCCTCGCCCTTGAGGGACCCCTCGGCGGCGAGGCCCTCCTGGATCCGCTGATTGATCGTCGCGCGCGCGTCGCGCCCGGACGCGAAGACGGCGGTTACCTCGCGCTCGGCGGGATCGAGCCCCAGCCACAGATCCGCGGCATGCTCGGCCGGGCTCGCGGTCTCGACCACCTTGTCGCCCAGCACCTGCATCGCCGCGCTTGCCTTGCCGATATTGGCGAGCGCAGCGACCGTCCGCAGGGTCTCGGTGCGCTGGCGGATATTCTCGTCCATGCGCGCCAGCGTTCCCCCTGCCGCCTGGATCATGGCAAAGGATTTGCCGGCGTCGATGGAGGAGAGCTGCTGGCGGTCGCCGACGAGGACGAGCTTGTCGACCCCGAGCGCCCCGACGATGCTATGGAGCTTCAGCATGTCGGTCGAGGACACCATCGAGGTCTCGTCGACAACGAGCATCGAGCCTGCGAGCGCTGCACGCGCCGCCTCGTATCCGGGTCCCTCGCGCTGGGTGACATGACGCTCGTTGGCCAGGACGAACGAGGCGATCGTCTGTGCCTTGATGCCCGCCCCTTCGGCGAGGTCGGCGACCATCTTGTTCTGGAAGGCGAGACCCGTGATCTGCCGGCCTTCCGCTTCGGCAACGCGCGCGACGGCCTGCAGCATCGTCGACTTGCCGGCGCCGGCGATGCCCTGGATGTTGACTGTCCGGTCCTTGGATGCGAGGATGAGCGTCGCGGCGGCGAGCTGGCCCGTGTTGAGTTCGCGCTGGGCTTCGCCCTGCAGCCGCCCCGGCGCCTGGTCGGCGGCAACGATCGGCGAAGCCGTCCCGCGCCCGGCATCGACGGCTTTGAGGATCGCCTCCTCGGTGCCCAGCGCCTCCCTGGTCGTCACGAAATCGGCCGCCCGCCCCTGCCCCGCGAGCAGCGTCCCGCGCTCGACGAGTTGGCCGATGCGGTGCTCGATCTTCTCGATCGTGACGCCTTTCAATCCGAGGTCGAGCGCGGTCTTGGCGACCCGGTGGACCGGAAAGGCCGCCTCGCGCTCGGCATGGATCCGGATGGCGGAGGCAACCGCGAGCTGGGCGCGCGCGATGGCGGGCGACTGGGTGACGCGCGCGAGGCCGCGATCGACCAGCGGATCGGACGGGCGCAGAAAGCCCTCCAGCTTCTCGCGCGCAGCGCCGACTGCCTCGGTCACTGCCTTAAAGCCGCGCTCAAGCGCGCTGGTAGAGGCGGCATGCTCTGCGCGCGCTATAGCGGTCGCGGCGAGCGCCTTGCCGTCGAACCCGCGCGCCGCGGCGCGCTCGATCCAGTCCTGCCGCAGCGCTTCGCGATCCTCGACATTGAGCTTGGGATCGCGCGAGCGCTTGGTGATTTCGCGCAGGCCCTCGGGCGACTTGATCCCCAGCTGCGTGGCACGCTCGAGAATGTCCTCGCGCCGCTGGCTGAACTCGCCGATGACGGCTTTCGGCACGCCTGAAATCTCGAAAGTGCCGTGCTTGCCGCGCGGCTCGATCTGGTAGCCGAGCTTCTCGAGGCCCTGACGCAGATAGGCATGGTAGATCGAGCCGATGACGGAGTTGCTCTTCCAGATCTTGTCGGCATGGAGCGCCTGCCATTTGCCGTCAGGTAGCCGGGTCAGATTGGCGATGACGGCGTGGATATGCCCCTGGGGATCGAGCGCGCGGCTCGTGTCGTGCTGGAACAGCGCATAGACGAGATTGCCGGTGGCAACCGGCACGGTGCGACCGTCGACGTCCTTGCGGCCTTCGGCGAGGTTCTTCTCGACCCAGGCCATGGTCTTCTGAACCGCCGCCATGTTCGCGGCGAGGACGCGCTTGTCGCCCGCGACATAGGCCATCACCGAGGCGGACTTGGGCATGGAGAAAGTGAGGTCGACGCCTGCGCGCCGGTTCTCGACCTGGGCCACCCCTTCGCCGCTCGGAAGCACGCCGTTGAGCACGCCTTCGAACGCGTCCTTCGCGACTTCGCCCGAGAGTCCGAGCGCGTCCGCCCCCTCCCCGGCCCAGAGGCTGATCTCGGACGATCCTTCGACCGTGTAATAGTCGTCCTTCGCGAAATAGTTCGCGGCGCCCGAGGAGGAGCGGACCGAGGCGACCGAGAGCATCGGTCAGATCCCCATGTCCATGCCGTCATCGCCCCGATCGGGCGCGAAGGATTGGCGCAGTTCGATGAGGGTCTGGTCCTCGACTTGGGGCGCGTTCGGCATGGTCGATCGTGCGTCGCGATCGCGCGCGATTGGCTGCTGCTCTTCGTCCGAGACGCGCGCCGCCTGTGCCTTGTCGGCAGCATGGGCAGGCGCCGCGCTCTCCCCGTGGCGATCCTCTGCTTGGCCCACACGACGCGCCGCTTCGTCATGCTCCTCTTCCGCGCCGGCCGAGAGGATATTGGCGGCCAGCTCCCTGGCGAGATTGGTGGGCTCGGTTACCTCCTCGATGATCTGCAGCGAACCGTCGCGTCCCCCCGCCGCGCCACTCACCTCGCCGCTCTCGTCGCCCCCGAACGCCTCCTCTCCGCGCCTTGACCGGACGGGCTGGATATTGGGCCGGAGGACGAACCCTTCGGCGACCTTGGGACAGTCTTTCCACTCGAGCTGGATGCGCGCGGCGGGAAAACCGTCGGGGAATTTTACGAAGCCGTGCATCGAGGGGAGGTTTGTGATGTCGTCGGCGATGACGAGCGGCTCGACCTGCTTGCGCGGGGTGAGCGTCGAGGCGTCTCGGGTGTTGTTATAGCCGTAGCTGTAGGCCTCATCCATCTGCCGGACCTCGCGGTTGCCGATGTAGCGCGCGCACTGCTCGGCGGTGTCGAGATCGGCGGTCGCGAGGATGAGCTTGGAGCGCGCGAGCGAGGCAAGATTGCGCGCGCCCTGTTCGCCATAGACTGGACTTGTAACGGATTTGTGCCGGTCACCTGAGCGTTTTATGCTCGCAACAGGAGACCGACGAGATGATGAAGCATAGTGAAGATTTTAAGCGAGAGGCGGTTCGGATCGCGCTGACCAGCGGGCTGTCACGGGAGCGGGTTGCCGCGGATTTGGGGGTCGGCAAGTCGACGCTTGGCAAATGGATTGCTCACTATCGCCCGACAGATTTGGTGGCGGAGCCACAGGCCGATCTGGCCCGTGAGAATGAGCGCCTGCGCCTGGAAAACCGTATCCTCAAGGAGGAGAGGGACATTCTAAAAAAAGCAACGCAGTTCTTCGCGAGCCAAAAATCGTGAGGTTTGCGTTCGTTCATGAGCACCGCGATCGCTGGCCGGTTGAAGGCCTATGCCGGGTCTTGCAGGTGTCTACGCGTGGCTATCGGGCATGGGCGTCACGCCCGACCTGCCAGCGCGATCGCACAGATCTGAAGGTGCTGGCGCACATCCGCGAGCAATACACCCTGAGCCGCGGTACTTATGGTCGGCCCCGGATGACGATGGAGCTCAAAGAGGCGGGTCTCGATGTGGGCGAGCGTCGTGTGGGACGGCTCATGAAGATCAATGGGATACGGCCCATTCGCACCCGTCGCCACAAGGTTACCACCGATAGCCAACACCACCTTGGCGTTGCCCCCAATTTGCTGGACGGGGATTTCCTGGCCGCTGCGCCGAACCAGAAATGGGCAGGCGATATCAGCTATATATGGACCACCGAGGGCTGGCTTTATCTGGCTGTCGTCATTGATCTGTTCAGTCGGCGTGTCGTTGGTTGGGCAGTCAGCGACCGGATGAAGAAAGACCTGGCAATCAGGGCGCTGGAAATGGCCATAAACCTGCGTCAACCGCCCAAGGACTGCATTTTCCATTCTGATCGCGGCAGCCAATATTGCTCTTACGACTTCCAGAAAAAACTGCTGGCCCACGGTTTACGGCCCTCGATGTCGGGCAAAGGTAATTGCTACGACAATGCGGCTGTCGAAACCTTCTTCAAAAGCCTGAAGGCCGAGGTGCTCTGGCGCCAAACCTGGCCAACCAGGCGTCAGGCCGAGACCGCCATCTTCCAGTACATCAACGGCTTCTACAACCCACGTAGGCGCCATTCATATCTGGGCGGCATCAGCCCCCTCGCATTCGAGGCCAAGGTGGCATAGTGAGATAGGTGACCGGCGCAAAACCGTTACAAGTCCAGCCCTTGGCCTCGATGCTCGCGGCCATGGGTCCGATCTGGAGCTGCTCGTCCGGCGCTGTGCGAACGTTGATTGGCGAGAGACGCAGCTTGCTGAGTTTGACGGTTTGGATCACGGGGGAAACTCCTCATGGCGTCCGGCAAGTTCCGGACACCATCCCCGACCCCCCTTCCCTCTCTCTGGCTGAGAGCGCTCCGGAGGGTGGACGTCCGCCCCCGCGTGCTCGCTCTCGGTCGCCTCATGCTTCGAGACGTGCGCACAAAAACGAAGGGCCGCCCTTTCGGACGACCCTTCCATTGTCCTGCCTGAACGGGCAGCTCAGCCGAGCCGGACCCCCGAGGCGGAGGTCTTGCTCATGAGAACCGCCGCACGCGGCATGTGACAATGAGACATCTGACCACCTCTTTTCCGTTGTTGAACGATCGCTAAGATCGTGGGCGCGCAACGCGAATTTTCAATTCTGCGAATATTCGGGTTGGCTTATTCAGCATGTGCGATGGCCGCCTCAGGCAGCGGCGCGCAGTATGCGATCGAGCGTGTCGCCGGCCGTTGCCATGGGCAGGAAGACGCGGGTTCGGTACTGGATAACCTCGGTGAAACAACCCAGGGACTTGAGCCATGCAAGTTGCTGCGATGGTGCGCCGACCAGTTCGATCCGCTGGGAGCCGTTCACCAGGGAGCGTTTGATCGTCATCGGGAACGGCCGGGTCAGATCAACGCTGCGTCCCGACGAGGCGGACTTGACGATATCCGTGGGTGGCATGTTCTCGGCACGGTCGATGCTGAGCCTCGTGAAGAGTTGCACGACATGCTCGTCGAAGACGAGCCGTCCGAGCCAGCTGTTGCCCGCCTTGTCCGCGATCCGGTTGACCACGAGATGATCGCTCGGCAGCGCGGACCAGATCGGGAGCAACAAGCCGGTCGCGAGCCGAATGGTCTCGGTGTCGACCTTGTTCGCTGCTACTTCTGCCTCTTCGAGCCACTTTCGACAAAAGGCGTCGCGGTCGATCGTCGTCCAGGCGCTCTCGAACAGCTCCTGCTCCCGCATGTATTCACGCCGTGTCGGCCGCATGAGCTCGAAGCGCGGGATGGGCGTTCCCTCTTTCTCCTCCATGAGGGCGCGGGCACGAGTCTGCAATGCGACCATGCCGGACTTCCCGTTGATCAGGAACTCGGCGGTGGCATCGCTGTCCGCGATATGGAGAATGCGGTCCAGCGCGACCGGCGTCCTGCGATGAGCGATCTCGATCGTGAGCAGGTGTGATGTCGCCCCACTGACCGGATCGGTCCGCAACAGCGTGTCATCCACCAGCGTCGCTGTATCGACGAGGATTGTCTCGACTCCGACGTCGAGACGACCGGCGTCGCGCGCGGCCGAGACACGGGTTTCGACCAAGGAAAGAAACTCATCGAATATCTTGTTCTGAAGGGCGATCGGGAGCGCCAGGATCCGGTTGAGCCAGCGCTGGATGGGCGGAAGCTCGTCCTTCATGACTCCGTCCTTGTCGCAGAGCTCTAGCCCGGTTCGGCGTTCGAACTCGCCATGCGACACGCTGGTCAGCTTGCCGCCGACGAGCAGATGAAACCAGGTGACGAGCGCCGCGCAGGCATATTCGCTCTCCAGATTGTCGGCGGGATCAAAGAGATTTTGCCCGCCGGTCTGGCGCTGGCCGCGGGTGAGAGCGCCCAGGCTGTCGAGGCGGCGCGCGATCGTGCTCGTGAAGCGTAGCTCGCCTTTGCAGTCGGTTGTGACGGGCCGGAACAGCGGCGTGCTCGCCTGATGCGTGCGGTGCGTGCGACCCAGGCCCTGGATGGCTCGGTCGGCGCGCCAGCCGGGCTCCAGCAACAGGTGAACTCTCTGCTCCTGGTTCGGCACATCGCGCGAGGCATGGTATGACCGACCCGTCCCGCCGGCATCGGAGAAGATGAGGATCCGCTTGCGGCCCTGCATGAACGCGGCCGCTTCAGCCTGGCTCGTCCGGGTAGAACGGGTCTCGAGCTTCTGGCGGCCGTCGGCCGTCGAGACGAGCCGCTTGGTTCGCCCCGTGACCTCGGCGACGGTGTCATGGCCGAACTGTTCGAGCAGACCGTCGAGGGCGGAGGTGATTGGGGGCAGAGCGCACAGGTCTTCTATGAGCCGTGAACGTGCGGCTTCGGCCTCCGGGTTGTACACGGGATTCCCAGCTTCGTCTTCCATGGGCACGGAACGCTGCGTGCCGGTATCATCAGTGAAGACACGCATCTGCCGGGTCGGAAAAGCGCGCTCGAGATAGTCGATCACATATTCGCGTGGCGACAGATCGATCTCGAGCTCAGCGCGCTCGTCGGGGCTCAGCGCGTCGAGACGGCGATCCAGGATCGACTCTGCTGTCGTCACAAGCTGCAACACGACGGACTGGCCGTTCGCGAGATGCTGCCGAACCGCCGCGATCACGGTTGGAAGCTTCATGGACAGCAGGACTTGGCCAAAGAAGCGCTGCTTGGTCGATTCGAAGCGCGAGCGGGCTGACGCCTTGGCGCCACTGTTCAGCGTGGCGTTCTCCAGCCCGTCGACGACGCCGGTGAGTTCAAGAGCCCGCTCCATGTTCTGGTGAATGATCGACCAAGCGTCGGCATATGTGTCATAGATTTCGATCTGGGCCGGGGTCAGCTCGTGCCGCAGAATCTCGTACTCGACGCCCGCGAAACTCAACGCTCGCGCCATGTAGAGTCCGGTCGCCTTGAGATCACGAGCAACTAGCTCCATCGCCGCGATGCCGCCCTTGCGGATGCCGCTGATGAATTGCTCGCGATCGGCAAAGGCGGTTTCCGGTCCCCAGAGACCGAGGCGCACCGCATATGCGAGATTGTTGACGTCGGACGCACCGGTCGCCGAGGCATAGAGCACGCGCGCACCGGGAAGCTGGTTCTGGAGGAGCACGCCGCAGATACCCTGCTGCGATCCTTCCTTGGCGCCAAGGGCGCCCTCCCCGCCCGCGACCCCGCCCATTTCATGGGCTTCATCGAACGCCAGCACGCCTTGGAAGTCGGCCCCCGCCCAATCGACGATCTGCTTCAGCCGGCTGTGATCGCCGCGCATCGAGCGGAGCGTCGGGTAGGTGACGAGAAGAACTCCTTGCTCAAGCCCGATCGGCTCGTCGATCTTCCAGTTGGAGATCGGCTGGATGTCGCCGCTGAGGCCGCCAAGCGCAGTCCAATCCCGACGCGCATCTTCGAGCAACGGCGCATTCTTGGTGACCCATATGTTACGACGGCGGCCCTGGAGCCAGTTGTCGAGGATGCAGGCGGCAATCTGGCGTCCCTTGCCTGCACCCGTCCCGTCCCCGAGGAAGAAGCCCTTGCGATAGGCTTCGCCGTCCTCGGCAAGGGTCAAGCCGACGCCTTCCTTGTTCGGCTTGAAGCGGCCGGGGATCGTCTGCGCCCAGGCATGTCCCGCATAGACGACCGTTTCGAGCTGTGAGGCGGAAAGCAGGCGCTCGGCCACGGTGCGCTCGGGGAGCGAGGGGACGTAGTCGGGGACCGGCGCCGGGATTGATCCCATCGCCACGGATTCGACCAGCGCGGTCGGATGCTCGCCGGCGGTGGCGAAGCTGATCCGGCTTGGCCGGTAGGGAAGATAGACGCCGGTCTGCTCGAGGAGCGGTGCGGGTGTCGCGAGCTTCTCATATTCGACGGGGAGCACATCGTTACGAACGGGCGCGTGAAAGGTGCGCGGTTCTGGGCGGCTGCTCTTGACCGCGCGAAAAAGCGAGATGCCGCCCGACCGCTTTGGCGTCGGCACGGGCTCGTCTCGACGGGCCCTCGATCTTTCGGGAACGCGTAGCGCATCGAGAAGCTCGGTCACGGAGGAGCGCTGGATCACGGACGGCGGTGCCTTGCCGGGGACCTTGTCGATCACGAACAGTCGGATGGCGATCGACGTCCCATGCTTCAAATAGCACTTTTCGAGCCGCACCGAGGTCTGGACGGTGACATTGCGCAGCACCGTTTCGTACTGGTCGCGCATCCTGGCGCTGGGCCCGAACCAATCAGGCATGATCGCAACCAGACGTCCCCCCGCCTGCAGCCGGCGAAGCGCAGCCTGTAGATGGCGGACCGCAGCATAGTCGTCGGCGCCGCGCCCGAGGGAGCGCGAGAACGGCGGGTTCATGAGGATGAGCGAGGGTCGCTCAGCAGCAGCCAAGGTCGAGTTGATCGTTGCGCCGTCCTCGCCGGAGATCGTAGCCTCCGGGAAGACGTGGTGCAGCCGCCCGCGGCGGAGGGGATCGAGCTCGTTGAGGTGGAGGGCTTTGTGCGGCCCGATTTGAGCGACAAGCAGTCCGTTGCCGGCGCTCGGCTCTAGGATGACGTCATCGGGCTGGACGTCCGCAAGCAGGACCGCGACGGCGGCGATGTCGACTGGCGTTGAAAATTGCTGCCAGTCGAGTTGCTCCTCGCTGCGCACCGTCTGTGTCGGGAGCCGCTCCGAAAGTGCGACCAAGGCGCTGACTTGAGCAAAGGAATTCAAGCCCTGGCCGTTTGAGCGAAGGTGTAGGGCGAGCGCATGTTCGAGAACCTCGAAGCTCGTGCGCTGAGTCCAGCGGCCGTCGGCATCGAACCCGCCGAAAGCGGTGACCATGATATCATTGATCAGGCGGCGGCTGATAGCGCCGTCCGCTGCGAGGTGCGGAAGGAGCAGACGCGCGGCATGATGGTCGGCGCGATCGGCCGCGTGGAAGAGGTCGGTCATTTTGGGATCTCCTGCGTGGCTGCACCTTCAGCAGCATCACGCTCTCGATCCCCCTCCCCTCTTCCACCCCGGAGCGCCTAGACGCTGATGCCCTGGACGACCGCGTCGAGGACTTTCGCCCAATCTTTGAACTTTGCCCGGGGTGGTGCCCGGCGGATGGTCAGACCCGGCCGTCGGTAATGGTTCTCGGCCTTGTCGGCGGCGCGTCGGCCTTCGGCGTCATTGTCCTGGGCGATGAGCAGCGTATCGATTGCTGACGGGATGATCAGTTGATCGAGACGCCGTGCGCCGAGAGAAGCCCAGCAGGGGATGGCGTTGAGGCGAGCGAACGCATCAGCGGTTTCGAAGCCCTCGGCAATCGCAAGGATGGTGCCCCTCTCCCCGCCCCGCCAGGAGCCGTTCCCAGGCGTGCCGAGCATTACCTTGCGCGTATAGTCGGCGGTCGCTGGGTTGAGAAAAATCCGCTGAATGGCGACCAGTCGACGGGTCTCGCGCACGGCTATCAGCAGGGCCGGCTCGAATACCGTCTTCGGCTTCGGCATGTACGGGCACCGCGGATGAAAGCGCACCTCGCGTGGCGGCGGAAGGAGGTTGCGGCGAGCGAGATAGCGCTCCGCCAGGGTGCCTCGAACATCGACAGCCTGCTCCCAGAGCCGCTCGACATTGGCCGGGCGCTGCGGACCGGTTGCGTCGGGCGCCGAATAATGGCGACCTGGTCGGACTCGGCGGAGTTCCCTCAGGACGTCCTCTCGCGAGCATCCGGCAAAGCACGTGACGAGGATCCCGCGATCACCTTGGCGGATCGATAAGCTTGGATCGCTGTCGCTGTGGGCTGGGCATCTGCACATCGCGACATAGCCGCTCCATATGCCGCCGAGCGCCCCGACGATGTCGACGAGTTCCTGCGTTGGTCTCTGGGCTGTAAGCGGCATGGCTGCACCTCCTGCTTACAAGCCCGGCCCCCCTTCCCTCTCATCCTTCGGTCGGATCCTCTTAGACAGACTCGCCCTGCGCTCGCACTACGCGAACGGCTCGGAGATCATCGGTCAGTCGTCACTCCGATTCGCCCTGCGTTCGGCATAGGCGACAACGAACCGCTCCCAGACACGCAGCCACTCGGCATCCGTTCGCGGACGGCTGAAGTCAGGGCACCCTTTCCGGAATGCAGCCGCCATGTCATCGACCGACCAGGGATGACCCTTCGTGAGCGCAATCTGGCGGAAGACCGCTTCGCGGGTGCCGTAGGAAAGTGAACCTGCCGGGAAGGCGTATGTCGGTTCCGCCTCTTTGACCGGCGAGACAGCCACCTCACGACGCGGTCTGACCGATGATCTCGGTGCCGTTTTTGCAGCGTCGCCGCCGACGAGTCGCAGGTGCGGACCGACCAGTTTGCGCTCGAGCGGCGCAGGTGACGGATGCAGCACGACCTTACGGCCGGAAAGGTCGACATTGGCGTTCGGATAAACCGCCGAGACGATCTGCATGGTCTCGCGCACGGTCTGGCGGAAGCGTTTGCTGTCAGCCTCGTTGCCCAGGTGCTTTGCCAGCTGATCCCAAGAGATGACCTGCCCCTTGTCCGATCCGATTCTGGGAAGCCGGTAGGCGAGATAGGTGTAAAGATCGAGCGCTGTTGGGGTGCCTTTGAGTTCCCGGATGGCGACCTCGTTGAGTGGCACGGCATGCTCAATGAGGTGCGTGTAGAACGCTTCCGACATCCGGATTTCACGCGCAAACGAGCCGTTCTTGTCGAGCGAGCCGGCATATTCGTTCGAGATTTTGACGTCCCGGACGGCGAACGCGTTATCCTCCGTATCGGTGCCATCCCAGCGGATTTGCCACTCGCAGGCGAGGAGGCGATCGACCTGCTCACGCATGAGATTGGCCGTGCCGCGGGGGCCGTAGGAGACCGTCTGATAGCCCAGGCGCCGCATCCACTCGGTGAAGTTGCGACCGAGATAAACGTCCCGCGACTGCTTCATCACGGCCTGTGAAAGAAGGTAGATCAGGGCAACGCGCGGATAGGCGCCATAGGGCACGCCCAGGCTCCGCATGATCGATTTGCCATCGACGTTCTGGAGAACGGGCCGTGGATTGATGGCCAGAGCGTATTTGCCGTCTTCGCGAACGATCGGCTGCGTGTCGTCTTTGGGCCGCTTGGTCGGCAGCGACATCGCGCAGAGCGCGGAGTGGAGGAAGGCGGGGACTGGTTCTTCGTCCTGCACGCGCAGGAATGCGTCCAAGGTGAGCTGGGTGCCGGCGGTGGTGGCGAGCTTGCGGACGCCGTCCTCCCCGCCGGTAAGCATGGCCAGTGCGTATTGGTGCCCTAGCGGCTTATGCTGATCCCCATTCATGGTCTGCCCTTCCCCCCGAATCTGTTGGGGGTTTCGATGGACATGTCTCAACAGGTTTGGAGATCGAAATCAACCCCGTTGGCAGTTTGGGAGGGGAAACTGCCGTTCAAACTTGCAAATCGACCGATGATGTCGGTGCCTTTTTGCCCCTCCCCTGCCCCAACCTTTCTTCAAACCCGAAAAATCAAAACGATTCGCGAATCGGTTTTTTATAGGGTGATTCTAGTAATAGGTATGCGCTCCGAGATCATCGGTCGGGTCGCACCGAGATCATCGCTTGTTCGCACCGACATCATCGGAAAGTACCGAGATCATCGGTGGTTATCCACAGAGCGGCATGTTTTGCGCCAATTAGATGGGTCGACTCGGCACACACCACAAAGGCTCTGAGATCATCGGTCGGGACTGCCGAGCGACGGGGCTGTCATCAGTCGAATCGCAAAGGGCTCGGAGATCATCGGTGATCTTGTAAGTCTGATGGCCATTTTCTTGCTCCAAACTGCCAACACAGCTATTGTGGGGTATCAAACCCACAGAAGCGGATTTAGATGGCTACGGATCCTACCCTCGCTCAGCCGGACGACCTGATCGAAGGCGGCCTCGACGTTCTTCACCGCAAGGCGCTGACCATCCTTAAGCGGATTCGCGACAGCGCCGTCGATCCGGAGACCGGGCGCAAGCATGGACCGACCTTTCCGATCTCGAAGGCGGCCGCGCTTGCTGGTCGGACGGCCTCGGCGGTTCGCGAGGCCGAGCGCGACGGTCGTCTTCCGCCACGTGAAAGAACTGGGTCGGGCCATCGGCTTCAATATACGCTCGAAGAGATCGACCATATGCGCGAGGTGTTCGGAACGCGCCCCTGGCGCGGACCGACCGACACGCCGGCGATCATCTCGGTCTGCAATTTCAAAGGCGGCGTCGGCAAGTCTACGATCGCGCTGCACCTCGCCCAGCATTTTGCGATCAACGGCTATCGCGTTCTCTTCATCGACTGCGACAGCCAGGCTTCTTCGACGATGATGTTCGGCTATCGTCCGGACGTTGATCTCGACGAGGAAGACACGCTCTATGGTCATTTCCATAATCCCGAGTTGCTTGGGGTGCGCAAGATCATCCGCAAGACGCACTTCCACAATCTAGATCTGATCCCGTCGAACCTGCGGCTCTACAATCTGGAATATGAGATCGCTGGCTATATGGCGAAAAATCAGAACATGGAGATCATCGACTTGATCGCCGAAGCGATCGATACGGTGGTCGACGATTATGATGTGGTGATCATGGACCCGCCGCCAGCACTCGGCATGGTGTCGATGGCCGTGCTGCAGGCCGCTAACTGCATGGTCATCCCGGTTCCGCCGAGCTTGGTTGATTTCGCCTCGACCGTCTCGTTCATCGACATGACGCGCACCACAATGAAGCAGCTGGAGATGATCGCGGGGCGGGGGCGGCCGGCCTATAACTTCATCAGGCTTGTCGGCAGCCGGGTCGACGAGAGCAAGTCGATGCACCGGGAGGTGCTATCGATGATGCGGCAGGTATTCGGCGGTTCGATGACCCAGTCGGTGATGGTCACCAGCGCCGAGATTGACAACGCCAGCTCGCGTATGAAGACCGTCTTCGAACTCGACAAGCCGGTCACATCGCACGAAGTTTACAACCGTTGCATGCGTCATCTGAACGAGGTGTGCCGGGACATCGAGCAGGACGTTCTACGGACCTGGGCGAGCAGGGCAGGGGAGCGTGTCTGATGGCGAGTTGCCACGTGGCAACGGGCAGGTTTTGCGAGGTGAAAGCGGCGGAAAATCGGGCGCGTTTTGGGCCTCGCTGCTACCGCTGTTGCCACGTGGCAACTTCTAAACAAATGAAGCAAAATCAATGGATTGAGTCGTTGTGATATGTATCTCCGTCGCGTGAATATCGGGCTGAAAATACGCCGCGAAACGGACGAGTTGCCACGTGGCAACTCCTCCACTTTGAGCGGGCCGAGGGCGGCAATAAACGAAGAAGGAACGGGCCGATGAGCAAGGGCAACAAGGGCTTCGGCTCGATGTTCACAGAGGGTCTCGATGACGAGGAGAACCTCGACAAATCCACTCCTGCCGAAGGCATCATGGCGAGCCGCAGCCAGACGCTCGCGCGGATAGCAACGGGCAAGTCCGTCGCTGATCGGACGGAGTGGGTCGACCCTGCGAAGTGCCGCCCCTGGCGTATGCACAATCGCGATCTCGACCATCTCACGGAAGAGAGCTGCCGTGACCTAATCGACTCGTTCTTGTCCGCTAAGAAGCAGCGGATCCCGGCCATCGTTCGGCGCCTGAAGGACGATCCAGAGTATGACTTCGAGATCATCGCCGGTGTTCGCCGCTGGTGGACGGTGAAATGGCTTCGCGCGCACCATCATCCCGAGTTCGACTATCTGGTGACGATCCAGACCGTGACGGACGAAGAGGCGTTCCGTGTTTCGGACGTCGAGAACCGTTCTCGCAAGGACATCTCCGACTGGGAACGCGCCAAGGAATATACGGTCGCCCTGGCCGAGTTCTACGAGAACTCCCAGTCGCAGATGGCCGAGCATCTGAACCTCTCCAAGTCCTGGCTTAGCCGGCTGCTGGACGTAGCACGCCTGCCGGCCGAGGTTGTCTCAGCCTTCTCCGACACGCACGACATCACCGTCCGCGTCGCGCGAGATATCAAGCCGCTTACTGGCGACGCGAAGGCGCTGGCGAAGATGCGCGACGAGGCCGAGCGGATAGAGGAGGAGCGTACCAAGAGCGGCGTGAGGCTAAGCGGGCCCGAGGTCGCCAAGCGTCTCGTCAAGGCGACTGTCGCCCCCAGCACCAAAGGTGCCGCCGAGAAGGAAATCACCGGCAGGGGTGGCAAGGTGATCCTGCGCTATACGAAGGCGAGGGGAGGGGGGCTTACCATCAAGGTGCCGCCGAAGACGGAAGCCTCCCCGTCCGAACTGCTGAAGGCAATCGAAGGACTGCTGACCTAGTCTAGTGGTTCGTCTCTGCCAGAGGGCAGATCGATCGCGGCTTATATGGCGGGTCTCTTATATTTGTCGGCGATGCCCTGGGGTCACGGAGTGGCGCGTCCGGCCGCCGAAGTGAGCGCTAATAAACGCGGCAGCCTGGGCGCTCGGTGCGCCCACAAAGCTCTGCGCATGGCCGACGGTCGATCGGTTCTGGCGCATGATAAGTTCGCGCTCGGGTAGAGCTGCGATCCGGTCGGCAAGCGAGCGTGATCCGGCTGCAACGAAAAGGGCGTTGGGACCGATCGGCAGGGTCACATAGGACGAGTTGCTGCCGAGCCATGCAAAACTCGCCGGCACGTCGAGCGGCCAGTCGGACACGAAGAACTCTCGCGGATTGGTGGTCCTGATCACCCGCCATTCCATGTTGATGAACGCTCGTCCGCGTTCGGCGTCATCGATGACGGTTCGTAGGATTTCCATCTGGAGCGCGCTCAGCGCCTCAGGCGGAAGAGGGACGTGCTCGCCATCGACAATTGCGCGACCGCTATCCGGGCCGGCGAGCGGACCAACGGCGTCCTTCAAACCGCGCATGTCCAACGGCGTCCGAAACCAGAGCGAGAATACAAAGCGGCCCCAGTCCGTGCATTGCGCATCGCTGAGCGAGCGAACGCCCCCGTCGAGGAGCTGTGCATGAACCTTTGCTGCGGCATCATCCACCACCTGCATGAACAGGGTTTCCATCTGCTGCGCGTGCTCGGGCGGGAAGCCGACGGTTTTATAAAGGTCCCGTTCGAAGCAGACGCTCTTCGGTGAGGCGGGTGCGCTCTCGATCTCGCCGCGCCAGTTGCAGTGGTACCGGAGAAGCACGCCGCCCGTCGTCCATTGTTCGAGCAGGAACTGCGGGATGAAATGATGCCGGGAGGGCGGGTTCTGAGGTTTGGATTGCACGGGCGTCGATCGTTCAGGTTGGACTTGTAACGGTTTTGCGCCGGTCACCTATCTCACTATGCCACCTTGGCCTCGAATGCGAGGGGGCTGATGCCGCCCAGATATGAATGGCGCCTACGTGGGTTGTAGAAGCCGTTGATGTACTGGAAGATGGCGGTCTCGGCCTGACGCCTGGTTGGCCAGGTTTGGCGCCAGAGCACCTCGGCCTTCAGGCTTTTGAAGAAGGTTTCGACAGCCGCATTGTCGTAGCAATTACCTTTGCCCGACATCGAGGGCCGTAAACCGTGGGCCAGCAGTTTTTTCTGGAAGTCGTAAGAGCAATATTGGCTGCCGCGATCAGAATGGAAAATGCAGTCCTTGGGCGGTTGACGCAGGTTTATGGCCATTTCCAGCGCCCTGATTGCCAGGTCTTTCTTCATCCGGTCGCTGACTGCCCAACCAACGACACGCCGACTGAACAGATCAATGACGACAGCCAGATAAAGCCAGCCCTCGGTGGTCCATATATAGCTGATATCGCCTGCCCATTTCTGGTTCGGCGCAGCGGCCAGGAAATCCCCGTCCAGCAAATTGGGGGCAACGCCAAGGTGGTGTTGGCTATCGGTGGTAACCTTGTGGCGACGGGTGCGAATGGGCCGTATCCCATTGATCTTCATGAGCCGTCCCACACGACGCTCGCCCACATCGAGACCCGCCTCTTTGAGCTCCATCGTCATCCGGGGCCGACCATAAGTACCGCGGCTCAGGGTGTATTGCTCGCGGATGTGCGCCAGCACCTTCAGATCTGTGCGATCGCGCTGGCAGGTCGGGCGTGACGCCCATGCCCGATAGCCACGCGTAGACACCTGCAAGACCCGGCATAGGCCTTCAACCGGCCAGCGATCGCGGTGCTCATGAACGAACGCAAACCTCACGATTTTTGGCTCGCGAAGAACTGCGTTGCTTTTTTTAGAATGTCCCTCTCCTCCTTGAGGATACGGTTTTCCAGGCGCAGGCGCTCATTCTCACGGGCCAGATCGGCCTGTGGCTCCGCCACCAAATCTGTCGGGCGATAGTGAGCAATCCATTTGCCAAGCGTCGACTTGCCGACCCCCAAATCCGCGGCAACCCGCTCCCGTGACAGCCCGCTGGTCAGCGCGATCCGAACCGCCTCTCGCTTAAAATCTTCACTATGCTTCATCATCTCGTCGGTCTCCTGTTGCGAGCATAAAACGCTCAGGTGACCGGCACAAATCCGTTACAAGTCCAGGTGTGACTATGGACAGAGGCGAGGAGCTTGCGTGCACCTTGGGGTGTGACCTTCAGCAGGCGCGCCACCGCGGCGGGCTGAAGCCCCGGGTAAGATAACTGAAGCCGAGCGAGCAAGGGAGCCTTGCTCCGCTTCGTGGCCTGAAGATCGGACCGGATGCGCGCCGCCGCGCGCTCGATCGAGTCGAGCTCGCGAAGCCCCGCCTGAGCGGTTCGGCCGATTGCCTGGGCCATCGTCATGGCGAGTTCGGCGGGGGAGGGGGGCAGGTACTTAGGCAGCAGGACAAGAGAGGGGATGACCCGCGTGGTGAAGCCGGCGCGGTAGAGCATCCGTGGCACGGCGACCGCGATCAACCAGTTTCGGTCGCGGCCGCGCGGTGGAAGGTTGAGCTTCCGGCCATCGAGGCTGACCACGTCCCAACCGCTGGTGGTCGCCGGCTCGGTGGATGCGGCCAGCTCGAAGACGCGGTCCGCGACGCCGAGGAGGTCGGTGGTAGGGAAGGGGGCGTTTGCCGCCGCCTGCACTTTCCGCCAAAGTGGACCGAAATGGGCGATGTCCGACGTCGCATAGGTTTCCGCTTCAGCGCGATCGTCCAGGACGGAACGCAGCGCATTCAGTGTCGCGCGGGCGAGTGGGTCGCTGAGGTCCTCATCGCGACTGAGGGCGATGTGGAAGATGGCCGCCACCGAAATCGGATCGTTGAGTCCCTCGGACGAGCGGGGAGGGGGTGTGCGGCCTGCGATCCAGTCCTGCAGGTCTTTCACCGCGATCGGCACGCCGGCGAGGCCGCAAAGTGCGGAGGCTCCTTCAAGACGCGAACGTGCGAGAAAGATGTCCGTGCATGTGCTCCCCTGCAGGCGGCCATCGAGGCGCCCCAGCAGGAGCAAAGGGTCATCGGCGGGAGGGTTTTCGTCGCGGGCCATGGGTGACCGACGATGGCATGCAGAGAAACCAAAGTCAGTAGTTGGTTTCCTCCTTCATACGTTGCTTGGCATGGACCCTTGATAATTGCAGTTATCACATAAGCGGATTTGACCGTTCTTTATAAGGTGGGCTACAAGCGCGGCTGAGGAGCGAGGCGCGTCGTGAGCACCGAAACCGCCCGGGAAGGGCCAGAAATCCCCGTAGCGCCGCCTGAGGCTGTCCTGCCGGCCGTCAGGGCGCCGGCCGACCTTGCGTGGACGATCGTGCAGATGCGCGCCGGCGAGCGCATCACCGTCAACGAGGGCCTGATCGCCGCCTATCAGGCCGCTTCATCGCCCCATAGCATCCGTGCGCTCAAGTCCGACGTCGAGGCGTTCGATGCGTGGTGTAGGCGCAACAACCGGATCGCGCTGCCGGCCACGCCCGAGACCGTGGCCGATTATCTCGACGCGCGGGCCGGGAAGGGGAGCCGGCCGGCCTCGCTATCCCGCTACAAGGCGTCGATCGCCAAGATCCACCAGCTGCTCGAGCTCAAGGATCCGACGCCGGCGCCGCTGGTGAAGCTGCGGCTCCAGACGGTGCGCCGCGAGAAGGGGGCTGCGCAGAAGCAGGCGCGGCCGCTGCGGTTCAAGGGCCCGGTGCGCGACGTCGAGCGCGACAAGGCGCGGGGGCTCAACATCCGCGCGCTGCTCGAGAGTTGTGGCGAGGATCTGCCGGGGCTGCGTGATCGGGCGCTGCTATCGGCCGCTTATGACACCGGGCTGCGCGCCTCCGAACTGGTGGCGGTCGCCATTGAGCATATTGAGGAGGCGATCGATCCCGAAGCGCGGCTGCTGCAGATTCTGCGTCATAAGGGCGATCAAGACGGGGAGGGGGCGACCGCCTACCTCAGCCCGCGCACCGTCGCGGCGATCGCGGCGTGGACCGAAGCGGCGGGGATCACGACAGGGCCGCTGTTCCGGCGGGTGCAGGTGCGGCGCTACAAGGCGCGGGCAGCCGTGCGCGGTCGGCCGATCGACAGCATCTCGGGCCGGGAGACGTGGGATCTGCGCAAGACGCTGTCCAAGCCGGCGGTGAAGGCGCGCGTCGAATATGACATCGGCACCGTGGCGCTGCACCCGGGCTCGATCGGACCAATCTTTCGGTCGATCATCGGCCGCGCGTTCGACCGTGGCGCGCTGCCCGATTTGACGGCGGACGATCTGGCGCGGTTGCTGAAGGGGATCAGTGCGCACTCGACGCGGATCGGGCTCAATCAGGACCTGTTCGCCAGCGGGGAGGATTTGGCCGGCATCATGGACGCGCTGCGGTGGAAGTCGCCGCGGATGCCGCTCGCTTATAATCGCAATCTCGCGGCAGAGCAGGGGGCGGCGGGGCGCCTTATGGCGAAGATTGGCTAGTCATGACGGCCTAAATAGGTCTTTGGATGATGCCGTGCGACCACACGACGGCGGCAGGTAGATCGAGGGATTTGCGCAGCGGCAAGAACCGGAGAAGGGAGGCTGAGCCCCCGGGGTCTTGAGCTACAACGTTAAGCCTAAGAAACGGGCAGGGGCCTGGTAGCGCGTAGTGTATGAGCGAAGCCACCATCGCTCAAACTCATCAGCACAGTCCAATTTCGAAGAGGAAACAAGAAAGTGGTTCCGGAAACGGTATGGATCTTATCCTGTGTAAACGCTCGCGCTAAATGGCGGCGTTCTGATCGCGCTATTTGTCAGTTGCCGGGTCCGATGACGAGGCAATCGCGCGCGGCCTGAACGATGTCAGCGGTGACCTCCTCGACGCGGTTGAGGGTCATGATCCGCCGCATCTGCGCGAACAGGCGCTCCATGAGCCGGAAGTTGCCGCGCGTGATGCGGATCACGGCTGCCTGCGCTTCGATCGCGTCGAGTTGGGCCGGGTCGAAGCTGATCCCGAAATCGCCGGCGTGGGTCGCGAGCAGCAGCCGCATTTCGGTCTCGGTAAGCGGTTTGAACTCGTGGACGAAGCCGATCCGCGAGTAGAGCTGGGCATAGCGGGCGAGGCGCTTCTCCAAGCCCGGCATACCCATCAGGATCAGCCCGAAGCCGTGGCGATCGGCCATGTCGCGGAGATGTTCGAGCGACTTTATGGTCAGGCGGTCGGCCTCGTCGACGATGACGAGGGGGCAGGCGATGCGGGCGGCGTCATGGGTGATTTCGTCCTGCGAGCCGCCCGCGACCGTCAGCCGGGCATAGCCCAGCTTAATGAGGTTGAGGCCCAACACCGCGTCGATCGTCTTGGGCGTGTTGCTGACCGACACGGTGTAGAAGACGGCGCGGCAGCGAGCGACCTTTTCGCCAAGGAGCGCGGCAATGGGACGGAGCGCGGCATATTCCCCCAGGTCGGGGAAGCTGGAAAACTCGCGCGCCGATCGCGTCTTTCCGACGCCCGGCCGGCCATGACACACGCCGATATAGCGGTAGTGCGCGCAGGCTTCGGCAAACTCGACGAACCGGGCATGTTCGCGGGTCGCCAGGAACGGCTGCTCGACCAGGAACTCAATCGTCAGCGGCGTAGAGCCGGAGCCCTCGGTAGGTGGTGGGCCGGGAAGCCGTATCCTCTTGGTCGCCATCGAAGGTCTCCGTGGGGGCAGGCACCTGCTTGTCGCGCTCCTTCGCGCCGCGCCGGGCGCGCTGGATCGCGCGCAACGACGGGTGCCCAGCGTGCTCGGAGCTGAGCGCACGGCAGACGAACCGGCCCTGGTGGTAGACGTGGATCTCGGTCAGGTCGCGGGGGTCATAGACCGCCTCGACCTGCTCGCCGACGAAGGCCGCGAGCGTGGGTTCGACATAGCGCCTGCCCATCAGACGGATGCCGTCGCGCAGCACTTTACGGGGCTTGGGCACGTGCACGAGCAGCATGTCGAGCTGTTCAAGGCTGTCGGGCATTGCGGGCAGGAACCCGCCCTTCTGCCAGCGCGTGATCGGCGGTTCGCCGGTGCTGCCATGCGGGCGACGATGATAGACGCCGCACACGAACGCCTCGAAGCGGGCGCGCAGCTCGTCGAGCGTGAGCACTGGCGCCGACAGCGGCTTGCCCGCGATCAGGTGGCCGGGCAGGTCGGGCAGGAACATGTCGTTGATGGTGCGGAACAGCCGCTCGATCTTGCCGCGCCCGCGAGGACGCCCCGGCAGCGAATGGATGAGGCGGATTTTGAGGGCGATGCACGCCTGCTCGATATGCTCGGAGATGAAATCCGAGCCGTTGTCGACGTAAAGCTGTTCGGGAATGCCGCTGACGATCCATTCGGGATTGGGCTTGCGCCAGATCGCCTGCCGCAAGGCGAGCGCCGTGTTGAGGGCACTGGGGGCATCGAGGCTGAGGAAGTAACCGGCGATGGCTCGGCTGTGATCGTCAACGATGACGGTCAGCCAAGGACGCACCGGGGTTCCGGCATCATCGAGCACGAGAATGTCGAGAACGGTATGATCGGCCTGCCACATCTCGTTCGAGGTCGCGGCTTCGCGCCGATGCACTAGCTCGTGCTGGTCGCGGTAGACGGCCGGATCGGAGGCTGCGGCGATCTGGCTTGCCGGTATCGCCCTGACGACACGCGCGACGGCCGCATAGCTGGGGGTTCGGTGTCCATGCGCGATGGCGAGTTCCTGCACCTTTCGGTGAATGGCGGCGACCGGGGGTCGCGGGCGCTTGGTGGCGAGAGTGCGGGTCAGTTCGACCAGATGTTCCGGCAGGTGCAGCCTGCCCCGATCGTTGCGCGGCAGACGCGCGAGACCGGCAAGTCCTGCGGCACGGTAGCGCCCGAGCCAGCGCTGCAACGTCCGCTCGCTCAGCGTGCCGGTGCGGGCGAGGTCCGCGAGCGGGATGCCATCGGCGAGGTGCGGTTCAAGGACGCGGTAGCGCTCGATCGCCAGCGGCGGGACAAGCGCCGGATGCGTCAC
>NZ_CP171458.1:0-47367 GCF_043589935.1 Sphingobium naphthae | reverse complement strand
GCCATGATCCTATACATCCGCCATATTCCTGTTCTACCGTGAATCAGGAATATACTTTTTTAATTTATTCAGTGCGACGCTCGAGGCTGCGTCTCGACGTCAGGGGCACCGTCTTCTACCCGTTGAGCGCAGATCGTATGAACGAAGAATCCGAGCTGTCGGTCGTCCGTGCTCAGTCCCAGGCTGCTTGGCGAAAAGCTTGACGCCAGGCGTAGCTCGACGGTGACGACATCACCTTTAGACATCTCCGGTAATGGGACGTGGAAAGTGGTGATCTCGCCGGGCCGTTCGAGCACCGCCGTACAGACCTCCTGTCCGTCGAGCCAAGCCGAAATTTGGTTGCTTTCGAGCGGTGGCAGGAACGGCTTACCGACGATCACGAGATCATGGTCGTTCAGGTCTTCTTCTGCCAGCAGCGAGAGCAGGCTGCTCTGGCCGATCGACCAGACGCCTTCCTCCTCGGGGTAGCTCCATCCGGCGATCAGGCCCGTGTCACCAGATGCTCCACTGGCCGTGGACACCGGCCTATCGCTCCACAGCGGCGCAGGGGCCCGCGTCTCGACGTCAGGGGCACCGTCTTCTACCCGTTGAGCGCAGATCGTATGAACGAAGAATCCGAGCTGTCGGTCGTCCGTGCTCAGTCCCAGGCTGCTTGGCGAAAAGCTTGACGCCAGGCGTAGCTCGACGGTGACGACATCACCTTTAGACATCTCCGGTAATGGGACGTGGAAAGTGGTGATCTCGCCGGGCCGTTCGAGCACCGCCGTACAGACCTCCTGTCCGTCGAGCCAAGCCGAAATTTGGTTGCTTTCGAGCGGTGGCAGGAACGGCTTACCGACGATCACGAGATCATGGTCGTTCAGGTCTTCTTCTGCCAGCAGCGAGAGCAGGCTGCTCTGGCCGATCGACCAGACGCCTTCCTCTTCGGGATCACTCCACCCCTTTATCAACCCATGACCGAATGCATTGTCGGCCATGGACAACGGGCTCTCACCCCATAACGAGGCAGGCGCGCGCACTTCCGTATCGTCAGCACGATCATCCAAGGCTTCTGGACTTATCGCTTCATGCACGATTTCGGGATACGGATGTTGCCAATCGGTCACAGCGGCCACCTCGAGTGGCGGGAACAGACCTTGCGCGTCCGGAACAACTCCTGGGAAGGTTGCGTGAGGGTAGAGGAGAGCGATGTCAGCATCCGCAGAATGGACACCGATCGATTGCACGAAAAACCCCAGCTCCCGAGGATCCGGCCCTATGCCTAGACTTTGGGGAGAGACGACCGACGTGAGGCGCAATTCGATGTCGATGACCGCTCCTGCGTTGACTGCCGGGAAGGGAAAACGGAGCGCGCAGAAGAGATCCGCCTGACCAAGCAACGCAAGGAAAACCCTGTTACCGCCGATCCAGATTGATATCTCATTGGTCATGCCGAACGGGATGAATGGTCCGCCGGCGATGACGAGTAAATGGTCCTGAAGGCTTCTCTTCGCGACGAGCAACAAATGACTGCTCGTCCCGATAGACCATATACCGGTGTCTTCCGCACCACTCCAGCCGCTGACGAATCCGGCATCGCCAAAGCTGCGGTTGACCGCCATCGGCGCACCATCAAGCTTCAAGGCAAGCGGTTCGCGGCAAGACGCAAGGAAACTCTTTTGATCATCTCCCCACAAATCGTCGCCGATTGCCAGGTCCAATACAGCCTGATCGTACGAGGTTAGGATCGATGAGAATGTCGTGGAGTAGTCCGCCCACTGACTTAATCGCCGAATTGCCTTGCTCATCTCAAGTATTCCCGTTCGCAACCTGTATCCCAACGGCTACTAGATAGAGTCGAGGAGAGTTTGCCACTGAGGTGCTATGACCTCGCGGCCAAAGAGCGAACGGGCTTTTCGCTGTCCGGCAGCGCCTATCTGGGCTGCGCGTTCCGGATTTCCGATTAGTTCCGTGAACAATTCACGGGCCTGAGCTGCGTTTGACACCAGAAAGCCGTCCTCATCGGAAGTGATGAGGCTCGGAATTTCGGCGAATTTGCAGCGGTTTTCATCGTAAATGGAGTGGCAGTCCAACGCCACGACTGGGATCCCCGAAAGCCAGGCCTCCATGAAATTCAGCGTGTAGGGTATGAAGGATCCTGCACAGTAAAAATATGCAGCGGATTGGGATAGTAGCTTGAGTTGCTCGGAGTAGGACACCATGCCGATCGCCTCGGGAAAGCTGTCGTTACCGATCCCGCCGAGCTTGAAGCTGAATTCTCGTACCACTTCAAGAAAGAAGGAGGATTCAATAGGGTAGCGTGCGACAAAATCGTTTGAGAAGAGAAGTATATCGTCATTTGCACGTTTGCGATGATCAAGTTCGTCACTGTTCTTGCAGAAACGGATGATACTGTCATGGCCAATATAGTCGGTTGCTCGCTGCTCGGTCGGGCAATAACGAACGATCTTGCAGCCATTTTTCCGATAAGGCAACATGCGGCGTTCGACTAGTTCAGTATCAACGCCGATAGTGCGCCAAATAACTGGAATAACAGAAAGACTTTCCCAATATAACTCAAATAATTCAGGATTGTGCATCACGATGCAGCAATCGAACATCTTTATAAATTCTTCAGGAAGATTATATTCGTCCTTTTTAATGTGCGGCGAGTAGTGGCCCCCCAGTACGGTGAAGCGGTCCATCCACTCAAGAAGCTCCGGGCCAAAATCGATTTCGGGTCGAAACTGCTGAGACGCTTCGCCTCCGAAGTAACTCCCAAGTGGGAAAACGAAATGCCCCAGAGAACGAAGCAAGTTTATTTCATCAAATTCGAGGATCGCATGAACTGATACATATAAAATATTCATAAATCCTCGTTTCTATGTCTGTAATATATATATTAGAGGGCTCTGCACGCCATTCGACGCAATCCAGGTACAACGGATTTCTGTGCATGTATATCGAGCGGCATACTACGCCATATCGCGGATCCAGGACTTGCTGTGTGTGCGAAAACCTCGATAGTTGCAAGCCCGGAGAAAAGCGGAGGCCCTCCTTCGGCTGCGCTGAATACCCTCTTATCACATACATACGCTATCGGCATAAACGTTCTATGAGGGAGCACGCTGTGGCAAGCTCCACCCGAGGAAGAAGTCCTTGCGGATGTAGCTGAACGGCCACTCGACCTTTCCCTTGGTTTTGGCCCGATACCGCAAAGAGCAGGTTGGATGGATAACTCGTCGCGATTTCAACTCTACGCCCGCTTCAAAACTCTACGCCCGCCCGCGCCCAAGTCTCATAAGTGACTTGGCAAATGATCTGTGCTTCGAGGTTCTTGAGCTTGGCGGTCTCGATGGCGGAATAAACGGACGCCTCGAAATCCCCCGGTTTTGAGGTATCCATTCGCCGGGGATTAGCGTCCCCAGAAACGTGACCAGCCATGTGAGTTTTTGGCATTGACGGCCGCCGCGACAAGTTCGGCATGGAGCTGGTCGCGCTCTGCTGTAAGCGCTTGGGCTGTCTGCTCAGCGGCTGCGCGCGTTTGCGCCAGATCGGTGGTGAGCTGGTCGCGCTCTGCTGTAAGCGCTTGGGCCGTCTGCTCAGCGGCTGCGCGCGTTTGCGCCAGATCGGTGGTGAGCTGGTCGCGCTCTGCTGTAAGCGCTTGGGCCGTCTGCTCAGCGGCTGCGCGCGTTTGCGCCAGATCGGTGGTGAGCTGGTCGCGCTCTGCTGTAAGCGCTTGGGCTGTCTGCTCAGCGGCTGCGCGCGTTTGCGCCAGATCGGTGGTGAGCTGGTCGCGCTCTGCTGTAAGCGCTTGGGCCGTCTGCTCAGCGGCTGCGCGTGTTTGCGCCAGATCGGTGGTGAGCTGGTCGCGCTCTGCTGTAAGCGCTTGGGCCGTCTGCTCAGCGGCTGCGCGCGTTTGCGCCAGATCGGTGGTGAGCTGGTCGCGCTCTGCTGTAAGCGCTTGGGCCGTCTGCTCAGCGGCTGCGCGTGTTTGCGCCAGATCGGTGGTGAGCTGGTCGCGCTCTGCTGTAAGCGCTTGGGCCGTCTGCTCAGCGGCTGCGCGTGTTTGCGCCAGATCGGTGGTGAGCTGGTCGCGCTCTGCTGTAAGCGCTTGGGCCGTCTGCTCAGCGGCTGCGCGCGTTTGCGCCAGATCGGTGGTGAGCTGGTCGCGCTCTGCTGTAAGCGCCTGGGCTGTCTGCTCAGCGGCTGCGCGCGTTTGCGCCAGATCGGTGGTGAGCTGGTCGCGCTCTGCTGTAAGCGCCTGGGCTGTCTGCTCAGCGGCTGCGCGCGTTTGCGCCAGATCGGTGGTGAGTTGGTCGCGCTCACTTACAACATGCGCGAATTCAAATGATTTCTGCTCAGCATGAACTTCTAAACCAGACAACTCTTTTTCATAGAAGGAAATAGTATTGCATGTCACTCTACTATGATAAGACCATGCAGAAATAAAATCATCTCTTGATTTGACTGAAAAATCAACACTGGTTTGGCTATCGCAACTCGATATTATAATCTTAGTGAATTGATCAACAGTATCAATAAACTTCTTTTTGTCTTTTATCAAAATAACAGATGAGTCGAAATTAACTTCGACATCAGAAAGGTCTATCGAAGACAAGAGCATTTTTGATAGCTCCGATTCTGCATCCGTTCTAAGTTTATCGTCACTTGCAATTGCGGAAGTGTCTATAACAAGATCAGAATAATCTATGCATTTTGAATAAAAATATATATGCATTATCACAAATAATAAAAATAAACTCTCATTTTTTGGTGACAATTGAGCATTTGAAAAAAAATCTCTTAAGGAATTAATGAACTTATCATTTTTACTGGATGAATTAACAGTCTCTAATATAGTCGATATAAAGTAGTCGTTTCCTTTCAGACTTTGTCCGCAATACGATGCCCACTGATCGAATATGTTTCTATAGACTAGCACATTATTGACGGGAATAGACTTTTTTATAGAAAGAATTCTTCCCAAGGTTCTGGTCTCGCTCAGTACTGGGATCTTCCTACTTTTATATCCTTGCTCTATCAGAAGTCTTAAATATGATATCTCTTGCAAAGACAATTCGCCATTTATTCCTCCTTCGGGAATAAATCTTTCAAAAGACATACTTGAGTCAAATAATTCTATGCCGCCATCTTTTTTTAAAAAAGGCAAGAACTCCAAGAAATAGGGCGCTTGCGCAGGATGTCCGGATGACCAGCTAGAATGGCTGTTAAAATTTAAGGATCTTGCATCAACATTAGCCAAGGACTCGTGAAATACCTCATAATATGCTAAAACATTAGGAAGTTTCCTAATCTTACTCCATAGCCAAGTGCTTGAAGTGCGAAAACTAGAGTGAATAAATACTGGAGGCGGTAAAATATTAGCATTTTCTACACCAAATTTATTCCGTGAATTAACTATAGATGTATTCTGGTTTGTCATTGCTATGTTTCTTTCTGTTCGGATTCACCAGAAGAAGCAAATTTCAATTCGTATATGCAGGATTCATGGCCTTCCGTGCAAGGCTTGCGTTTATGGCCGTGCAATCAGTGCAGGGTTTGGCAAGGATGAATTTTCAAACGCCGTGCCGGCGCATCAGGGTATCGCAATGGAGAGGCTCGGACCCATTCGCCTCCGCGTCAATTCAGAAGCGAACGGTTGTCCCTGTTGCCCGCGACAAGGTCAGAAATCGGTCGCGTCCGTCAATGTGGTGTAAAATCGGGTGTGGCCACTGGGCTGCATTTTCAGGCGGCCTTGGGTGTAATCTGTAGCGGCTGTGCCTCCTCGATCATTGGGGTGGCAAGGGCGGCCATGCCCTCGATCTGCATGTAGCGGTGCTGGAGCTGGTATTCGTCATTCTGCTCGAGCAGGACGGCGCCGACGAGGCGGATAATGCTGTCCTCGTTCGGGAAGATGCCGACCACATCGGCGCGGCGCTTCACTTCCTTGTTCAGGCGTTCCAGCGGGTTGGTGCTGTGGAGCTTGACCCGGTGCTGCTCGGGGAAGGTCATGTAGGCGAGTACGTCGTGCTCGGCATCGTCCATGCAAACGCCGAGCTTTGGCCAGCGGGCGCGCAACTGATCAGCGACCTGACGCCAGACCTGCGTCGCAGCGGCATGGTCGGGCTGAAGGAAGACCTGACGGATGGCAGCGGCAACGACGGTATTCTGGCCTTTGGGCACATAGGCCAGGGCGTTGCGCATGAAGTGGACGCGGCAGCGCTGCCAGGTCGCGCCCATGACGCGGGTAATCGCCGCCTTGAGCCCCTCGTGGGCATCGGAGATGACCAGCTTCACGCCGGTCAGGCCGCGCCGGGCGAGGTCCTTGAGGAAGCTCGACCAGAACGGCTCGGCTTCGGAAGGACCGATGTGCAGGCCGACGATCTCGCGCTTGCCCTCGGTGTTGACGGCCACAGCGATTATCGCGGCGACACTGACGATCCGCCCGCCCTCGCGCACCTTGAGGTAGGTAGCATCGAGCCAGAGGTAGGGCCAGTCGCCGGCGAGCGGCCGCTTGAGGAAGGCGTGGACCCGCTCGTCGATGTCCTTGCACAGCTTGGATACCGAGGACTTGGAGATGCCAGTCATGCCCATCGCCTGCACCAGCTCATCGACGCGCCGGGTGCTGACGCCGGCGATCCATGCTTCCTGGATCACCGCGACCAGCGCCTTCTCGACGGTCTTCCTGGGCTCCAGAAAGCCGGGAAAGTAGGCGCCGGTCCGCAGTTTGGGGATCTTGAGATTGAGCGTGCCGAGCCGGGTATCGAGGCTGCGGTCGCGGTAGCCATTGCGCCAGGTCGTGCGATCGCCGGAACGCTCGTGCCGGCCGGCGCCGACCAGGCCATCGACGTCGGCCTCCATGATGATCTGTAATACGCTCTCGGCGATCGTGCGCAGGAAATCTCCATCTCCGGTCTTCGCCATCAGCTCGGCAAGCGGTAATCTATCGTCGGTCATCGGGATCAACTCCTCGGTGGGCGTGTGAAGTGTGGTAACTCCACCTTACCGATGAGCCCGGTGGCCACCGAGACCGAAATCGCGTGGGTGGGGCATGCCCCACCCACGCGATCGCCTCAATCTACACCGGAAATTACACCACGAGCGCGGACGCTAACCAGAAATCGTGGGCGTTTTATTGCTGTCTCCTGCCCGCGCTGGGCCGATAGGGAGTGCGCGTCATGGGGGCCAGTAGTCTCCCGCCTGCCAGGAGAGCGAGAGATCTTTTCTTGTCACGGTATCCGGCTTAGAAGCCCTATTATGACGATGATTTCAGATGTTTCAGGCTCGACCGGCGACCGGGGATTTTGGTACGGCTTGAGAGTTCAGGGCAATGTCATCGGCGCCTTGCTGATGCGTGAACTGCACACCCGCTATGGTCGTGAAAATATCGGTTATCTGTGGGTGTTTCTGGAACCCCTCAGCCTAGCGAGCGCCGTTGCATTGCTGCACGCTGGGCACGGGTTGCCGCATGGCGGCATTCATCCTGTCCCATTCGCCATCCTGGGTTACACGATGTTCCTTATGTTCCGTGGCATGGTCACCCGCGCTGATGGGGCATTGGAATCCAACATGCCCCTTCTGTATCATCGTCGTGTGACGATATTCGATATGATGCTGGCGCGTGGGCTGCTTGAAACTGTCGGCTCGATTATGTCATTTGCGGTTCTCATGAGTTTGATGGGGATATTGGGCCTAGCTGACAGTCCAAGTCGTCCTTACGAACTTCTGCTTGGAATTTGGCTTCTGTTCTGGCTGTCATTCTCGCTGTCGCTTTTGATATGCGCCTGGACCCATGATAACAGGCTGGTTGCCCGCTTTGTTCATCCCATTACCTATATTCTGATGCCGTTGTCGGGGGCATTCTATCAGGTTTCATGGGTTCCCGAACCCTATAGAAGCTGGCTGGGTTGGTTCCCCCTGACAGGCATTTTCGAACTGTTGCGCTACGGCCAGTTCCATATGGCGAAGGATACCTATGTGTATGTTCCCTATATCGCCGGCTGCTGTCTGCTGTTGAGCTATGCGGGGCTGGTATCCATCAAGGTGACCAGGCGCCATATCCACCTCCAATAGGGCGACACCGTGTCGTCCTCTGAGGGCGCCACGGTGACGGGGGTGGGGTGTTGCCTCTCCTTCGATCTGCCGACTGCCAAGCCGGGAAAGGCTTCCCTGATCCCGCCCCGTCCCCACCAACGCCAATATAGCGACGGAAGGCGGGTGTGCGGCGTCCTGCCCTTTCCCCGCCCCTCCTACCACTGTCGGGCCACTTTCTATGCCGGGCTGGCGTCCCCCTGTCTTTGGCACAAGGATATCCATAAGATATCCATGAGATACTTATAAAGTTGTGGGCCTGGAGCGGCGATTCCGCGGCGCGGGCGTCTGTTTTTTGCCGTATGGAGAGTCTATGATGCGCAATATTGCCGGCGACTGCGTACATTCGTGCTTTCGAGTAGAAATAGCCAACATGACCTGATCGCGGTAAAGTCGGCGCTATGGCCAACCCCCAGCGCGAACTCTTTCAGCTCGATAGCCCGCTTATGGGCGAGATCCGAGGCGAGCGGTCGCTCATGGCCTTCCCCTTCTTTGCGCTTGCCAAAAATGCGTGGATGAAGCCGCTCGCCTATTCCACCCCCAC
The DNA here is from genome assembly GCF_043589935.1 of Sphingobium naphthae. Classification (NCBI taxonomy): domain Bacteria; kingdom Pseudomonadati; phylum Pseudomonadota; class Alphaproteobacteria; order Sphingomonadales; family Sphingobiaceae; genus Sphingobium; species Sphingobium naphthae. The sequence continues at coordinate 38,750 of NZ_CP171458.1, read as the reverse complement.
CGTCCAGATCGAGGTGCGCCCCTCGGCGCGCGGCGTCGCGACTATCTATGACAAGGAAATCGTCCTCTACATCGCCAGCCTCATGGCCGCGAAGATCGAGGCGGGCATGAGCGTGAGTCAGGACTTCACCTTCACCGCGCACGACCTCTTCAGCGTCACCGGCGCCAACCACAGCGCCCGTTCCTATTCGCGTCTGGCCGATGCGCTGGAGCGACTGCAGGGCACGCAGATTCGCACTAATATTGAGGCCGGGGGCGAGGGCGAGGAGGGTTTCTTCTCTTGGTTGTCCGAAGCGCGGCTGCAATATGCGCGCTCGGGAAAGGGCGAAAAACGGTTGAAAGCCGTACGTGTGCGGCTGTGCGACTGGTTGTTCCGCGCGATCCTGCGCGATGGCCAGGTGCTCGACTATGCCAACACCTATTTCCAGCTTGGCCCGATCGAGCGGCGCATCTACGAGGTCGCGCGATCGACCTGCGTGGAGGGCGCGCCGCTCGACCTCGACCTAGACCTTTTGCGCCATCAGATCGGCTTCCAGAACCCGTTGTCGAACTTCCGCATCGCCATGCGCCAGGTCGCGGCGACCAACGCCATTCCCGATTATGACATCCGCCTGATAGAGGACGCCCCTGCCCCGCCGCCGGCGCAAGGAGAAGAACGTAAGGCCGGACGCCGCCCCGCCAAGGGAAGGGTGATCATCACCCGCCGCCCCCCTGCCCTGCCCGAGGCGAACGAAGCGGGGGATGAAGACACGCAGGCCTGAAAACCTGTCTGCGGTGATTCGCGTGAACCCGGCAATTCTTACTCGAAAGCACGAATGGACGACCGAGTTTCTACTCGAAAGCACGAATGGGAAATATCCATTCTTACTCAAAAGCACGAATTTTCCCTTATTCCTACTCGAAAGCACGAATGATTTTCTGCATTCCTACTCGAAAGCACGAACCGGAAGGCCTTTTAGAACAGGAAATTAGCTGCGATCATATGCCCGCCCGTAGCGCTGTCGCTCTGCGGGCATGAAGAGGCCGGCGATACCGGTCGAAGGGATCATGGAAAGGGCGGCTGTGACCACATAAAAGAATACCCGGCACGAAGGCCGGGCATCCACTGGAGGTTGGAGCGACGTCGCCAAACGTCGAACCGGGTGCCTCAAAAGAGGTCAATCACCCCCCTCTCCTACTTCAGTTCTCCAATGGTTTCAAGGATGCGCGCTTCGCGCCACGCACTCTTTTTGTCTGGTGACGGCCTTCCTCGATGGAGGGACGAATGGGAACACTTGCCTTTGGCGAGGCGCTGGTCGGCGCGCTGGGTGGTCATGTCGCACGGGTGAAGGGGCATGGCCCCCGCAAAAACCGATCCGGCGCGCCCCACCCCACTGGCGCGCCGGTGCTGCGCGACAGCGTGGAGGAAGGGACGTTTGAGCATCTCTTCTTCACCCCTCCCGCCAAGGGTGAAACCGACCGTCTGCTGCGCGCCGCGCGCCGGATCCTCGATGCCGGGCGGCAGCTGCGGCGCGAGGCGCGCTGCGACGGTCGCGTCCTGACGCCCGGCGAACAGCGGCTCATCACGCTCACGGCTGCGAGCGTGCGCGTGTTCGAAGAGATTTTGACGCTCGCCCGCCTCAACAAAGGCCGCGTGTTCCCTAGCTACGACTATCTTGCCGACGCGACGAGCCTGGGCCGCGCCACCGTGGCGCGCGCGCTGCGCATCCTCGAAGGCATCGGATTTCTCGTGCGACAGCGCCGCTTCAAGAAGGTGGAGGGCGATGGCCCCGGGCCGCGCTATGCGCAGACCTCCAACGTCTATCGCGCCTTCTTGCCTGACCTCGTCGCGCGCTATTTGCCACGCTGGATGCGCCCTGCCCCCCTTCCCGACGACGAAGTCCAGCGCGAGGCTGACCGGCAGGACGACATGGTCGCAATGCGCGCCACACTCGACCCCAGCGAGCGGCGACAGGCAATGGAAAAGGGCGCGCTCGCCAAAGTGCTGGCGCGGATCGAGGCGATGATCGACCAGCAGGAGGTAGTCCCCAAGCGCGAGTCTCAAAATCATCCGGAACCGCTCTCAGATTCCTTTATAGAAGAAGAAAACGGAGTTGGCCTCAACCGGCCAACACGTTAACTATGATCGGAAAAGCCAAATGCCGAGCCCACCACCGCACTAACCTCCCAAACCGTCAGCCTCAAACGCACCGCTTCGCGGCGCGAATGCTCCCCAACGGGAGCAAGCGGCTTGGGCAGCGCTTCAACGCGACTACCAGAACAATCGGAAGCTCATCCAGAGAACGATATTGGATAGCTACCGGATACCATATGACATTACGCCTTTCTGACAGGTCGCCATAAACCACCATCGTCAGCGCCCTTGTCGAGGGCAAGCCTGCCTAGCGCGCTTTGTGCCCCAGGCATGACTGTGCTCGCCGCTATCCACGAACCGAGAGATGTGATGAAGGAAGCCGGTGTCGAAATCGTCCGACATGTGGAGAGGGCGAACTATTCCCATCAGAGCGAAGCCGCCAATAGCGGACGCCTCATGATGGAAGCGATAAGCCGCGATAACTGAAAGCTATCCTATAGCTACTATGTAGCTATAGGATAGCTACTCGATATCCTTCGCCAACGCCGTCAGCGCTCGCTCCAGCACAGCGCCCAAAGGCACACCCATCTTGTCCGCGATCCGGTAAAGCGCCTCAATCGTCTCTTCGGTCGCCTTGATGTTGATCTGCCGATTGCGTCCCGTGGTGTGCCGGCGCGGGGCACGATGCGGACCGGAGGCCGGGGCAGGAGAGGGGACGCGCGCTTCAGCTGTCCACGTCGCTGTCTCGCTCGCGGCTGCTTTCTCGGCTTTGCGGCTCGGAAAACCCGCCTTTTCCGCAATCTTGTTGATTGCGTCTGCAGGGACAGGCTTGGCCGTGCCATCGGACGCGAAATCGTCAAGGTCGCTGAAAGGATTGGCCCGGCTCATGTTGTTGCATCCTCCTTGTTCGCGGCCTTGCCGCGGCTCTTGCGCAGCTGCTCGATTACCTCGACCGCGAATTGTTCGGCATTGGCAATCGCCTTGTCGAGATTGGCGACCTCCCTTGGGTCGAGCGCTTCCAGCGTCTGGCGAAAGGAAAAGATCGCCCGGAACGCCTCGCGCTCATGCAACTGCGCCTTAAACATCGGCACGCCAGCGTCGGTCAGGCCGTCCTGGATATGACCCATGGTCCGCGTGCGGATGATTGGGCTCGTCCGCGACAGCAGCACGCCATAGGGCACCGCGCGGCCCGTCATCTTCTCATGCTGTTTGAGTACCCGGATCGCCCGACTCGCTTGTTCCGCATCGAGCTGCGATCCCTGCATCGGGATCACGACCAGGTCGGCCTGACTGACTGCCAGCAGCACGATCTTGGCCGCGGTGCCTTCTAGGTCGACGATGACGAAGGGGGTCTGCGCCGCCGCATCCTCGATCTTGTCGAGGATAGTATCCTCATCGACATCGGCGATGATCGACAGATTGCCGGGCAGGACTGCGTCCTTGCCCCACGCGGCAATGGGATGATTGGGATCGGCGTCGATGACCGACACTTTGGCCCCACGCGCCAGTTGCGAGGCAAGGAGCAGGGCGGCCGTGGTCTTCCCCACGCCCCCCTTGGGGCTGATGAACGCGATGGTTGGCATGGGACAGCGGTGTAGCGTTTGGATAACCGGGAAGCAATCCGATAGCTATCGGATACTACATCGATATCATTCAAACTATGACCGGATTGCTTTACCTCGATGCATTCACCGCTTCGGTCGCGCCGCTAGCGGTGTGGCTCATTCCCGTTCCAGCGCAGCAGCCGATTTAACCAGGCACCCTGACAGCGAAATGTCTCAGGCTGCGGCTTGATTATGCATGTGAACTTCGATGGCTTCGTCGATGCTGTCGTAGAATGTCAGTACACCTTTGTTGAGGACGGCCCCGCGCGTGCAATAGGATCGCAAAGTATTGGGGTCGTGGCTGATCATGATCAGCGTTCCAGTTTCGCGCCGATAATGAAGTGCTTCCTCGCAACGCTGGCGAAATCTGTCGTCACCTGCGGCCGTGACCTCATCGACGAGATAGCAGTCAAACTCAATCGCCAGCGATACGCCGAATGCCAGCCTAGCCAGCATGCCCGCTGAATAGGTGTGGATCGGCTGATAAAAATAAGGGCCGAGCTGAGCGAAGTCTTCGACATAGGCGCACAGCTCTTTGATGTCTTTATCATAGATGCGGGCAATGAACCGGGCATTATCGGCCCCGGTGAGGCTCGACTGGAAGCAACTGGCATATCCTATGGGCCAGGAACAGGATACCGTTCGCTCGATGCGTCCGGCGGTCGGTGATTCAACACCGGATATTAATCGCATCAAAGTCGACTTGCCGGCGCCGTTTGCCCCGCAGATGCCCAGGCTCGTGCCTGTCGCAATCTGGAAACTCAGGTCGCTGAAGACGGTCTTGTGGAACCGCCGGATATGATATGTCTTTGATACATCTTGGAATGAAATCATTGTCTTTTCGCAATTGCGTTAGCAGAGCGATGTTTCAGGAGACGTGCTGACAGTGCCCGACATCGTCATCAATTCATGGCCTCATACAGCCATTGGAGCGTATCGTCGATCGCATGTGGACTCCAGTTGGGAAGCGTCTTGCGAAGAAGCGTAGCGTCGCCGCCCAATACTTCCACATCGCCCTTGCGGACGAAGGCAGGATTAATCTTGATGTCGATCTGATGTCCGCTGAGCGCCGACAGCGTTTCGATGATGTCGCCGATGGATGAGACGCTGCCGGTCGCGATGTTGACGACACGCGGGACGTCCGGGGCCATGACCAGGCCGACATAGGCGTCGGCAACCGAACGGACATCTCCGAAGTCGCGCTGCACCCATGTGTTGCCAAGCTCGATCACAGGGGCGCGACGGCGGAAATGATCGACGATCTTAGGCACCAGATATTTGGTGTCTTGTCCTATGCCAGTGTAGTTGAACGGCCGCGCAATGACGATGTCCAACTTGTCGGCCCAGAGCTTGGACCCCAACTCCATGCCATATTTGCCGATAGCGTAATGGTTGGCGGGATTAGGCGTCGCTTCTTCGGTAATCAGGCCCTGGGCATTGGGACCATAAATCTGGGCGCTTGATGCTAAGATGCATCGTGTCCCCTCCGTCTTGCGCGCCACCGCATCGAGCAGGTTGAGGGTGCCGATCTGGTTGACCGTGTAGAAGGGGTGCCAGTCGGCGGCATGGACGAAGGCATGCCCGGCGAGATGGATCACATGGTCGAAATCCGCCGCCTGGATGGCCAGATCGGTAGCGTCAGGATTGGTAAGATCGACCTTGAGCGGGAGCGGCGTCGCCCCCGCCCGTTCAAGGGCGTCGGCAACGAAGCGACCGGTAAATCCAGTTGCCCCAGTCAACGCCACCCGCATCAGAAGGACCAACCCGCGGAATTGCGACGCATGTCCGCCTCGACCATCAGCTTGGTCAATTCCTCAAGCTCCACGACCGGCTTCCAACCCAGCTCACGCTCGGCTTTGCCGGGATCGCCGATCAGCAGGTCGACCTCGGCAGGACGGTAGAAGGCCGGATTGATGCGAACCCGGGTCTTGCCGCTCTTGGCATCAACACCGATTTCATTCTCGTCCTTGCCCGACCATTCGAGCGTGACGCCGATCTGCGCGAAGGCGAGCTCGACGAAATGGCGCACGGTCTCTGTACGGTTGGTCGCGAGAACATAAGTGTCGGGCGTGTCATGCTGCAGCATCAGGCGCATGCCTTCGACATAATCCTTGGCATAGCCCCAGTCACGCTTCGCATCGAGATTTCCCAACTCGAGCATCTCGGCCTTGCCATGGGCGATCTTGGCAACGGTGTCGGTGATCTTGCGGGTTACGAACTCACGGCCGCGCAGCGGCGATTCATGATTGAACAGGATACCGCTTGTGCCGAAGATATCGAAGCTTTCGCGATAGTTTACAGTCAGCCAGTGGGCATAGAGCTTGGCCACGCCGTAGGGGCTGCGAGGATAAAAGGGCGTATCCTCCTTCTGCGGGATCGCCTGCACCTTGCCGAACATTTCCGACGTTGATGCCTGGTAGAATCGGATTTTCTTGTTCACCGTACGGATCGCTTCTAGCAGATACGCCGCGCCGAGGCCAGTAATCTGGCCGGTGGTGATCGGCTGATCGAACGATACGCCTACGAAGCTCTGGGCAGCGAGGTTGTAGACTTCGGTCGCTTCCGACGTTTCGATCAGGCGGATCGCGGAGCCCATATCGGTCAGGTCATATTCGACCAGCTTCAGATTGGGATTATCGGTGATGCCTAGTTCGTCGATACGCCAGAAGTTGACCGAACTGGTGCGACGATAGGTGCCATATACGGTATAGCCCCGGTTAAGAAGATTTTCCGCCAGATAGGCACCGTCCTGGCCGCTGATCCCGGTAACTATAGCACTTTTCGTCATGTGATGGATCCCCTACTGAATCGCCTGTCTAGTAGAGAGAATATGGATCAATGCCTAGGCAGTAACTTATGTAGCCGCGCCGAAATGCGCATCGGCACAAGACACACGTTCCATCCTGCCGAAAGGGACGGCTATAGTCGCATGTCAGCGCAGTTAGATGCACCCCATGGTGGTGAGCGTGCGGCGTAGCGCGGCAGCATCGACGAATAGTCAGATCGCTTTATATGGGCGACATCGCCATCGGTCCGGTCCAGATAAAGGCGGGATCAGCCCGGAATGAAAATAGGGTCGATTTGTGCCACATATCGGCTGCTTTCGTGGGGACAGCGATCGGCCCGGCCGAAGGCTCGCGCGCCCGGTTGGTGCCGGCCAAAAACTAGTGTCATCTTTGCCCCATGCGCTCTAGGTCGGTTGCATGCAGACATGGAAGACATGGCGAGGGAATCTGATCCGCTGGATCAGGCCAAAGTCTAATGGCATGCCGGTACGTCGCCGCACTGCCGCACAGATACGTGCTGGCGATACCGCGCGGGTAGGCCAGAATTGGAGCGGGGCGGCGCATCATTATCGCCAAGCGCTGTCCATTGAACCGCATCTCTATCATCTGTGGGTGCAGCTTGGGCACATGGAAAAGGAGGCCGGCGCCATAGACCGCGCTGCCGCCGCCTATGAAGAGGCGGCGCGTCTTGGGGCAGGACAGGCCGAACCGCTTCTGCACCTTGGGCACATGGCGAAGGCCTGGCAGCAGCCCGATGAGGCCGCCCGCCATTTCGTGCGCGCCTTGCAACGCAAACCCCAAGATTTGCAGGCAATTTCCGAACTCGCGCGCGTCATGCCCGATCGTGAGGCCGTCGACTCAACTTTCTGGGCCGCCGCGCTCGCCGCGCTCGGCATTGCTCCAAACATGGTGCTGGATCAGGAGGTTGTAACGTTGTCGGACGCGCCGGTTCTGTTCGATGTCACCGACCTGCTGGCCTTTTTCGGCCGATCGCGCCTCCCCACCGGCATCCAGCGCGTCCAGATCGAAATATCGCTCGCATTGCTGGACGATGCCGCCGCACACAGGGCAGTCTTCTGTGGCTATTCGAGCAGCCGGCGCAGCTGGATCATGCTGCCAAGAGACAAGTTCTTCGCGCTGTGCCGCCTCGCCAAGCAAAGTGATGACGCGGGCGATCCTGCTTGGGTGGCCCAGCTTGTCGGCATCTACCGGGCGATGGCCACGGCGCGCACCTTGCGCTTGCCCGCCGGCACCACGCTCGTCAATCTGGGCACATCTTGGTCGGATCGCAATTATCTGCTCGACGTGCGCACGTTACGCGCCCGCGTAGGCATGATCTATGTCCCGCTGGTATTCGATCTCATTCCGCTGATCGATCCGACCTGGTTCATCGGTTCGCTGGTGCGCGACTATCGGGCTTGGTTTACCTCGCTGCTCCATTCGGCCGACGGGTATTTGGCGATATCGCGAGCGACCCGGCAGGATCTGCTGGACAAGTCGGTCGAACGCCAAGCGGCCATCCCGTCTGAGACGGTGTCTGTGGTCGCGCTTGACGGTGATTTCCGGCAGAATGCCGCCGATCGATCGATCCTGCGAGACTATGCGCTTGGCACGCGTCCCTTCGTCCTGCTCGTGTCCACACTCGAACCGCGGAAAAATCACATTGGCGCCTTCCAAGCATGGGTGATGCTGCGCGATAGGCTCGATGAAGCCGACATGCCCGATCTAGTGTGTGTGGGCGGGCGAGGTTGGCTCAACGACGCGATCCACCGGACATTGCGCCATGACCCTGCCTTGCGCCAACGGGTGCATATCCTGCACGGCGTTCCCGACGACAGGCTGGCCACCCTATACGAAAACTGTCTCTTCGCGCTCTATCCCAGCTTTTACGAAGGCTGGGGCCTGCCGGTGTCCGAAGCATTGTCCTATGGCAAGGTGCCGGCCATCTCCGCCGTCTCCTCGCTGCCGGAGGCCGGTGGGCGCTTCGCGCGCTATTTCGATCCGCACGATCCGGCCACGATCGCCGATGCGGTATGCGCCCTGCTGGACAAGCCCGTGCGCGACGCGGCCGAAGCGGCGATCACGGCGGGTTACAAGCCCCGAACATGGCACCACATCGCCTATGACCTGCTGGGGAAGGCAGTCACCGTTCAACCACGGGGGGAGGCGGGCCTGCCGCTGGTCGGCGGGCCGGGTATCTGGTCCCTCCTGTCGGACAGCGGGATGCAGCATGACGATGCCCCGGGCGAAGTCCTGCGCCACGGGCATGGATGGGGCCTTCCGACCGCCACGGGATGCCGGATTGCCGGCGACGATGTGTCGCTGTGGTTCCGCTGGGCCGGATGCGCTGGTGGGGTCCTGCATATCCATGTTGCCGCCGACCATGGCGGCGCGCCGATCGGGATCGACATCCATGGCTATTCGTCGTGCTTCGAGGGACGGGCGGGCGAACCCCTTGTCCTGTCCCTGCCGCTTCCGGCCCGACCCGGCCCGGTCCGTATCGGCCTAGCGCCTCCCGGCGGGGGATGCGCCATCGCGAAGCTGTGCTTTACCTGCGACTGAGGATCAGGGCAGCGAGGGCATCACCGTACCAGCAGCAGCATGACATCGTCCTGCGGAGGCGCAGCGAGGATACCCTCCCGGTCGATGGGCTGGACGCCGCCGTCAAGCATGATGACCGACAGGCTGAAGCCATCGGCCAGGATCCGGTCGATGAAGGCACCCGGATCGGCATAGCGGATGCGCGCAAATTCTAGCACGATCGTCAGCGGCCGCCTCTGATCTAAGATGGCCGACATGCCGTACCAGATCGTCATTTCGGACGTGTCGGCATCGATCTTTATAATGTCGGCGTCATAGAGTTCGGGATAGCTGTCGAGCCGCCTTGTCCGCATCAGCCGGGTTTCGACTGCGTCATCGCTCGATGTGGGATGATCAGCGGGCAGGAGGTGGCCATTTTTCGGTTCGTTTTTGGGGACAAGCAGAACCACGTCGGTTTCGGCATCGGCCAATGCCTGTTCATGAACGGTCGCGATCCTAGAAAAACCGTTGAGCGCCAGGCTCTGCGCCATGCGATGGGCAAGATCGACATTGGGTTCAAAGGCATGGACCTGACCTGTCGGGCCCACAAGGTCGGCCATCAGCAGCGAGAAATAGCCCAGATTGGCGCCGACATCGATGATCTTCATGCCCGGCTTCACCAGCGTGGCGAACAATTCAGTCAGCCACATTTCCCAATAGCCATCAAGCAGCAGGTGGCTTGACAGGCCGACATCACGAGTGTCGATAATCATCTTGTATCGGCCCAGCACCCGGCACAAGGATCTTTCCCCACCCAGATAGGCGTTCGCACAAAGCTCGCGAATGACCGCTTCGTTGCGTTGGCGGGGATAAGAGAGAAGATGTTCGAGATTGAACAAGCGGATACCAGCATCTTGCGCATGACTACGGCGGATGCGCTGCGAGACGCCGGCGATGAGGGAAGGCAATTTCATAGGGGCGGACCTATAGGGCAAAGCTGCCGGCAATGCGACCATGGCTTTGCGATCGCACGTACCCCGCGATATGATCGGCGGCCTGATGACAGAACATCGACGGGAGTGACGATTTTATATTCTAAGGTGCAGCGTCCCGCTGTAGAAGCGCCGCGATGATGATCGTTTCAGACATTTGGGAGTGTTGGCGTGGCCAAAGCTTTGGCCCGACATGCACGAGGAGGCCTGGTTGCTTATACTGCCCGGAGGCACACGGCCTGAAAACGTCGTACTTCGTTGACAGATAGAATCGATTTCACGCCCCTGTTGCACGCAGCCAGCTTTGTTGCCGGATCAAAAATCTCTAACATTTTCCCTTCATCGTAAGGTCTTGTATTTTGGATAAATTATACTCAAAAGCTGGATCGCGGCTGATTGAATGGACTAAAGAACATCGCAGCTGGTGTATCATCGTTCTTTTTCCAACAATTCTGGCGGCCTTGTATTTTTACTTAATCGCATCCAACCAATATCAATCGGAAGCGCATTTCGTCGTGCGTACGTCACAGACGCCGACATCCGCACCGAGCGGATTGAGTCAGGCACTGACCATGGTTGGCGGCGCGTCATCGGAGCGCGACGCGCTAGTAGTCGCCGACTATCTAGAGTCACATGATGCCGTGAATGCGCTGGAAAAGCGCATCGGCCTGATCGACCGGTTCCGTCGGCCCGAAGCGGACCCGCTGTCACGGCTGTGGTACGCCAATCCCAAGCCCGAGCAGCTGGAGAAATATTTCAAGGCTAAGGTTGATGTGGACGTCAGCACAGAAACGGGCATCACGACGCTCAAGGTGCGTTCATTCCGGCCAGAGGATTCCTACCGGATTGTCCAGGAACTGTTGCGATTGAGCGAGGCGCGGGTCAACACCCTCAACCAGCGCAACTATGCCAACGCGATTCAGATGGCGGAACGCCGCGTGCGCGAGGCGGAGAACAATCTGGCGCAGACACAGCGCCAGATCACTCAGTTCCGCCGCAGCGGGCAGGACTTCAACCCCCAGGTGACAGGTACGTCGCGGACCAGCATGGTGTCTGAACTACAGGCTCAGTTGGCCGCTGCCCGCGCGCAGGAAGCCTCCATGGCCGCCGTTGTCGGGCGCAACAGCCCGCAGCTAATTGCTTTGCGGAACCGTGTCGCGGCGCTGTCGCGGCAGGTGGCCGCAGAGCAAGCCAAGCTGTCGCAGGGACCGGGCAATGTCGCGGCGGGTCTGGGGGAGTATGAAGGCTTCAAGATCCGCCAGGAGATGGACGGCAAGCAGCTGGAAATGGCATCGGCCGCGCTCCAGCGCGCACAGGACGAAGCCCGACGCCAGCAGTTGTTCGTTGTGCCGGTGGTCGATCCCAACATGCCGGTAAAGGCGCTGTATCCTGAACGGACCAAGACGGTGGCGACGATCTTCTTCGCCTTGCTGCTGATCTATGGCATTGGTTGGCTGTTGCGAGCCGGCGTTAAGGAACATGCGGCCTGATCGATAGAGGGGGGTGCCCACCGCTGGTTCCAGCGGGCACCCTCACTTATCGCGTGGCGTTCTGGACACTCAGCACAGGCGCAAAAAGCTGACCGAGTGCTTGGACTAGCTTCAGGGGCTGATTAGCCGAAGCATTGCCGATATAGATCAAATCCTTGTCCCGCATCGTGAAGCGCTGCGACAGGAAGTAGTTTTCCGCCTCCATCATGTTGATCCGGTAGGCCACCGGATAGGCGATCTCCGTCGTCGAAGCGGGAATGCCCTGAGCCACCAGATCGGTGGCGGGGACCATGCGGAATATAAACACCGCCTTGGGATCGGCCCGATTGTCATTGGGGCCGCCCGCTCGGGCAAGTGCTTCCGCCAAAGTCAGCCTCCGGCTCTCGAAGGGAACCTGCGCAACGCGGTCGAGCGCGCCGAATACGGTGAAGGTGCGCGGCTGACGGATCAGTTCGATCCGGTCGCCGCCCAGCAGGACCAGATCGTCCACTGATCCTGCAACGATGCTGTCCAGCGCTTGCTCAGCCACGCGGCCGCGCCGAGTGAAGCGCACGATGACGTCCTGCGCGCCGGTGCCTGTGGCTGTCGAGGAGCCGGTCTGCACCATCCGATTTATTCCACCCCGTTCGGCGATTGCGTCCAACAGCCGTTCGCGAGCCAGTGTCAGCGGCATCCGGCCAGGGTTGGTCACGTCCCCCATCACGACGACGGCATTGGAGATGTTGCGGCGCAATGAGACGATGACCTGTGGGCTTTGCGACTTACCCCGCAGCGCCGCGACAATTCGGTCCTGTACCTGCGAGGTGGTCAGGCCGGCAACGGAGAGGGTTCCTGCATAAGGCAGGCTGATATTGCCATTGCGGTCGACCACGACACCGCTGCCACCCACGGTTTCGCTGCTGGCCGACATGCTGAGGTCGTTTTCCAGCATGGTGCCGGCGACACCTATATTCGCGCGTCCGCCAAACAACGTAACGCCCACTTCGTAAATCTCGATCGCCAGCACGTCCCCAGGGCCGATCAGGTCAATGTTGCCATCTGCGGCCAGCGCGGCCAAGGCCCCGGCCTGGTTTTGCGTGGTAGACAGGGCGTCAATATTGTCGGGCGCAATATCGATAATTCTGAAGCCCATTGCGTTGTGCTTCGCACTCCGTTCGACCTGGGCTCCAGTCGGGCCATTGCGCGGCAGGGTCGCGCACCCGCTCAGGCACGTCGCCGTAAGTAGGATGACCCCTGGACGGATCCATTGCGTCCCGCGCTTAAGATACATGCTATTACTCCAATGCCGTTATCAGGCTGTGCTTCGCCCAAGGTTAAAAGCGCTTGAGGCGTCTAGCGTCTGCAGATGCCTTGGTAAAGTTGGCCTATGCGCTCTGAAAATCTGATCAGGGAAAACTTGTCAGCCTGTAGGGGACCATGTTGCGTTAGCCTGTTGCGCAACATGGAATCGCCGTCCAATCTGCGTATTCCGTCAACCATGGCATCAATGTCATAGGGATCGATGGTTAGGGCCGCACCACCGGTGATTTCGGGCAAGGCTCCGGTCGTGCTGGCCAGCAGCGGCACCCCAGCAGCCAGCGCTTCGAGCGCGGGCAGGCCGAAGCCTTCATAAAGACCCGGAAATAGACATGCCTTAGCACCGTGTAACAGATCAGTTAGCAGGGTTCGCGGGATGTAGTCGATGCGCCGGATACGATCGACACCGGGCAGCTTTCTGCCATGGGCGGCGCCTAGCAGCTTGAGTTCCCGGTCGGCATGCCAGGCCTCGGCCCCGACGATCACCAGGGGGGTGGCGATATTCGCTTCGAGATAGGCCTGAATGAGGCGGCCGAGATTCTTCTTGGGCTCAATCGCGCCAAAATACAGGAGATAATCCTTCATCTTGAGGTCGAACAACTGATGCAGGCGATTGGGCAAGGCATCTGGATCGCGCAGCGCAGGCATGTCGCTGCTCTGGTAGCAGTTGGTGATCCGCGCCGGATCGGCCTGAAGCAGTTCGATAATGTCGGCGCGGGACTTTTCTGACACGGTGACGATATGGTCCGCCTGCCCCACGCAAGCACGGACCAATTTGTCATAATAGCGCTTGTCCTCCAGACTGGACTGCGGCAGCCGCAACGGCACCAGATCATGCAGGGTGTAGATATTGCGCGCGCCAGCCAAGCGGATGGGCAGCGGATAGGTCCAGTGCATGATAGCGGGCGGATCGGGCACTCTGACGGTCATGAACTTGTCGTAGCGGCGAAAATGGCGGGCGCAGATGTCGAACAGTTCCGCCCGGTTGAATAGCCGGTCAAACGACGGCAGGCGATCGCTGCCTTGCTGCGACACGGTGCGTCCGGCGACGGATATTCGGGTCATATCGTGGGCGAAGGGATGTACGCGCCAGCGTCGTATCCGCCGCCGCATAGTCAGGCGATGAGGCGGATCAGCACCCAATTGCCCAAAGAATAGCGACTCCCGCAGCTCATCGCCCGTCTTGCGTGGGATGTTCAGACCGAACAACAGGTCTACTCGATATCCAAGCACAGCGATTGCCGCCGCCAGGTTCCGTCCATAGGTCGCAACGCCCGTACCTTGGGGCAGTGCCATATTATAGCCATCAATGCCAATGCGCAGCTTGGCTGGTACAGTCTCAGTCATGCCATTCCATACAGGTTCGCGAGCCGCTGTGCATAGGATTCCAGTCCGAAATATTGCGATCTTTCCAGCCCGGCGCGGACTAGCTTCTCCCTTAGCGCGGCGTCACCATCGATCGTGGCTAGGCCATGGCGCAGCGCCGCCGGATCACGCGGATCAATCAGCAGCGTCGCGCCGCCGCCTACTTCGGTGAGCGCCGGGATGTTGGCGGACAAAACGGCCGTCCCCAGTCTCATGGCTTCGGCGACTGGAACTCCGAAGCCTTCGGCCAGCGATACTAGGATGAGGGCGCGGGCTGAAGCGATGAGCCGGAGCACGGCATCCCGCGGTTGCAGCCCTAGGCGGATCGCGCCGGGGGTGTCCTGTATTTGGGCGGTGATATGTTCGGCATCCAGGCCATCAGGACCTGATATGACTAGTGGTGTCGTGATGCCGCTCGCCCGGTAGGCATCAAGCAGGGCGATTAGATTCTTGCGGGCTTCTACCGCGCCGACATAGAGCAGATAGCCGCCTGCCTGCAGTCCGGCGGGCAGGGTGTCGCGCCCTTTCACCGCCATATCGTCAATGTCGACGCCCTGGTGACAGATTGCCACCTTGCCGGGTGGCCAGCCGGTGGCTTCCACTATGGCCTGGCGCGCGGCGTTCGACACGGTGACGAAGGAGCCTCCTGACGCCGCCAAGCCGTCCAGTACCGCCCGCAGCCGACGTCCGTCGACAGGTGTCGGGATATCGGGATCAAGCGGCATAGCATCATGCACGGTGTAGATGTTGCGCCACCCGCATATGCGCATGGGCAAGGGATAGCTCCAGTGCATGATGCCCGTTGGTCCAGGCAGGCGCAGCGGCATGATCCGCCCATAGATACTGAAAAACACATGGGCTTCACGGAAAATGTCGTAGGCCCGGTAGCCGCCCGGCGTGATGGTGGCTCCGCGGGGCCAAGGACGCAGCGCTGCCGCCCATTTTGCGGGGCGTGACCTGCGCGCAGTGCGTTCGCCGTCGCTCAGGATCAGCGGCGCTCTGCCTGCCAATCGCAACGCCTGCACCAAGGTCCGGGCATATTGCCCGACCCCGGTGCCCGCGCCGCCATCTTCCAGCAGCCTGCCGTCGATGCAGACAGCGACGTCCGTTGATCCAGCCATCATGATCGTCGCAGCGCCGTGTTGCGGGAATGCGATGTCAGGATGTCAGGTCCACCAGGCTCATGGCTTCGTACAGCTCCTGTCGCGCGACTAAATTCTCCGGGGTCGCATAACCGATGGAGCGCAGCCCGATGACGAAATCACGATTGTCGCCCTCATATCGAGGGTAGGGGCCGGTCACGTCGAAGCGCAACTGGATCGCGCCGTCGTCACCCGCCTTGGTCATCAGCCTGATGACCTGGCCCGTGGCCACTTCCTGCAACCGGATCGCTCTCATCGCGTCGTTTTCTGCGTTGAAGATCGTCAGCATGCAATCCTGGCTACTTGGTGCCACCGACACCTGTAAATAGACCAGCAGCGAGGCGCCTGCCGTCATGCCGGTAAGGATACTGAAGCTGGGATTGGAACCTTTCATCCAAACCCCATGGTCTTCCGATCCGTAGAGATGGGCGGATTCGATCAGGATGCGCCTTGGGATGTCGAAATATGATTTGATATCGATTGTACTGCCGGCCTTGGTCCGTAGCGAAAGCACTTTGCCTTCCTCCAGACTGGTCTGAAACGGTATGATATCAGCGGTTTGATAGAATTTGACCTTACTAAGAAAATTACTACCTACATCCTGCCATGTTGTTGGAACGAACTGGTCGCGGATCATCTTGGCACGGGCATCGCGATAGCCTTTGTCCGTTATCATCCGCCGGAATATCTCGATGCCTTGGGTCAGGTTGAAGGGATCAACATATTCAACCAAGTCGCCGCCGACTTCCGGAATGGACGATGTGTCAGAAGCAATGCAGGGTCGGCCATGCAACAGGCTTTCGCCCACCGGCAGGCCCCAGCCTTCGACAAAGCTGGTGAACACCGAAAAGTCGCAATTAGCATATACCGCGTTCAGTTCGCCGTCAGACAGGTTGTGGGCGATATGCAGGCGGCCATTCAGGTTGTTCGTGGCCTTGAGCACATCCATGAGACCGCTGATCTTCCAACCATGCCGCCCCACGAAGACGAGATCGGGAACATCCACCCCCTCGGCCATCAGGCGCCGCCAGACATTGACCACATAGAGATGGTTCTTGCGCGCTTCGATCGTCGAGACATAGAGAACATAGCGCTTGCCCTTCACCTGGCGCAGCTGCTCGGGCCACTCAACCGCGTCGTCTGCGGATTGGGTCAGGTGATGGGCCAGCGGCACGGTCTGCATCGGTATGGGACGGCCGCCATTTTTAGCGATAAACTCCGCTAGGGCAAAGCGTGACGCATCGGAAATGGTTAGAATGAAGTCGGCAACCGCGCATAGCTCGCAGATCGCCATCGAAAAATCGGTGACTAATGCCTCGTCGCAGAATTCGGGGTGGGTGACAGGGATGATGTCATAGACATAGGCCCCGATCCGCACGCCATCGCGTTTGGACCGGATGAATTCCCGAATGCTGTTGCCCAGCCCCCAGAAGGCGCCCAGCAGGATGATCGTGCTGCCATGCGACGGGCGCACCCGGACGGCGTCATTCTCGCAGGATAGTATCATGGCGCGCAGGATGTCATGGTCAACCTGCTTGCCCGACGCATAGTCGATGATGCGCAGCACTTCGGCATTGTCGGCCATCCAGAACTCGCCGGCGGGCAGCACATGTTCAAGCGCATTGCCGACGATGAAGCGGGCATCGACGCCCTCATCCTTGATGGCGTGCAGCGCGATGCCGGCTTGGACCCGTTGAATCCCCGACATGGTGACATGTGCCTTCAGATAGCCGAACAAATCCTGGATCGCGAAAAAGACAGTCCCCTCACCCATTTCCGCGGCTGCGCTGACTTTGTTGTCCTTGCGCAGCAAGCGGATGTTGCGGATGGCTTCGGCGTTGGGCGCGACCTTGTTGACGCGTTGATAGGCGGCCAGTGCCTCCTCCAGGCGGCCAAGCCGGCGCAGCAGATCCGCCAGATGGATGTTGGCGTCGGGATCGTCCACATCCAGATCGACCGCCATCTGATAGGCTTGAGCCGCTTCTTCTAAGAGCCCTTGTTCCTTCCAAGCGTGACCTAGCTGGACCCAGATGGCCTGATCGCCACTATTCTCTTCGAGATGCTTGGTGTAGGCGCTGACCGCATTGGGCCAGTCCCCTGCGTCGCGATACTGGTTCCCCTTGCGGCGATAGTTGACTTTTTGTTTGTCGTTCAGAAACTTGGAAAGCATTCTGTGCTCCATACAAGACCTGGAAAGATCATGTCTTTGATCACCCCCCCGAAGGCCGGCCCAAGTTACCCGCAAAGCTGGGGTGGCCGGTCATGCATGGGACTGTGGCAGCGATTATCGCAATGGAATGGTTTTTGCCAGTCATAGTCGGGATAATACAGATCGCACCTGATGCGCAGGCGGTGCCGTATTCTTGTACGCGGGAACGGCAAGTCCCTCACTTGCGTATAGCCTTAATCAGGCGAGGCGGATATAGGATGAAAGCAGCGGTTATAGCGGGCGTCGCAGCACTAGGTGCGGCAGCGGCGGTGACGATGGCTCCATCAAGCGAAAATCCCCTAGCGCCACAGCGGGTTGCGTCAACTTCGCAAGCGGGTAAGCCTGGCATGCCAAGAAAATTGTCAATAGATGCGGCCGAGCCGCTTGCCGAACCAGCCTGCAACGCGACATCCTTTGCGCAATTGCCAGGCAACCCCAGCATGTTCATCGGACGGAGGCTGGTGACGATCGAAGGCAAGCTGGCAGGCGTGTCCGGCGCAAACGACTGTAGCGGCGGCGATCCGGCCAACGAGGCGAAGGGGCGTCCATTCAACCGCTGGGGTCTGGTGCTTGACCGCTTCGACTGGAAGACACATCGCTTCATCAGCACCACGGCGCTTCTCGACACCTCGATCGATCCCCGCACCGGCCAGACTCATGCGCTAGTAACAGGCGGTCCCATGCGCGGCCTTCGCATTCGTTCAGCCTATGATCCGACCGTCGCGTTGCATGATAACACCACCTATGTCGCCTTTGAATGCACTGTAGAGAACGGTAGCAAATTCAATGTCGATCAAACATCGTCCTGTATCAGCGTCTACGACCCCAACACCGGCAAACTAGACATGGATCGTACGCTGGTCATTCTCGGAGGTATTCAAAAGGGGGCCATCGGCGAAGTGGCAGCGGTGCCCCGACTACTGGCCTTCAAAGGACGCTTATATCTTTATTGGTCGGCGCTGAAGGTGGGAAAAGCCGTCATAAACAGCTCAGCTGTCCGTGGCGCTGAACTGACTGTGGTGAACGGGATTCCTCAAATTAAGGGAGCCGTAGGGATGGTCCGCCCATTCGATCCATTGTCTGCCGAGGTGTGGACACTTGGCCGGGACGAGATGAGCAACCAGATCGCCAATCTCATGGGCTTCTGGGTCGATGGCGACTCCATAATTGCGTTCGCCGCCCTTGGCGGGAGAGGCTGTAACGATCCTCTTGGCAAGGTTCGTGGCTGCTATCGCCTCGCTGCAAAGCGTAGTTCCGCTCCACTAGGCCAAAACACATTCGGCGGAGGTGATGATGTCGATCTTGGCCTGCCCACCAATCCTCAGGAATATGCCGCGCTGGTTGTCGATCCCCAAGGTCGTCGCTGGTTGATGGGGCATTTCATCCGACCACCCAGCAATGGCTTTGCCGATCGCATCCCGGCGCCGCCGGCTGCTTATTGGCGGACGAATAAGCGTCAATCGGCATTGGTGTTGGTGCCCATAAAGGGGTCTTAACACGAGTTACAATGAAGCATCAGAGCGCGCCAATATTCGCCGCCTGTGCATTTTTTGCGCCTCTCCGCTAATGTGGCTGTTCACGTCGCCAAGCAAGCTAGGTAGGTCTGCATCGGCTGCAGGTCGTCGCAAGCCGGTTTTTGGAAAAGATAGCCGAAAAAGCCGTCGTCTCCGGTCGGCGGCGGTTCATCAAGTAGGTGGTCTGCCTCGACGATCGGGCGGAATATGCAGGGTTCGATCGGTTTGAACAGATCGGGATGGCAGTAGGTGACGAACGCCCCGTACCAAGCAAATTCATAAGGGCACAGATTGATCAGGCCAACGAAATTGCCATAGCCAAAATCGGCGGCCTTCGCTTCCAGAGCATGGCAGATATCGGCATCGAATATGCCGTTGCAACCGATATAATGATATTTGAGCGGCTCGCGCCGAGATGTGAAATGAGCATCAATGGCGTCGAATGCGACGCTGGCGGAAACAAGTTCGCCCTGTAGCCAGCATTGTTCTCCGGTATTGCTGAAATGGCGCTCTATCTCGTCTCGGTCCTGCGGGCGGGCGGTCGTGCACAGGATGCCGTCACGGAACATCGCCGTAGTGAAATCGAAAGACCGCGTGAAGAACTGGGCCGAATCGCAGGTCAGATACTGACGGCAGAGGCCGAGCCTGGAAAAGGCCAGCTTGACGACCTGCTGGACCTGCCAGCCCGTGAACCCAGCGGGCGTCACATTGTCGCTTTTTGCCAACACCCAGTCCTCGTATAGGGTAATCGGCAATCTATCGATGAAACCAATGGCATGGGCGCTGGCAAAAAGCCTGTCGAACAGCCCTTGATCGTCCCTGGGGATAACAAGGTAGAAGGGAATGTCTGGCTTCACATGGGACAGACATGAACCAAAAAGGACAACCGACCAGTGCGCATCGCTGGCATAGCTCTTGTTCAGCAGAGCATAGTCTTTGTCTGCGTCGCGTTCCTGGATATGAACACCCTGGAAGGCGAGCCGCGTGTTCGCCGCGACGGCCAGTCGGATTTCGAGATCATCAACATCCTCCGGCAGATGGAGCGAAAAAATGCTGATGATGCCGGGTCCGGCCTGGACCGTGATGTCGCTTTTCGCCAATTGGCGTGCGCCGCTATCGCAGGCCACATCGACAAAGGCGAGCATGCCGCCATCGTCCACCTCGCCTAATATGGCGATGGTGTAGGTGCCGGCCTTTAAGGGACGATAGGGGCCGCAAACCAGGAAACCGGGTCGGTCGATCGTTCGAATCCGCTGATCCTGGCGCTCTCCGTTCAATATGTAGCCGACATAGTCATCGATCGTCAGCACCATGCTGTGAAGAGGGCGCCTCGGAGACGTCGGATTTGGCGTGATCATATTTTGAGGGGGCTGTCCTCGAGAATGACGCATTGTTGTCGCCCAGGCTTTCGTTATTGCGGATAGTCTCGCGAAAACCTGTGCCATCCGTCTTTCAACCAGCCAGGGACGCAATCGTGCTTGCAATGCCGAAGAAAGACGAATGTGACAACCATTATTGAGGCGGGAAGCCATTGGGACGAGATAGCTCGGCTGAGCTGTTCCACCGCGAAAATCGTGACCCTGTGGCGCAAAAGCGGGATATTGTGGGATCGTCATCGTTGGCAGACCCGGCAGAGGGCCACAACGCTTGGCTGTGTACGGTCTTTCCGGTAATTTGAACGGTGGGCGTCCAAGCTGGGGATGCTTGCGATAATGCACTATGATATGTCACCACTCAGACTAATAAAGCCCATGCGGCACATGGATGCGCGTGGGTGGTTCACAGAAGTTTATTCCGAACCGGCTTTTGTCGCTTTGGGCATCGAATGTCGGTTTATTCAGGATAACCACTCCTTGTCCGCCCCGCGTTTCACTTTACGGGGTTTGCATTTCCAGACGCCACCTCGCGGTCAGGACAAGCTGGTGCGATGCATCCGCGGTCGTATTTTCGATGTGGCAGTGGATATTCGCAAAGGGTCGCCGACCTATGGGCAATGGGCCGGCGCCGAGCTGTCTGCTGAAAATGGCTTTCAGCTTTTCATCCCGATCGGCTTTGCCCATGGATTTCTGACGCTCGAGCCGGATTGTGAAGTGAGCTATAAATGTTCCGATACCTATGCACCGGATTATGACGGGGGCGTTCGCTGGGATGATCCGGCGATCAGTATCGCGTGGCCAATACCTGACGGCATAGTGCCGGAATTGTCCTCTAAAGATGTGATGCATCCTCTACTGGCCGATCTTGACAGCCCCTTCGCTTATGACGGCCATCCACTCCTGCCGCTTGATTGAGGAATGTAGACCCATGCGCGTGATCGTCACCGGCGGTGCCGGCTTCATCGGCTCGGCCCTCGTCCGCTATCTGGTGCTGCGAAAGGACTATGATGTCCTCACCATCGACGCGCTCACCTATGCCGGCTGCGAGGCGTCTCTCCAGGAAGTCGAAGGGCGCAACAACCATCGCTTCCTGCACGCCAATATTTACGACCGCGCCGCGATGGACCAAGCCATCGCCGAGTTCCGGCCCGACCGCATCATGCATCTCGCCGCCGAAAGCCATGTCGATCGCTCGATCACCGGCGCGGCCGACTTCATCCAGACCAATGTGGTGGGCAGCTTCACCCTGCTGGAGGCCGCCCGCGGCTATTGGAATGGCCTGGACCCACAAGCTAAGGCCGCCTTCCGTTTCCTCCACGTCTCGACCGACGAAGTCTATGGCTCGCTGGGTGACGAAGGCCTGTTCGAGGAAACCACGCCCTACGATCCTTCCTCGCCCTATTCGGCGTCTAAGGCCGCGTCCGACCATCTGGCGAAAGCTTGGCAGCGCACCTATGGCCTGCCGGTGGTGGTGTCGAACTGCTCGAACAATTACGGCCCCTATCACTTCCCCGAAAAGCTCATTCCGCTGACCATTCTAAACGCGCTCGAAGGGCGCAAGCTGCCGGTCTATGGCAAGGGTGAGAATATCCGCGACTGGCTCTATGTTGACGATCATGCCCGTGCGCTCGACCTCATCATCGAAAAGGGCGAACCGGGCGAAACCTACAATGTGGGCGGCCGCAACGAGCGCAAGAATATCGACGTGGTCAAGCGCATCTGCGACATGCTCGACGAACTGCGCCCCACCGACACGCCCCGCGTCGAGCTGATCGAATATGTTACCGACCGCCCCGGCCATGACGCCCGCTATGCGATCGACGCGACCCGCCTAGAGAACGAGCTGGGCTGGAAGGCCCAGGAGAATTTCGACACGGGCATCGAAAAGACGGTGCGCTGGTATCTCGACAATGATTGGTGGTGGCGTCCGCTGCGCGACCAGTATGACGGCCAGCGCTTGGGCCTCGAGAAAGTCAAGGCATGAGAATCGCCGTTACCGGGACGGCGGGGCAGGTCGTCACCAGCCTCCTTGAACGGGGTAAGGCCGCCGGGCATGAGGTGATCGCAATCGGCCGCCCTGACCTCGATCTGGCCGATCCCGCCTCAGTCATCCGCGCGCTGGAGGCGACGAAGCCCGACGTGATCGTCTCGGCCGCCGCCTATACTGCGGTAGACAAGGCGGAGACGGAACGCGATTTCGCTTTTGCCGTCAACGGTGCCGGCGCCGGCGCGGTCGCACAGACGGCCAAGAAGCTCGGCGTCCCCGTCATCCACATCTCGACCGACTACGTGTTCGACGGGACGCTGGACTGTCCCTATGTCGAAACGGATCCCACCGGCCCCACCGGCGTCTATGGCGCATCAAAACTGGCGGGTGAGCGGGCGGTGCTGGCCGCGAGCGACAACAGCGCGGTGCTGCGCGTCGCTTGGGTCTACAGCCCGTTCGGCGGCAATTTCGTCAAGACGATGCTACGCTTGGCGGCCGACCGTGACGAGCTGGGCGTGGTCGGCGATCAGGTGGGCAATCCCACCAGCGCGTTGGCGATCGCGGATAGTATCATTCAGGTAGCTACCAATATGGTAGCTGATGGTAGCCCGGCGCTGCGCGGCATCTTCCACATGACCGCATCGGGCGAAGCGAGCTGGGCCGATTTTGCGCAAGCGATCTTCGCCGCATCGGCGGCGCGCGGCGGTCCGTCGGCATCGGTGCGGCATATCGGCACCGCCGATTATCCCACACCCGCCACTCGGCCCGCCAATTCTCGCCTCGACTGCACGCGGATCGCCCAGGCCCATGGCGTGACGCTGCCCGACTGGCGCACGTCGCTCGATGAAGTGATGGACCGGCTGCAGCCGGCGGCCGACGGATTATTGGGAACTTTGAAGCTATGAAGGGTATCATTCTTGCTGGGGGCAGCGGCACGCGCCTCTATCCCATGACGCTGTCGACCTCCAAGCAGCTCATGCCAGTCTATGACAAGCCGATGATCTATTATCCGCTGACCACGCTGATGCTGGCGGGCATCCGCGAGGTGCTCATCATCTCGACCCCGCGCGACCTGCCGGCCTTCCAGTCGCTGCTGGGCGATGGCTCGGCCTGGGGCATGACCTTGGACTATGCGGTGCAGCCCAGCCCCGACGGCCTGGCGCAGGCCTATATCATTGGTGCCGATTTCGTCGCGGGCCAGCAGTCGGCCCTCATCCTTGGCGACAATATCTATCACGGCCACGGCCTGCCCGAAATCCTCGCCAGCGCTTCGTCGCGCAAGGAAGGGGCGAGCGTCTTCGCCTATCATGTCAACGATCCCGAACGCTATGGTGTGGTCAGCTTCGACGAAGCGATGAAGGCTGAAACCATCGAGGAAAAGCCCGAGCAGCCAAAGTCCAACTGGGCGGTCACCGGCCTCTATTTCTACGATGAAAAGGTCGTCGATATCGCCGCCAACATGAAGCCCTCGGCCCGTGGGGAGCTGGAGATCACCGACGTCAACCGCGTCTATCTGGAACGCGGCGACTTGCATGTCGAACTCATGGGACGAGGCTATGCCTGGCTCGACACCGGTACGCCCGACAGCCTGCTCGACGCCGCCGAATTCGTTCGCGTTCTCGAAAAGCGCCAAGGCCTCAAGGTCGCCGCACCCGAAGAAATCGCCTTCCGCCAGGGCTTCATCGACGCCAACGGCCTCGAACAGGCGATCGGCAAGCTCGGCAAGTCCGACTATGGCCGCTATCTTCATGGGATTATGTTGACAGCGATAAAGTGACTCGAAAGAGAATCCGTGCCTAAAAAATCGGGATACTGTGTCGATGCAAAAGCTTGTTCCCCATTATGTCGAAAAGCCATGGGGCCGAACCGACCTTCCGCCGATCTTCGCGGCCGCTGGCGCAGGCCGCCAGATCGGCGAAGTCTGGTTCGAAAGCGGCGACGGTCGCGATCTGCCCCTGCTGGTCAAATATATCTTCACCAGCGAACGGCTTTCGATCCAGGTGCATCCCGACGATGCGCAAGCCTGTAACAAGGGGCTGGCGCGCGGCAAGGAGGAAATTTGGTATATCCTCGATTGCAAACCTGGCGCGACGCTGGGCATTGGCCTCACTGCGGCCATGACCCCCGATCAGTTCCGCGCCGCCGCGCAGGATGGATCGCTCGAACAGTGGATCGACTGGAAGCCGGTCAAGCCGGGCGACTGCTACTTCATCCCGGCGGGCACTGTCCATGCGATCGGAGCTGGCATCACGCTCGCTGAGATTCAGCAGAATGCCGACGTCACTTACCGCCTTTATGATTATGGCCGCCCACGCGAACTGCATCTCGACGATGGCGTCGCGGTCAGCCGCCTCACGCCCTATGAGCGCGCCCTGATCCAGGCGCGGCCTGGCGCTGAAACCCGCCTAATTGGCGAGGACGAAGCCCCCTTCTCGCTCGACCTCGTCCACTGGAGCGAAGACCAGAGCCTCAGGGTGCCGGAAGGCAAGCAGATGTGGTTTACACCCCTCAGCGGTGTGGGACAGGCGAATGGGCTGGTTTGGGAAAGGGGGGATTGCCTGCTGCTGGAGGGGAATTGCGATTTCACGATCGCGCAGGGACCGGTTTCTGCCCTGCTCGCCATTCCGCGCTAGCGGCCTGCACGGCAAGTCCCTAAAAGGAAACAGGATAGTGTGCGATCATCCCAACCGCATGCGCACGAAAATCGATCTTTTGTAAGGACTTGCAAAGCGCAATATTGCGAATAACTGCTTCACTCGCTGTTGCTTTCGCCGTCCGCGCCGGACCGGTCAGCCCGGAATAGGATAATCTCGCACCAGCACTAGCGCCTGCCCGTTGAGCACCGCCGCCCGTTCTGCGCTGTCGCTTTCGGTGTAGCAGCGCAGTTCCGGCGCATTGCCGCTAGGCCGTAAGTGTATGATGTCGCCGCCGGCAAAATGGATGCGCAGCCCGTCGGTTCGGTCGATCCTGTCCGCCTCGCCCGCGATGTCCCCGAACATCGCTGTCAGCCGCGCGAGGACATCGGCCTCGTTGCCCTGTTCCAGATGGGCAATGAGCGCCTGGCTCTGCGCCGTGGGATAGGCCTGCAACCGCTCGCTGAACGTATAGCGTTCGGGCAACTGCGCCAAGAGGGCGGAGAGCGCCACCCCTTGCCGCCCCGCTTCGATCAGCGTCGCGAGGATCGGCAACACCGCATCCCGCGTCGGCAGCGCGCCCAGCGTCCCACCCGCCGCCACCACCGGCGTCGCCAGCAGGAAGCCGCCATTGGCCTCATAGCCGCACACGCTCTTCTGCCCCTCGGCTGCGAGCGCGTTCATCGCTTCGATGACAAAGGGCGATCCGATCCGGGTGCGGCGCACCGCGTTGAACAGGCCCGATAACTCGACCGCGCTGTTGCAGCTCACCGGCGTCGCCACCGCGCCGATACCCAGCGCCCGCGCGCACAATATGCCCAGCACGTCGCCGCGCATCCAGGCGCCGCTTTCATCGGCCAGCAGCGGGCGGTCGGAATCTCCATCGGTCGATAGGATCGCGTCGAGCTTCAGGTCCGCCGCCCATCGCCGCGCGAGTTGCTGGTCTTCGGGCCGGACGGCTTCGGTGTCGACGGGGATGAATTTGTTCGAACGGCCCAGTGACACCGCTTCCCCGCCCAGCGCTTCGACCAGAGCGATCAATATGTCGCGCCCCACCGCCGAATGTTCGTAGACGCCTAGCCTCATGCCTGAAAGTGCCTGGCTTCCGAACGCATCGACATAGCGCGCAATATAGGGCGTCGCGGCATCAACTAGCGGCGCGTCAGGCGCGGTGGGCGCCAGCATCCCCTCGCCATCGAACAGGTCGGGCAGATCGACGATTTGCGCACGGATGCCCTGTTCGTCGGCCTTCAGTACCTCGCCATCGGTGCGGTTGAACTTGATGCCGTTGCGGTCGTCGGGGATATGGCTGCCCGTCACCATCAGCGACGGAATGCCCCGACAGAAGCCATAGGCGGCTGCCGCAGGCGACGGCACGAAGCCGCAATTATCCACCGCGCCGCCCATATGTTCGATCGCCGTGGCGCAAGCCGCCATGATCCGGGGACTCGACGGCCGCAGGTCGCCGGCGATGGCGACATGGGTTCCCGGGCCGAACTGGCCGATGATGGCAAGATGCTGTAGAAAGGCCTGCGTATAGGCAAAGCATACCCGATCCGTCATCGCCGTAACAAGGCCGCGCGCGCCACTGGTGCCGAACGCGACGCCGGACTGCGCCATGAGGTCGGCGATGGAAACTCTCTGGGTCATGGCAATCCGCTGCAATGGGAGAAAGACGATTGGGGTCAGCTGGCGGCTTTGGCGGCGTCGAGGGCCTTGAGAGCCTCCGTCACCTTGCGGACCTTCTGAGATTCGCCCCTTTTCAGGATCATGATGTCGCCCTGTGCTACGACGACGATCAGATCATCGACATCGACCAGCGTGACGCGCGGCCCATCGCTATGGACCAAGCAGTTGCGCGCGCCGAGCAGCAGCGCGTCGCCGCGCACGGCATTTTCATCGGTGCAGCGGGTACTGACGGCGTGCAGGGAATCCCAGCTCCCGACATCCGACCAGCCCATACTGACCGGCACGCAGGCCACCTGTGTTTCCCTCTCCATGATCGCATAGTCGACCGAATCCGACGGGCAGGCGTGGAAGGCCATAGCGTCTGGAAAGATATGCGCCCCGTCCCGCTTCGCCTGCGCCATTGCGGTCTTGACGGCCTTCAGCATGTCGGGCTGGTGCGTCTCCATCGCGGCCAGATAGGCCTCGGCGCGGAACAGGAAGATGCCTGCATTCCAGGCATGATTGCCCTCGTTCAGCATTCGTTCCGCATTGGCGACGTCAGGCTTTTCGACGAAGCGCGCGACGGCATGCACACCATCGCCGCACAGATTGCCCATCTGGATATAGCCATAGCCGGTTTCCGGCCCGTTGGGTGTGATCCCGAATGTCACCAGCCAGCCCTGCGCGACCAGCGGCAGAGCGCGGGCGATTGCTTCATGAAAAGCGGGTAGGTCGGCGATGACATGATCGCTCGGCATAATCAGCAGCGCATCATCGTTTTGCGCTTCTAGGGCGGCGAGCGCGATGGCGGGCGCGGTATTGCGACCGATCGGTTCCAGGATGACCCGATAGTCGGCGATGCCGCTCTTTTGTAGCTGCTCGTCGATGATGCTGGCGTGAAGCGCGTTGGACACCAGGATCGGACGACCGACCAATGCGTCCTCAAACCCTCGCGTCCGCACCGCTGTTAGCTGTAACATGGTTTCATCCGCCGTCAGAGGCAGCAGCTGTTTGGGACACTCAGGCCGGGAAACCGGCCAAAGGCGTGTGCCCGATCCACCGGACAGGATGACGGGGACGATATTCACGGAATCGCTGGACATATCTCGCCTGAAATTAAGAGCCAATTTTCTGTATGCGGTGCGCCCCCGCAATAGTCTCGAACGTCATGGGCAAAAACAGAAAGCTTGCCAAGTCTTTAAAAAAGACATGTCACAGAACGGTTACAAGGTGAGATGGACCTGCTTTTCGGGCGTTAAAGCTTCATCGTACAGCCCTTCGCTCTCATCCATAAAGCCGCTCGTCCCACCAGACCGGTTCGGGCAACTCATGGATGATGCCGGCAGCGTCGGGATGCAACGGGTTGATCAGGATGTTACGCTCCACCCGCGCCACCATCGATGGCACGATCAGAATGGCGCTGCGCTGTTCCGCATACCAGGCCTGCCCGAATGCCTTGCACAGCCCTTCATCCTTTCCGTCCCAGCCCGGATGGGCGGCGGTCTGAAAGATTTCATAGCGTATACCATTGGGGATGGTGATGCGGATATGATGCTGGTTGGGCGGCAGCACGCTGCCCGCATGGACCAGCTTTTCCAGCATCGCCGTCGAATAATGTTCGGACGTGTAGATGATGGGGCTGAGCGACGTGTTCCACCGGCCCGGATACAGCCGCGCTCCTTCACTGTCGTAGACGGGGTGGACGCCATCGGGATCGCCGATGCGGTAGGCGGTTAGGATCCTGTCCGTCCGACCGCCGGTCACACGCCCCCGCCATAGGCGGCGCGGCCAAGCAGGTTGATGACGAGGTCCGCGCCCGGACTGGTCGCCAGCGCTA
Organism: Sphingobium naphthae; assembly: GCF_043589935.1. NCBI lineage: Bacteria > Pseudomonadati > Pseudomonadota > Alphaproteobacteria > Sphingomonadales > Sphingobiaceae > Sphingobium > Sphingobium naphthae. Next base: position 10,258 of record NZ_CP171458.1, on the reverse strand, counting down.
CGTCGAGCGGGGCTTTCCCGTCCAGCATCGGATGCGGGCGGCCGAGAAACTCGCGTGCGCGCTCCGGCTCGCGATAGATGTCGAGCGCGAAGCTGAACACCTTAGCCAGACGGGCGAGCCGGTCTCCCTCCTCGCTCGTCAGCCGCTGGGTGGCGGACTTGCGCCGGCGGTCCAGCGTCGCCTTGGGAATGAGGCGAAATTTGAAGCGTGCGTCGCCCGGTGCCACGCTGTCGGCCAAGCGATCAAGCGCCGCGACGGGCAGCCCCTTCTCGATCGAGGATGGCAGCATCAGGCGTGAAGAATGGACTCCGGGCTTGACGCCGAGCAGCGTTTCGACGCTGTTAGGCTGCATCGCCATTTGCACTCCTGTTTCAAATGAGGAAAATATAAGCATCATATGATGCAAAAGCAAGTGGAGCAAGCAAGATTGGATCACGGCGCTGCTCAGCGTCAGCCGGCAGAGCAGCCCTTTCGGCTTTTCAGTCCGGCCATTGCGCCTCGGTCCCTTCCGCTTCCGCGTCGAACGCGCGTTTGCCGCGCCGCTTCCAAAGCACGAGTATATTGCCGTCTTCGCGCGCCTTAGCCGCCAAATCGAGCATTGCGCCGTACAGGGTAGCGCGATCGTCGTCGGCGAGATCGACGAGGCCGGTTTTCTGGACGAGACCGCCCAGCTCGATCAGGTGGCGGGTGCGTTCGCGGCGAGCCAAGACCCATCCTCTCGTATCTCTGCGGCGCTGTCCGGCCTCAGCCCTGCGAACCGCCTGTGTCAGCTTCGCCTGCGCCGCCATCGTTGCTCGCAGCGCCACGGCCGCCTTTGCGCCCACGCCGTTGAAAGAAGGCACCGCCCTTCGCGCGCCATGCCTCCTTTCCTTCCGCGTTCGCTTCGACGGCGGCGACGAGCGCGCCTGCCAGTGTCTCAATGTCGAGGGCATCGGCCCCGGTCGCCGTGACCAGCTCACCGAGTTGCTGGACCTTCTTCGCCTTGATCGACTTGGCCTTGTCGTTCAGCGCTCGCAGCTCGGCATCATAGTCGCGCGTCTTTCGCATCATCCTCTCCCTCGCGCCCGCCTAAACAGATGCCGCAGCGTAACATGATCGCGCTTGCAAGACAGCGGTTCCATTCAGAAATGCGGCGAAGTCAATCACGCGAACGGCAGAAAGTGTGAGTGCGCGCTTATACGTCGTTGCCGACGTGCGCTGAGAGAGGCAGTATAGCGGCCGTAATGGCGATCTACCATTTCTCGGCCAAGGTCATCAGCCGCGCCAACGGATCGAGCGCGGTTGCGTCGGCCGCCTATCGTTCAGCATCCGAGCTGTACGATGACCGGCTCGGACGTATCCAAGATTTCTCGAACAAGGCCGGAGTCGTTCATTCCGAAATCATGCTGCCCCAGGGCGCACCGGAGCGTTTAAACGATCGCACGACCCTGTGGAACGAGGTCGAGGCCGGCGAAAAGCGCAAGGACGCACAGTTGGCGCGTGAGGTCGAGTTCTCGATTCCGCGCGAGATGAACCAGAGCCAAGGGATGCAGCTCGCCCGCGATTTCGTCGAAAAGCAGTTCGTCGAACGCGGGATGGTCGCGGACCTCAATGTGCATTGGGACATGGGCAAGGACGGGCAACCGAAACCCCATGCCCATGTCATGCTGTCGATGCGCGAGATCGGCCCGGAGGGCTTCGGCCGGAAGGTGCGCGAGTGGAACAGCACGGCGCTGTTGCAGGAGTGGCGCGAGGCATGGGCCGATCATGTCAACGAGCGCCTGTCCGAGCTGGATATAGACGCCCGCATAGATCACCGGACGTTGGAGGCGCAGGGCATCGACCTAGAGCCGCAACATAAGATCGGGCCGATGGGGGTGCGGCGCGAGCTTGAGGGCGAGGACCATCGCCGCGCCGACGATCATCTTCGCATCGCGCGCGAGAATGGCGACAAGATCATCGCCAATCCCGACATCGCGCTCGACGCGATCACGCGGCAGCAGGCCACGTTCACGCGGCGCGACCTGGCGCAGTTCGCGTTCCGGCACAGCGACGGCAAGGATCAGTTTGCTCGAGTGATGAGCGCGGTGCGATCCTCGCCCGAGCTGGTGGCGCTGGGGCGGGACGGGCACGGCGACGATCGCTTTACCTCCCGCGACATGATCGACACCGAGCAGCGGTTGGAGCGCGCCGGCGATCGGCTTGCCGATCGGGCCGGGCATGGTCTCTCGGCGGCGTCTCAAATGGGGGGGCGAGACACCGCCGAGAGTGGAAGCCTTGCGCTGGGAAGCCAGCAGAAGGACGCGCTGGCGCATATCACCGGCCAGAACGACCTGGCAATCGTGGTCGGCTATGCCGGCACCGGCAAATCGACCATGTTGGGGGTTGCGCGCGACGAATGGGAGCGGGCGGGCTATCAGGTGCGCGGCGCGGCCCTGTCGGGGATCGCGGCCGAGGGGCTTGAGGGCGGCTCCGGCATCGCCTCGCGCACGATCACCAGCATGGAATATCAGTGGGGGCAGGGCCGCGAGCTGCTGACCAATCGCGACGTGCTGGTGATCGACGAGGCCGGCATGATCGGCACGCGCCAGATGGAGCGCGTGCTGTCGGAGGCCGAGAGGGCAGGGGCCAAGGTGGTCCTTGTCGGCGATGCCGAGCAGTTGCAGGCGATCGAGGCCGGCGCTGCGTTCCGCACGCTTGCCGAGCGCCACGGCGCGGCCGAGATCAACGAGGTTCGCCGGCAGCATGAGGACTGGCAGAAGGACGCCACGCGCGCGCTGGCGACGGGCCGGACCGGCGAGGCGATCCATGCCTATGCCGATCATGGCATGGTCCACGCGGCCGAGACGCGCGAACAGGCGCGGGCAGAGCTGGTGGAGGGCTGGGATCGCGCTCGCGTCGCCGACCCCAACAAGACGCGGATCATCCTCACCCATACCAATGCCGAGGTGCGCGACCTGAACCTAGCCGCGCGCGATCGGCTGCGCGGCACGGCCGAGCTGGGGCCGGACGTGCGCGTGTCGGCCGAGCGGGGCGCGCGCGAGTTCGCGACCGGCGACCGCATCATGTTTCTGAAAAACGAGCGCGGGCTAGGGGTGAAGAACGGCACGCTAGGGAAGGTCGAGCGCGTGTCGCCCGACAGCATGGCCGTCCGCCTCGACGATGGCCGCAGCGTCGCGTTCGACCTGAAAGATTATGCCCATGTCGATCATGGCTATGCCGCAACCATCCATAAATCGCAGGGCGTGACGGTCGATCAGGGGCATGTGCTGGCGATGCCGGGGATGGACCGCCATTCGGCCTATGTGGCGCTGTCGCGGCACCGCGACGGGGTGCAGCTCCATTACGGCCGCGACGATTTCGCCGATCAGCGCCAGCTCTCCCGCACGCTGTCGCGCGAGCGGGCGAAGGATATGGCGTCCGACTATCCGATGTATTGGGATCGTGACGACCATGATTTTGAGAGGCGCGCGCAGTCGTTCGCCGATCGGCGCGGGCTGTCGGGCGAGATTCGCTTGGCGGATGCGCCCGAGCGCAAGGGCGTGGAGATCCTCGCGCCCCGCGCGGGAACCATGCGCCCTGCAGGCGACCATGATCGCGCGCCTGGTGATGCTGGCGACCGCATCGGCGCCGCGGCGAAGGCCGGGGCCGAGCGTCAGCCGCGGCGTGGTATGTTCGAAGGCTTGAAGCTGTCGTCGCGTACGCCGACACCGGCGAAGGAAGCCCCCGCTCGCGCCGATCAGGGCCATACCCATGATTTCCGGCGCGCAGTCGAGCGCGCCTCGCGTTCGGCCGAGACGGTGTTGCAGGCGCGCGCGTCGGGCGGGCCTGTTCTCGAGCATCAGAAGGTCGCGCTCGAGCGCGCGACCGAGGCGCTGGACCAGATCAGGCCGGGAGCCTCGCGCGATATGGCGTCGGCGATGCAGCGCAATCCCGGCTTGCTGCGCGAGGCGGCGGCGGGGCGCAGCGGCCCGATGGTCGCGGCGATCGGCGAGGAGGCGCGCGTGCGGGCCGATCCTAACCTGCGCGCCGATCGGTTCGTGGAGCGCTGGCAGGGGCTGAAACAGGAGCGCGACCGCCTTTATCGCGCCGGCGACATGGCGGGCCGCGAGAAGGCGGGCAAGGACATGGCGGGCATGGCGAAAAGTCTTGAGCGCGATCCTCAGGTGGAATCGATCCTGCGCGGCCGCACCCGCGAGCTGGGGCTAGAGATCGGCATGAACCGGAGCCGCGACATGAGCGGCGGCGAGCTGGGCCGCCAGTTGACGCAGGAACTTGGCATCAGCCGCGATCGGGGCATGAGCCGTTAGGAAAGGGACACGCATGGATGAGGACGACGGGCAAGGTGAGGATGGCGCGGCGCGGGCGTTCGCCCAGCTCGGCCGCGAAGTGTCGTTGTTGCGCGCCGCCGTCGAAGGTCTGACCGCCGCCCGCGAGAATATCGACATTCCCGATTACGAGCCGACGCTTAAGCGCACCGAAAATGTGCTGGGGGTGCTGGCCCAGCAGATCGCGGCGATGCGGAAAAGTCCTGCCTTGGCGATGGACCCGGCGCATATGGCGGGCGAGATCGCATCGGCCGCAACGGGTGCGCGCCGCGAGGATCAGCGCCTTATCGCCGAGGCGCGCACGGCGTTGGACCAGACCGCGCGCGAGATCGGGAACCGGCTCGCGTCAGCGCGGCGGGGCGACGAGCAAAATCGCTCGCTCTATCTGTTCGGCGGTAGTGGCGTGGTGCTGGGGCTGGTGCTTTACGCCGCCTTTGCGGGTTGGCTCGCACGAGCAACACCGGATAGCTGGCGCTGGCCCGAGTACATGGCGACACGAACGCTGGGTGCGGCGACGCAATGGGATGCGGGGCAGCGTTTGATGCAGAGCGGCGCGCCTGAGAGCTGGGGATTGATCCTCGCGTCCAACCCGCTCGCCGAAGGCAACCGCGAAGCCATCCAGCGGTGCCGCGAGGCGGCCGAGAAAGCGAAAAAGCCGGTGCGCTGCACGATCGAGGTGAAGGGTGGTGATCCCGTTGCGCCATAGCCCATCAATAATCGATCGGAGTGTGTCGGTTTTTGCAGCTTGTTAGGCAGCAGTCATTTGCTCGCAACGAGGTATGACATCTCGCCAATGGGGCTTGAGATGATCCACTGCCACCGTTCAGCGGAAGTGAGGTCATGCGGCAAGCGAAAGAAAGCAGGAAGGGTAAGGCAATTTGTAGTGCCGAGTAACAATGCATCGAGACTGTTTGAGGCGGGCCTGCTCTGTTAACAAAATAGGATGAACGATCAGGCGTCTCAGCTGTCCTTCCTCGCCAGCGGTGCGAGTGCAGATTTGTTCGACATTGGCGGGGATCAGGTGGTCAAGCTGTTCCGCGACAGCGTCTCGGACGAGATGATCGCACGCGAAGCTTTGACATCCGCCCGAGCGGCAGCCAGCGGCGTGCCGACCGCAGCGGCGATCGGACGAACGACATGGGACGGGCGTCGGGCCATCATTTATCCACGGCTGCACGGTCCGACATTGATGGACTGGATCCGTTGTAATCCGATAAGGGCTGGATGGGCGCTCGACCGCATGGGTGTGTTGCACGGCGCGATGCACCGGGTGCCAGGCAGGACATTGCGATCACTTAAACAGGTGCTGGCGACGGATATTACCCATGGCCCTGCATCACATGCGCTGCAACGGTCAGCTATCGCCTATCTTGACCGCCTGCCGTATGGCGATGCGCTGACTCATGGCGACTTTCATCTCGGCAATGTTATGATGACCTCAGGGGGCCTAGTAGTGATCGACTGGTCGAAGGCCGCAGTGGGCCATCCGGCGGCGGACGCGGTGCGATCCGAGATGCTGATGCGCTTTGGCATCGGGCCTAATGATTGGGTGACGAGACTGTGGCGAGACTGGGCGGCGGCTCGATTGCGGAGGAGCTATGCGGCGGTGTCCGGCGTGACCGCTAGCGACATTTCTCAATGGCGGCCCATAGTCGCGTTAGCTTGGCTGCGCGCCCGAGACGCTGGACGGACGCCGGCATTCATGCGCTATCTAGCCAAGGCTCTGGCACAGGCAGGGTTGCCATCGCTTCGTTAACGAAGGCAGGCTGGAATGCGGCGGCGGGCCGAGCACTTTTTTCCGTCTCGCCTGAGCCATCCGGTGGCTTTGCAGGAAGGCATAGGTGTCACCCGGCTTCCTCAAGGTATTGCTGGAATTGAGGAACTTCTGGATCGGGCGCTCAAATCCGTACCCGCTCTACTTCGGCAAGGCTGATCTCGTCGCGCCGCCGGTCATAGAGCTGGGTCGTACGGGTCGAGCTGTGATTGGCCATGGCGGCGGCGTTTTCGAGGCTCCCGCCATTCTTTAGATAGGTAGTGATGCCGGTCGCACGGAAACTATGGTTGCCGATCCGCGTCCCGATCCCGACGTTACGAGCGCGGCGGCGGACCATGGCATGGACTTCGGCCTGCCGCAGCGGGGTGGCGCTGAGCGCTTTTGTGCCACGCGCGATCGTGCGGAACAGCGGTCCCCTGCCCTCGTTGATTCCGCACGTCTCTATATAAGAGAGCAGATAGTCTTCGAGGATGTGGTGGCAGGGCATCTCATGCCGCTTGCCGCCCTTTTCATGCAGGCGCAGCCAGAGCCGTCGCCCCTGCACGAATACATCGTCCCGTTTCATCGCCAGCGCCGCGCCCACCCGTGCGAAGCTGTAGATCATGATCCCTATCAGCGCCCGGTCGCGCAGCCCGGCCGGCGTCGAAATGTCGATGGCGTCGAGCAGCGCGCGTGCTTCCTGCGCCTCCAACACCGGTGTACGGCCTCTCCGCGCGCTATGCGCCGGGCCGCGGACACTGGCGGCGGGGTTGGTCGCGATCACCTGCCCCGTCACCAGCCAGTCGAACAAATGGCGGATCGCGGCCAGGCGCTGCTTGACACTGGGCGGTGCCAGCGATTGCCCTAGCTTCTCCACCCAGGCGGCGACATGTATGGGCACGATTTCTTCCAGGTGGCGTACGCCATGGCTGTGGCACCAGCCTAGAAAGTCCCGCGCCGCCTTCGCATAGGCGCGCCTGGTATTGGCATTGCGGATATTAGCGGCGAAAAATTCAAGGAAGCGAATATGCACATGCGGCTGCGCCTCCGCGACGATCGGCGGCAGGGCGAGCACAGGCGGGGACAATAACGGCAGCATAAGGATCGGACCTGGACAGAATATATGTGATAAAGGACATTATCACACATTAAGGGGCGACGACATCTTGAAGTCTGCCCTGGCAGAATTTTTGAAAAAGAGCCTGCCGACATTGAAAAGAATGAAGGAGCCATGAGAGATGGGATTGACCTGCCCCCCGCTGGGTCCCTCGATCTGATGTAGAGTCTGCCCAACGAAGGAGCAGACGAATGAGGAAGAGCCGTTTTACCGAGGAACAGATCATTGGCATGATCAAGGAGCAGGAGGCTGGGCTGCCGACATCGGATGTGTGCCGCAAGCACGGCCTCAGCCCGGCAACGTTCTACAAGCTGAAGGCGAAGTACGGCGGCCTGGAGGTGTCCGATGCCCGGCGACTGCGCCAACTCGAGGATGAGAACGGCAAGCTCAAGCGGCTGTTGGCGGAAAGCGTGCTGGACAATGCGATCCTGAAGTGGGCCAGCGAGAACCGGGTCGAGTGGCATTACATCGATCCCGGCAAGCCGCAGCAGAATGCGTTCATTGAATCGTTCAATGGGTCGCTGCGCGACGAACTCCTGAATGAGGAACTGTTCAACAGCTTGGCTGACACCCGGCGCAAGCTGGCGGTCTGGCGGTACGACTACAACAACGTTAGGCCGCACTCGTCACTGGGGAACCGAACACCGGCACAAGCGCGCCGGGCGCTCCTGCTAAATGGAGGCGTCACACCCGGCGCACTTGTGCCGGTGGCGCAGCACGAATATCAAACCGGCGGACTCTCATTATGACCGCGGGACCGGGGGGGCAGGTCAGTCCCCTATTCGGTCGTTGCCGCTGTTACCCGGGCGCTCACCTCTTTCCTCACATGTTCATTGTCCATCAATCCTGCCATCCTCCAAGAGACGCGCTGGACCAACCGCCTATCTACCCACCCGCGTCGCAATGTCGTTAGATCGCCTTTGATGCGGAGGATTTTATCGAAATACAGGTCGAACCGATGCACCTTCTCGAGATAACTGCGTCCGCGGGCGCCATATGCCGAAAAGAGTTGAGGATCGCTGATCGCACGCTCCAAAAGTGTGACGAGATCCTGTTGCTCCGTCCGTTGCGACACCTTGAAGACGACATCATCTGGCAGTTTTCCGTACCATCCGATGTCGGTCACAACTGACGGCAGGGCGAATTCGAAAATGCGAAGCTGGCTCGAGGATGCTTCTCCCATTGTCGGAAAGCGAAGATTGATCGCGAGATGAGACGATCGCAGCGCGGCCTCGAGTTCGGCGTCGGTGACAAAGCCGTGCATCACGACCGAACGTTCGACACAGGCTTCCTCGATAAAGCGCATGTCTGCTTGGTCCAGATTGACTTGTCCATAGATATGGAGTTCTATTGGATAAGTCTTGGCAAACGATCGTACGATCTCGACCACGGGGCGAAGCCTTCGATTGCTCCCCATGAAACCGAACATGATGAGTTTCAGGGTGTCGCCTCGTTTAAACTCTGTCCGGTAGGGCTGGCTTGCTTCAAAGAAGTGTGGCAGATCCACATGGTACACGGGAACATCCGCCTGGGAGCGGAAGATCGGAAGATCCGTTGGGTTGTGCGTGACGAGCGCAAGCGCGTTCTCGGCGAAAAGATCCCAACTCTGGGCTTCGACTTCGTCACCGACATTTGGATCGACGAGCGCTCTCTTGAAACGTTGGAACCCGGCCGGCCCGTTGCGCAGGACGACCTTGCGTGCAATAAGGTCGTACAGGCTGGGCGAAGTGATATGGGCGCCCCGGATCAGTCCCGACAGGTTGCGGTCATGTAACACGCAGACCGACGGCACACCGAAGGCATAGCGCATGCAGCCGGAATGATGGAGATGATTGTTCCCGATGTGGACGACGTCGAGCGTCTCGTCATCGTCCGTTGGCTGGCGCAGGTGATGATGCCAATTATGAGCGTTGGCATCGTTTTCGAGGTCTAGAACCGAAAACAGGCCAGTGCCTCGCAAGCGATCGGCTACTTTGCTGTTGAGATTGGCGATCTCGCTGGCGCGTGGCGCGAGCGGAGTTATGAAACGGATCATTGGGAAAGGAGCTTTGCGACGGTCTCGGGCCAAGTGATATTGAGGCTGTGAATATGGGCTAGGGCGTTGCGGCCCAGGCGGCGCGCCGCATTGACGTCGAGCCAGAGCTTGTCCAGCGCTGCGGAAATCGAGATATCCGTGAGATCGGTGACGATCCCTGTCTGATCGTCTAAGACGAACTCCAGCGGGCCGCCGCTGTCATTAGCTGTGATGACCGGCTTCCCTGCGTAAAATGCTTCTAGTGTGACATAGCCATAATCTTCATCCTGCGGCGAGAACAGTACGCCCCTGCACCGATTGTATAAGCCAATTAGCTTCGATCGATCGATCATGCCGGTGAACGAAACGTCCTCATGTCGCCCGGATTTATGGAGATAATCGCATATTTTCTTATAATAGGCTCCGTCTTCAATCGGGCCAGAAATTATGATCTTGGGGCGGGAGGTGCAGCGCGATAGCGCTTCGACGAAGAGATGCTGGCGCTTCGATGGATTGATGCGGCTCGGCAGAAGAAAAAAATCACCGTATTCTTCAGGCTTCAACGCGTTGGCATCCGAAACGGGTGGGTAAAGAACCTCAGCATCGCATGGCAGCTTTTGATGAAGACGATCTCGGACGTTCTTCGAGATCGTGAAGATGCGCTTATGATCTGGCAACCAGCGGTTATCCCCACTGATCACGGCATCACGCACGACTTCCCCCATAGGGTGTACGTTGAGGTCTGCGGTTCCGGTGTCCCACATGTCGTAAGCGGAACGATGCTGATGGACGAGCCAGAGCGTCTTGTTTGGGTGTGGAGCGAAGTATGAGGGAAATTTCAACGTGATGAGCCGATCGATTTTCTGACCATTAGAACTGGTCAAATCAAGCAGCCGGCTCCCTACAATCGCGTCGAGCACCGACTGGGGAGGATACCATTTAAACGGAACACGAACAAGATCGACCTCATGGCCACTCGCAGCGATCGCATCCACAAGGCCATCTGCAAGAACTTCGGCCCCCCCGCGTATAAACGGCACTTGTGCATTTAAGACAACTACTCGCAT
>NZ_CP171456.1:0-159100 GCF_043589935.1 Sphingobium naphthae | reverse complement strand
AGCTGCTCCTGTTAAAGTCTGGAGCATCCATGTTCGATTTTCACTTTTTGGTCAATATCCGCCCGAAATTTGACAGTTGGACCATGGAGACCGTCGGATCGCCAGCCCGTACTTCTATCCTGTCCTCTTGGGGGCTAATCGACGCCTTCATGGCAGGAATTGCAGCCCTGCAATTTGTGCCAGACGCGCCTTCCGCTCGCAACCTGACTCGGTGGGGGCACAGGATTGACGATAGCGCGACGTTCATCCTTGCGGGTCGCAAGTGACCGCGTTGATATGTGTCGTCATGACAGAGAGCCTCAACCCCGCGCTTGCCCGACGCATCGCCCTTGCCGCGCAAGGCTTTGGTGAGGCCATGCCTTCTATTGTCAGGGCTAACCATTTGCGGCGTACTATCGCCCGGCTCGGTCTCCACCAGATCGACAGCGTCAACGTGTTGACGCGAGCTCACTACCTTCCGGCCTATTCGCGCCTTGGTGTTTATGATCCGAGGTTGCTGGAGGCCGACGCCTGGGGGCCACTCCGATCGCGTCGGCTCTTCGAATATTGGGCGCACGAAGCGTCTTTGATCCCCCTCCCCCTCCAGCCGTTGCTGCGATGGCGACAGGCAATGGCAGACGCTGGCGAGACTGGATGGAAGGGTCTGCGCATATTCGCGCGCGATCGGCGGGCGGACGCGATCTCGATCCTCGAGCGCATCCGCAACGACGGACCCCTCGCTGCATCCGATATCGAAAGCGGGAAGCGACGCGCAGGCTGGTGGGAGTGGGGCGACAGCAAGATGGCGCTGGAGTGGCTTTTCTGGTCCGGCCACATCACCACTGCGACACGACGTGCGAGTTTCGAGCGAGTGTATGATCTCACCGAGCGCGTGTTGCCACAGACGATCCTCGCTCTCCCCACCCCGGAACCTGCGGCAGCCAGACGCCAACTCATTGAGCACAGCGCCCGCGCCCTTGGCGTAGCAACGGCAAAAGATCTGCGTGACTATTTCCGGCTTTCTCCAACAGAGGCTCATCCAGCTATTGCGCAGCTCGTGGAGGAGGGCGTCCTTCAGCCCGTGAAGATTGATGGGTGGAACCAGTCAACGTGGTTGCACCGGGAGGCGAGGCGCCCACGACGAATACGCCATGCCGCTTTGCTAGCGCCATTCGATCCATTGATCTGGGAACGCGACCGCGCCGAGCGCCTCTTTGGCATACGCTATCGGATCGAAATATACGTCCCTGCTCCGCTGCGCACCTATGGATATTATGTTCTACCGTTCCTGCTTGATGAGCAGATCGTCGCACGGGTCGACCTGAAGGCAGACCGGAAAGCGAAAGCGCTACTCGTTCAACAAAAGACGTTCGAGAGCGACGCGCCTGCTCATGCCGGCGAAGAGCTGGACGAGGCCCTCCGGTCAATGGCGCAGTGGCTGGGATTGGACCGTGTGATATTCGGCGATGCGGTGAGGGGCGTGTGACCGCCTGCACGACCCTTTGTGGCACAAATTGCAGGGCTGCAATTTGTGCTGTTACGGCCGGCCTCGCCGATTGAAAAAGGCTTCGCACCAGCCCTTCCAGGACTTTTCGAGTTTCGTACCGGACAGGGTGTTCAAGCGTGCGCCCATATGGTCGCGATAGGCCTCGGCGATCATGTCGACGTCCCAGCCACCGCCATAGCGAACTCCAATCTCACGAGCCGCCTCCTCGGTAGCCCCGAAATGCAGCCGGCCCCGGGGGAACCTTGCCCACAATTCTACCCCGCCCGACGACGCCGCGTCCGAGCTTACCAGCGCAGCAGTTACCTTCTTCAGGACATTCGCCACGTCCACGCCGTCGACGGTCGGGCTGTGGGGAAGGGGACTATCGCTTGCCACGACCTTCTCGACGGTATCGTCGCGCCTAGCTTTCCGTCCCTTCGAATGACGCTCGAGTTCGTCGACCGTTGCAATCTGCGCCGGCGCATCTTTCGAGACGAACCGGAACTCGATCTCGATCACGGCACGGCCTCGCCGGATCTCTTGCCATTCGACTGTGAAGTGGGCGAGCTGGTCGATCTCTGCCTTGGCGACCGTCAGAACCTTGCGGCGTAGCTGAGCGAAGTCGGCATACTTGTCGGGATCGATCCCCAGCGCCGCGCGCAAACCCACCATATCGACTTTCCACACAGGTTGCCGTCTGTGGAGGCGAAGAGCGCCCTCTTCGTACAGCTTCAGGGCATAGGCTGACCTGAACCCTAGCACGGCCTGGCGGTTCATCACCGCATAGGTTTCGGACTCCTGGATAAGCCGGCGAGCGTCAGGCGTGAACTGCCACTCGATCCAGCCCGTTTCCTTGTCGTTGTCCTCGACCTCTTCCCAAGACGCCTGAATAAGGTTGAAACGCTTCGTGGCGCGCTTGCCGCGCCAAGATTTGTCATCCTCTGCGAAGAGCGTTCTGTGCAACTCTTCAAGCATATCGACAATTCGTTCGTTGCCCTTGTGGCCGCGACGGATGTCCGACTTTCGCATACGGTGCGTCGTGTCTTGCCAGGCATCGCCGCCCGCAGTCAGGATCATGAGGGCGAGGAGGCGGGAGGCGGTCAGACTGAGCGATTGCCCTTTGACGAAGCGGACCTCGACAAGGCGACCGGGTTTGGCGAACTGGTCGCCACCCTTGCGAGCGAGCGCTGCAGCCACGCGCATCGAGCGGGCGGCCGAAGTCTCTTCGCCGCCTTCCTCGTCTACGCTTTCCGCTGGCACTCCCATGCGATTCACCTCACACTGTTTCGGAAACTGCCTGTCCTGACCTCGTTCGTCAAGTCAGGTCAGGTTAGACTCTTCTTAGAGCCCCCAAAAGGTCAGGATAGATTCGCCGTGAGAATCGGACATTCCGCCTGTGATTCCGCCGAGTCGCAATTGTCAGCGGTATCGCGCGAAACAGGGACCAAAAAGCGGCTCGAAACACATGGTTCGGTCACGATACCACGCCTCCCCCAAGAAGACAGGATGATCCCCAAGAGGTCAGGTTAGAGCCCCCGCCAGGACAGGTTACATCCCCCGCGAAGTCAGGCAAAAGCCCCCAAGAGGTCAGGTTAGACCCTGATTCAGTCTGTGGTTTCAAACACATAGCGGCCCTGAATCATAGAATCATTAGAATCTTAGAATCACCCCGACGCTGCGCGCCGGGCGTTTTTATAGATGGAGTCTTTCAGAAGAAGTGATTCGGTGGTGCCCGGTGACCAGCGGTGGCAGCTGTCAAACGGCGTTCAAAAGGGACCCCCGATCGGCGTCGAAGAGGGACCCCCTTTTCAGATAATATGATGCTGGTTTGTTGAAGATGGCCTTGCGCTGCGTGCGGCGGAGGGCGGGCGTAGCCCGACCGGAGGCGCGCGCAGCGCAAGATAGATTTTTGAAGGCGCCGAAGGTGGCTGTCAGCTGCGGTTTTTGAAGCGCCAGCTGTCGTTGCCCGTCTCGACGATATCGCAGTGGTGGGTGACGCGGTCGAGCAGCGCCGTGGTCATCTTGGGATCGCCGAACACGGTCGGCCATTCGCCGAAGGCGAGGTTCGTGGTGATGATGACGCTGGTCCGCTCATAAAGCTTGCTGATGAGGTGGAACAGCAACTGCCCTCCCGAGCGGGCGAACGGCAGATAACCGAGCTCGTCGAGAACGATCAGGTCGAGCCGCGACAGCTGCGCCGCCAGGGTCCCGCCTTTGCCGATCCGGGTCTCCTCTTCGAGGCGTGTCACCAGATCGACGGTGTTGAAGTAGCGGGCGCGAGCGCCCCTTCGCACGACATTGGCGGTGATCGCGATGGCGAGGTGGGTCTTGCCTGTCCCCGTGCCGCCGACCAGCACGATATTGCGGCGAGGCGGGAGGAAGGAGCCATCGTGAAGGGAGCGGATCATCTCCTCATTGATCGGTGTGCCCTCGAAGCTGAACCGCTCCAGGTCCTTCACCACGGGCAGCCTCGCAGCCGTCATCCGATAGCGGATGGAGGCTGCATCCCGGTGGGTCGCCTCAGCACGGAGCAGGTCGGTCAGTATCTCCATGGTGGTGCGCTTGCGCTGGAGGCCGGTGGTGACCGCCTCGTCGAACGCCGCCGCCATGCCCTTGAGTCCGAGGCCGCGCATCGTGTCGATCATATCATGCCGCTGCATCATAGCCTCGCAGCAGATCATAGCGGGCACAGTCGGCGAGCGGAGGATGCTGCAGCATCCGGTCTTCCGAAGTGACGATGCTGTGGGGTGTCGCCGGCTCGCGGCGCCGGGAGAGGATGTTGAGGATCAGCTCGTCGCTGGCCGTTCCGTTCGCCAACGCTTCGCGCACGGCAGCCTCTACCGGCTCCAGGCCATCGGTGAGCACCGCCGAGAGGACCCGCACGAACCTGCGATCGGCCTCGTCCCCGGTGCCGAGCCTTCGCCGTAATCGGTGCAGGGCGGGCGGCAGATCCCAGTCCTGGAACGGTGCGCCGTTACGCAGCGCGCCGGGCTTGTGCGCGAGGACCGGCAGATAATGCCAGGGATCGTATATCGTGCGGTTCCGACCGAAGTGGCGCTCATGCTCCCCGACGATCGCATCGCCGCAGCGTATGACGATGCGATCGGCATAGGAGCGCACCTGAACGGTCCGGCGTGCGGCCGTCGACATGACCGAGTAGCGGTTGCGATCGAAGCTGATGAGGCAGGTGCCGGTGACGGCATGCTCGCTCTCATGGAAGCCGTCGAACGGTGCCAGGATCGGCTGCAGGGCCGGTCGCTCCATATCCAGCGCCTCGGCGACGGTAATATCCCCGCGTTCGGGATGGGCATGATGCTCGGCCCAGCGCCGGCACTCGGCCTCCAGCCACCCGTTGAGCTCGGCCAGGCTGGCGAACCGGAGCCGCGGCTGGAAGAAGCGGCCTCGGATTGTCTGGACCTGCTGCTCGACCTGGCCCTTCTCCCATCCCGCCGCCGGCGAGCAGGCGGTCGGCTCGACCATGTAATGATCGGTCATGATCAGGAAGCGGCGGTTGAACACACGCTCCTTGCCGGTGAACACGGCCGTCACCGCCGTCTTCATATTATCGTAGATACCGCGTCGCGGCACACCGCCGAAGAACGCGAACGCCCGGGCATGGGCATCGAACAGCATCTCCTGGCCCTCGCGCGGATAGGCCCGGACATAGGGTGCGCGCGAGTCGCAGAGACGCATATGCGCCACCTTCACCCGCATCGGCTTGCCGGCGATCTCCACATCCTCGTGGCTCCAGTCGAACTGGTAGGCCTCACCCGGCTGGAAGGTCATCGGGATGAACGCCGGTGCGCCTTCGCCAGCATCCTTCCGCCGCGCAGCACGCCAGCGCGCCGCATAGCGGCGCACCGCATCATAGGATCCATCGAACCCCTCGCGCACCAGCAGGTCATGGATACTGACGTGACCCCGGTCTTTCATCCAGCGGCAACCAGAGACCGACCAAGGTTTTCGCGCATGAGCGCAGGTGAAGCAACGGGCGGGGTTAACCCCGCCCGTTGCTGTTCGAGCCCGGCAGCGAAGGCTGCCGGAGTAGTGTAGCCGAGCGACGAGTGCGGCCGCTCGGTGTTGTAGTCGTCGACCCAGCGCGACAGGATCGAGCGGGCCTGACCGATAGTGAAGAACAGCGTCTCGTTGAGCAGCTCGTCGCGCATGCGACCGTTGAAGCTCTCGACAAAGCCATTCTGCGTCGGCTTGCCAGGCGCGATGTAGTGCCACTCGACGCCGACATCTCCCGACCAGACGAGCACCGCGTTCGACGTCAGTTCAGTCCCGTTGTCGCTGACGATCATCTTCGGCTTGCCGCGCTCGGCGATCAGATCGGCCAGTTCGCGCACGACCCGCCGGCCCGAGATTGACGTGTCCACTACCGCCCGGAGGCATTCGCGCGTGACGTCGTCGACGATGTTGAGCACGCGGAACCGTCGGCCGGTAACGAGCTGGTCGTGCACGAAGTCCAGGCTCCAGCGCTGATTGGGAAGTGCCAGCACCGGCGCGGGCGCCCGCGCGCCGACGGCGCGCTTTCGTCCCTTCCGGCGCCTGACAGTCAGCCCTTCCTCACGATAGAGCCGCTGGGTCTTCTTGCGGTTGATCGTGATGCCGTCCCGGCGAAGCAGGATGTGCAGACGCCGATAGCCGAACCGCCGACGCTGCTGCGCCAGCTCACGCAAACGCGACCGCAGGTCGCCATCATCTGCCCGGCACGAGCGATACCGCATGCTCGTGCGGTCTGCCCCAACAACCATGCACGCCCGCCGCTCGCTCATCCCTAACGTCGCCTGGAGATGCGCGACCGCTTGCCGCTTCGCGGCGGGCGTCACCACTTTTTTGACAGCAGGTCTTTCAACCCCGCGTTGTCGAGCATCGTGTCCGCCAATAGCCGTTTGAGCCGGGCGTTCTCCTCTTCGAGCGACCGCAGGCGCTTTGCGTCAGACACCTCCAGGCCGCCGAACTTCGCCTTCCACGCATAGTAGGTCGCGCTCGACATCCCGTGCTTGCGGCACAGCTCCGTCACCACCGCCCCCGCCTCGGCCTCCTTCAGGATGCCGATGATCTGCTCTTCCGAAAACTGCTTCCGCTTCATTCCGTCCGTCCCTTCGAGGGGCCGGTCTCTAGTTCCAGATGGATGAAGAAACGGGGGTCACGTCAATACGCGTCATCCGTAGCCGATCGCGGCGGCCGCACCTTCGTTCTCCTCAAGCAGCGCATCGAGACGATCCTGATAAGGACCGATCCGCGGCAGCGGCTGGACTTTGCGCTGATAGTTGAACGCCGCCTCCGGCGACCGGATCGCTTTGCGGACGACCTTCCGCGACAAACGAAGGTCACGAGCGATCGCCTTGATCGCCTTACCCGCTGCATGCTCACGCCGAATCCGAACCACTGTCTCCACGATCAACATCCCGTTCTCGCCAACTGATCAAAACCAGTCGGCCGACTAAATCCCCGGGATGAAGGGGTCCTTTTTGCACGCCGATCACCCCACGAAGGGGGTGCCTATTGCACGCTGATCCTCAGCAGCTATCGCTCATCAAGATCCGCATCATCAGTCGGGCGTAGCTCGTCCCCAAGATCAACCGCCAACCATCGAGTGAAGACGGCCTGTTGCTTCCCCTGCCTATCCCTCCAACTGGGGGGATAGGAGCCCAGGTCGTGCTCCCGTACCGTGCAGCCCACGGCAGCTCAGCAGTCATATGGCGTGCGAAATCCGATCGTTTGCTCGTTCATGTTTGCTCAGCGCCAAGCTGGAGGCACCATGATCAACTTCGCAAAGTTCGAGATTATAGGGCGGATCGGGGAGATCGACGCCAAACCCAAGGTCACCAATGTCTCGGTCTGCGCGAATTATCGCCGCCGTGGTGAAGGCGATGAGTGGATCGAGGACAGCTACTGGAACCGCGTCGTGATCTTCAGCGAGGGCCAGAGAAAGTATATCGAAGAACGTGTCCATGTCGGCGATCTCGTCCGGGTAGCGGGCCGGCTACGCGACAGTTCCTACGAGCGTGATGGAACGACCCATTACACGACCGACCGGATCGTCGAGGAATTCGGTGTCCTCGCACCAAAATCAGCATAGCGCCGCGAAGAGGGGAGGGGGCAGGCCGGGTTTGCGCTTCCGGTTCGAGAAGGAGTTTCCCTATGCCTGCCTCTTTAGACGCAGCGACTCGCGCAAAGCAGATCGTCGAACGCCTGGGCGGCCGATGGACAGGCTCACACGGCGAGTGCCGATGCCCTGCGCATGATGATCGATCGCCAAGCCTGTCCGTTCGCTTGGGAACGAAGGCCATCCTGTTCAAATGCTTTGCCGGCTGCACCTCGATCGACATCCTGAAGGCGCTCGATCGGCAGGGCCTCCATGACCGCGCCCCCATTCACGTTGAACCGCGCCTGCCTGCTCGTGATCTGAGCGGTCTCGCCAAGACCTTATGGCATCGCAGCGTTGCTATCGATGGCACGCTTGCTGAAACCTATCTCAGCGCCCGAGGCGTGTTCAGCCCGACACCGGAGTTGCGGTTCAATCCCTCGACTATCATCGGGAAGGGCAAGGATAGACGAAGTCTGCCGGCGATGATTGCCGCCGTGAAAAACGAACTCGGACTGGTCGCGGTCCATCGCACGTTCCTGGATCCTTCCGACATCCTGCATCGCCCGTTTCGCAAGCCGAAGCTTGCGCTCGGGCTGCTGGGATCGGGCAGTGTGCAATTCGGCGTACCGCAAGACACGCTTGGATTGGCCGAAGGGATCGAAGATGCCCTTTCAGCGCGCGACTGGTTTGACCTGCCAGTCTGGGCGGTGCTCGGCGCCGAGCGCTACGCCCATGTCGGCATACCCTCGAGCGTCAGGCGGGTCATAGTATTCGGGCAGCGCAATGAGGCGGCACGGACATGCTTTGAGCGCGCCTACGAACATCTCTCTGCCAACGACCGCCAGGTCGAACACTGGCTTCCAAAAGATCATGACGACTGGAATGACGCCCTGCGCGACAGGCTTGCCCGCAATTCGGTTCCCAGGTCCGGTCTGCTGACCCAGCCATTGTAGAGAGGAGAGGGGGCCTTCGGCGAGGCGGCCCGGTGCTGATCATCGGGCGACATCAAGGAGCCCCATTATGCCCGCTACCGCCTCCGCCGTTGCTGAACTCGACTTCTCCGACCCCGCCATCATTGCCGCGCGCGAAATCGCCGCAAAGATCGGGAGCAATATTCCCATCGATCGACCCACGCTGATCGGCGCCATGACCCGCGCCTATGGCTCGGCACCCGCGAGCGGGGACTGGTCGATCCGTGATGCCTATGATGTGCTCGAACTGGGGCAGGTGCTCTTCCTGTCCGGCAGCACATTGCCGGACGCGGCGCCGGCTCAGCTTGCGCTTGTCGCCGCCATGGTCGCGCGCCTGCCGGTTCATAGCGTACGCAGCGAGAAGCAGATTGATCTCCAGCAATTCTCGACACCGGCATCGATCGCCCTGATCGCGACGCGGCTCGCCGGCATCGGCGAGCGCGACGTCGTACTCGAACCCTCGGCAGGGACTGGCCTGCTCGCCATCTTCGCCCGTCGTGCCCAGGCTCGTCTGATCCTCAATGAGATTGATCCCTGGCGCCGGGCCATGCTCGCGGCTGCTTACCCCGATGCCCGCATCTTCGGCCATGACGGTGAGCTCATCGACGACCTCCTTCCCGTCGATCTGGTGCCGGATGTCATCCTGATCAATCCGCCCTTCTCGCGCAGTGAGGGCCGCGGCCGTGATCGGGTTGCCGGCCTTCGCCACCTGCGCTCTGCCCTCACGCGCCTGCGTCCGGGTGGTCGCTGTGTCGCAATCCTTCCCACCCGCGTTGATCCGCAATCGAGTGAATGGAAGATCGCGACGGCCGGTTCTACGCTCTTCCGCCAGATCGAATTACCAGCGTCTGCCTATGCGCGGCACGGTACGACACAAGCTGTCCAGCTTCTCCTCCTGCACAAGGGCGTTGAAGGCGTCCCTGCCAGCGCGATCGCCTGCGCAACCTTAGACGAAGCCCTCGATGCCTGTTCCCTTCACCCAATGCTCACTGCGGCGACGTCGTCCATACGCCCAGGCCGGGTGGTATCGCGCCCGTCAGCTCTGCTAGCCGGCGCCCGCCGTGGTGCCATCAAGCCCTTGGCACCGAAGCGCATCGACGTGGCTGCCCCGGCGGAACCCATCGCATTCGAGGTGCTCGACGCCCCGGCGCCGGTCGGTGAACCCTCCGGGCTCTACCTTCCCTATCGACCGAGCCGGATCGCCCTGGCAGCAGCGCGGCCTCACCCGACGGCGCTCGTGGAATCGATCGCCATGGGTTCGATCGCAGCGCCCAAGACACGCTATGCGCCGATCCTGCCGCCGAGATTGCTCACCGAAAATATACTCTCGGATGCGCAGCTCGAGACCGTCATCTACGCAGGCGATGCGTTCGAGCGCGATCTTCCGGGCCGATTCCTGACCAAGGATGAAGGTCTCACTTTGACGCCCGACGAGGCGGGCAGCGGGGTTCGCACCGGCTTCTTCCTGGGTGATGGCACCGGCGCTGGCAAAGGCCGCCAGGTTGCAGCGATCTTGCTCGACCAGTGGCTGCGCGGCCGCCGCAAGCATGTCTGGATCTCCAAGAGCGAAACGCTGCTCGAAGATGCCCGTCGTGATTGGGTTGCGGTCGGCGGGCTTGCGCTCGATCTCCAGCATCTCAACCAGTGGAAGCTCGGAACGGCGATCGGGGCCAGTGAGGGCGTGCTCTTCCTCACCTATGCTACCTTGCGGTCGAGCCGGGGCGACAAGGGCACGCGCCTCAAACAGATCACCGATTGGCTGGGTGACGGCTATGAAGGCATGATCGTCTTCGACGAAGCCCATGAAATGGCCGGCGTGGCTGGCGGGGAAGGGCGGTTCGGCACCTCCAAGGGATCCGAGCAGGGCATCGCCGGCGTCCGACTGCAAAATCTCCTACCCCGCGCCCGCGTTCTCTACGTGTCCGCGACGGGGGCTTCGGACGTCAACAATCTGGCTTATGCCACCCGGCTCGGCCTTTGGGGTCCGGGAACGGCCTTTTCCGACCGCCGCGATTTCGTCGAAAGCCTGCGCCGGGGCGGCATCGCGGCAATGGAACTGATCGCCCGCGATCTGAAGGCACAGGGTCTTTATGCGGCACGCGCGCTCAGTTTTGCTGGCGTCGAGTATGACATTCTCGAACACCAGCTAACCCCGGACCAGATCGCAATCTACGATGCCTATGCGGATGCCTGGGGTATCATTCACCGCAACCTGCAGGCCGCGCTCGACGCGACCCGTATCACCGACAGTTTCAGCAAATCGACCTATAATGGCGGAGCGAAGGCTGCGGCGATCTCCATCTTCGAATCGACCAAACAGCGGTTCTTTGCCCAGCTTCTGATTTCACTGAAGCTGCCATCGCTGATCCCCGCCATTCATGCCGATCTCGCGCGCGGTGATTGCGTGGTGATCCAGCTCGTCTCGACGGCCGAGGCGATGCTCGACCGGACGCTTGCCGCCCTGGATGCCGAGGCGAGGGCCAATCTGGATATCGAATTGTCGCCGCGCGAGTTCCTCATGGATTATCTGAGCGCGGCGTTCCCGACGCGACAGATGCGAACCTACACCGACGATTCCGGCAATGTCCGGTCCGAGCCGATGACCGACGAAGACGGGCGACCTGTTCACAGCCAGGAGGCGCTGCAGATGCGCGAACAGCTGCTGGAAGAACTGTGCGCTCTCCCAGTCGTAGGCTCCGCGCTGGACCATATCATCGGCCATTTCGGCGTCGATCAGGTTGCCGAGGTCACCGGACGATTGCGCCGGATCGTGGCTGACGCGCGCGGTGGACAGCGTCTCGAAAGCCGGTCCCCACGCAGCAATCTTGCCGAGACCGATGCTTTCATGCGCGGTGCCAAGCGCATCCTGATCTTCTCGGATGCCGGCGGCACTGGCCGCAGCTACCACGCCAGTCTCGCGGCCGAGAACCAGAGCCGCCGCATTCACTATCTGCTCGAGCCGGGCTGGCGAGCCGACGCCGCGATCCAGGGGCTCGGGCGTACCCATCGCACCCATCAGGCATCTGCACCGCTATTTCGTCCGGTATCGACGGACTGCCGGGGCGAACGCCGTTTCATTTCGACGATCGCGCGCCGTCTCGACAGCCTGGGCGCACTTACCCGCGGCCAGCGCCAGACCGGCGGACAGGGTCTGTTCAATCCCCACGACAACCTGGAATCGGATTTTGCCAAGGATTCGCTCGTTACCTGGTTCCGGCTGCTCTTCGCCGGTAAGCTCGCCTCGACCAGCCTCACAGATTTTCAGGCGCTGACGGGCCTCAATCTCGAGGGTGAGGGCGGTGGCATGGTAGAGGATCTGCCGCCCATACAGCGCTGGCTAAACCGTATTCTTGCGTTGAGGATCAGCCTTCAGAACGCGATCTTCGACGAATATCTCGGCTTGATCGAGGCCCGGATCGAGGCGGCGCGGGAAGCTGGTACGCTCGATGTCGGCGTCGAGACGATCGATGCCGAGCGGATCACCATTCTCGACCGGACCTGTATCCGTGAAGACCCTGTGAGCGGCGCTGTCACGGAAATCCTGCGGCTCGAGACCGAGCAGCGCTATCGTCCGGTCAGCCGCGACCGTGTCGAATGGCTCCTCCAGGGTGGCGAGAGCCGGTGCGTGGTGAACCGCCGATCTGGCAAGGCCGCCATCTGCAGCGCCACCCATTCGCTCACCGACGAGGACGGCCAGCTGGTCAAGCGCTGGGAGCTGGTCCGCCCGGCACGGACCGAGCGTCACCGTCAGGACCTGTTTCTCGAAACGCTGTGGGAAGATGCGGATGCCGAGGAATTTGCGAAGCTCTGGGATCAGGAGGTCGAGGAACTGCGACACCGCACCCGAACCGAGACGATCTACCTCGTCACTGGCCTCCTCCTTCCCGTCTGGGGCAAGCTTCCCGACGATCATGTCCAGGTCTGGCGCCTGAAGACTGAAGATGGGCAGTCGCTGCTTGGCCGTCTCATCCCGGCGCCAATGGTGTCCAAGGTCAGCAGCGCATTCGGCGTGGCGGGCGGGATCGAGATCGCACCGACCGATATTGTTCGGCACGTACTCGATAGCGGCGGCGTGGAGCCGGTTGGTGCATATCATCTCAAGCGCAGTCTCGTGGCGGGCGAGCAGCGCCTCGAGCTGATCGACTGGCCTGCGAGCCGGCTGGCCGAACTCAAGGCGCTGGGCTGCTTCTCCGAGATCATCGCCTATCGCACCCGACTGTTCCTGCCGCCCGCCCGTGCTGCCGATATCCTGGCTCGCATCGCTGCCTGATCCTCTCGGCGGCGATCACGCGTGCCGCGCCGCGACAACCGGCGAGGGAAGACCGTGATCGTCGCCGCATTGGTCCTGTCGCGCAGTGTCTGGCGCGCGTCCGCACGTCTTCGACGGTCCTCATCACCCTTTCTGTGAGAGGGGAGGGGGCTTCGCCTTGGTGGGCCTGATGAGCAGGTCCCGAGCGCGGCACGCTGGCGCTCGTCTCTCCTTCGGAGAAATTCGATGATCCAATCCGTCAAAGTGAAGAACCTGTCCCTGTCCAAGGACAATGTTCGCAAGAGCAATCGCGACCTCGATATCGAGTCCTTCGCTGCCACCATCGCGGCGCACGGGCTGCTGCAGAATCTCGTGGTCACCCCCCTGAAGAAGAACGGCCATTTTACGGTCAAGGCCGGTGGGCGTCGTCTGCGCGCGCTCCAGCATCTTATCGCGACGGGCGTCCTGCCCGCTGATCATGAAGTGCCCGCATTGGTTCTGGCTGACGATGCCGACAGCACCGAGGCGAGCCTTGCGGAGAATTTCGGCCGCTTGCCGATGAACCCGGCGGACGAGGCAACCGCATTCAATCACTTCATCGACAAGGGCGCGTCGGCCGAGGACGTGGCCAAGCGGTTCGGCGTGACCACTCGCTTTGTTGAGCAGCGCGTTCGCCTCGCGGAACTGGCACCCTGCATCTTCCAGGCCCTTGCTGCCGGTGAAATCAGTCTGGGCGTCGCACAGGCCTATGCGGTCACCGGCGATACCGACCGCCAGGCGCGAGTCTTCGAACAGATGAAGTCGGCCTATTACGGCAATCAGCCCGACAATATCCGGCGTGCGATCCTGAACGGCACCGTCAAGGCGAACGACGCCAAGGCGCGCTTTGTCGGCCGGGACGCCTATCTCGCCGCCGGCGGCCGCATCGAGGGCGATCTGTTTGCGACCGAGGGCGACGAGAACTGGATCGATGTCGAGCTCCTGGAGGATATGGCGGCACAGAAGCTCGAAGCTGCTGCCGCCGAACTGGCCGAATCTCAGGGTCTCGCATTCGTCACGCCGGTGGCGGCGACGCATGTGCCCTACGATACCGAACGGCAGCTCCACGAATATCATGCCACCGCCCGTCCGCTGTCGGAGGCCGAACAGGAACGGGTCGATGCCCTTGCGGTGGAAAATGACACGCTGGTCGATCAGCTCGAAACGGAGCTGGTCGACGGCACCGACGCGGCTGACGCCGCGAACGCCCGGCTCGAAGAAATCGAGCGTGAACTCGACGAACTCGACGCCGCCCGCAAGGTCGTCGACCCAGAGGTCCGCGCCCAGCTCGGCACGTTCGTCTATATCGGCGGCGACGGCACTGTCCGCGTCCATACCCGGATGTTCAGCGAGAAGCCGGTGGTCGATCCGAACGCACCTGTCGTCATCAGCCCGATTGGCGGGGCCGACGATGTGGGCGAGCAGGGGGTGAAGCTCAGCGCGACGCTGGTCGACGAGCTCGCTACCCAGCGGCGTCAGATCCTCGTCGCCCACCTTGCAAGCGACCCGGCTCTCGCGCTCGACCTGACCATCTTCCTGATGGCACAGGATGTCGTCTTCGCGAACAATTACGTCCGCAGTCACTCGACGCTGAAAGCATCACCATCGCAATTCCCGATCTTCGCGTTTCGCGACGAGGGCTCGCTTGCGTCGCAGACGATCGCCGATCAACGGCAAGCGCTCGATACCAGCTGGGCAGGGCACGATACGATGTCGGCGCGCTTCGATGCCTTCCGCGCGCTTGACGACGAAGCCCGGGGTAACTGGGTCGCCTTCGTCATCGCCCAGACGCTCGAGCCGACGCTGAATGCCGGTGATGGCGGTCGGCTGAACGGGTTCCACGATCACCTCGGCCGGATTCTTGATATCCAGGTCGAACAGTGGTGGCGTCCCACCGCCGCAAACTTCTTCGGCCGGGTGAAGAAGGATGTGATGCTGGACGCGCTGGAGGACATCGGCGGCCCGATCCTTCGCGGTCGCTACAAGGATGCCAAGAAGGGCGACCTTGCCAGCACCTGCGCGTCGCTCTGCAATGGCCAGGGTATCGTCGAGGCTGAAATCCGCGAGAAGGCGACCGCCTGGTTGCCCGACGCCATGCGGTTCGATGCGATCGAAAAGCCGGAACGTTATCCCACCCGCTCGGCCTTCCTTGAGGCCGAGGATGACGAGGATGTCGAGGCGGTCGATGACGCGCTGGACGGCGAGGACGTCGAGCCGGTGGGCGAGATCACCGACGACGATGACCTGAGCGAAGCGGCCTGACGCTCAGCCGACAGTTCGAGGCGACTTGGGGCGGTGCTCTTCTGAGTGCCGCCCTTTTTTTCATGATCCGTCAGCCGTCGGGTCCGCCTCTTTTCAAATCGGAGATTGATCGTGGCCAAGACCACCGACAAGCCATGGCCCGCTGAATTCATCACCAGCACCATCATCGACAGGCTCGAAGCCGGCGTTCGTCCGTGGGTGAAGCCCTGGCGCCCCGGGCTCGGTGGTCGTCCGCTGCGCGTGACGGGCGAGCCCTATCGCGGCATCAACTGCTTCTGGCTCTGGCTGGTCGCGGAGAGCGCTGGATATGCCGCGCGCACCTGGATGACCTACAAACAGGCTCAGGCGCTCGGTGGCCAGGTCCGCCAAGGTGAAAAATCCCAGTTCGCGATCTTCTACAAGACCTTCACCAAGGAGGTCGCCTCGCCAGTGACGGGAGCCGTGACCGACGAGGTCCGGGCGATGCTGCGCAGCTATGCGGTCTTCAATGTCGACCAGATCGAGGGGCTGCCCGCAGACTATTATCCGAGCCGTGTCGCACTCGTCGCGCCGGGTGACGTATTGCCCGACCGGGCAGATCGGTTCGTGCGCGCCCTTCCTGCATCCGTGCAGGTTCGTGGCGACCGCGCCTTTTACGACCGCGTCGCCGACAGCATCACCATGCCGCCGATCGAGTTGTTCACCACGAAGGCCTATTGGGCATCGACGCTCGCCCATGAGGCTGGGCACTGGACGGGCCATCCCGACCGCCTCAATCGCGAATTCGGCAAGAAATTCGGCGATGACGCTTATGCGTTCGAGGAACTGTGCGCCGAGATGACTGCTGCGCTGCTCGGGGCTGATCTCGGCCTTCCGACCGCGCATCTCGATGACCATGCCAGCTACATCGCCTCATGGCTGCGCGTGCTCAAGCGCGACAGTCGGGCGGTCATGACCGCTGCCGCCAAGGCGGAAGCGGCGGCGGGCTATCTGCTGCGCGCTACCGGTCTTGCCGATGCCCATGATCGAAACGAGACCGTTCGTGAAGCGGCGTGATCATGGACGGCCTCCCCGACCTCGCCGCCTACCGCCGCTTCGTCGTGGCCTTCAGCGGCGGCAAGGACAGCCTCGCCAGCCTTCTCGTCCTGTTGGCGCACGGCGTTCCTCCAGCACGGATCGAATTGCATCACCATGATGTGGACGGTCAGGGGCCGAGCTTCATGGATTGGCCCTGCACACCGGCTTATGTCGACGCGCTCGCCCGCCATCTTGGGATCGTCCTATACCGGTCCTGCCGGGTCGGCGGTTTCGCGCGGGAACTAGACCGGGAAAATGCGTCGACCGCGCCGATCATGTTCGACACCCCCGATGGTTCGCGCGTTGCGGGCGGGGCCGGGCCATCGGGCACTCGGGGCCTGTTCCCCCAGGTCTCGGCCGATCTTCGGGTGCGCTGGTGCAGCCCGGCGCTCAAGATCGATGTGCTTGCGGCGGCCATCCGCAATCAAGGCCGCTTTTTCGAGGGCAAGACCCTCGTTCTCACCGGGGAGCGCGCGGAGGAAAGCCCCGGCCGTGCTCGCTATGCGGTTCTCGAACCCCATCGGACCATGAGCGGCCGGCGCCATGTCGATCATTGGCGGCCGGTGCTGCTTTGGACCGAGCAACAGGTGTGGGACATCATCGCGTCGGCGCGGATCAGGCCGCATCCGGCATATCGTCTAGGTTGGGGCCGCCTCTCATGTCGATGCTGCATTTTCGGGACGGCGGATCAATGGGCGACCCTGCGCCTGATCTTTCCAGACGCGTTTGAGGGCATCGCCCGCCGCGAAGCGGCGAGCGGCAGGACGATCCATCGCTCGTTTAGCGTGACCGAGTTGGCCGACCGCGGGTGCCCCTATCCCGCAGCTCTGACCCATGAGGATGATCGGTCGCAGGCGGATGATTCCGTCTGGCGGCTGCGGATCACGCTCGACCCTTGGTCGTTGCCGGCAGGCGCGTTCGGCGAACGTGCTGGCCCGACCTGATCTTGGCTGGAGCGAGAGGAGAGGGGGCCTTCGGCGGGGTGCGCATCATTGCGCCAAGCTGGAGGCTGACCGATGTTCTACGATACGCTCTATCGCCATAATCAGGCGCTCATTCCCGACCCGGATGCAACCATAGGCGCTGCGCTTCATGGGTTGCTCAGTGCGATCGACGACTGTCGGCGCGCCGGTAAGTCCATCGAACAGGACGCAGCGATCCTGCTTCTTATCCGGGCGCTGGCCGGCAGCGCTGCGCGCGCCGCACCGGATGTCGCCGCTCTTGCCGCACGATGCGCGGCCGATCGCGCAGCGATCCTCGCGCATCCGGCTCTGCTCGCCATTGCCGGCCATCGGGTCGGCGGGGACCGTATCGCCAAGCGGACCTTTCATGCGCAGGCGCGTCAGGCGCTTGCGCGCGTCACCGAGGCGCTCGGTCTCGCTCCAGAGGAGTGCAAGATCGTCGTCACGGCTGGTGGCGATCATGAGGATGGCATGACCGAGCTGCGCCATGCCGACTTCACCGTCCGCGTCGTCCCGCGCGGCTTTTTGCCCGATAGCGAGGTAACCTGGTTCCGCTGCGCGCGCGGCGTGATTGCGGGGCATCCCTGTCACGGCAAGGCGGCGCTTCTGCTCGATCCCGGCGCCTTCGCTCGCCGCCTTTCGGCGCTGCGCCCCGCTCGCACGCCCTTGCCGGTCGCGGCCTAACCACCGGTTTCATCCATGCGCCAGTTCGTCCGGCGCGCAAATCAAGGAGGCTATTGTGGCTGACTATTACACGCATTGTTCCTGCACGCTCGATGTCGGGAACCGCGCCAATGTCGAGCAGGCGCTCGCCTTGTACGCTGATACGCTCCCAAACGAGGATGGCCTCACCTTTCCCGATGGCTTCAGGCTCGAACCGCCCGCCGATGAAGGCACCGAGCTTTGGATCCACGACGATGGCGGAGGCGATGTCGAGCTGGTCATCAGCTTCGTGCTGCTTTGCGCCGAGAGGCTCTTCCTGGAGGGGCGGTGGGGCTTCGAATATGGCCTGACCGCTTCGCGTCCGTTGCTCGATGGCTTCGGCGGGGGCGCGCATGTGGTCGACCTGTCCGACCGCAGTTCCCTCAGCTGGACGTCGACGTCGGAGTGGCTGGCCGGCGTCCTGGCAGGAGGCGACGGCAATGCCTGAGCTTGTCACCACCAACGTCTATCGGCTCCAGGAGCTGTCGGCGACCGCTAAGGATGCGGCGCGCCGCTGGTATCGGCAGGACGCACCCTGCGATGACTGGCATGAATTTGTGTTCGACGACTTCGCGCGCATTTGCGAACTCATCGGCGTCGAACTGAGCAGCCATGCCGTCCGCCTGTACGGGGGAGGGACCCGGCAAGCACCGCGCATCTGGTTCTCAGGCTTCTCGAGCCAGGGCGACGGAGCGTGTTTCGAAGGGCGCTACCGCTATGCCCGGTCTTCGGTGAAGGCGATCCGCGCCCATGCGCCGCGCGATGGCGAACTCCACCGGATTGCGGATACGTTGGCGGCGATCCAGCGGTTGAACTTCTACCAGCTCGGGGCCGGCATCACCCATCGCGGCCGCTATTATCACGAATATAGCATGACGATCGACGTCGAGCGGTCCGGTCCTGTCGAAAGCGCGATGACCGACGGTGCCGAAGAGGTGGTGGTGGAGGCGCTGCGCGACCTCGCACGGTGGCTCTATCGCCAGCTCGAAGCCGAATATGCGTATCAGACGGCCGACGAGCAGGTCGATGCGGCGATCATCGCCAATGACTACAGCTTCACCGATGACGGTGTGCGCTTCCCATGACGCGGCCCCCTGTCATCGCTGCATGGGGCGCCGGCGTCGATTCAACCGCGATGATCATCGAACTGGCGGAACGGGGAGAGCCCATCGACATGGTGCTGTTCGCTGATCCAGGTTCCGAGAAGAACCAGACCTATGCCTTCATCCCACTCTTCCGCACCTGGATGGAAGAACGCGGCATCGCCTCCGAAATCGTTCGGTATCAACCGCGCAATTTCAAGCACTGGCCGCCTTATGCGACCATCGCCGAAAATATGCTCTCGAATGCGACGCTCCCTTCGGTCGTGTTCGGTGGGGGGTCCTGCTCGCAGAAATGGAAGGTGGCCCCCCAGGAAGCGTGGACGGCGGGCTGGGAGCCGGCGCGCCGTTGCTGGGACGAAGGAGGGCGGGTCACCAAGCTGATCGGCTACGATGCTTCAGCGCGCGATACGCAGCGTTACCGCCATGCGCTCGTCTGCGAGGATCCGCGCTACCACTACCGTTATCCGTTGCGCGAATGGGGATGGGATCGCGCGCGGTGCGCGGCGCGGATTGCAGCCGCGGATCTGCCCGTTCCCCCCAAGTCGAGCTGCTTCTTCTGCGGCGCGATGAAGCCGGACGAAGTCATGGACCTGTCGATCGATGAGCTGCGCGTCATCGTGTTGATGGAGGCACGCGCGCGGCCACGTTTGCGCAATGTGCAGGGTTTGTGGCGCAAGCCGGTGCTCGGCTGTCGCGGTGCGATCCCCCGTCCCGGCAGCATCACCGAGTTTATCCGCGAGCGGGGGCTGCTGCCACCGTCCGAGATCGACCAGATCATGGACATCGCGCCAGACGCGCTTTTGGATTTTCAGGCGGCGCAAGCCGCCCTTCCTGTCGAGAAGCGGACGCCGATGGGCGACTGGCTCTACGATTTCCAGCACGCAGCTGCAGCGCTGCGCACCACAACACGCCTGCCTGATGATCCCGAGCGCGCATCAGCCAGGTCGCGTTTCAGCCAAGGAGGACCGGATGCCACGCTATAACCACCTTGTCACGATCGCCTTCAGTATCGTTTCGGACCACGAGCGCGGCGAGGATTTCACGCCAGCGATGCTCAAGGAGGCATTGTTCGCGCGGATCCGTGACCTCGACACTAGCACCGACGGGGTCGAGTGGCTCGAAGCGGTCGGCGCGCCATGCGACACCTATGAGGAAGAGCCGCCTGTGGTCTCCGATCGCTGACACCAACGACGGTTGCGCGAACGATGGCCCGCGTCGGACCATCTCGATCAGGTCAGCGATCGTGACGACAGTGGGCGCAAGCACGGGCACGAACTTGCAGCGTTCTCGACCATGATGACGCCATCTCACCCCGCGTTGGTCTCGCCCTTAAATCGTCCAGTATCGGTGCGAGGAGGTCGACGCGCCTTGCGCCATAGCGCGCCTGACCACTCCCGTTGGACGAGCGGCGCAGTGAGCCGATCTTGAACCATTTGCTCTGACCTCGAAGATCCGCTTGTGCGGACGCTGCCTGTCATGGTGCGGGCACCAGATGACGATGCCGGTGCCATGCCGGATTGGGGGTTATGACACCGCCGAGTGCAAACGGGTGACAGCGCGATCCGAAGCCCCAGATCTCGCGATCAGCGCCTGCGAGGGGGATTTTGGGCTCACCGTCTGAACCGACAGCCTCGCCGCCAGAGGATGCGGCACATGGGCGGTCGCGAGGGCCTGGCAACCCTTTCGCTGCGGGCCGTGTTGCCGCGTGCCGCGGCTGCCCGCTCCACCCCGCCACGAAAGGGTTTCCCTCGGCTGCGCCTCGGTGCCTGACCCTCTCGATCGACCGCCCAGGAGGTGCGCATCCGGCGGAGAGGCCGCCGGTTCAGAACCGAAAGGCAAGCCAACATGTCCACCTCGCTAGCAGCCGCCTTGGCGGCACTGGAACTGGGCCATCTCGAACCTGCCGCCGAAGAACTGTCGGGCATGGCGCCACCGCCGATCGAGGCCCTCGAGCAAACCGTCACCGCCATCTGGAGCGACCTCTTCACGACGATGACGAACACGTCGATCGAACGCGACATCGAAGATCTCGGCTGGAGCCTGGTCAATCTCTTCCACCGCGCCGCCGCCAAGAAGCATGGGCTGGTCGACCGGCTGACCGACGACATTCGGCTCCTCCTCGCCGAACAGGACGGCTCGGAGATCAGCACCAACGACCTGGAGGAGAAGATCGACCTCGCCAAGAAGGTCGAGGAATCCGCAGGCGCCTTCGAGGTCATGCGCGATGTCGCTGCCGCTCACTATATGCGCGAGACGGGGCGGTCCTGGGTTCCCTCTTCCGGCAACCGCATTTCGCTGGGCGTCACGGCCGCGATCGTCGACGGCAACGCCTTCCTGCGGGCACGTCGCGAACGTCGCCTCGAGGCCAATACTGCCCGCGGCACGCCGGTTGTGTTCGCAGGTGGCCGCCTGACCTTTGCCAATGATGCTGACCTCAAGACTTTCGCTGACAATCTGCTGGCGACGCTCAACAAGGTCCGCGCCCATGTCGGCGACATGTACCTCGTCCATGGTGGCGACATGAAGGGCATCGAGCGGCTTGCAGCCTCCTGGGCCGAACAGAAGGGCATCCAGCAAGTGCGGTTCGGTCTCGATCGCAAGCTGGGGGATCGCGCTGGCTTCCGCCGCAACGAGCAGATGCTCTCGCTCAAACCCCGGTTCGTCATCGCATTCCAAGGCAATGGTGTGACCGAACGGCTCGTGATCGAGGCGAAAGCCCGCAACATCCGTGTCGTTGACCGGCGCGGGCCGCTCGGCGCCCCTCCGGCATCCCTCAAAGCCGAGGGCCGTCAGCGATCAAGCTGACGGCCAGGGGAGCACCCTGACGTGGGTGCCTTCCCCCTTTTTTTAGCCTCATCGGGAAAGAACGCCCGCCAGCCAGAGGGGAGGTTGCGACGGCGTGAGCGGGCCGCGCGGGATCGCCGGCTCGGCTTGAAACCATCCCTACTGGAGACATGAAATGGATCATGCAGCACCGCTGACGCCGGTCAATATCGACTGGGGCGCCGTCATGGCACGCCACGCCGCTTACGAGGCGAAGACCGCCTCGCTCATGCCATTGAACAAGGCTGCGCTGTTCGATGCGTTCCAAACTGTCGGTATCACCTTGGTCACGGTGGCTTTCGACGGCGGTGGCGATTCCGGTCAGATCGAAAGCGTTGATGCCGTCGCCGGCGACGAACCGGCGGATCTGCCCCAGGTGCAGATTACCCTGCTCAAGGCGCAGCCGGATGGCTCCGGAACTGAGACGGCGATCATGTCAGTCGCCGACGCTATCGAAGACCTTGCGTATCAACTCCTCACCCAAAGCCATCCGGGCTGGGAGAATAATGACGGCGCCTATGGCGAATTCCGCTTCGCCGTGTCCGCCCGGACAATCACGCTCGATCACAACGACCGCTACACCGCGGTCGAATCCTTCGAGCATGAATGGTGAGGAGGGTGTGATGGGACATTGCTATCACCACGCGCTGTCGTCGGTTCGTAAATGGGGCGGCGTGGCCGAGGATTATCTGCCGCTGCATCAGTGGTTCGATGAATCGAAATCCATCACCGCCGATTATCGGCATCGTGCGCTGCGGCACCATGCCGAAGGCATTTTCATGCTCGAGCGCTTTTTCGGCGCCACCATCACCATTTCGACTGGACGCCAGGTGCCGGTTCGGTTGATCGGCGAGCAGCACGTCATGGAAGACCTCGGTTTCATTCCGAGCTTTGTCGACTGGGTTCGGTGCATCCAGCCCAAGCCCTGGATGGGCCGCGCGCAACCGATCCATACCGTTGTCGACCCATTCGCCGTGGCCGATGGCAATGCCACCGAGCGCGCGACAGCGTAATGGCTTCGCATGCGGCGGGGCAGACGCGCCGCATCCGGGCTGGTGAGTGCGGCCCGGAAGGTCACCTCCTCTGCGATGAGGTGACCTCGGCCGCTCTGTCCTGATGTGCCGCAGGCGGGGCTTTGGCAGTTGACCGTTGTCCTTCGCGCTTGTCGATCCGCAAGGCCAACACCAACGCCAGGCAGCAGTGAAGGCCATCATGCCATCTCTGGGAATTCCGCAGCGCTCTATCTGCCGTGTTGCTGACGCTTGGGGCCGAAGTGTGGGGCAGATGGAGAGAGCTGTACCACCCCCGGTGGAGATTGTGGGGATCGTGGGCTGACGGGGCGGGGATAGACGACGTCCGGCATGGTTTCCGTCAGATCGTGCCGGCAGTGAGGAATAACCCCTTCTTATTCACCTGCCCCCTAAGTCGGCCGTCCAGCGTCTCCAACCCGCGAACCTTCGGGCCGAGTTGCCGTGTGCCACGGCTGCCCGCACCACCCCTCGTTTCGGGGTTTCCCTGCGCGCTGTCGCGCTCCGGTGGAGGCGCTGTCCTGGCCGCCTTTTTCGGGGATCAGTCGAAGGGATCATCCCTCGGCCGACAGAAAAGGAAACCTCGACATGCAGAACATCGTCATCCTCGCCGGCAACGTCGGCGCCACCCCCGAAGCCCGCACCACGCAGGGCGGCATCAGGATCACCCATTTCAGCCTCGCGACTTCGCGGCCCAAGCGCGACAGCGACGGCAAGGTCATCAAGGATCGCGACGGCTACCGCGTCGAAGACACCGAATGGCACCGGATCACCTGCTTCAACGGCGTCGGCAAGACCGTTGAGGAATATGTCGACAAGGGCATGAAGGTGATGGTCCGCGGCCGCATCCATTACACCAGCTGGACCGATCAGGACGACATCAAGCGCTACGGCACCGAGATCATCGCCGACGAGGTGACCTTCCTAACCCGCGCCAAGCCGGCGGATCGCTCGGGCAACGACATGCCGGATGACGAAGAGATTCCCTTCTGAAGCCGGATCGGCCCGGTGGCATCTGCCACCGGGCCTTTTTCATGTGAGGATCGGCACATCGATAGCTTCGGCCTGGCGCTCTATCCAACTTCGGCAGGCTTCGAGCTCAGGTGAATAGGAATTCTCGCCATTAGGCCGATGCTTAATCGCGCCAGACAGCGGGCATTCAGCCTATGACGTGGTCTGGGACTTTGCTGCCGTTCGCCTGCGGTATGTCGAACGGCGCCTCTCGTCAGAAGCCGACATTCAACGTTCGCCCGACCGGCCTCTGGTTATGTCAGAAGCTTGGCCGTTATACCAAGGATCATAGATGATGACTCCCCGCGCCAATGCCGAGGCGATCAAGGCGGCGGGCATTTTCCAGCGCTTTTATGTCTCGACCGGCATCGGCCATGAGTTCCTGACCTAGGGGCCAAACCTGTACGAAATGGCGCCGTTGCTGTTTCGCGACCGCACGGGGGCGGGGCATCCAAGGAATTCAATTGCGCGCGTGTTTCATTGCAAATATGCGTAATCGAAGATCACGCCGTCGCGGGAGCGACCCTCGGCGGCGTGGCAGGCAAAACAGGGGCGGAGCAGGGTGCGCAGCACGAAGCGGCAGGATCTACACGTCGCGCACCGTTGCTGCAGCGGGCCTGCCGCGCTCGCCCTACTGCTCGCCTCTACCGGCACCGCAGTAGCGCAGGAGGCGCCGCCGCCCCCGCTCAGTTTTCAGGCAGCGCTCGCCAGGCTCGACAAAGCCTCACCGGGGCTCAGCGGCGACGACCATGCCGTCCGCGCCAGCGAGGAAATCGCCGCCGCCACCCGAACGCTGCGCCGCCCGGTGGTCACCGCCTCGGCGAGCGTGATCGAATATCAGAAGACGCTCTCGGTCGACCTGTCCGAGCCCAAGGCCGATGCGCTGAGCGCCACCAACGGCTTTCTAGACCAGTTTGGCGGGCAATTCTCCGGCGCGAGCGCGCAGATTGTGGCGCAGGTGACCCAGCGGATCGGCGCGGCCCTGCCCCGGCTGTTTGGCGCGATTCCCAACACGCTGGAGTTCCAGACGCGCGACACCGTGTTCCGTCCGGCGATCACCGCGGCGATGCCGCTCTATACCGGCGGCGCGATTCCCGCCGTCCAGAAGGGCGCGGACGCAGCGGTAGGCATCGCCCGGGCCAAGCAGGCGGGCGGGCAGGATCTCTCCCGCGTCAATCTGGTGCGCGCCTATTTCGGCCAGAAGGTCGCGAGTCAGCTGACCGTATCAACCCGCGAACAGCTCGAAGCCTTCGACCGGCACCTCTCGGACGCGCGCAAGCTGGAAGCGGAAGGCGTGCTCGCCCATGCCCGGGTGCTGGAGGTGGAGGTCGCGCGCAACACCGCCCAGCGCGCCTTCGAGCATGCCCGCAGCGAGGAGGCGATCGCCACCGATACGCTGGCGCGGCTGCTCGATCAGCCGCTGGGCGTCACCGCCTCCACTCCGCTGTTCGTCCATTCGGAGCCGCTGCCGCCGCTCCAGCGCTTCCTCGACGCCATCGACCAGTCGCCGCGCGCGCAGGGTGCGGATGCCGCCAAGAGCGCAGCGCAGGCCGGGGTGGATCTCGCCAAATCGCGTTATCGCCCCCAGGCCTTCGCCTTCGGCAGCTACAACGCCAATCGCAACAACGCGCTGCCGACCGAGCCCGACTGGATCGCCGGCGTCTCGCTGCGCATGACCCTGCTCTCCAACTTCGATCGCCAGAAGGCGCTCTCGGCCGCCCGCGAGAACCAGGCCGCCGCCGCCGATGCCGCCGCGCAAGCGCGCCGCGACGTCGCCGGTGAGATCGTTCGCGCCTGGAACATCGCCGAAGCGGCGCGCCGCTCCTTCCTGCTGCTCGATGCCAACCTCGCCGCCGCGCAGGAAAATCTGCGCGTGCAGCAGCTTTCCTTCCGCGAAGGCGAGGTCGCCTCATCGGCGCTGATCGATGCCGAGGCGGCGCTGTCGACAGTCCGCACCCAGCGGCTCGCCGCCGCCTATGAATATGACCTGGGGTTGATGGCGCTGCTCGCCGCCAGCCACCGCGTCGACGACTATAGCGACTTCATGGCGCGTGCCGACCGGCACGTGGAGGACCAGCAATGACCGACGAGACCGCGGCTCCGCCGCGCCGCAAGCCGCCCATCCTCGCGATCGTGCTCGGCATCGCGGTGCTGGTGCTGATCGTCGGCGGGCTGTGGCTCGCCAACCGGCCCGCACCCGAGCAGCTGCAGGGCATGGTCGATGCCGACGAGGTCAATGTCGCCACCAAGGCGCTCGCCCGCGTCGAGACTCTGGTGGCCGAGGAAGGCCAGCGCGTCCGCGCCGGCACGCTGCTCGCGACGCTGTCGAGCCCGGAGATCGCCGGCGGCAAGGCGCAAGCGCAGGGCGCGGTGGACGCCGCCCGCGCGATCGCCTCGGAAACCAATGAGGGCGTGCGGCAGGAGGACATCGCCTCGTTGCGCTCCACTTGGCAGGCGGCGCAGGCGGCAGCCGACCTCGCCGCGGTGACCAGCCGGCGCACCGCGAACCTTTATGCGCAGGGCGTGGTCGCGGCGCAGCGGCGCGACGAGGCGGCGGCAGCGCGCGACGCCAGCGCCAAGCAGGCCGAGGCCGCGCGGCAACAGTATCTCAAAGCGCTCGCCGGCGCACGCCCGCAGAACAAGCAGGCGGCCAACGCCCAGGTCCGCATCGCCGAGGCGGCGCTGCAGACCGCCACCGCGCTCGGCAGCGAGACCCAGCTGGTCTCGCCGATCAACGGCGAGGTTTCGCGCAAGCTTGTGCAGCCCGGCGAAGTCGTCAGCCCGGTGATCCCCGCCTATCAGGTGCTCGACATCGACCATAGCTGGGTAGCGCTCACCGTGCGCGAGGATCGCTTCAAGTGGATCGCGATGGGCAAGCGGCTGCACGGCCACATCCCCGCGCTCGGCCGCGACGGCGATTTCGCGGTCTATCATATCGCCCCGCGCGGCGACTTCGCGACGTGGCGCGCAACGCGGCAGGCTTCGGGCTATGACGTCCGCGCCTTCGAGGTGAAGCTG
The DNA here is from genome assembly GCF_043589935.1 of Sphingobium naphthae. NCBI lineage: Bacteria > Pseudomonadati > Pseudomonadota > Alphaproteobacteria > Sphingomonadales > Sphingobiaceae > Sphingobium > Sphingobium naphthae. Next base: position 132,314 of record NZ_CP171456.1, on the reverse strand, counting down.
CGCCCGGTCACGGCGATCCCCGGCCTGCGCCCCGGCATGAGCGTGCTGTTCGACTGGCCGCAATGAGCGCCTTCGGCCACGCCTTGGGGGCGGAGCTGCGCCATCTGGCGCGGGACCGCTGGGACCTGGCCGGGCTGACGCTGATCCCCGCGCTTCTGCTGTTTCTGATCGGTGCGATGTTCTGGCAGGGATCGATGCGGCGGCTGCCGATCGTGGTGATTGACGACGATCGCAGCTCGGCGAGCCGCGATATCCTGCGCGCGATCGACGCGGCGCCGCTGGTCCATATCGTCGCGATGCGCGCCACCGAGGCGGAGGCAGTGGAGGAAGTGCGGCGCGGCCATGCCAATGGCTTCGTCCACCTGCCCAAGGATCTCGGCGCGGGGCTTGCCCGCCACCGCACGCCGGTAATCCGCATCCTCTACAATGCCAGCTTCCTATCTTCCGGCTCGCAGGCGGCGAGCGGTGCGGAGAGCGCGGTGCAGGCCGCCGCCGCGTCGCTGGTGGTGGACCAGCTTTCCGGCCACGCCCTGCCCCCGGATCCGACGCGGCGCTTCGCCGTCGAGGCGGTGCCGCTCAACAACGCCGCGTCGAGCTTCGAGTGGTTCCTCAGCACGCTGATCTATCCGGCGGTGCTGCATCTGGTCGCGGCGGTCACCTCCGCGATGGCGCTGGGCCGGGAACTGGAGGGGCGGTCGCTCGGCGGCTGGGCGGCGCGCAGCGGCACGATCGTGCCCGCACTGTTCGGCAAGCTGCTGCCGTATGTCGGAGCCGCACTCCTGTGGGGCATCGCCTGGCTGCTGTTCGTGACGCTGGGGCGCGGCTGGCGGGTGGAGGGCAGCGTAGCGGCGATCGTCGCGGGGCAGACGCTCTTCTATCTCGGCACCGCCGCGATTTCCGCGCTGCTCGTCGCGGCCACGCGCGAAACCGCCACGGCGCTGTCGGTCTGCGCGGTCTATGCGGGTTCGGCGTTAGCCTATGCGGGCGCCACCCTGCCGCTCAACGGCGGCAGCGGCTTCGCGCGCTTCTGGAGTGAGGTGCTGCCCCTCACCCATTACCTCGCGCTCCAGACCGGGCAGCTGGGCGGACAGGATGTCGCCACCATCTTCCCGTCGATTCTGGCACTGCTCGCCTATGTGCTGGTGCCGGGCGCGCTCGCCTGGCTGCTGATCCGGCGGCAGGCGCGATGAGTTTCGCCGCCGCCTTCCGCGCCACCTGGGCGACGGTGCTGACCTCCCGCACCCTGCTCAGCACGATGCTGCTCGCGGTGGTGCTCTATGCCTTCTACTATCCGGCGCCCTACAGCCAGGAAGTCGCTCAGCAACTGCCGGTGGTGCTGGTCGACGAGGACGGCAGCGCGCTCAGCCGCGAGCTGGTCCGCAACCTCGAAGCCACGCACGCCGTGATCGTGGCCGAACATGCACCGAGCGTAGCCGAGGCTCAGGCGCAGCTCCGCGCGGGCAAGGTGGACGGCGTGGTGCTGATCGCCCGCGGACTGCAACGCCAGCTGCGTACCGGCGCGCCGGGGGCCGGGATCGCGGTATGGGTCAATGCCTCGTACCTCCTGCGCGCCAGCACGATCGGCGAGGCGGTGACCGAGGTGCTGCGCGATCTCGCCGTCGAGAAGCTGGACGTGCTGGGCCAGGCCGTGCGCACCGGGCCGCCGGTCACCATCGTCCGCGAGCCGATGTTCAACCCGACCGCGGGCTACAAGGGCTATGTCTTCCCCGCCGTGACCATCGTCATCATCCAGCAGACCCTGCTGTTCGGCGTCGCTACCTTCGTCGGCGGGCGGCGGCGCGATGGGCGCTGGCGGATGGGGCATGGCGAATATCTCGGCACGTGGGCAGCGTTCACATCGGTTGGGCTGCTGACCTGCCTGTTCCTGTTCGGCTTCATCTTCTGGGTGCAGGGCATCCCGCACGACGAGAATGTCGCGGGCATGCTGCTCGCCGCGCCGTTGTTGGCGGCCTCGGTCGCCGGGCTGGGGCTGTGGCTGGGCAGCTATTTCGACCGGTCTGAGCGGGCGATGATGATCCTCGCGCCCACCTCCGCGCCCTTCTTCTTCCTCTCGGGCACTGCCTGGCCGCTCGACCAGATGCCGGGCTTCGTCCGCGCGGTGGCGAAGCTGATCCCCTCGACCAGCGGCGTGCAAGTATTCGTGCCGCTCAACCAGATGCACGCCAGCCTCGCCGACGTGGCGCCGGGGGTGCTCACGCTCCTCGGCCTTGCGCTCCTCTATGGCGGGCTAGGCTGGTGGCGGATCACCGGGCTGCGTCAGAAGCTGAAGCTGAGCTAGCCGGCGACGAAGTCCGAACTCGCATAGCCTGCCTTGGCCGACGCCGGCCCAGCGGCGAGATGCTCGTAGCGGCCGGTCAGCGACAGCCGCGGGGTGAGTGACCAAACCTCCTGCAGCCGAGGGACATCGGAGGTCCGAGTGTGGCGGACTTCACTCTTTATACCGAAGGCGATCAACCACGATGCGGAAGGCTGCGGTTGCCTAGGGCCGCTTTCGGCCCGAGCGGTCGTTCAAAGTGACTGGTGGGAACGGCTTGAGCTGGTCGGCAACCGACGCCGCGTGAGCGGCAATTATCCTCGAAACCCGGCTTTTTTGCCGGACGTTCGGCTACCGGCCATCAGCGGAAGTCTCGCGGCTTGATCTTGATGCCCTCGGTTGGCTGGCCCGGGATGATACCCGATCCTAACCGCAGATCGGGGATATAGATGTCGCGAGGGTCTCGACCGAGCGGCCGCTGCTCGCGGTCGCGCGGGTCGGGTGCCATCGGGTTCCTGACGATATCCGCACGGCTCACCCGGTAGATATCGGCGACGTCGGTGCGGCGTCCGACGCTCGCCAGCATGCCCGACAGATCATCGAGCCGCTGCGCAATGACATGGATCACCTCGCCTTCGCGCTGGACCTGACCGCGCACCCCCATCATCGACGCGCCCAGGACAGTGCGGCGGTTCTTCTCGAAGACATTGGTCCATACGACGAGATTGGCGACATCCGTCTCATCCTCGAGCGTGATGAACATCACGCCCTTGGCGCTGCCGGGCTTCTGGCGGACCAGCACCAGCCCGGCCAGTTCGATCCAGCGCCCGTCGCGCGTGGTGCGCAACTGCTCGCAGGTGATCATCCGGCGCGCCTTGAGCTCGTCGCGCAGGAACGCAACCGGATGCGCGCGCAGCGACAGACCTGAGGCGCGATAATCCTCGACCACCTCCGCGCCTTCACCCATCTCGGCCAGGATGACGCTGGGCTCAATCGCTTCCTCGCGCAGCTTGCCGGCCCGCTCGTCCGCTGCTGCGAACAGCGGCAGCGCCGCGTTCCCGAGGCCCTTCACCGCCCAGAGGCCCGATCGCCGGTCGGCGCCGAGCGATCCGAACCCGTCGGCATCGCCAATCCGGTCCAGCGCGCCGCGCCCGACACCGGCACGGTGCTGGATTTCCTCGATGCTGGTATAGGGCCTGCCGCCCCGCGCGGTGATGATCGCCGCTGCATCCGCATTGGCCAGATCGCGCGCCATGCGCAGGCCGAGCCGCACCGCCTTGTAGCGACCGCGGCCCTCTTCAAGCGTGCAATCCCAGCGACTGGCATTGACGTCGATCGGGCGGATCTCGACGCCATGCTCGCGCGCGTCGCGCACGATCTGCGCCGGGGCATAGAAACCCATCGGCTGCGCATTGAGGAGGCTCGCGCAGAAGGCGTCGGGATGATGGCATTTCATCCAGGACGAGGCATAGGCGATCAGCGCGAAGCTGGCGGCATGGCTTTCGGGAAAGCCATAGGAGCCGAAGCCTTCAATTTGCTTAAAAGTTTTCTCGGCGAACTCCTGATCATAGCCCCGGCTGACCATGCCGCTGATGAGCTTGTCGCGGAAATGGCTGACGCCGCCTGTCAATTTGAACGTCGCCATCGCACGGCGCAGCAGGTCCGCCTCGCTGGCCGTAAAGCCCGCGCATTCGATCGCCACGCGCATGGCCTGTTCCTGAAAGAGCGGCACGCCGAGCGTCTTTTCCAGCACGCGGCGCAATTCCTCGGTCGGATAGGTCACCTCCTCCTCGCCGTTGCGACGGCGGCGATAGGGATGGACCATGTCGCCCTGGATCGGGCCGGGCCGCACGATCGCGACCTGGATGACGAGATCGTAGAAGGTTTTGGGCGCCATCAGCGGGATCGAGGCCATCTGCGCGCGGGACTCGATCTGGAAGACGCCCAATGTGTCGGCCCTGCGGATCATCGCATAGGTCGCGGGATCCTCGGCCGGGATGGTCGCGAGGTCGTGCCGCAGCCCCTTGTCGTTCTCGAGAAACTCGAACGCGCGGCGCATGCAGCTCAACATGCCGAGCGCAAGCACATCGACCTTCATGAAGCCGAGAAGATCGATATCGTCTTTATCCCATTCTATCACCTGGCGATCGTCCATCGCCGCCGGTTCGATCGGCACCAGTTCGTCGAGCCGGTCACGGGTCAGCACGAAGCCACCGGGATGCTGGGACAGATGACGCGGGGTGTCGATCAGTTGGCGGGCGAGGTCGAGCGTCAGCGCGAGGCGGGTGTCGCTCAAATCGAGGTTGAGCTCCTGCGCGTGCTTCTCCTCCACCCCCTCGCGGCTATAGCCCCAGATCGCCCCGGCCAGACCCGCCGTCACATCCTCCGACAGGCCGAGCGCCTTGCCGACTTCGCGCACCGCGCCGCGCGCCCGGAAGCGGGTCACGACGGCGGTGAGCGCCGATCGCGTTCGGCCATAGGTCTCGTAGATCCACTGGATCACCTCCTCGCGCCGCTCATGTTCGAAATCGACGTCGATATCGGGCGGCTCGCGCCGCTCGGCCGACACGAAGCGTTCGAACAGCAATTCCGAGCGCACCGGATCGATCGAGGTGATGCCGAGGACATAACAGACCGCGCTGTTCGCCGCTGACCCGCGCCCCTGGCACAGGATCTCGCGCCGCCGGGCCTCGGCCACGATCGCATGGACGGTCAGGAAATAGGGGGCGTAATCGAGTTGCCCGATGAGCTGGAGCTCATGTTCGAGCTGCCGGCGCACCTTGTTGTCGACGCCTTGCGGATAGCGCATCGGCGCCTTCTCCCAGGTCAGCCGTTCCAGTTCTTCCTGCGGGGTGCGGCCGGGCACCTGGATCTCGTCGGGATATTGATATTTGAGCTCGTCGAGACTGAATGCGCAGCGCCTAGCGAATTCCACGCTGCGCGCGACCGGGCTGCTATCCTTGAGATAGCGCCGGAACAGCCGCGTCATCTCCGCGCCGGTCTTGAGATAACGGTCGGCGAACCGCTCGCGCGTGCGGCCCAGCGTGTCGATCGTGCATTTCTCGCGGATGCAGGTGACGACATCCTGCAGCTGGCGGCGTTCGGGCACATGATAGAGGACGTCGTTGGTCGCGATCGTCGGCACGCCTGCGGCGGCGGCGATCCGCGACAGGTCGCGCAGCCGGATTGCGTCCTTTGGCCGCCGCCGGACCGACAGCGCCATATAGGTGCGCTCGCCAAACAGCCGCTTCGTGCGCGCCAGCGCGGCCTGCGTCGTGGCATCGGCCCGGTCGGGGACGAGCATCGCCAGCAGTCCCTCGTTCCAGTCGGCCACATCCGACCAGTCGAGATGGCAGGCCCCCTTGCCCGCGCGCGTCTTGCCGATGCTGAGCAGTCGGCACAGGCGTCCATAGGCCGCCTTGTCGGTGGGATAGACGAGGAGGGCGGTGCCATCGGTGAGATCGAGCCGGCAGCCGACGATCGCGCGGACGCCGGTCTGCCGCTCCGCGTCCCATGCGCGCACGATCCCGGCGACCGAATGGCGGTCGACGACGCCAAGCGCGGGCATCTCCATCGCCGCTGCCGTCGCGAACAGATCCTCGGGGCTCGATGCCCCGCGCAGGAAACTGAAATGCGTCGTCACCTGCAGTTCGACATAGCCCGGTTTGCCCGCGCTCATGCGAAGGCGCCGTGGATGAACCAGCGCATCGGGCCGGTCGCGGCGCTCTCGCCGTCGCCGGCGCGGAACAGCCAATAGCGGCCGCCACTCACCGTCTCGACCTGATAATAATCGCGCACGCTGAGCGGCTGTCGCCCCTCGATGCCGCCATCGCGCCACCATTCGCCATGCAGCCGCTCCGGACCGTCGCCCTGCGTCACCCGGTATCGCTTGCCGCGCCAGATGAACATGCGCGGTGCATCGTCGGGCAACAGCGCGATCACCTCGATCGGTTCTGGTTTGGCCAGCATACGCGCCGGGCGGGGCAGATCATCGTCCCATCCCATGCCGCGCGCCTCACCCAACGCCGGCGCGCCGGTCGCGGAGCGTTCGGGCATGCCGCTCGGGCAAGGCGCCATCCGGTGCAGGTTTCTGGAGCCGAAGCGGTTGGCGAGCGTATCGACCAGCGCAGCCAGATCGGGCCCGCGCCGGCCCAGCTGTTCGAGGCTTTCGCCCTGTCGCGGCGCGGCCGCCTCCATCAGCGAGACCAGCAGCGTCATCGCCTCGATGCCAAGACCCGGTTCAACCGTTTCGATCTTCGCGCAGAGCAATTTGGCGAGATGCCCCGCATCCCGGCTCGGCGTCGCCGTCCCGATGCGGATGACCTGACAATGGCCATCGACACGGTGGAAATAGCAATCGAGACGCCTGCCTCCGCGTCCTGCGCGGACAAGCTGTTCGACAATGTCGGCGACGAGATCGCCGATCACCTGGGCGAAAGCCTCGGGCGTCGCGATCGGCTCCATGAAACCGCGCCGCGCACGCGGCATCTGTTCCGGAAAGATCGGCTCTATGGGTTCGGCGACCTGTCCGATGGCCTGGTCGAGACGGCGATGCAGGCTGCGGCCAAACCGCTTGGCGAGCGGCGCGCGGGGTGCGCCGAGCAGTTGTTCGACCCGCTCGAAGCCAAGCTTGCGCAGCCCCTCGACGATTTCGGCTTCGAGCCGCAGCGCCGGGATCGGGAGCAGCTCCATCGCCCTGCGATGTTGCCCCGGTTCGATGACGACGGGCCTGCCGTCGCGGACATGCCGTGCGACCGCGTGCGCGCAGCCCGCCGTGTCGGCGACCGCGATATGCACCGCGACGCCGAAGGCCGCGATGCGGCGATGCAGATCCTTGAGCAGGGCGGTTTCGCTGCCGAAGAGCGAGGCGCAGCCGGTGATGTCGATCCACAGCCCGTCCGGGGCGTCGGGCGCCACGATCGGCGAATAGCGCTGCCCGGCCCACAGGGCGAGGCGCCGCAGGCCGTCCATGTCAGCGTCGGGCAGCGCGTCGATGACCTCCAGTTCGGGCGCAAGCATCCGCGCCTTGGTGACGGTCATGCCGGGCATAACGCCGAGCGCGCGTGCGGCAGCATCCACCGCCGCGACGATCCGGCGGCCATGGTCAGGAATTGCGGTGACGAGCGGTCCATCGGGCGTGGTGCTGCAACGCCCTTCAGGCGGCGATTTGGCTGTCGCCCGCCGCAGCCGGTCGGTCGACCAGTGCGGCAGGTAGACCGATACGACCCGTCGCATCGCAGCCCTCCACAATCCATGCGTGCGGATTACCGCCGCGTACGCGCTCCAGCGCCAGCTGCCATCGCGGACGGCCAAGGCTCGGGATGCCGAGATCCTCGCTCGGGCTCGCGGTCACCCGCCAGCGCGTGATCGCCGCCGTGCCCTCGGCCGCTTGCGCGACTTTCGACGCGCGCCGGAAGATGAAAGCCGGCACGCCCGACGCTTCGGCTGCGAGCTGCAGCCGCTTGGAGGCGGTGGTGCTGTATTTGCCGATCTCGCCCACGACGCCGCCGATCCCGGCATGGCGCAGGCATTCCTCCATCGCGAGCAGCACATTAGTGTCGCTGCCCGCCTCGACATAGATCACCCGGTCAGGATGCAGTCCCGCGAGGTGGAGCGCGGGGGCAAACAGGTCGCGCCATCGCAGGCACCACAGCACCGGCCCCTCCATCCGCGCGAGAATGCCGGCCAGGAACACCGTCGCGCTTGCATCGTCGGCAAGGTCTGGGCTGCCCGCGACCTCATGGAGCGCGCCGCCGGCAATACCGCCGCCCGGCAGGCGCGAGTCGATCGCCTCGATCCCGAACGGCGTGGTTGCGTGGCATACGCCTTTGCCCTCGATCTGCGCAATATGCGCTCGCAGCTGATCAAGGACGGTGGCTTCACGCATGGCATTCAAAAGACTCGGGGTTTGATATGTTCTCTTTTTGTTCATACTGCTGCGATCGAGAGTCAAGCACCGGGTCCGTTCCGACTTGTTGACAGGAGGGCCCAAGTTGCGGGGGAGCGGGCATTTCATCTTTGAGAAAAAATTTTGCGGCCGGGCGGCGCGCGCCTGCGCGCAGGCTATGACGGCATCATCATGACCGCCTCTTTCGACCTTGACCGATTCGTCGCCGCACAGGCGCAGATCTATAACACGGCCCTTGGCGAGATCCGCCGCGGCGCCAAGCGCAGTCACTGGATGTGGTTCATCTTTCCGCAGATCGCCGGTCTCGGGTCGAGCGAGATGGCGCGGCGCTACGCGATCGCATCACTCGACGAGGCGCGCGCCTATCTTGCGCACCCGGTGCTGGGTGCCCGGCTGCGCGATTGCGTGGCGGCGCTGCAGGACCTCACCGGCACCAGTGCCGAGGCGGTGTTCGGTGGCATCGATGCGCTGAAGCTGCGCTCGTCCCTCACCCTGTTCGTCGAAGCCGGGGGCGGGGGGCTGTTCACGGCCGCGCTCGATCGCTGGTTTGGCGGCGAGGCCGATGCAGCGACGCTGGCGCGCCTGGCCCCGCGCTGAGGCGAGGAACCGCTCGCGCGTCGATCGGTTCTAAAAGACGAGGCCGCTTGTTTCCCCCCGCTCATGCGGCCCCTGATACGGACCCGCCGGTTCCCCCGTTCCGGCGGGTCCATTTCTTCCTCTTTCTGGACCTGAGCATAGGCGCCGTGACGCCTATCGCGCGCGGCACCAGTCGGGCTTGGGCTGGCGGCGCAGCCAGGGCCGTGCTGCGCCGATGCTGATCAGCCTTGCGGCCAGATCGCGCCCGTCGAGCGTGACGCGCGCGACAGTGCGATTATAGCTGCGCCCGATCCGCTCGAAGCGGATCGTCTTGCCATCGAGCAGGGCTTTCGCCTGGCGGGTCGCCGCCTTGCCGCGCGCGAGCTCGGCAGCGCATTTGGCCTGGCCGGCGCGGCTCTCGGGCGCATCGATATCGGCGATCCGAATCCGCTCGCCACTCATCAGGCGAAAGGTGTCGCCGTCGGTCACAGAGCGGATTTTGCCGGTCGCGGCGGGGAGCGCTGCCGCGCTCGACAGGGAGCAAACGAACAACAGGGCTGCGAGGGCGTGTCGGTAGGAAAGGGTCATCGGCCCCGCTCTAGCCGTCCTGACCATCACGAACAAAGGGGCAACCGGCGCGGCGTGCATCCTGGGCGACGGGGTCGGTGGCGGGACGTCTCATGCCGGCCGACGGGATCACCCCGCTCTTTGAGGCGCAATCCTTGGTCGCTCCCGCGGACCTATTCGATCAACCCGTAAAGGGTCCGTACGCTCACGCTACGGCCTTTTGCCGTGCCGCCAAAAGGTGATCGCGGCCACGGGAGCGACGCTTCGGGCGCCAGTCGAGCGGGGATGAACCCGCCGGCACCACAAGGAGCCTCGATATGTTCACCGATCTTGGGACCGCCCGCAAAAGCGCACTCACTCTCTCGAAGACCCTGATGGCCGCCACGATGGTCATCGCAATCGGAACGCAGTTCGCCGTCATCACCGCCGACGACTTCGATGGCGACGTCGCCGTGCTCAACGAATATGATCCCTTCGCCTGACAATCAGGCGGGGGCTGCCGCCCCCGCCGCCTTTCGAGATCCGTTGCCATTGGAAGACCTGCCGAGCCAGACCAGCGCCCATTATCTGCACTCGACCCTGCGCGAGCGCATTGTCGAGCATGTCTTTGTAGGCGAGGCGCTGCGGCGTCTATGGCAGCGCGGGATTACCGGAGTCGAGGTGCTGCGCTCGGAGTTCGATGCCGGCGGCTATGATCTGGTGATGAGCTACAAGGCGATTACCCGGCATATCCAGTTCAAGACGGTGACCTTGGGCGGGCGGGCGCCGCGCGTGACCGCAAACCTCAAACTCATGGAGAAGCCGAGCGGCTGCATCATCTGGATCGTGGTGTCACCCGACCTCGATCTCCTGTCCTATCTCTGGTTCGGCAATGCGCCCGATGTGCCGTTGCCCGATATTCGCGGCTTTCCGGTCGCACGCCATGCCAAGGGAACGGCGCAGGGCAAGAAGAACGAAAGACCGATGCACCGGGTGATCGCCAAGGGACAATTCGAGAAGGTCGCGACGCTCGATCTGATCCTGACCAGATTGTTCGGTCCGCTGGATTGAGGGAGGTCGGGGCACCGGCTGCGCCGGACCGGGCTCTAGGCTGACGCCCCGAGCCCCGTGCCGGGTCTCGGCCCTGCCGGGTAACGATCCCTTGCTGGAAAGGCGATTGCTCTAGCGGGCGGTCGGCCCAAGCAGCGTCTCGGCCGTGACCGGCGCGACGCCATTGGCGAGGCCCTCGGCGAGGCCGGGATCGCCCAGCAATGTTCGCCATGGACCGCCATAGCCGGGCGAGGCCAGATAGAAGGCCGCACCGTCACAGGCGACCATGCGGCAGCGCTCCTGTACGTCGATGAGCGAACCGCTGCTGCCATGGCGCGCGACCATGTCGTCCAGGTCGACACGCATCAGCGCCCCGCACCGCCGGCATTGGCTGCGCACCAGGACTTTGTGCCGCTGCATCGCGCCGATGCTGCGCAGCGCGACAGGCCAGAGGATGTGAAGAGCAGCGGTCATCGGGCAATGATAGTCCGCGTCACCGTCCGGTCCAGCATTCTGATGCCCGTCCAGCGAAATCACCTGTTCCTGTGTGCCGCCCAAAGCTCGGGTGTCATCACCATGTCCGGGTCTCGCCGAGGCGCTGTCCCGCGCAAGCCCGTGGCCGGGCTTCTCCACTGCCGTTGCGACCCTACGGGTGCGCGAGCCTGCTGTGCCCCGGCGCGCCGGCCCGTGTTGAAAGACCCCGATCGGCGGGGTTTCGAACGCACAGGACAGATCGCATGCCCGAGCATCAGAGCCATACCTCTTCGCAGCCCGATCGCACTGCAACCATCGCCCAGCTCAATGACGCGCTGCGCCGCTCACTCACCCAGCCAGGCCATAACCGCGTGGTCATGACCATCGGCGTTCAGAGCCTGATCGGCGACGTCAGCCTGTTCCGCAACTTTCAGGCCCGGGCGCAATTGCTGCGCACCATCCGCGACTATGACAGCTTCGGTCCCGACGTGGATCCGCATGGCGAGCGCGATTTCGGCCGGTTCACCTTCCGCGACGCGGTGCTCTACTGGAAGATCGACTATTATGACCGCGCGCTGGAGTTCGGCTCGCCCGATCCGACCGACGAGAATGTCACCACGCGCGTGCTGACCATTCTTCTCGCGCAAGAGTATTAAGCCATGCTGGCCCCGCGCGGCGGGGCCAGCCCTCCTCATGAAGGCGGTGCCGGGCAAAGTCTGCTCGAGCAGACTTTGGTGCGCGCTGCGCCGGTCGTGCCGGGGAGACGCCTCATCGCGACCGTATTGAATTCAATACGGTGGGCGCGGATCATCCGGGCAGCGCGAGAGGAGAGAGAGCATATGGTGACGGAGGGGCAGGGGAGCGAGGAACGGCGCTCGGCCTTTCTGCAGCTGCGGGTCACCCCGCAGATGCACGCCGCGATCGCGAGGCTCGCGCTCGACCACGATAATATCACCATCCGCGCGCTCGTCATGAACGCGCTGAAGCAAACCTATGGTCTTGATGTCCCCGATGCGGAACTTCGCGACCAACGCGGCCGGCAGCCCCGGCCCGCGGCTGCTACAGGAGACTGATCATGGCGGAATATTTTTCCCAGCATCCCGATCACGCGATCCTCTTCGGTTTCGCGTGCTTCGCCTTCACCGTCTATCTGTTCCGCGATGTCGGCCCCCGGTTCGGCAGCGGCGGCGGGGACTGGTCGGCGCGCGACCATTATGAGCGCAACCTTCGCAACGGTGGCGACGATTTCTGAGCGCGGCGCCTGGCAGGGAAACATGATGTGAAGACCATCGTCATCAGCCTGCTCAAGGGCGGCGTCGGCAAGACCTTCTTTGCAACCCATCTCGCCTGGTATCTGGCCGAGCAGGCAGGGCGGCGGGTCGCGTTCATTGATCTCGATCCGCAGGGATCTTCGACCCGCCGGCTCGCGAAGGAACGGACCGGCTGGTTTTCCGCCGACCTGTTCGATCCCGACGCAAAACTGGCGCTGGACGACGCAGCCGGCATCACCGTGTTCGCGGCCGATCCGCGTCTCCAGATGGTCAAGGCCGCGCAGGACGTGCATGACTTTATCGTCCGCTTCCGCGAGCTGCCTCACCACTTCGATTATTGTGTGATCGACACCGGACCCAAATGGGACGAGCTCACCTTGAGCGCGATGGCGGTCGCGGACGAAGTCATCGCGCCGGTTCAGGTCGCCGAGGATTCGCTGGAATGCGCCAAGATGCTGCTGACCGCGCTCAAGAAGGCCGAGGGCGCGCGCGGCGGGCGCAAGGTCAATTTCCTCGGGCTGCTGCCCTCGATGGTCAATGCCTTCGACAAGCGGGACATGGACAATGCGGTCAAGCTCACCCAGGCGGTCGGCCCGGCGCTCATGTTCCCGGCCTTCGTGAAGGCGCGCCCGACCTACAAGCATTCGGCCGAGAACCATCATGCGGTCTGGCATGAAACGGGCAGCGGCGCCAAGGCGGCCTCGGACGAGATCCGCTCGATCCTCGCCGAAGTAGAACGGCGCGTCGATGCGCGGGCGAAGGAGAGCGCCTGATGGGCAAATTCGATCAGCGCGCCGAAGAGTTCGGAATGCTCGTGGGCGCGCATGAGAGCGCACGGCGCGTCGAGGACTTGCCGCTCGACTGGGTGATGCCCGACCCCGGCAATCCGCGCACGCACTTCGACGAAGTGGAACTCGCCGAGCTTGCAGCGTCGATCGAGGTGCGCGGCGTGCTGCAGCCGATCATCGTTCGCCCCAGGAATGAGGACGGCAAACATGTCATCCGCATGGGCGAACGGCGCTACCGCGCATCGCTCGCGGCGGGCAAGACGACCATTCCGGCGATCGTCAGCGAAGCGGGGGAGGGCGGTGACGTCCTCGCCGATCAGATCGTCGAGAATGATCAGCGCGCGAGCCTCTCGTCGCGTGAACTCGCGCTTGGCGTCGAGCGCATGCTGGCGCAGGGCAAGACCCAGGCCGAGATCGCCAAGGCGCTCGGCCGGTCCAAGCAGTTCGTCTCGCTCTACGCAGCCTATGGCGAGATGGAGCCTTATCTGCGCGAGGCGATCGACAAGGCCCCCATCCGCGTCCTCTACGATCTCCACCGCGCCGCCCGCAAGCATCCGGTCGAGGTGCGCGGGTTCGTCGCAGGACTGGGCGAGCGTGGCGTCACGCTTGCCGAAGGTAGCCGGTTCATTGCCTCGCTCAAGGGTGCGGTCGATGCCGGTTCCGCGCCTGCGCCCACCGCGCCGGCAGCCGTGCCCGCCGCACCATCGCCAGCCAAGCCGACGGGCCGGGCAGGGCACGCGCGTCCGATCGTGGCGCCCAGCCCCGTCAAGGTGATGGTCGGCGCCCGATCCGCCCGGCTCATATTGCCCGAGCGCGTTCGGGTGGTGTTCGATGACGGCGATGAGGGTGAGGTCGCCTCGCGCGATCTGTCGTTCGAATGAGCGCTGGACTGGAGTAGGCTGTTTCTCAACCTGCGATGAGTCGCTTCGCGCAAGGAGGCATGATGACCGGCGAACTGGACGATATCTGCGCACAGGTGGATTGCCCGAAATGTGGAGCCGAACTGAGTGTTCCGTACCGGCAGATGCGCTTGCAGAAAGCCGCTGCCTGTTCCTGCGGCGCGATGATCCGGCTCGAGGATGATACGCCGATCGCGGCCATCCAGCGCTTGATCGACGAGGCCAACCCGCCGCACCCGGACAATGATGGGTAGCGCTGGCCCCGGCCAACAGCACCACTCACTCCGCGTCAGTAAGCTTGAATTTTCAGATCGAATGATGGCGGCATCCCTCCTTCGGGGATGCCGCCATTTTCTTTTCAACGATCATTTCGGGCTTGCTTGCGCAGCCGGTGAGGCGCTTCTTCCAGAGAGGCTGCGAGTCTGCTTGAGCAGACTATGGAAGGGGTCAATTAAGGTGAGGGCCGGATAGGCTTGTCGCCGGGGATGTTTAACAATAGGATGGCGCATGGCTTTTTTCGGCCTCCGCCTGCCCGATGATCTCGCGGCGCGCTTCGATGCGATGGCAGCCTCCCGCGGCGGCCGCTCGGCACTGCTGCGTGGGCTGGTCGACGAGGCGCTGCGCACGAACGCGGACGATGTCGTGGTGCCGGCGCCTCGCGAGCGCACGACGGGCCGGGTCGAGGTTCGCCTGACCCCGAGCGACCTGGCCTTGCTCGATGCGGCGGCGGAGGCGCGTGGCCTCAAGCGCACCGAATGGATCGTTGCCCTTTTGCGCCGGCGTCTCTTCGGCAAGGCACCGCCACCGCGTCCCGATCGCGCGGCGATCGCGCAGTCCTGGCGCGAGCTCAACCGCATCGGCATCAACCTCAATCAGGCGGTCCACGCTCTGCACGCCGCGACGATGGTCGATTCCGGCCTCGACCTCGCACGGGAGGCCGCTCGCGTTGCGTCCTTCCGCGATGATGTGGACAAGAAGCTCGCGGCGCTGGGCCAGGCGCTCAAGGGCGATGCGAGCTATTGGGATACGCCGGCATGAGCGGCGGCGACGAAGACGTCCTGCCGCTCCCGAGCCTGATGGAGGCCTGGCGCCCGCCGAGCGGCGGCAAGCGTACGTTGAAAGGCGCGACGTTGCGGATACGGGGCGGCCGGAGCAGTGCGGGCGGTGATGGCTCGGCCATGCTCACGCCCGCGCAGGCGCGCGCCAAGCTCGAGCGCATCGTGCGCAAGGCGCCCGAGGTCATGGTCAAGATCTCGGGCAAGCAGCGGGGGCCTGCGCATCTCTCCGAGCATTTCGGCTACATCTCGCGGCATGGCAAACTCGAGGTGCGCAGCAGTGAAGGCGAGATCATCACCGACGAGAAGCGGCTGAAGGCAATCGCCAGCGACTGGGCGATGCTCGACGATGCGATGAACCCGACTGGACGCGATCGGCCGACGTCGATGTCGATGGTGCTGTCGATGCCGGGCGGCACGACCGATGCCGCGACCATCCATGACGCAGTTCAGGCTTTTGCCCGCGTCGAGTTTGAGGGGCAGTTTGCCTATATGGTCGCGCTGCACACCGACACGGACCATCCCCATGTTCATCTGACCGTCGCCACCCAGGGCGAGGACGGCACCCGGTTCAATCCGCGCAAAGCCGACCTGCATCATTGGCGTGAAAGCTTTGCGCATGAGCTGCGCGAGCGGGGGGGCGCCGCCGAAGCCACGCCGCGCCGGGCGCGGGGCCATGTCCAGAAGCGCATCCGCTCTTCGGCGCGGCATCTCGACGCGCGGACCGACGGCCTTGGCGCAGGAGAGGGCAAGGGGCTCGACATTCACCGCCTGACCGAAGAGCGCGCTGAAACCTTCGCGAACTCTGCCGAGCCCGAACGCAGGGCCGAGGATGTGGCGGCGCTTGGCCGTCAGAAGTTCATTCGTGCGACCTATGCGCAGGCGGCCGCCGCGCTCGCGGCAACGGGCAAGGAAGAGGATCTGGCGCTGGCGCAGGATGTGACCAGCTTCGTGGCCGCCATGCCGCCGGCCGTGTCCCGGCGCCTTGCCCGTGCGCGTGAGATCATGATGGCGCAGCGCGCAGCCGGGCAGGGGGAGCGCACGCCAGAGATGGGATCCAAGGCTGCGGACAAGCCAGACCGGGAGCCGCACAAGCCGCGTGACCGGGAACGCTGAGCGATCGGTTGCGCCGCGCCGCTAGTTGGGCGGGGCGCTGCGGGCCGCGAGGGTACGTAGCATCGACACCCATTGGTCCAGGATTTCGGCCTGATCGGGATCGGTCTCGCGCGTGACGCGCGCATAGACGCTCAGAGCGCCTGCAAATTCCTCCAGGGATGCGACGCCAGCGCGCGCCAGTAGAGCGCCGATGATCCCGAGGGTCCCGCCGATCGCGCTGACGACCGGATCCTTGTCTTCAGGCTCCATCAAAAAGCTGGAGAGACGGACAGACGTCCACCAAAGCTCAGGTCGTTGATCACGCTCCAGTTCCCTTTGTCGAGCGCTCGCGCCACCCCGAAGCCATCTTCTCCGGACAGCCGGCGGCACGCCCTGAATTATGAGGCGTGCCGGCGTTGGAACCGGGTGTTCGAAACCTGAAACGAGACATGCGCGGCCGCCTTTGGGCCGGGTGGCCTTGGACATACGCGTCCGCCACCCGGTCTCCATAGCTGGGACCGGCTCTCGCTTTTGAAGGTTTCGACGCCTCCACCCATGTCTCCACGGGCAAGGTCAATTAGGCCAGATCGGGTCGAATTTGCAATCACGAAGGCGACTTAGGACGTCGCCAATTCGAATTTTCAACAGGGGAAAGGGAACGCGATACGCTGCTGGGCGCGCGCATCCTTGCTACTCTCGCGCCATGAAACGCCTTCACTCTCGATGGCGGGCTCGACGCGACACCCGCGCTATCTCCACCCTTCGCGAGATCGAGCAGTCGATCGGGGCGCTTGGCGACGAAGATCTTCTCGATCTCGAGGACATATTTGGGACCAGCGACACAGCGCCGCTCGGACGCATGGCGAGGTCGGAAATGGCGCGCAGGGGTCTTCGCGCCTGACTGGCGCTGGCTAGTTCGTCTCCGCCGATTTTGCCGCGCGGCGCGACCACAGCTCGGTGGTCCTGTCCATCTCGATCAACTTGTCCGGGAACACCCGATCCCGGAACGCTTCAACATCGGCGAGCGAGCCGTGCAGCCATCGATCATATTCGTCCTCCTGTAGCAGGACGGGCATTCGGTTGTGGACCGGTGCGATCGCTGCGTTCGCATCGGTCATCAGTCCCGAATAGACTGCACCCCATTCATCGCTGTGCCGCCACATCCCCGCCCAAGCGAAGATCGGGGCATCCTTCACGCGAAACCAGGTCCGGGTCATCGATCCCTTCTCGCCTTCTGCCTCGGCAAATCCCGTCAGCGGAATGAGGCAACGCCACTGAGGCTTGGGCGCGATCCCCCGCCACATGAAGTTGGTGAGATCAGCGATATTGTTGACCGGCTTCGGCTTGATCGGGACACCGGTCTTCTTGCTCTTCATGGGTCGGGGAAAGCCCCAGACCATCGATTCAAGTACCCTCTCGCCATCGGCCTCGCGCACCACCATTCCCGGATATCCCGGCAGGGTCTCCTCGGGCGTGTTGAACGACGCCGGTGCGGCAACACCGAAATGGGCGGCGACCTCGGCAGCGCTTTTGCGCACGGTATAGAGATTACACATGGCTACCCTCGGCGAGGCGACTGTACGGGTTCTTGCTCACTGCCACGCTCAGAGCAATGCCATTTGCGGGCGCAGCGCAACCGGCAGATCGCCGCTGCGCCAGAGATCGTCACTATCGAGTACCTGCATCCGCTCGGCCGCGATGGGCGGGCGAAACTGGAAGCCGATGACATCCTGAATGCTGCCGCCCAGCCAGCGCGCATAATCCTGTGACTCCAGCAGCACGGGCATGCGATCATTATACGGCATGACCGCGCTGTTCGCGTCCATCGTCATGCCGGCATAGACCGGCCCATAGTCCGGCACGTTGCGACAGAAGCCCGCCCAGGCAAGAAGGGGCCGGTCGACGATCGAAAACCAGCTGCGCGTCTTGGCTCTCGCATCGCCGTGCGGATTGGCGAAATGGGTGAGCGGAATGAGGCAGCGATATTGCGGGTGGACGACCATGCTGTCCCACAGCGGATTGGTCAGGTCGGCGACGAGACCGATCCGGCCTGGCGGCTCGTCCCGTTCGCGCATCTCACGGGTGAGCCGCGGAAAGCCCCAGTCCATTTCGCGCAGGATCCGACGGCCGCCCTTTTCGAAGATGACCAGGCCTGGCAGTGCCTCGACAGTCTCCGAAGGGACGACAAGATCAGCCTTCGCCTCGGCATTGAAATGCGCGGCGATGTCGGCAGCTGTACTGATGACTGTGTAGAGCCGTGACATGGCTCACCTCTCGCATCTCACAAAACGAATCGATGCGAGAGCTTATCACGGAACATAGATGGAACAAAACGGGCGAGGCTTACGCCGTCTCCTCGCCGATGCAGTCGCCAAGAGCGCGGAGCTGGCCAGCGAATTTGTCCGGGTTCTCGCGCTGTAGACGCTCGAGATTGATCGCCTTCCACCGCAGCGCAGGCAGTTCGGCAATCTCCGGATCGAGCCCGACCGCCGACCAATCGGGCGCGAGTTCGTGAAACGACATGAGGAAGCGCCTGTTGGCGGGCTGTCGCGCCCGTTCGCCAAGTTCGCTGATCAGGCGCTCGCGCGCGTCGAGCAGCGCCTCGAGCGGCAGGTCCGTGACGGTCATGCCGAGAAACTCCGCACCATATTGATCGCGGATGTCGAGCCGGTGCGGACATAGCAACTCATGGGCAGGGCGCGGATGACTGACGAGGTAGATGAGGAACGCCTTGAAGAGGTCATCGCTGATCCCTTCATTGGCGAAGAGAAAATGAATGTCGAACAGATCGCGCGGGTGCTGGCGGTCGAGCGCGGCCGCGATCTTGCCCGCATAGAGATCTGCCTCGGACACCAGCTGCATCTCGGCAAAACCGAAACGGTCTTCGACCGCGCGGCTGACCGATCGCACGGCAGGCGAAAATACCGTTCCGCGCAAGACCGGCGAGACCTCGATCTTGATCGTCACACCGTCGGCTTGGACGACAAGACGCTTGCCGTCGGGAAGCAGGCGACGCTCGACCGCCATGCGGCCACCCCGTTCGAGACGGCCCGCGACCCGTTCGAGCCCGTCTCTCACGGCCTGCAATGAGCTCTCGCGATCGGCAACCGGCAGGTAGACAAGGTCGATGTCGACCGACAGGCGTGGGAGATCCCGCACGAACAGGTTGATCGCCGTTCCGCCCTTGAGCGCGAAGATCTCCTCCTGCGCGATTTCCGGGATGGCGCGGACCAGCAGTCGTACCTGGTCCGCATAGATCTGCGCCGTCATTGGTCTTCACTTTCGGTTTTGGGGCCGAAGGCTTCGGGCACCGTGATCTGATACCGTGTGTCCAGTCGGCCACCGGGTACGAGCTGGCGTTTGCCCCGGCCCAGATCGACGACGTCGCGATCGATCCGCTTCGCCCAGCCATGCGCGTGACGATCGGCGAAGAACAGGAACAGTCGCTTGGCCCTGATACTCGTGCAGCTTTTCAGCAGGTCCGTCACCAGCCGGGGACGAAGGGTCGTGAGGTTCTCGAAGATCTTGTCGGCATGGTCGAAGGTAAGGCTCGCAGGCACATCGTCCATCAGCTCGATCGTCGCACGCTCGGCGCTGGCGACGCGGAGGAAATGATCCCAGGCTTCGCTGGCCTGTGGCGAGGCCGCCACATCGCCGAGCCGCGTAGTGCCGAGATCGAGGCGGTGCCAGTCGATGCCGAGGTCCGACGCCTCGAACAGCGTGCGTCGGTGCATCACGAGCTGGGCGTTGGTGGACAAGGTCGCGAGCCAGGAAGGGGCTGCATGGTCCGGGTCGTAGAGATGGACCGTCCGTTCCCCGCCGAGCCGGGCGAAATGCCCGAGACCATGGAGCTCGAGAGCGGTTATGCCGCCCACATAGAGTTCGCCGGCTGCGGTCCGCTGCGCCGACATCACTGCCATGTCCCATCGCAGCGATGCTGCGGCACCTTGTGTCGTCGTGCGCCGATAGACCCGGGGCGCGACGCGCTCGAGCCACCCGCGCCGAACATAATCATGGACCGATGTGCGGGCGACGCCCTGCGCCTGCAACCACGCCGAATCCACGAGCAGACCCGGCGGCAACGCCGTGAGAAGCTGGTTCAGAGTCTGGCGCCTTTGTCCGTCCATACCGAACAAATTGCCGTATTTCTGAACCGCTGACAAGGATCAGTTTATAATATCGCGATTTCGTTCGCTTCAGACGAACAGAATGCGCGATTGATGAACCAATCGATACGCAGCGTCAGCGGGCCCGATTGCGTTCCGGCGGTTTATGCTCGCGGCCAGGCCGTACTGTCGCGCCGCGCGCGGGCGCCGCGGCAGGCTCCACGCTTCGCTGCACCGACGGACCCCGATCCCGGACTTCGGCAGGCTTTATGGTGCGCCCCGCTGCGACATGCGCCTGAAGCTGCGCCCGGGCGACCCCCATGACCCGCATGATCGCCTCGGGATTGTCGAACAGGGTGCGCTGCACGACCGCTTCCATGACCCGCAACTGGCTGTCGATCGCGCGATCGTTCGGCAGGCTCCGGTCTGATCCGCGCGGCGGCGCGCGATCCGCCTGACCCTGCGTCGACGACCGGCGGGCCGGCGCGGGGTCTCTGCTCTCGGCGGCATCCCGCGACGTTATCGGCGCGATGCTGTTCTTGCTCGCCTCGCCGCGCACGCGATCAAGCTCCTGCAGGTCGCGCTCATTGGGCTTATAGCCCCGGACTTCGAGGCCGTTTCGCGAAGCCTCGAGCCAGGCTGCCCGACGAAAGGTCTCGGATCCGGTGATATGGATGCGGTCCCATCCACGATGCTGCGCGATCGCCACCATGTCCTTGACGACTTCCTGGCTCTCATTGGCCGTCAGCAGCCGCCGTCCCTGATCGCGAAACGCGGGATCCTTCGCGTCGGCCGAGGTGAAATAGGCCGGATCGCCCGACCATTTCGCCTTGTCGGCATAATAGCGTTTGCGCACTGCCTCGGGCAGATCGCCCGCTACGACCGACGGGGCCGTAGGCGCCTGCCTGGCATCCGCCTTGACGGGAGGTGTCGGGGCAATCGCAATCTCGGGTTCGACAGGGTCCGACCGATCTTTGGTGCCGACCGCCTTGCTCACCGTCTTGTCGTCGATCGCGATGCCGTTTGTTCGGCGCCGCGGCGCGCTCGCCTTGCTCTCAGCGGCCATGATGCTGCCTGCCGTCTGCTAATGTATCCGCCATCTCCTGATCCTCCTCGGGTTCGACCGCCGCGCGCGCCGCCATCGCCATGACGAAGGCCAGCGCGGCTTCTTCGTCGCCCGGCGCCGGCAATTCCTCCAATTCGCCAAGCACGAGCATGTCGTCGGTTATCTCGACCGTGCCCGACAGTTCGTCGGCGCTCAACATTCTGGTCACGACAGGCTCCTTTTCAGCAGGCGGGGCAGATGGGTGCAGAGCGGCGCGCTTGGCTTCGATCGCTTGGGCGAGCACATCCGAGCCCGCGCCGATGATCGCCGCCGCCACGGGTTTGGGCGTCGGCAGGCGAACGAGGCGGGGCGCAACCTTTGGCGGGTCGCAAATCCGATCGGTGAACCGGCGCGACCGGAAAAATTCGATCTTGCGGCCGCGGACTGGCGGAATGCCGCCCCGCAGAAGCAGCAGATCGCCCTTGGGCATCTGCATCAGTTCCTGAGGCATCATCAGCGCGCGGCGCTGGTCGCTCTCCGAAATGCTGCGATTGGCGAGCATCCCGTGGATCGTGCGGCTCTTCGATTTCACGTTCATCGTGAAAAAACCGAGCCGCTCGGACAGTTCATTGGCGACCTTCAGCTCCTTTGGCGTGAAGACCACTTCAAGGCCGCAGTTTGCGATGATCTCATCGGTGACGTCTGGGCCGTAGAGCGCGCGTGGCTGCGAACGGCTCTGGATCACGGGCAGCAGGCGCAGGCCATAGCCTGCCACATAGGAGAAAGCCGACGCTATGACGGGGGCCTTGCCGAGCCGGGCGAACTCATCGAGCAAGACCAGCACTGGCACGTTCCCGCCCGTCGCCGGCAACTCTCGCGTGTTGAGGTCGATCAGCTGCTGGAGGAAGAGATTATAGACCGGCGCGATGCGGTCGATATTGTCCGGCGACACCCCAAGATAGATCGACATGCGCTCCCGGCGAACCTGCCGCAGATCAAAATCGGTCTCCGAGGTCGCGGCATCGACGAACGGGTTGAGCCACAGGTTCAGTTTGGACGTGATCGTCTGCTTGATCCCGGAAAAAGTATTGTCGGACGCGGAGGTGAAATCGCTCAGGGCCGACACACAGGCCTGGCTCAGCCGCTGCCCGCGCTGCTGCGCCTCTTCGACCACCTTGGGCAATTCGACCTTCGGGTCGCCAGTCGTCATGCGGCGGTAGATCTCGCCGATCGTGAAGGGCAAGGCAGGATTGGCGGCGACAAGCGCCCCGACGCCGACAAAGGCGGCGCGCGCTGCCTCGGCCCAGAACGGATCCGCCTTCTCAGGCGACGGGAACAGCATCCCGCCGATCTTCTGGAGTTCGTTGACGACGTCTATGTCGTCGAGCCGATCAATATAGCTCAGCGGATTGTAGCGCGCGGTGCGGCCTTCGGGGTCGAGAGGATCGAACAGGTGGACCGTCTGACCGTGCCGCGCCCGAAAGCCGGCGGTGATCTCCCAATTCTCGCGCTTCACATCGAGCACGACCACGGAGTCTGCCCAGCTGAGCAGATTGGGAATGACGACACCGACACCCTTGCCGGCCCGGGTCGGGGCTTCGAGCAGGACATGCTCGGTCCCGCCGAACACCAGATAGCGACCGCCTTTCTGGCCGACGATGATGCCCGACTTTGCGCGGAGCTGCTCGCGCCTGATCTCGCTTTCGCGCGCAAAGCGCGCCTCACCGTGCAGGGATCGACCGCGCTTGAGAATGACGAGCAGGATGATGAAGGCGATCGCACCGCTCACCATCGCGCCGCGCTGCAGCCAAAGATGGAGAAGCGGGTCGGCGCGATAATACCACAGCCACGACGGCAGTGCCGTCACCTGCATGTTCGGTCCGATCTGCTTCAGCCCGATCAGCGCCACCAATATCGCGCAAAGCGCGCATGCGAGCGCCGCTCCCAACAGAGTGCCGCCGACAAGCGCGACCTTAGTGAGAGGACTGGCTTGCGACAGCCGGGTCAAAATGCACCTCCTCGACTTCGAATTTTCCGTCTCGCTTGCGGGTCTGGACGACGACATCGACCAGCATGCGCAGCAGCCCGCGAATGTCGTCGCGCGCCAGATCGCAACCGCCTTCGGATTCCTTGACGAGCAGGGTCAGCTGCTCGAACGCGCCCATCGCGGACCCAGCGTGGACCGTCGTGATCGAACCTGGGTGACCTGAGTTGACATTGCGCAGGTAGAAGAAGGCGGTGCCGTCACGCAGTTCCTGCAGCAGGATGCGATCGGGGCGCATGCGCAATGCGCTCTCGAGAAGCTGCTTGGGTCCGACCTTGGCCAGCCCCTGTCGCTCGCTCGAATAGACCATGTGGACGACATTGCGGTGGTCGACGACAAGCTCGCGTGTGTCCTCGATCGTCAGCAGACGCTCGTCGCGCGGGATGAGCTGGATCAGCGCCTTGGCAAAGGTGGTCTTCCCCGATCCGGTCGCGCCGCTCACCAGGATATTCTTGCGCGCCGCCACCGCGGTTCTGAAGAAAGCCGGCCAGTCGCCGGCGTCCCGCATCGCGACCATCTTCGCGTCGACGTCGGTCAGACCCCGCGCTGCGGCGCGCGTGCCGGCGAACAGGCCGGCCTGGGCAAGCTGGTCGACTGCAAGGTTCACCCGCGATGGCTTGCGGATGGTGAAGGAGGGCGATCCCGTTGGAGTGACCGAGGGGATCACGATCTGGCAGCGTTCGCCGCCGGGCAGGATCGTCGAGCAGATCGGCGTCTCGGCATTGATGTCCTGGCGCGTGAAGCTGGCCGCCGCGACAGCCAGCGTCGCCAGCCACTCGCTGTCGAGTTCGGCGACATCATGCCAATGCCAGCCGCGATGATCCTCGATGCCGACCTCACCCGGCCGGTTGATGACGAGCTCGGTCACCTCGGCAGGCTCCAGCAGCGGCATGATCGGATTGAGAAAATGCCGGAGGACCGCCGTGTCGCTCATTTCTCGCGCCGCAGCTCGAGATTGTAGACGTCCGCGAAATTCAAATCCTTGGCGACGAAGATGCCGACTTCCTCGCCCTGGTTCTTCTTGAGCACGGGTCGGATGTTGATGCTGTTCTGAAGGGCGATGCTCGCGCCTTCGCTCGGCGCCCGCGTGGTGTTGTTGAAATTATTGTTGCCATTGGCGACCGCCTGGCCGGCGATATAGGCGCCATCGTCGACCAGCGAGAGCAGGAGCGCGCTGCCGAACCGTGCCCAGAAGAAGGTATCGACCGAGCCTGCGATCCCGGCCCGGCCCAATGCGTCCGAACCTGGCGATGCGAGGTCGATGCGCACCCCTTGCGGTGTGACCGCGCGGGTCCACAGCACGAACAGGCGGTTCTGACCTTGCTGGATCCCGCCATGATATTCGCCGACGACCTTGGTGCCCTTTTCCATGAGGACGACGCGCCCATTCTCGGAATAGACATCGCGCGGGATAAGGCACGATGTGTAGCCGGGCTGGGCGGAATTCATCGCTGTCTGAAGAACGCACGGGATCAAGGTGCCGGCGGTGACGAGATAGTTGCGATTAGGCAGCATCGAGGCGCGTGCCTCGCCGATTGGCGAACTTTGCCGAAGCGCATCCAGTGCATTGGGCGCGCCGCGCTGTGGCTGGCCGTCGACATCCTCCCCGGGCGCCATAAGAGAACCCGGCCTGCCACTGCCAGTACCGTCCGGTGCCGACGTCGCGAGCCCCTGGGATCGCCCGCCATAGGCAATCAGTGTCGAGCGCCGGGCCTGTTCGGCGATGTTCTGACGATTGTTCTGCGCCGAAGGCGCAGGCGTAGCGCCAGGCTGCATCGCCGGCACGATCTGCCCGTCGGATCCGACCACCTGGCCATCCGGCCCGGGGTTGAGGACCGGCGCATTGGGATCGGACTGCGGGGCGCCAAGAGGCTTGGGTCGCGCCGCGACCGCGTCATAGGCGACAGTTTCGCGTGCCGACAGGTCCGTGCGCTTGGCGGTGGCTTCGGGCTTCGCCATCAGGTTGGCCGCCGGTTTCCCGCTCGGGCCTGAATTGACCCACAAGATACCGAGCACCATCGCGGTGCCGGCGAAGATTAGCGCGGTGTTGCGCTTCGCCGGCGTCATGCCGCCGATGGGATCGATACCCCGGTCGCGCAGGATCTCGTCGCGCTCGGGCGTAGGATCTCCAGTGATCGGGCGGCGATCGTCCGACGCGGTTTCGTCCATCGCGCTCACTCCTTCGGGTCCTGTACGGTGCGGTCGACATGCGACGATGCCGTGTTGGTGCCGGCGTCGAGACCATAGGGTGTCGGCGCCTGGTTATAGATGCACAGCACCTCGCGATTGCGCCGCAGCCGGAGCTGGGTCGCCACGAGGTGAACGACCACGAATTCATCGCGGACGTCGAACGGGACGAGCGTTTCCGACCCATCCGGGCGCACCATGTAGATGGCGGGAATTTCATGATTGCCCGGGAAGCGGAGCACCGTGAACTTGCCGTTGTCCGAGATCTCGGAGGGCTGCAGCGCGCTTGAGCCCTGGACCTTGTAGTTGAGATTGCGCGGACCTTCGATGACGCCGTGGTCGAGTGCGCCGCGCACTGCGCTTGCCTGCATCGCAGCGACGCGCTGGGCTTCCTGCGCGGCTTGCATCCGGGCTGCGCGTTCCGCCTCATCGCGGGGATAGCGGAAGCGCACCTGGAAGAAGGCATCCGAACTTGCGCTGCTGATCGCGCCGCGCCGGGTGGTCAGCTCGAACGCATAGTTGCGCAGTTCTCCGCCGTGGTTGGTGGTGACGATGAGGTTGGTGGGGCCAGCGCGCTCGCGCGGCTTGAGAAAGAGGATATGTCCGGCAACGGCCACTTCCCATGACACGGTGTCGCCAAGGGCCACATGCTCGATCGTCTCGCCGTCGCCGAGCACGATCTGGGTCGCCGTGCGGAAGGTGCCGACAATCCGGTAGACCTGCGTCTCCTGATAATCGACGAATTTGACCCGCGGGTCGGCCGGTCCGCCGCGAGGTGTGTCCTCGGCCAGAGCGGGCTGGGCACCGAGGAGGCACATTGCTGCAAGGGTCAGGAGCCGCTTCACCGGACCACCTCCGGATCGGCTCGATAATTCTCGACCTGGAAGCCGAGCGGATTGCGATAGCGATCGCCCTCCGCCATCGGGGCATTGGTGTAGCGAAAGGTGATGGTCGCGATCCAGTCGCTGTTCTGGATGTTCGTGTCGGTCTGGACCGTGCGGGTGAACCGGACATTGGCGACGCGGTCGTTGATGAAGCTGATGTTGCGAACACGGGCCTGGACCGTCGCTCCCTTGCCCCATGTCACCTGCGGACTCGACGGGTTGTCGTCGTTGAAAAACCGGCCCCAGCGCTGCTGTTCACCCGGCTCGGACAGGATCGCCACCGCCCGGAAATTCTCTTCGGCCGCCGCCGGCAGCCAGCTCTCGCGTGCCCGGACATATTGTGCGAGGAAGAATTTAGTGACGGCTTCGTCGTAGCGCATCGGCTGCTGGGTGAGGGCCGTCTGCACATCGACCGCGCCCGTCGTCTGGTTGACCCGGATGATATAGGGCATGACCGTCTTGAGCGGCGCGAGGCCTGCCAGCGCCAGTGCCTCGGCCGTGCATGCCAGCAATGCGAGGACGGCGACGCCCCAGGCGATCCGTTCCGAGCGCAGCGACTTGCGCTGACGATCCTGGTCCCATGAGCGTGCATGGCCGAAATAGAGTTCGGCGTCGCTTGCTGGCACGCCCTCGCTTTGACGCCGCATGATCAACAGCTCCCATAAGTGGTGGTCTGATCTCGCGACGAAATCTTGTCGGGCGGCGGCGCGGAGGCTGGGACCGGCGGTGGCGGCGATCCACCGGCCGGCGGTTTGACCTGCGGCACCGGGGGCGGGGCAGGGGGCGCGACGACCGCTGGGACAGGCGAGCCGGGCAGCACGCTGCCGTAGACATTGGCGTCGCGTAGATGCCTGCCGTTGCAGATTGGCAGCTTCTTGGGTCCCGACGCGCCATGTGTGGCCATCGGTGCGACAGCGGCGAGGAGCGCGACGCCCTGGAGGATGCGTGTCGTCAGCGGTTTGGACATTGGCGTATTCCTCATGATCATCATGCGCGGCTCACCGTGCCGCCGCGTTGCGCGGCACGTTCGAGATTGCGGCTGTTTCGGGAGATTCGGCGCTGCTGGAAGGGCGCGGCCATGGTGCTCCACGCCGAACCCGCGAATGCGCCGACACCTGCGGCCGCGCCGCCGGCTATGCCGGTCGCGATCGACGGCGCCTGGAAAAAGAAGATCGTGCCGAGGAAGATATAGACGGCGAACATGATTGCGCCGAGTGCCGCATCGGCCACACCTTCTGAGGAGGTTATGGCGAGTGCGCCGAGATCGGTAATCAGCGCCGTAATTGCGATGATCACTGCCATCAGAACGATGTAGTTAAAAGCCTGCCCCAGCCATCCATGGAAGAAGCGGCGTGTTGTTTCGAATAGAGATAGGGCGATAAATATCGGCCCAAGCGCAACGATGATCGCAAGCGCAACCTTGGCGAATACGGTGATGGAAAACCCAATCGCAGCCGATAGACCGGCCAAAGCCTTCAGGCCTAGACTTAGGGTATAGAGTACAAGTTTATATGGATTAATGTCACTGTATGTCGCGGCTTCGGTCTCAATCCGCGCAATGATCGCATCAGCCTGACCATAATAATCATCAAAGACGTTTCCGACACTGGTCACTGTACGCCCCGCGAGGGCTTGCGAAATAGCGTCGGGCATCCCGTGGAAGAGGGGGTTTGTAATCCATTCCGAATACGCCACGGTCGTGGCCGCGAGGTATAGCAGGCAGAGCTTCACCATTCGGTAGAAGAGTTCGCCCCATGGCTCGCTCACGATCCCGCGCATGACCATGTAGCCGAACAGGGCGATATAGATGACTAGCCCGAGCGCCAGCGGGCCGCGCACGACCTCGATGACGTTGGTCAGGCGCTCGTTGAGGAACAGATCGAGCTTGCCGTCGATGCTAACATAGAGCGTCGTGAAGAGACCGTCCTCCATTACCGAACGTCCGATTTTCCTGGACGAGGCGATAGCGAACGTAGCTTCAAGTCCAAGGTTCTCACGCTTTGAGCGTTCGAGCACTCCTGAGGGTCGGGATGGGTCCCATCTGCGCAACTTTTCAGCACTTCGGCGAGTTCTTCAGGATGCGACTTCAAATATTCCTTTCCCCTTGGAGGCTGCTGGCACGCGAGGAGCAGCATAGGCAGCGACAAGACTACCAAGACGGATGCAAGGGGCTTCATGGCTTGAGGCTCCCGAGCTTTGACGCCAGAATTCTTTCGCTTTCCTGTTGCGACCGAATGTCTTGTTCGGCTCGCTGTCGCATCGCTAGCGCTTGAAGCTGGACGGAATCATTCTGGATATGCGCATTCTCGACACCGACGCGGGCCTGGATATCCATCACATCCTTGGCGTCGGACGCTGAATCGAGCGAAGTGCGCAGCTCCTCCAGACCGGCCGTACGCTGAGCGGTCACACCATAGGCTGCCTCGGCAATAGCCGCATCCCGCGATGCCAGATCCCCATTGCGCAAAATGGTGTCACGGCCGGAGCGCTCGTAAGCGGTCGCATCCGGCCGTAAATCGGGGAGATCGACCCGGTTGGCCGAACGGATGCGGTTGGCCGAGCTGGCAAGACTGCCCAAGCCGCTCATATCCGACGACATCAATCGCTGAATGTCGCGAGCCTCGCTCGGCAGAAGATGCCGGACAGCGTCGGTGCTGAGCGAACTGGCAATCTTGTTGACGTTGGTCAGCTTGTTGACGCTGTCGAACATATCGGTCGCCTGCGCGATCTGCGCCTTGCCCTGCTCGATCATCGCGAGCGTGTTCTTCACGGTCGAAAGGGTCTGGAGGAAGGTGTTGGAATCGTAGACGGGGATGCCCTGAGCGCTGGCCGGGGTGCTCAGCGCCAGCAAACCGCCAATCGCGAGGATCGAAAAAGCTCTCATCTTTCTATCCTTTCCTTCTGTTCGCGGTCGCCCGCTGCTCGTGAAAAATGGGCAACCAACGCGCCGGATCGTCACCATGTTCGCGGCGCACTGCGTCAAGAATTCCAACCGTCGCCGTGGTGCCGGAGAGCACCGCAAGCTCGTCACCAAGACCGGCGAGATCAAGCTCGACGACGATCGAGTCATGGCCTTGTTTGATGAGGAAGCGCCGGCTCTCGGGGATCAGATCGCTGCGGATCAGCTTGAACTCGGCGCGGGTGAGGCCGAGGCCATCGATATAGTCGGACTCCCGGCCATAGGGGTTGGGCAGCAGGATCTTGGTCGCGACCTGTTCCATGATGCTGTGGGAAATGTCGGAGCGCAGCGCGTCGGCCGGGCTTTGCGTGCCGAACACCAGAAAGGCGTTCTGCTTACGGTAGGTTTTCAGACCATCCTGCGCGAACGCGCGGAAGGCTTCATCGCCGAGCGCTTTCCAGAATTCGTCGATGTCGATCACCAGTCTGCGGCCGTCGAGCAGCGCGTCGATGCGGTGGAACATATACATCATGAGCGGCGTGCGGATCTCGGCATTGTCGAGGAAATCAGTCATGTCGAAGCCGATGAACCGCGCTTCGAGCGTCAGTTCGTCTGCGTTATTGTCGAACACCCAGCCCAACGCGCCGCCGCGCGCCCATTTCTCGAGACGCGCGCCGATGCCCTCGGGATCGCGCTGCCCCAGCAATTGCCGCAAGGCGAGGATCGATCGCTCTTCGGGGGGCAATCGGCCGATCGATAGGATGCCATCGTCGATCATGCGCTCCTGCATGACACCGAGCTGGCCACCAACGGGCGTGACCAGTTGGCGTATCAGTCGACCAAGGAACGTGATGTTGCCCGGTGACTGATCGAGCGCACGCAGGGGCGCGAAGCCGGTCGGCACGCCATTGCGCAGGGCAAGATAGGTGCCGCCCGATGCGCGTACATAGATTTCCGCGCCCCGGTCCTTGTCGATAAAGATCTGCTGGGCGCCGGTCTTCTCGAGCTGCGCCATCAGGAAATTCTGCACCACGGTCTTACCGCCACCCGACGGGCCGATGATCAGCGTGTGGCCGAGATCGTTGACGTGGAAATTGAAATAATAGGGCGACTGGGCTGCGGTCTTCATCAGTGCGATCGCAGCGCCCCAATGATTGCCATCGGCCCGACCGGCAGGGAAGGTGTGGAAGGGTGACAGGGCGGCGAAGTTGCGCGACGTGATGGCGGCAGGTCGGGCGCGCCAGGCAAAATTTCCCGGCAACTGCGACCAGAAGGCGGCCTCCAGCGCTGGTCCCTCGCGTGCTGAAACCAGGCCGGCATCGGCCAGCGCGGCGCGCGCCGTCGAGAGATTTTCGGCGAGCCGCTTCTGGTCTTCGCTGAACACGGCGAGCGAGAAGTGATGCTCGCCCAGCACGAACCGATTGCTCTGCAGATCATCGGCGGCATCGGCGAGCTCGAGCGCCTGGCTCGCTGCCGCATCTTCGGTCGATGCCATCTGGTTCTGGCGCCTGCGCAGTCGCTCGGACGCACGCGCCTTGCCCATGAACGCGAAGGACTGGGTGACGACGAACGCGAAATCCTGCGAGAGAAGCGCGTTGACCTGCCCCGGTCGCGTCATGGCCGGATATTCGCGGATACCGAACAGGCCGACGAAGCGGCTATCGGCATGGGCGCGAACCTCGACCGTCTCGCGGCCGAAGATCACCCTTTCGCCGTAGATCGCCGATCCCAGATGACCACGAACAAGCGGGACGCGCGTCGCGCGCCCCATCAT
Organism: Sphingobium naphthae; assembly: GCF_043589935.1. NCBI lineage: Bacteria > Pseudomonadati > Pseudomonadota > Alphaproteobacteria > Sphingomonadales > Sphingobiaceae > Sphingobium > Sphingobium naphthae. The sequence continues at coordinate 101,438 of NZ_CP171456.1, read as the reverse complement.
GACGAGTTCCAGCACCTCGAGCGGCTGCGAGAACATGAGGCCGCGATGTTCGTACAAACCCAGTCGCTGTGGCCTGCAACGCGCGAGCAGCTTCTCTATATCGCGCGCCTTGTCCTCGAAACGAACGAGCTCGTCCTCGTCGACCTCGGTTCCCTCTTTGCGGGCACTGGACAGGCGACGCAGCAAGACCCCTGTGCGGTCGGCCGAGCCAACGGACGGGCGCATCACCAGCGTCAGATAGAGCTCGTTGACGAACATGCGCTTAGCGGTGACCCGCGCGCGATATTTGGCATCGAGATCGGCGGCGAACGTAGAGCGAAACTCGCCCTCGGGATAGTCGGTGACCGGGCGGCGCACGATATGCGTCCAGATCGCGAGACGATCGTCGGCGATGTTGCGCAACGTCCCGTTGAGCTTCTCATGCCAGTCGTTCAGCTGAGCGGGATCGGCTGTCTCGAAGGCGATGCCGTCCAGCCTGAACATCATCATCAGGTCGCGCCCGTCGAGCGCGATCACCTGCGCATCGACGTGCCGCGCATAAGGCAGATAGCGCGCAGGATCCGCCTCGTTCTTGAGGATGCGCCACGGAGTACGCGCCGCATCGCGCGAGAAGGCACGACTAGCCATGCAGAAAGCCCTTTCGGCGTGCGCCCTGAGTGGGGAGGGGAGAGTAGGAACTGCCACCCCACCAACCGCGGTTGCGGCATCGCGCCTTCGTCATCGTCCAAAGCCACAGCAGCCGGAAGGCATTGGCGTCGTGGCGGACGATCAGGCGGGCGATCGCAAGAAACGCGCCTGCGAGTGCCAAAGCGTAGAGCGGATTGCCGCTTATGATGAGGGTCAGGCAGGATGCGAGTGCGATAGGCAGCGACGCTTCGATCGGAACGCCCATCCACATCGTCGGCCGCGTCACTGCCAGGAAGAGCGTTTCTTCACGCAGCTTGTCGTCGTTGACCATGATGGCCTCACGCACCGCCGGTGATGGTGTCGACGATCCACTGCGCGCTGAACACGATGAAGATGCCGACGATGACGGTGACGAGAAGACCGAGGCTGGCGCGGCCAGTGAAGAACATGAAGCCCACGATGACCACCGCGATCACCGCGATCGTCTTCGCAAACGTGCCGGTCAGCCAGGTCTTGATGTTGTCCGCCATGGAGGTGATGCCGTCGGCGGCCTGCGCATAGGCCGGGTCTGTCAGCACAAGCGAGACGAGAACCGCCGCTAAAAGCAGCGTGAAATACTGGGAGAATGATCGCGCAGACGCGGAGTGCGCAGCAGCAGGCAAGGGCGGTGTGGCGATCATTCGGGCTGTCCTTTCAATGGGGCGGTTTGAGACGAGCCGAACACCATCAGCGTCGCAGTTTGCGCGACGGCCGAGGTGTTCCAGCTTTGATCGGGTGGATCCGCTACTGGCGAGGGGGTAGGAGCCGGGCTCTGTGCCGCTTTCGCTATCGGCGCGTCTGCCATGGCAATGCCTGCACGTTGCCGGATTTGCGGTATGATGCTGCTCGACGAGGCGTAGACCTTGCCGACATAGCCATTGGCAAAACCCTTCCAGCGGTTGCCGGTATTATACATGGACATGGCCGTGGCGATCGCATCCTCGGTGGAGCGGCTGGACTTCGCCACACTGGTGTAATTCTCGGCGAGCACGCGTGCCGATGCGGCGAGGTTTCGGCACGGTTCGAAAGCGTCCTCGATCGACAGGTTCAACGGCTTGAGATTCGCGCTGTTGATCTGGCCAAGGCCGAGATCGATATTGTAGCCGCGCGCGATCAGCGACCGGGCGGACGCGATGGCCGACGCGCGATCGGACACCTTCGGCGCCGCGACGCCCTTGGCGTTCACGCCGATGGCATAGGGATCGAAATGACTTTCGGTGTAAACCAGCGAGACGAGAGTTTCTGCCGCGACCGTGGGCGCGCATTGCCGCGCGAGCGCGACCACGGCTGCAAGCTCGAGCATCATCGGGGCGTCGTTCCCGGTTCGATGGCGGCTTGGGGCAAGCGCTCTATATTGGCGAGCGAGTAGGTCGTCTGGCGGCCGTCGGCGAAGGTCATGACCACGCGGCGTCGCGTCGCCGAGTTGCGATCATAGACCTTGGTCTTGGCAACGCCCCCGCCAGAGCAGCCGGGGAATGAACCGCCCAGGGCAAGTCGTTCCCAGAGCTTCACCATTGGCGGGACGCAAGCACCATATTGCGTCGCCCCGCCGGGGTTTGAGAGGCAAAGCAACACCTGGCAGCCCAGATCATTGGCCTGCGCTGGTGTTGCGGGCATGCACAGTGCCATGGCGGATGCGATGATGGCGTGACGCCTATGCAGCATGCTTGCCTCCATGCCGCTGTCAGTGCAGGGCAAGGACAGCGGCTTATTTGAATGAAAGTCGCGCTACTTTTGAGCCGTTTAGCGCCGTTTGACGCAATCCCCCCACTTAGGGGGAACGAGGTGGCACCTGGCTCTGGTTCATCCGACGGACTGTAGGAAAGCCACAAGGCCGCGCACGACGCATGCCCAGTTGGACCTGACTTTATCGACAGCAGAATTGAGCATTCCGACGAGGGTGAGGGGCCTTCGTCGGCGTAATCATTCAGATGTGGGGGACGCGATGATAGAGGACAGTTACTGCTCGATCAGTCGAGCATCGCTCGCGGCTTCTCGGTGATGACGAGGGGGTAGTGTTCGGGTTGCGACGCTACTGGTTACAGCATTGCGTCGATATTGAGATGCCCGTCTCGCACCGCGCGCAGCACAAGCTGGGTCCGCCGCCGCACACCATAGCGCCGCCGTGCGCCCTCGACATATTCATGCACAGTGTCGCGGCTGAGCCCGAGTATCTGGGCTGCCTCCCAATCGCTTTTACCCTGTCCGACGAGCGCGATGCAGTCGATCTGTCGGGGGCTGAGCGGCACCGGTTCATAGCTCAGACGCTCCTCTCCGAGGATCGCGCGACCGCGATCAAAAGCGATCGTGCCGATCAAGCGGGCGGCAAGAGCATCCTCTCCCGAAATTTCGTCATCGTTTGCGCGTGCAACAGAGAAAAGCGCGTCGGGCTCATCAGCCATGCGGATCGGCATAGTGAAGCCCTGGCGCAGCCCGTGATCGCGCCCCTTTGCCAATGTAGCAATCTGGCGGGTGCTGGGATCGATGAATTCCCCGATCTGGTTCCAGTTCAGCCCGGACGGCGTTTTGCCCACGGCAGCGTGGACCGGATCATCGAGGTAGAGCCTGGTCTCGATCACTTCGTCGAGCCATTTGACAGGATATGTCGTCAGCATCAGCGCATTCTTGCTGCGTTGTACCAGATCGACATTATGCAGGAGGGCAAACCAGCGGAAACCAAAGTCCCTGACAATTGCGTCCACGAGGTTTGAAAGTTGGTCGAGCGTTGTCGCCAGTTTTGAACTCTGCTCGAAGGCGCCGATAGTCGCCAAGCGGCCGATGTCGCGCGTGCCCTGCATGAATTCAGGCTCGACGGACGGATAGACGACGTCTAGCCCAAAATCGGTGAGTTTACTGATATTTGCGATCAGATGCGTGCTGCCTGAGATATTGTGGTGTCAGTCAGGCGATCCGGAAATAGGCTCTCCCTTTCTGAAACAAACAAGCAACACGCGGCGTATTTTTCTGCTGGCTCAGCCACCGCGCTGGAAGCCTGCGTTGGGCCACCAGCCTTGGAGATCCCGGCAGGTTTCACCATCCCCAGCCGTTGACCCTCAACCGGTTCGATAATAACAATTATGTTAAATAAATCAATATGTTAGGTCTGCGGCGGCAATGGCTTTTGCCGCCGCAGACCTTCAAGTGCCTCAGTCCGGCAGCTTGTAGGCGATGACAAGGTCACCGCGGTCAAGCGATTGCCGCGCGCCGCCCGCCGTCACAACGACATATTGCTTCTTCGTCTTTGGAGAGACGAAGGTCATCGGCGTTGCCTGTCCACCAACGGGCATCCGCTTCGCCAGCAGCTCCTTGCCGGTGCGCACGTCGATCGCCCGCAGGTAATAGTCGGTGGTCCCGGTGTAGAAGATCAGGCCCGATCCGGTGGTCAGTGCGCCCGACAGCGTCGGCGTTCCGATCGGGATACGCAGATGCGTCTTGATGCCAAGCGGACCTGTGTCCTGGGTCGTGCCCAAGGGCTTTTGCCAGACGATCGCGCGCGTCTTGAGATCGATATCGATCGCGGTCATGGTCCCGAACGGAGGATTCTGACACGGCACGCCAAGCGGCGACATAAACCCGGTGAGAAGCGCACCGTAGGGCGCACCGGCTTGCGGGTTGATCCCGTCGTGTCCCGCACCACCTTCGACCTTCGGCTCACCCAGGATGCGGTCGGTTTCCGCTCTGGGAACAAGACGCAGGATTTGCGCAAGGCGGATGTCATTCACGATCAGATAGTCGTTGGTGCGATTGACGCTGGCCGACCCCCAATTCATGCCGCCGTAGAAGCCCGGCCACTGCAGCGTGCCTTCGAGCGACGGCGGTGTCATGTCACCTTCATAGCGCAGCTTGCGGAAAGCAACGCGACACCAGAGCTGGTCGAACATGCTCACGCCCCACATCCGGCGCTCGCTCAGAGGATCAGCACCAATGACAGGCATGCCAGTCGAATAAGGCTGGGTCGGCGAATAGCGCTCGCCGGGGATCGAACCCTTGGGCACGCGACGCTCCTCGACCGGCGCTACCGGTCGGCCGGTACGCCGATCGAGGACGAAGATCTGGCCGCGCTTGGTGACCTGGATCAGCGCAGGCGTGGTGCCGCCCTTTCCGTTCGGAATATCGTAAAGCGTAGGCTGAGCGGGGACGTCATAGTCCCAAAGATCATGATGCGTGGTCTGGAAGGCCCACCGTTCACGACCCGTCTTGAGATCGAGAGCAACGACGGAGGACGAACGCGCGTCCTCGATCGCAGTCCGCTCGCCACCCCAGAAGTCCGGCGTGCTGTTGCCCGTCGGCAGGTAGATCAGCCCGAGCTGTTCATCGACCGCTGGTGAGGCCCAGACGTTCGGCGTGCCGCGAGTGTAGGTCTGTCCTTCGGGCGGCTCGCCAGTAATGTTGGGATTGCCAATGTCCGAACGGCAGACTTCGGCTCGTCGCCTAGGATGTTCTCAGTATTTCCAGCTTAGCGTTGTCTGGCGAACAAATCTTGAGGTGAGGCCTCGTAGGCTTCTGCCAGGATCGAGCGATCGGCGGCCGTCAGAGAGATGATCGACTGAACCGCCGACCAGGCAAAGCCCACATTGGTGCGATGGCTGGCGCGGTGGATCGGGTCGCTCGCATAGAGGCGTCTCGCCTGGAAGCGCTCCACCCAGTCTTGCGGATAGTCGACGATGTGGACCGAGCGAACCGCAGGCTTCAGGTCGACATGATGGACCAGGGCATAGTGCCGAAAGCCCATGGCCTTCGTGATTTCGGCCATCAGGTCAGACAAGGCCGTAGCGTCCTTGATCGCGCCAGCGACAGCGCAGAAATCCTGAACTTGCCCAAGCCCGATCATCATATGGCCGGCGAGATCAGAGCAGCGCTTCCATGTTGAGATGACCATCGCGAACCGCGCGCAGCACCAGCTGCGTGCGTCGTCGCACGCCATAACGCCTGCGGGCCGATTCAACATATTCGTGCACGGTGTCGCGGCTGAGGCCGAGGATCTGGCCGATCTCCCAGTCGCTTTTGCCTTGCGCGACGAGCGCGATGCATTCGACCTGGCGAGGGCTGAGAGGGACGCAGGCCAATGGCCCTGCCCTTTCGCCAAGCAGCTCGCGCGCCCGATCATAAGCGACCGAGCCGAGCAGACGGGCGGTCAGAACCTCCTCTGCGCTGAGCGGCTCGTCGCGCGATCGGGCGGCGGTAAAGATCGCCTCGGGTTCCCCCGGGGTCCGGATTGGCAAACTGTAGCCGGACGCAAGGTCATGGTCCCTGGCGCGGTCGAGGATGCTTCGCTGGCGCGGCGTGAGCTCCAGCACGTCGCCGATCCGGTCCCAGGCGAGCCCTGACGGGGTGCGAGCGCAGGCCGCATGGAACGGATCTTCGAGATAATGGCGTTCTTCGAGAACTTCCTCGAGCCAGGCCGATGGATAGGTTGTGAGGAACAGGCTTTGCTCGCCTCCGCGCCGAAGGTCGATATTGTGAAGCAGCGTGAACCAGCGGAAGCCAAGATCGCGCACGGCGGCATCGATCGTGCCATGTAAATCGCCAAGGGTTTCAGCACGCTGACAGTCCGCCGCAAAGCGCGTGAGATCATCAAGGCGGCCGCAGTCTTTTATCCTGTTCGCCATAGGCGACGGAAGCTCGTCCGCGAGGAGACGGCTCGTCCAGACCTAAGCGGCGAGCGCCATGATTATCAGGATGAGTTGAGAACGATTCGCAACAATCTACGATTAGAATGGATCGCCTATGACACTTTATCCGCCGGCAAAGTGTCATAGCTGACAACCCGTCTGCGGCCGCCGATTTGGGATTCACATTGATCCTGCTTTGTGCTTGATTCCATCATGTTATGTTTCATGCAGGCAAGCCTCTTGAACCCTCCATTGGCTGTGATGTCGCGGCCGTGCTCGAGACGCTGGCGACCGTATCGAGCCGGCCCCGTTATGCCTTCATGCTGCTCAACCTGATCGCCCAGGTGGCGGGGCCAGATGGAAGCGCCGGTCCCTGGGTCAGGCGGAACGATGGGCTCGTTTCCCTGCGCGATTGGCTATGCGACGCATTGACCCCGATGGCCCAGCGTGGTCCGCGCAGCATTACGCTGGCCGAGCGGGTCGAGAGCGACCTCGCTAGAAACGGACTGCTCCCCGGCGATCTGGAGAAAAGGCGCGGCGTGATCGCGGAGGAAATGCGGGCACGCATTCGCACAGCCGGCAAGAGTAATCTCAGTCGCGCCGTTTCCGAACTGGTGAATGCAGGCCTGCTCCGCCGACATTATCAGGGCTATCGCGTCGACCATCGGAACCGTGGCGGCCAGCGCCACGCCGTCTATACCTTGATCGGCGATGCTCTGCGTCTAGTGCCGGGCATCAGCTCCACACCGAATCTGCCCGTGCAAGGCGAACTTGCCCTCCCAAGATGATTGCGCAGTCGAACCGGGGTTGCTGCAGTAGTGTGCTGTGAGGTCGGGTAACGATGTCCGAATAATAAGGCCAGTCAGAACGTCAGCATTGACCTTGCCGGCAATTACATCAGCCATTCCCGTCAAAGGATCGCCATGGCCTTCTTCGACGCGAATGGATTGTCAGATTCGGAATGAAGCCGGGCACGCGAGCCATATAATCGCGGTAAACCTCGCCGAAGCTGGCTAGCGCCTCCTTTTCCTCATGCCGAGCCAGCCGAATATACATCACGACGAGCACCGGAAACATAGCAAGGGTCAAAAGGGTCGGCCATTGTAGCAAAAAGCCGAGCATGACGAGAATGAAGCCGACATATTGCGGGTGCCGGATCCGGGCATAAATCCCAGTAAGGGCCAATTGGTGTTTGCGCTGACTCAAGTGAAGGGCCGTCCATGCAACCGAGATCAGCCAGTAACCCACGCCGATCAGCACAAAGCTGGCGATGTGGAATGGACCGTAATGGGGATTAACTCGCCAGCCGAACATCATCTCCAGGAGATGTCCAGCATCGTGGCTCCACCAGTCGACAGCGGGGAAATACGACTGGAGCCACCCCGAAAGCACGAAGATCGTGAGCGGGAAGCCATACATTTCCGCGAAGAGCGCTATGATGAAAGCGCTGAACGCCCCCAAACTGCGCCAGTCTCGTTTAGTTGCCGGCTTGAAGAAGCTGAACGCAAAGAGGATGAAAACGGCGGCGTTAACCAGCGCGAGCCCCCACAGACCATAGCCATAGTCGGCGTGCGTCATCGCGACTCTCCTTCGATGCGGCCGTTGGGATTGGCCGGTAAGCCGGCGGGTGCCTGACCGGGCTCATGGCCATGCTGATGCCCACCATGGCCGCGGTGCATGAACAGGTGCATGAGCGGGCAGGCGAGCAGGATGAGATAGGGCAGCACACCCAGGAAGTGCGCGGTATACTCGTTGAGGAGGAAGAAGCTAGCGACGAGCAGGAAGCCGATCAGAACGATCTTGCCGCGCTTGCGCATGCGATGGTCATGTTCGCCCATATGCCGTCCTCTTCTGGTCAACGTCCGGGCAGCATAGGCTCGAGTCCAAGGAGCAAGGTATAAGTAGAGACCGAAGTCCCCCGGGCATCGCGCAGGCATGGGTAAGGCGATCGATGGGATCGGCCATCGGCGTTCGGGCGACGCAGCTGTCGGGGAGCAGCAGTCGTGCTGCGGATTTTGCGTATAGGCGTGCGGCGTCCGCGAACCAATGCTGCGCTCACGAACATAATCGTGAGAGGCAGGCCCGCGTCCATGCAAAAGAGAAAGAAACGGCACCATTCCCGCGTGACCATCTTCGAGCGTGAAGCAAGGATCGATCTGGCCAAGCGCCCGGCCGATGTCTCGGCGTTGCCTTTCTCGGCGCATCGGGAACGGTCACAGGGTCGCGTTATCTGGTGGACGATGGTGAAACTCAGATCGTGGTCGATTCCGGCCTGTTTTAGGGACCCAGGGATCTGCGCCGCCTTAATTGGGCATCGATCCCACCCGAAGTCGCGGATGTCGGCCAGGTGCTGCTGACCCACGCCCATCTCGATCACTCGGGCGCACTACCGCGCATGGCGCGCCTGGGCTGGGACGGGACCGTCCTTGCCACGCGGGCGACCGCGGCCCTGTGCGAGCTCCTTCTTCCCGACAGCGGCCATCTGCAGGAAAAGGATGCGGAGTTCGCCAACCAGCACGGCTTCTCCAGGCACCAGCCGGCGCTGCCCCTCTACACCCAGGCCGACGCGCGTCTGGCATTGCAGCTCTTCCGCCCGATCGAGTTCGGAGCGTGGCATGCAGTCACGGACGGCATCAGGGTGCGCTACCATCGCGCCGGCCACATCCTCGGCGCGGCGTCGATCGAGATCGACTGGAAGGGGCGGACAATCCTCTTCTCAGGCGACATCGGCCGTTACGGCGATGCGGTGATGAAGGATCCCGAGCCGCCCGCGCGCGCCGACTATGTCCTAGTGGAATCGACCTATGGCGATCGGCGCCACGAGCAGGTCGATCCGACAAAGACGCTTGGAGATCATGTCGAACGATGCGTCGAGAGAGGCGGGACGGTGGTGATTCCGGCCTTCGCCGTGGGACGGGTTCAGTCGCTTCTCTATCATTTCTCGCGTCTGCGCGCGCAGGGACGCCTCCGCGACATCCCGATCTTCCTCGACAGCCCGATGGCGATCAACGCGAGCGGGCTGATGTGCGATTTCATGGACGAGCATCGCCTGGCCCGCGCCGAGTGCGAAGCGGCGTGCAGCGTCGCGCACTATGTGCGCGAAGTGGAGGAATCCAAGGAACTCACCGCCAACCCCGCTCCCAAGGTCATCATCTCGGCCAGTGGAATGGCAACGGGCGGCCGCGTGCTCCACCATCTCAAGCGCTTCGCGCCGGATGGGAAGAACCTCATCCTCTTCTCAGGCTTCCAGGCGGCGGGCACCCGCGGCGCCGCCATGATCGGGGGCGCCCGGACGATCAAGATCCACGGCGAGTATATCCCGGTCGAAGCCGATGTCGCCAACCTGACGATGCTTTCGGCGCATGCCGACAGCGACGAGCTCATGCGCTGGCTCGGGTCGCTGCAAGAGCCCCCGCGCCATGTCTATGTCACGCATGGCGAGCCGACCGGCGCCCAGGTCCTGGCGAAGCGTGTCTCGGAGGATCTGGGCTGGGCATGCAGCGTACCGGCGCTGGGTAGCTGGGGCATGCTCGCGTGAAGCCCGGGATCATCGAGGACGCCGAAGTAGAGCCTGTCGCGACGACGCTGCGGGCACACCGCCTCGGCCTGTCGGCTGCCGGAGGTGATCTGATCGCGGTCATGCGCCAAGACTGTCCCGTCTGCCGCTCGGAAGGTCTCGCGTCGCGCGCGCAGGTCGCGCTGCACGCCGGCGGGCGGGAAATCGTCGTCTCGCTGCTGCACAGTTCCGCGGAGGCTCCAGCGCCCGGCGAGATCGGCCTGTCCGAATCCGCATGGCGGCGGCTCGGCGTCAGCGAGGGCGATCCGGTCGAGATCGCGCACGCCCAGCCTCTCGCCTCGCTCGCCGAAGTGCGTCGGCGCATCTATGGCAATCGTCTCAGTGAAGGGGCTTTTTCAGCGATCATGACCGACATCGCCGAGCGACGCTATAGCGATGTCCATCTCTCGGCGTTCATCACGGCATGCTCAGCGGTCCCGCTCGATACGGACGAAACGATCAGCCTGACCAGGGCGATGGTCGATGTCGGCGAGCGATTGCAGTGGTCCGGAGCGGTCATCGTCGACAAGCATAGCGTCGGTGGATTGCCGGGCAATCGCACCACGCCGATCATCGTCTCGATCATGGCCGCGGAGGGCCTGATCATGCCCAAGACATCGTCGCGGGCGATCACCTCGCCGGCCGGCACGGCGGACACGATGGAGGTGCTTGCACCTGTCGACCTCGACGTTTCCGCCATCCGCAAGGTGGTCGAGCGCGAAGGCGGCTGCATCGCCTGGGGCGGCGCCGTCAATCTCAGCCCGGCCGACGATGTGATCATCGGCGTTGAACGAGTGCTCGATATCGATGCCGTAGGGCAGATGGTCGCCTCGGTGCTGTCCAAGAAAATCGCGGCCGGTGCGACCCATCTGGTCATCGATATCCCGGTCGGGCCGACCGCCAAGGTACGCGGAACCGATGCCGCCGATACGCTCGAGCGCGCGCTGAGCTCGGTCGCCCAAGCCTTCGGGCTTCGCACGCGCGTGATGCGCGGCCCCGGCGCGGAGCCGATCGGACGGGGCATCGGCCCGGCGCTCGAGGCGCAGGATATCCTTGCCGTCCTCCAGGGGCAGCCGGGCGCCGAGGATCTCGCCCACCGGGCCTGCGAGCTGGCGGGAGGACTGCTTGAGCTCGCTGACGCGGCCCCGGCCGGCGAAGGCTATGCGCGTGCGCGGGCGTGTCTCGAAAGCGGCGGGGCCTGGGCCAAGTTCCAACGTATCTGCGAAGCGCAGGGCGGCATGCGGGCTCCACCGGTCGCCCGGTTTCAGCAGGATATGATCGCTCCCTATAGCGGCCGCCTGGTGAGTATCGACAATCGCAAGCTCGCGACGGTCGCGAAGCTCGCCGGCGCGCCGGTGGCCAAGGCCGCTGGCGTCGCTCTGCAGTGTCGGCTGAACCAGATGGTGGATGCCGGGGCTCCCTTGTGTAGCATTCATGCCGAGAGCCCGGGCGAGCTCGACTATGCGGCGGCCTATGCCGTGAGCGACAGGCCGATCTTCGGGATTGAAGCGCTATGAACCGTCCCGTCCTGTTCGCGCTGCCTGGCAGCGAGGCCCTGGCACAGCCGCTATCCGCCGCGCTCGATGCAGAGGTCGGCACGATCGAGCATCGTCAGTTTCCTGACGGGGAAACCTATCTCAGGGTCGGAAACGACGTCAGCGACCGCGAGGTCATCCTGCTGTCCAGTCTCGATCATCCGGACGCCAAACTGTTGCCGCTGCTGTTCGCAGCCGACACCGCGCGCGATCTTGGCGCTCGCAGGATCGGGCTCGTCGCCCCTTACCTCGCTTACATGCGCCAGGACATACGCTTCCATGCCGGCGAGGCGGTGACGTCGCGAACCTTTGCTGCGATCCTGTCTCGCCATCTCGACTGGCTGGTGACGGTCGATCCGCATCTCCATCGCTACCATGAATTGTCGGAAATCTACCGCATCCCAACCCAGGTTGTTCATGCCGCGCCGTTTTTGGCCTCGTGGATCAAGCGCAATGTCGCTCGCCCGCTGATCATCGGTCCGGACCTGGAAAGCGAACAGTGGGTCTCGCAGGTGGCGGCCGATGCCGATGCTCCGTTTCTCGTGTGCGAGAAAATCCGATCCGGCGACCGTCACGTCACCATCTCGATTCCGAATGCCCCAGCGTTTCTCGATCGCCAGCCGGTGCTGGTCGACGATATCGCCTCATCCGGTCGGACCCTCACCGAGGCGGCGCGCCAACTGGTCGGCATGGGGTTCGCGCGACCGGATTGCGTGGTCGTGCATCCGCTTTTTGCCGGCGATGCAGCGCAGGTTCTGGGTGGGCTTGTCGAAAGGATCGTCAGCACGAACGCGGTTGCACATGCGTCGAATGATATAGACGTCATGCCAGCGATCGCGGAGGCCGTTCGCCACCGGATTGAATGGCGTGCTGCGCGTCAGTTCTAAGACGGAAATGAACGCCCGGCAAACGCTGTGCGCGTCCTCATCCATTGACCCTAAACGAGTCCGAACCAATCTCCTGAGATCTCCCTTTCGGAGAAAATCGCGGCAGGGAAGGAGGATATGTCGTGTCGCACACACGCTCGTTCATCGATCCCCTCGACGTTGCTGGGCACCTGAAGCTTGAGCCCGAAGTAAAGCGCGCCACCCTGCTATCCTGGGCGTCCGATCGCGCAGCCGTCAAGGGCCAACCCGCCCCCCTCGCCCGCCGGGCGCCAGTAACCCGCTGCCGGTCGACGATGTGATGGAAGCGTAGCGATGGCTCGATCGCGCCGAGGGCGGCGCGGGCAACTCGCATGCATCGTCCGGAGCAGAGACCCGGCAATGAGCCGCAGCGACCGCGGCATTGGTGTGAGCGGAGTAGCCGAACCCTCACAGTTTCGCTGTCCTTCGCCGTTTTGCCTCGCCAAATTTTTACTCTTGACCTGGGACCATAGTCGAACGTGCAGAGAAGTATCCCTTGAAGCGCTGCCCTCGCGGCACTGCGTATTGATCGATCTCGGGGGCTATGGGGAACAAGCGCGTCGTGCATATCGTCGATGACGAAGAGACAATACGAAAAGCACTAAGTTTCACGTTGCGGACCGCAGGGTTTGCCGTAGAAGCCTACGCTTCGGGGCCGGAGTTTCTGTTGAGCGCAGAGGACGCCGAGAAAGGCTGCGTGGTTCTCGACATGCACATGCCCGACACGGACGGCCTGCAGGTTCAGGCGGAGCTGACGCGACGCGGTATCGACATGCCCGTCGTGGTGCTGACGGGCAATGGCGATCCTACGCTCGCCGTACAGGCGATGAAGGCGGGCGCTGCCGACTTTCTCGCCAAACCGGTCGAGAAGGCCGCATTGCTCGGCGCGATCGACCGCGGCTTCAGCTGGCTTGAGAGTATAGCCCGTCGTGCCTCCGAACAGGCCGACGCTCTTTCGAAAGCCGCGAGACTGACGCAGCGCGAACGGGCCGTTCTGAGAGGAATTTCGCGAGGCTATCCAAATAGCCTTATCGCAGATGAACTCGGCGTCACGTCGCACACGGTCGAGCTGCATCGGGCCAGTCTGATGATCAAACTCAACGCGCAAAGCCTGCCCGACCTGTTGCGGATCGCTTTCGCCGTCGACCTGCACGAATCGACCGAAAACGGGCACCCCTAAAATTCTCGGCCGTGCGATGCCGGATGCTATGCGGATCGGGCCGCGGCCAGTTCGGCGATGATCGGACAATCCGGCCGCTCGTCGCCTTGGCAGCGCTCGGCCAGGTCGATTAGCGTGTCGCGCAGCGCCGTCAACGCCTCGGCTTTGCGCTGAAACTCATCGGCGCGGGCAAGGGCAAGCCGCTTCACCTCCGCGCTGGCACGGCCGGTATTGGCCCAAAGGCTGAGCAACGTGCGGATCTCCTCGATCGGGAAGCCGAGATCGCGGGCATTGGCGATAAACCGGAGGCGATGGAGGTCGCGCTCGCCATAGTCACGATAGCCAGCACCCCGACGCGCCGGCGCCGGGATGAGGCCGATCTTTTCATAATGGCGGATCATCCGCTCAGAGACGCCGCTCTGCCGTGACGTCTCGCCGATGTTCACAGTGCTTTCCGGTTGAGGCGCAGCGCGTTGGTGACCACGCTCACCGAAGAGAGCGCCATCGCCGCCGCCGCGATAATGGGCGAGAGCAGAATACCGAACAGCGGATAGAGCGCACCCGCCGCTACGGGCACGCCCGCGACATTGTAGATGAAGGCGAAGACGAGATTCTGGCGGATGTTCGACATGGTCGCTTGGCTGAGCCGCCGCGCCCGGACGATGCCAGTCAGGTCGCCCTTGAGCAGCGTGACGCCAGCGCTCTCGATCGCGACGTCGGTGCCGGAACCCATGGCGATGCCGACGTCGGCGGCGGCCAACGCGGGGGCGTCGTTGACACCGTCGCCGGCCATGGCGACGACCCGCCCCTCGCGCTTGAACCTGGCGACCACGGCGCTCTTCTGATCGGGCAGCACCTCGGCTTCGACCTCGTCGATGCCCAGGCGTCGGGCGACCGCTTCCGCGGTCGTGCGGTTGTCGCCGGTCAGCATGACCACGCGAATGCCCTCCGCCTTGAGCGCGGCGAGCGCTTCTGGTGTCGTGGCCTTCACCGGATCGGCGATCGCGAAGGCGCCGCCGACTGTGCCGTCGACCCCGATGAAGATCGCGGTGGCGCCATCCCGGCGCAGCGCGTCGGCCTGGCTGGCGAGCGCATCGGTCGCAACCCCTTTGTCGGCAAGGAACTGCGCATTGCCGAGGACGATGCGCCGCCCTTCGACCGTGCCGAGCGCGCCGCGCCCGGTCGGCGAGTCGAAGTCGATGACGTCGCTCGTGACGATGCCGCGATCCTTCGCGGCCTCGACGATTGCCAACGCGAGCGGATGCTCGGACGCCCGCTCGACCGAGGCGGCAAGACGCAGCAGCTCGGCTTCGTCGAAGCCGGGCGCCGGCACGACCTGGGTGACGGCAGGCCGGCCTTCGGTCAGCGTGCCTGTCTTGTCGACGACGAGAGTGTCGACCTTCTCCATATGCTCGAGTGCTTCGGCATTTTTGATGAGGACACCGAGCCCGGCGCCGCGGCCGACCCCGACCATGATCGACATCGGCGTTGCGAGCCCCAGTGCGCAGGGACAGGCGATGATCAGCACGGCGACCGCCGCCACCAGCCCATAGGCGAAGCGCGGCTCGGGACCCCAGATGCCCCAGGCGATGAACGCGACGGCCGCGACCGCGATGACCACGGGCACAAACCAGCCCGACACCTGATCGGCCATGCGCTGGATCGGCGCGCGCGAGCGCTGCGCCTCAGCGACCATATGGACGATGCGTGCGAGCATGGTATCGCGGCCGACCTTGTCGGCGACGATCACCAGCGCACCGGTCTGGTTGAGCGTGCCGCCGATCACTGTGTCGGCCTTTGCCTTGGTGACGGGCATGGATTCGCCGGTGACCATCGACTCGTCGAGCGAGGAGCGGCCGTCCTCGACTACGCCGTCGACCGGCACCTTCTCGCCCGGCCGCACCCGCAGGCGGTCGCCCACCGCAACCAGATCAAGGCTGATTTCCTCTTCGTTCCCATCAGAACCGATCCGGCGCGCGGTCTTTGGTGCAAGGTTGAGCAGCGCCTTGATCGCGCCCGAGGTGCGTTCCCGCGCGCGCAGTTCGAGCATCTGGCCGAGCAGCACGAGGACGGTGATCACCGCGGCCGCCTCGAAATAGACGGCAACCATGCCGTCCTCGCCGCGGAAGGCCGGCGGGAACAGCTGAGGCGCGAGCGTCGCGATGACGCTGTAGATCCAGGCGACCCCGGTCCCCATCGCGATCAGGGTGAACATGTTGAAGTTGCGGGTCTTGAGCGAGGCCCAGCCACGCTCGAAGAACGGCCAGCCCGCCCACAGCACGACGGGTGTCGCCAGCACGAACTGGATCCATACCGAGATAGACATCGGCACGAGGCGATGGATCGCGGGAAAGACATGCGCGCCCATCTCGAGGAACAGCACCGGGAGAGCCAGCACGAGGCCGACCCAGAAGCGCCGCGTGAAATCGACTAGCTCGTGGCTGGGGCCGCTGTCGGCGGTCACGGTCGCGGGTTCGAGCGCCATGCCGCAGATCGGACAGGACCCGGGATGGTCCTGGCGGATCTCGGGATGCATCGGGCAGGTCCAGATCGTGCCTTCGGGCGCCGCGACCGGCGGCGTCGGCGGGCCGAGATAGCGCTCGGGATCGGCGATGAATTTGGTCCGGCAGCCCGCGCTGCAGAAATGATAGCTTTCACCGCTATGCTCGGCGTGATGCGCCGTGGTCGCCGGGTCGACGGTCATGCCGCAGACCGGGTCCTTGACGCCGGTCGCCGCTTTAGCGGTGCCGTGGCCGCCGCAGCAACCGCCGCCATGCGCCGCTCCATGTGTCTCGTTCATCGCCTCGCTCCTTTCGACGCCTGACGATCTAGGGTCTGACACCGTGTCAGGGTCAATACGTAATCGCCTAAGTGGCCAAATCGGCGGGCCCGTTCGCTTGGCCGCCATCAGGCCGGGGAGCACGCCGTCGGCATTGGGCTGGGTATCGTCGATGCCATCGAGCCCGCTGCACGGTCAGGCGGAAGGCGAGCCGCATGAGACCCGTGCTGGCGGCCATAATCGGCGATTACCAGGCGCCAATCCGGGCGCAGCATGGCAAGCATGGCGGCACGCCACCGCTTCTCCCGCGCCCACAGGCGGATCGCGCGATCATAGTCTTTCGTCGATCCAGTCCCGCGCGGCGGGGTGTACGATTGCATTGGCTTCTCCCAACGCGAGGCGTTCGAAACGATAAACTACATCGACATGGGTGGCGACAGTGTCCCCAGCCAGGCGACCAGCCCGAGAATGACGATCGCAAGACCGCCTTCGACGACGAGGCTCGCGCGCAGCAGCGCCTGCGCCCGTGGCGCGTCCTCTTCCTCGATCGCCTGCGCAAGTGCCGGGGTCAGGCGATAACGGTTGAGCGCGGCCAGGCCCAGCATGCCGGCGAAGAGCAGCAGCTTGGCGATGAGCAGCAGGCCGTAGGTCGACTGCCCGAGAGACGCGATGTTGCCCGGGCCGACCAGGAACCAGCCGTTCACCGTCCCGGTCAGGATCAGCAGGGCGACGATGATCGTGCCGACGAGGGAGAAGCCCCGCAGCGCTTCCTCGGCGAGCATGACCCGGTCCATGTCTTCAGTGGCGAGATCATCGGTTGCGAGCCTGGTAAGAACCAGCGCAAGGAATGCGGCAAGCGCGCCGACCCAGGCGCCCGCGGCGAGCAGATGGATGAGATCGGCCCCCAGTTGCAGCCAGCCCGCCTCGCCTTCGCCGGCCGCGCCATGCCCGCTCCAGGCGAGGGTCGCGAGTGCGACCGCGCCTGCCAGAGTGGAGGCGATGAAGGCAGGACGGGATTGCCGGCGATAGAAGGGGATGGAGAGCAGAAGAACGAGGAGCGCGACGAGGCGCGCCTTCAGCGCCGTTCCCATGGACGTGCCGTTGAACAGCTCTGCGACCATGGAAAGATCAGGCTGGGTGAGCGGCAGCCCGGTCATGGCCGCTGCCTGCAACGCGAACCCCAGCGCCGACAGCAGGAGGGCGAGACAGGCGAGACCGGCCACCATTGCTACCATCGGCAGATGCCGCTGTACCATCCGGCCGCCGCCGGGCGCATAGAGCGCGAACAGCGGCAGGCCGAACAACAGGCCGAGATCGACGTAGAGCGCCCAGCGGACGGCGACGAGTGCCACGTCGTTCATGGCGTCACTTGACGGTAAAGGCGAGATTGCCCTGGATGCGGTGCGTGTCGGTCGAGACGACGTGCCAGGCGACCTGATAGCTGCCCGCCATGAGCGGCTTGGCGAGCGTCAGCACGAGCGTCTTGTCGCCTTCGACGGACGTCTTGAAGCCGGTTACCGCCATGCGGTGGTTGGGCATGCCGGGCATGCCGGTCATCACGATCTCGGCGCCCGACAGCTTCGGCATCAGACCTTCACTGAAGGTGAGCGTGATACGCGAAGGCGCCGAGACGCTGGCGTTCGCGGCGGGCGTCGAGGACACAAGCTTGGGATGCGCGTAGGCCGGAGCAGAAACACTCAGGCCGACGGCGGCGATAACTGCGAGAGGCGAAAAGAAACGCATTGGAACATTCTCCTGTAGATCCCATGAGACAATACGCAGCCCGAGCCCCCACCCCTCGCAATTATTCTTTTCAATCTACAGCAAGGGTTCCTGGACCATCGTGCGTATTGAAGGATGAAGACGGAGAAGCACCATGGATGAACTTGACCACCTGCTCTCGCGGTTGCGCGATGCGCCTCTCGATCCCAGGCTCGGCGGCCTGGAAAGCCGGGTCATGGCGGAAATAGCGCGCATCCGGGCCATACCAAGCCTTGGCGCTATGACGTTCGGCATCGCGGCCGCAACCGCGCTGTTCATCGGAATTGCCGGCTCGGCAGTTCCGACACGGTCTGCTGATGCCAAACCGCTATCGCCCTTCGATGCTCGGCTCGCGCTTGCGCCCTCGACGCTGCTGAGCTCGCAGTGATGCGCGACCGCCGCCGGCTCCTGCTCCTCGTCCTGGTGACCTTCGCCGCGGCGATCGCTGGCGTTGTCATTGGCCGCGTCTATGTGGTTCCAGTGCGCCCGGTCGAAAATGAGCTGCACGAGCTGCTCCATCGCGATCTGAAGCTGAATTCAGCGCAACACAGCCGACTCGAGACAATCGAGAAGAACTACGCGATCCGGCGTCAAGCGCTGGAGGCCGAATTGCGCGCCGACAATGCGCGTCTCGCGGAAGCGATCGAAGCGGAGCATGGCTATGGCCCGCAAGTCGCAACTGCGGTGGATCGCTCGCACCAGGCCATGGGCGCGCTGCAGAAAGAAACACTTGAGCATATCTTCGCGATGCGGGCCGTGCTGCGCCCGGATCAGACGGACAAATTCGACGACGCCGTGGTGAAAGCGCTGACGGCCAAATCCGAATGACCGCGTGCCTCCCCGACTGCTCGGACGGGGAGCTCGCGGCTCTGGCGCTTGGAGGCCGGCAAGCGGCCTATGGCGAGCTGGTCCGCCGGCATCAAGGTTGGGTTCACCGGCTCGTGCGCAGCCATGTCGGATCTATGGATGAGGCATTGGATGTCACCCAGGCGAGCTTCGTCGCGGCCTTTGCCGCACTCAACCGCTATGACGTAACCCGACCCTTCCAGGTCTGGATGTCCCGGATTGTCATCAACAAATGCCATGACTGGCGGCGTCGGCGAGCGGTTCGAAATTTCTTTGCCCTAGCCCTACCGCTCGGCGAGGCGGACGGCGTCGCCGACGACGCACCGCTGCCCGATCAGGCGATCGGGGCCGAACAGCAGCTCGCGCAAGCAATGAAAGCGATTGCTGCCCTGCCGTCTTCCCTCAAGGACACGCTTATTTTGCGTACGATCGACGAGAAATCGGAAGCTGAAACCGCCGAAATTCTCGGGATCAGCCAGAAGGCGGTCGAAACGCGCCTCTATCGAGCTAGGGCACGCCTTTCGGAAATATTAAAGAAAGTTTGAGGGGGATGAGGCCATGCTGCGTATTCCCAATAGGTACGCCCTCTTTCTTAAAGCTGAGACAACCGAATGATTTCTGCTCTCGACCGCCGCCAGTTCCTCCGCGGCGCGGCCCTCGCCGGCGGCGGCGCAGCATTGTCAGCCTGGCTGCCGGCCTGGGCGCAGACGATCTCGCCGGGGATGCGACCGACGCTGCCGACCGTGTCGGGCGAAGACATTACGCTCACCATCGCCCGGCAGTCGATGACCATCGACGGGCGCAAGTTCCGGGCAATCGGCCTCAACGGCACGGTCCCCGCCCCGCTGATCCGGCTGCGCGAGGGCCAGCGCGTGCGGCTCAACGTCATCAATCAGCTGGAGGAGGACAGCTCGATCCACTGGCACGGGCTGATCCTGCCGGCCAATATGGACGGTGTGCCGGGCGTGTCTTTTCCGGGCATCAAGCCGGGCTCGAACTACCTTTACCAGTTCTCCGTCGTGCAAAGCGGCACCTACTGGTACCACAGCCATTCAGGCCTGCAGGAACAGGAAGGCCATTACGGCCCGATCATCATCGATCCCGCCGGTGCCGATCCGGTCGCCTATGACCGCGAGCATGTCATCGTGCTCGCCGATCACAGCGCGCTCTCGCCGCAGGCGATCTTCCGGCGCCTCAAGGTCAACCCCGGCCATTTCAATTTCCAGCGCCAGACCCTGGCCGGGCTCCTGTCGGGCAAGGATCAGCCGCTCAAGGACCGGCTCGACTGGGGCCAGATGCGGATGGACCCGGCCGACATCTCCGATGTGACCGGATCCAC
Organism: Sphingobium naphthae; assembly: GCF_043589935.1. Classification (NCBI taxonomy): domain Bacteria; kingdom Pseudomonadati; phylum Pseudomonadota; class Alphaproteobacteria; order Sphingomonadales; family Sphingobiaceae; genus Sphingobium; species Sphingobium naphthae. The sequence goes on along the minus strand of NZ_CP171456.1, from coordinate 81,280 downwards.
CTACACCTATCTCGTCAACGGCCATGGTCCGATGGACAACTGGACCGCGCTCTTCACCCCGGGCGAACGGGTGCGGCTGCGGGTCATCAATGCGTCGGCGATGACCACCTTCAACGTCCGCATCCCCGGCCTGCCGCTGACCATCGTCCAGGCCGACGGGCAGAATGTGGTGCCGGTCACCGTCGACGAGTTCCAGGTTGGTGTTGCCGAGACCTACGACGTCGTTGTCAGCCCAGGCGATGACAAGGCCTACACCCTTGTCGGCGAGGCGATCGACCGCTCGGGCATGGCGCGTGCCACGCTCGCGCCGCGCGCCGGCATGGCCGGCGAGGTTCCCCCCTTACGCAAACGGCCGCTCGCCGACATGAAGGACATGGGCATGGACATGTCCTCGATGCCGGGCATGGAAGGCATGGACATGTCGGGCGGCGCTATGCGGGGCGTCGATCCGACGGCCGAGAAGAACGCGTCCGCGCGCCTCGCGACCGGCGCGGCGGCAGCGATGGCGACCATGGACAATAGCGCCATGGCAGGCATGGATCATTCGGGGATGGATCATTCCGCGATGAGCGGGATGGACCACGGCGCGATGGGCGCCGATGGCCAGATGGCGGGCATGGACCATGGCGGGCACGCGATGGGGTCGATGAAGATGCGAGACTTCTCGAACGCGCCGCAGGTGAAGCGCGACCCGAGCGTCCAGACCATCTCGCCGATGCCCGTCGACCGCACCGGCGAGCCCGGCCAGGGCCTCGCCGACGTCGGCCACAAGGTGCTTGTCTACAGGGACCTGATGGCGCTCGATCGCAATCCGGACGTGCGCGCGCCGAGCCGCAGCATCGACATTCACCTCACCGGCAACATGGAGCGGTTCATGTGGTCGTTCGACGGCGAAAAAATGTCGGACCATCACGAGCCGATCCCCTTCATCGAAGGCGAGCGGGTGCGCGTCAATCTCATCAACGACACGATGATGGGGCATCCGATCCATATTCACGGGCATTTTTTCGAGCTGGTGACGGGGCATGGCGATCATGCGCCACGCAAGCATACGGTAATCGTCCAGCCCGGCGGCAAGGTGACCTGGGACTTCACCGCCGACGCGGTCGGCGACTGGGCCTTCCACTGTCATCTCCTCTACCACATGCATGCCGGGATGATGCGGGTCGTGAGCGTCCGTCCGAAGGGAGACGCGTAATGACCCGCATCCTCACGCCGCTGGTGAGCGCGATCGCCCTTTTCGCTGCCGCGCCCGCCTTTGCCCAGGATCATTCAATGCACGGCATGCCCGGCATGGCGCCGCCGGGCGAGGTGCCGCCGGCGCAGGAGAAGAAGAAGGACAAGGCCGCCGCCAGGCCGCGCGCTCAGACACCAGCGCCAGACGCCACCTCGGCGATGGACCATTCGCAGCACCAGGCCAGTCCTGCGCCGCAGGGAGATGCGGCCGGTCAGCCGCAACCCGCGTCTCCCGCGATGCCGGACATGCCGGGCATGGACCACTCCCAGCATCAGGACGGCGCGATGCCGGACATGCCCGGGATGGACCATTCGCAGCATGGCCAGACCGCCATGCCCGGCATGCAAATGACCGGCACGGCGCTTCCGGCCGGCAATGCGCCCCCGCCGCCTCCCCCCAGCGACCACTTCGCCGATCGTGATTTTCCCGGCGCCGAGATGGCGCGCTCACGCGACATCATGATGAAGGACAGCGGCGGCAACAATTTCGGGCAGGTGCTGCTCAACCTGTTCGAGTATCAAGCGCATAGCGGTCGCGATGGCTATCGCTGGGATGGCGAAGGCTTTTACGGCGGCGATATCAACCGGCTCTGGCTCAAGAGCGAGGGCGAAGGCGAGTTCGGCCGCGGCATCGACAGCGCGGAGGTGCAGGTGCTCTATAGCCGGGCCATCGACCCCTATTTCAATCTTCAGGGCGGTATCCGCCAGGACTTCGGCCGCGGGCCCGACCGCACTTACGCGACGGTCGGCGTCGAGGGCCTGGCTCCCGGCATGTTCGAAGTCGAAGGCGCGCTGTTCCTCTCGACCAAGGGCGATGTTCTGGGCCGGGTCGAGGGCTATTACGACCAGCGCATTACCCAGCGCCTGATCTTGCAGCCGCGCGCCGAGGTCAATTTCGCCGCGCAGGATATTCCGGAGAACGACATCGGTTCGGGGCTGGTCAACATAGAGCTCGGCGCGCGCCTGCGCTATGAGTTCAGCCGCCAGTTCGCACCCTATATCGGCGTCTCTTATCTGCGCAAAGCCGGCGACACGGCGCGGCTGTCGAGGCTTGCCGGCGAGGACGTCCATGCGACCAGCTTCGTCGCCGGCGTTCGCTTCTGGTTTTAGCATCAGGACGGCTGATGGCGGGGGCGAACAGGAGAGCGGGGCGTTACACTCATACCAAGGTCGGCCGGCGCCGAGCGAAGGAGATACGCCATGGACCATTCGTCCCACATGAACACCCGGAAGATGGGCGCCTATTGGAGCCTTGCCGTTCAGACCGTCATCAGCGGCGTCATCATGTATCTGGTGATGTTCGTCATGATCGACGGGCTCGACAGCTTCTACAACAACCTCAACATGCTCTACATGACGCTGATGATGGTCGCGCCGATGGTGGTGCTGATGATCGTCGCCATGCGGCACATGTTCGCGTCGAAAGCCGCCAACATCGCGCTGATCGCCGCGTCGCTGGTCGCCTTCTTCGGCAGCTTTGCGCTCATCCGCACCCAGACCACGATCGGCGACACGGCCTTTCTGCGCTCGATGATCCCGCATCATTCCGGGGCGATCCTGATGTGCCAGGAAGCAAAGCTCAGCGATCCGGAAGTCATCCGGCTTTGCGAAGCGATCAAGCGCTCGCAGCGGCAGGAAATCGACGAGATGAAGGCCATACTCGCGCGGCGCTGAGTGGCACGGTCGGGCTACGCCCGGATCCGTGCGCCCGGCCAGGCCCGTGAGCCGGGACGATGGTCGACACGAGGCGCGGGCCGGACGAGATTGCCAGCGACGTAGCGCGGCTTGCGCCGCTGTTCCTGCGACAGGCTGGCGGCCACGTCCTGACGCTGCTCGATCCTGCCGGGATCGTGCTGAGCTATAATGAAGAAGGCGAGCGTGCCGAATGCTGGCCCCTCGATCGCGTCCTGGGACAGCCCCATGACCTGTTCTACCCGCCCGACGAGATTGCGGCCGGCCGCCCGTGCGCAGACCTGGCGGCCGCCCTTCACGAAGGCACGCTGGAGCGCGAAGCGTGGCGGGTCTGCGAGAACGGCGCGGAATATCTCGCGCGCCTGACGATCAGCGCCCTGTTCGAAGGCGACGCACATCGAGGCTTTGCCTGCATCAGTCGCGATGTCACCGACGAGGCGGCGGTCCGGGCGTCAATCGAGACCCGCGAGCAGCATCTCCAGTCGATCCTGGCGACCGTCCCCGATGCGATGATCATCATCGACGAGACCGGCGCCATCACGTCGTTCAGCGCGGCCGCCCAACGCCTGTTCGGCTATTCGGAAACCGAGCTCGTCGGCCGCAACGTCTCCTGCCTGATGCCCCAGCCCGATCGCGACCGGCACGACGAATATATCGCGCATTATCTCCAGACCGGCGAGCGCCGGATCATCGGCCTCGGCCGCGTCGTGGTCGGCCAGCGCCGCGACTGCTCGACCTTCCCGATGCAGCTGTCGGTTGGCGAGGCCGGTGAAGACGGGCAGCGGTTGTTCACCGGCTTCATCCGGGATCTCACCGCCAAGGAGCAGGATGAGCTCAGGCTCAAGGAACTGCAGGCAGAGCTGGTCCATGTCTCCCGGCTGAGCGCGATGGGCACGATGGCCTCGACCCTCGCGCATGAGCTCAACCAGCCGCTTGCCGCGGTCGCGCTCTATCTCGAGACGATCCGCGACATGCTCGACGAGCGGGACGACGAACCCTTCGTGTCGCTACGGTCGGTGATGGATGATGCGGCACAGGAAACGCTGCGGGCCGGCCATATCGTCCGGCGCCTGCGCGATTTCGTCGCCCGCGGCGAGGTCGACAAGAGCCTCCACGAGCTGCCGCGGGTCATCGCCGAGGCGAGCCAGCTCGCGCTGGTCGACGCCCGCGAGCGCGGCATCCGCAGCTTCTTTGCAGTCGATCCCGCCGCGACGCCGGTCCTCGTCGACAGGGTGCAGATCCAGCAGGTGCTGGTCAACCTGATGCGCAATGCCATCGAGGCGATGGCGGAGTGTCCGGTTCGCGACCTCAAGGTGGCGACCAGGTTGCGCCCTGACGGGCTGATCGAGGTGACCGTGGCGGATACCGGCCCCGGCATCGCCGACGAGGTCCGGGAGCAGCTCTTCACGGCGTTCAAGTCGACAAAGGCCGACGGCATGGGCCTCGGCCTTTCGATCTGCCGGACCATCATCGAAGCGCATGGGGGCCGTATCTGGATGGAGCGCCCCGTCCGCGGCGGCGCGCGCTTTCATTTTACCTTGATCCATGCGCGGGCGGAGGAGGAACATGGGGGATAGACGCGTCATCCATCTGGTCGACGACGAGGAGAGCATCCGCAAGGCGGCGAGCTTTGCGCTCAAGACCGCGGGCTACGACGTCGTGACCTATGCCTCGGGCGTGGAGTTTCTCAAGGAGGCGAAGTCGGCGGCCGTCGGCTGCGTCATCCTCGACGTGCGCATGCCCGAGATGGACGGTCTCGAGGTTCAGGCCGCCATGGCAGCACGCGGGGTCAATATGCCGGTCATCGTCCTGACCGGCCATGGCGACGTGTCGGTTGCGGTGCAGGCCATGAAAGGCGGCGCGGTCGACTTTCTCGAGAAGCCCTTCGAGAAAGCCGCCCTGCTCGGCGCCGTCAGCCGCGCGTTCGCGCGTCTCGACGATGTCGACTTTCGCACTCTGGAAACCTCTGAAGCCGGCGTGCGGGTCGCTGCACTGACGCCCCGGGAGCGTGAAGTGCTGGAAGGGCTGGCGAACGGCCTGCCCAATAAGACGATCGCCTATGACCTGGGCTGTTCATCGCGAACGGTCGAGGTCCATCGCGCGAGCCTGATGGCCAAGCTCGAGGTCCGCAATTTGTCCGAAGCCCTGCGGATCGCCTTTGCCGCGGGCATGGGCCGCAAGCCGAAGTGACTGCGACCTCTACGTAGCGACGGGACGAGGCGCGATATGCGATCGATGGTGCAATCGTCACACGGGTGTCCGCTTCTCGCAATGCCATCGGTCCGTTCCACTCAGCATGATGGCAGATACACCATCCTCGTCTCCGACGACGATCCCGGCGTGCGGCGTGGCCTCCAGCTGCTGCTGAGATCGCGCGGCTATGCCGTGTGGGGATATACGACCGGCCACGCGCTGTTGGCCGACCCCCGCGCGAAGGAGGCAGACTGCGTCATCCTCGACTATCGCATGCCCGACATCGACGGATTCGCGATGCTGCGTCACCTTCGCGAGATCGGATGGTCGGGACGCGCCATCATGATCTCAGGCTTTCACGACACGCTGCTGGCCTGGCGGGCCGCCGAGGCGGGCTTCGATCACGTTCTCGCAAAGCCTTTGATCGGCAGGGCTTTGCTCGATGCGTTGGACCGGCACCGCGCCGAGGTTCTGCGAAAGCATTGAGTTATGGCGGCCGGCCCCCGGCAGCCTCAGCCCGGCGCGATGTGGAAAGCCAATCTGCGCCGTCAAAGCCAGTGGCTACGTTTGAACCGGATGTAGAGCCCAATGCAGACCGCAGCGATGACGCCGAGGATGACGAAATATCCCCATTGCGTCTTCAGTTCGGGCATATTCTCGAAATTCATGCCGTAGATTCCGGCAATCGCGGTAGGCACCGCGAGGATCGCATCCCGGGCGGCAAGCTAACGGGTGATCGCACCTTGGCGCTGCTGTTCGAGCAGGTGACTCGCCTCGAACACCGAGATCAGGATGTCGCGGATGCCGGTGATGGCGCTCTCAACCCTGAGCATGTGATCGTCGAGCTTCGAAATCTGGTGGCCGTTGTCGGCACCTTCCATGGCAAGCGGATGAAGGCCGTAATTCCCGGCGATGTCGGCAAGTTCTGTTTCGCTGGGCTGGGACATTTTGATCCACACGAAGTCATCCTTGCCGACGTGCTCGCACGCCGGATCGATCAGGGTCGCCGGCCGTAGCCGTTTGCCATTGTGACAAAGAACGGCGGCGGCGACCGGAAGCCGTGTGCCTCGCCTATTGAGACGCGCGCACAAACACTCGTCATTCTTCAAGCCCAATCGCAGGAAGAAGAAGGCGGCGCGCAGCAATTCGAGCGAGAGCTTATAGAAAATGCGGCGGAGCGTTGGGTTTCGCAGAAGGGCGCTCCCGTTCATGACGCGCGTGGCTGGGCGGCGCGCTGCCACATCAAGGGCACGCGACTGCGAAGGTCTGCGCACCCTTGATTGGCGACCGCGAGGGTTTTCCTCTCTTGCGATGGTACCAAGCGATTGCCCGTGTGGCGCCTCTGCAATCGTGTCGGATGACTATACCTAAGTATCGGATAACGGCGCTGACGACAGGGTTGCCGGGCCCCGGTGAGGCGCGTCGCACCGCGCGGAGACGAAAGCTGGAAGACGGAAAAGCTCAACTGTCGAAAGCGACCGAGCGCGCGAGCGCTTCCTGGGACTGCAGAAAGGCGAGCCGCGATTGCAGCGCCGCCTGGACAACGCCGAAAGCGTCACCCCCCAGAGTCACGCGCAGCGGCGGATGGTCGCTGGTTGCGACATCAACGATCGCTTGCGCGATCTTTTGCGGGTCGAGCGTGTAGAGCTCGTTTCCGGCGGTCTCGAACATCTTGCGGATATGGCCGGCGGGCGTATCGCGATACGCGGCGATCTCGCTGGCGAATTGCAGATTGTGGCTGAAGCTGGTGCGCGCCCCGCCCGGCTCGATCAGTGTCACGAACAGGTTGAAGGGTTCAAGCTCCTGGCGGAGGCATTCGCTGAAGCCCTCCAGGCCCCATTTGGCCACATGATAGAGACTGCTCGTCGGAAGCGAGCCCTGACCACTAGCGCTGGAGATCTGGATGATCCGGCCGCTCCCGCGCAGCCGCATGGCGGGGACAAAGGCGCGGGTGATGTGGATGGGCGCCATGAGATTGAGCGCGATCTGGCCTTCGACCTCGGCGTCCGACATCTCTTCGGTGGCGCCGATCACGCCGCCGCCGGCGTTGTTGACCAGAATATCGACGGGTCGACGCGCCTGCGCCCGGGCCACGACCGCAGCAATATCGTCCTTGACCGTGACGTCGAGCGCTTCGACGCGCAGCTGGCTCGGATATTTCGCCGCGAGATCATCGAGGCTTTCGGGCTTGCGGGCCGTCGCGGTAAGGTCGTCGCCAGCGGCCAGGATCAGTTCGGCCAGATGGCGGCCGATACCGCTGGACGCGCCCGTGAGAAACCAGTGATTGGACATATGTTACTCCATATATTACCAACTGGTAGGTAACTTGAAACCTGGAATGCGTCAATGCTTGGAGGTGTGATGAAGCAACGAACCCGGCGGAATGCCGCACAGAGCCGCGAGACGCTCCTGGCTGCAGCGACCGAGGAGTTCGCGTCCCATGGGCTGGCGGGCGCGCGGATCGACCGGATTGCGCAGGCGGCGGGTATCAGCAAGCCGATGCTCTACACCTATTTCGGGGACAAGGAGGCGCTCTTCGATGCCGCGCTGACGCAGGAAGTGATGGACGCGGCGCAGGCCGATCGCTTCGATCCCAATGATCTTGAGGGTTATGCGGGGCGCACCTATGACTTGCTGGTCGAACGCCCGCGCCTGTGGAGGCTGCTGACCTGGCATCATTTGGAGCGTGGCCAGGATGTTCTGATGCTCCCGGCCGGCGAGGTCCTTCTCGGGGAGAAGCTGGACGGGATCGCAGCGGCGCAGGCCGAGGGGCGGATCGTCGCCGACTTCACGCCCCTGGATGTCGTCCGGCTTGTCGCCGCCCTCACCCAGCTCTGGTGCATGACCGGAGCTGCACGCGACGCTGCCGAGCACGCGGCGCGCCGGGCGACGATCATGCGGGCGGTGGGGCGACTGCTGCGCGTGTGATCGTGCGAGGCGCGAGCTGCACGCCCGCGCGCCGACCGGGACACAGCAAGCATTTTTCGCAACCTGCCGTACTGCCCAGCGGCAAAATCAGGGCGGCTCATGCACAAGCCGGCCCGTCGGCTCCGCGGATGCGATCGACGTTCGAGGACTGCGCCGCCACTGCCGAACCGGATTGGATCATCGCCAAGTGACCCAGTGGCTGCGCGACGATCTCAGGTCGCCGGACTCGTCGCACGACGTTTCGTCAGGAGTCGTTTCATCTGCCTCAAAAGGCGAACCTGCGGCTCAATCCGGAAGAAGGCGCGACACATCCAGGAAACGAGGATCAAATGCGGTCCGCATCGGTATTACTTTCCCTGGCGCGTGCAAGCTCAGCAAAGGACTAATGTTCCCGGAGCATCTCTAGCGCTATACCTAGGTATATCACGCCGACACCAATAACATGTGATCATGCCGCTTCGCATTCTTGCCGGCCAAATGTCCCGATCATCAAATCGAAGCGTGCGAGGCTGTATTACGATATGATATTCTATCTCCTATCTCAGCAGCTTTGCAAATGATTGCTCGCAAAAATATCTCTTCAGTCATGAGGGTTCGACGTCTGGCGTGCGCATTATAGCTATATCTATATCTAAATTTCACGAGAATAAGGTATTGGAAAAACAGGAAAAATACTGTTGACCTGTATATACAACTGATGTTGTCTGTGGCTGTTCTAAAACGTCAGGGGGATTGCACATGACCATCAGGATGGCCCTGCTCGGCAGCGCCGCCATCGTCGCGGGCTACGCCGCGCCGGCTCTCGCTCAGGCCGATCCGACACCGCAGCCAAAAGCACAAGTCCTGGGGGATGACAGCGACATCGTCGTTACCGGCTCACGAATCCGTCGGCAGGATCTGGCCGGGGTTGGACCGGCCACCGTGGTCACCGCCGAGCAGATCCAAAATACCGGCATCGTCAATATCGAAACCGCCTTGCAGCGTTTGCCGGCCAATGCCGGCTTCGCGGGCAACCAGACATCGGCCTACTGGACCAACAACGGTTATGGCACTGCTCAGGTCAATCTGCGCGGCCTCGGCATCAAGCGCACACTCGTGCTCCTCAACGGCCGACGCCTCGTCGCGGGCGGCACCGGCGCCAATTCCTCACCCGATCTCAACATGATCCCGGTCGTGGCGCTGGCACGCACCGATGTCCTCAAGGATGGCGCGTCCGCTATCTACGGGGCCGATGCCATGGCCGGCGTGGTCAACCTTGTCACGCGCACCGATTATGAAGGCCTGGGTCTCAGCGTCCGACAAGGCATTACCGAGCGCGGCGACGGCTCCGATCTCACCGCGGACCTACTTTGGGGCATTCGCAACGATCGTGGCGGGTTCATGGCAGCAGTCACCTACCAGAAGACCAGCGCCGTCAACATGGCCTCGCGTGCGCCCTGCTCGCTCGCTGAAACGACGCCGGGCTCGCTGAGCTGCGTCAACAGCGCCTCGACGATCGGCGGACGCGCGGTGCTGCCCAACGGCCAACAGATCAACTTCAACCAGGTACCCGGAGGGAACGGGAACTTCTACGAGCCTTACAGTCCCGCCAAGCACAACTTCAACTCGAACCCGTTTCTCAATGCGGTCAGCCCAGTCGAGCGCGTCAGCACGGCCTTCTTCGCGGACTATGCGCTGACCGACGGTATCCAGGCGTTCGGCGAGTTCCTCTATACGTTCCGCAAGTCGAATCAGATCGCGACACCCGGCACGCTGCGCAATCTCTCGATACCAGCCAGCAATCCGACCAATCCGACCGGCCAGAACCTGGTCCTGGCCCAGCGCCGCCTCGCCGAACCCGGCGCGCGCCACTTCTTCCAGGAGACCGATACCTGGCAAGGCACCTTCGGGCTGCGCGGCAAGCTGGCGAACGACTGGGCCTGGGAAGTCGCGGGCAGCTTCGGGCGTAACACGGCCGTCGACGGCTCGACCAACATCGCCAATCTCGAGCGCGTCGCGAACACGCTCGACAGGAGCAAATGCTCCAGCACGGCGGGCGCGGCCATCCCCTGCGGTGACTATCTTGGGTTCGGAGACCTGACACCTCAGGTTCTGGATTATATTCTGTTCACCTCGCGCGATCGCGGAGGCAACGAACTCGGCACGGTCACGGCTGACCTCAACGGCGATCTCTTCTCCCTTCCAGCCGGCGCGGTGTCCTTCGCCACCGGCGTGGTCTATCGGCGCGAAAAAGGCTGGCGCGATCCCGACCCGTTGACGGTGCTCGGCGTGGCGAACGTCAATCAGCAGGATCCTATTTCGGGCTCGAGCACCGCCAAGGAAGCCTATCTCGAGCTATCGGTGCCGGTGCTTGCCAACACAGCTTTCGCCAAGGCGCTCACGCTCGATGGCGCAGTCCGCTACTCAAACTATAATCTCTTCGGGAGCGACTGGAATTACAAGCTCAGTGCCGACTGGGTAGTCAATGACAGCATCCGTCTGCGCGGCACTTATGGGACGGGCTTTCGCATTCCCAACGTGCCGGAGCTTTTCGGCGGCGTCTCGGAAGGCAATCTGACCACGACCGATCCCTGCTCGCGCTACACCTCCAGCGGCAACGTGACCTTGATCGCCAATTGTCAGGCGTCCGGTGTGCCGGCCAACTATACGCAGCTCGGCACCACGATCCTCACCACAGTGGGCGGTAACCAGAGCCTTCGGCCCGAAAGCTCCACGACCTGGACCGTTGGTACGGTGATATCGCCGCGCGGCATCATCCCAGGGTTGTCGCTGACGGCAGACTGGTTCGACATCAAGATCAAGGACGCGATCCGGGCCATTCCCGGCTCGACCAAGCTCGCAGTCTGCTATGCGAGCCAGAACCTGTGGATCGGCGTGCAAAAAGGACCCCGTTAGCGGGGTGATCGGCGTCTAAAAGGGACCCCTCATTTCGATAGCTTACACAGCCGCGTGGAAGTTCATGCGGCGAGATCGGGATGTTGGTTTTGGAGACAGTGGTTCGTATCCGGCGTGAGTATGCCGGCGGGAAGGCGATCAAGGCGATCGCGCGTGATCTGCATGTGTCGCGGAAGGTAATCCGCAAGGCGATCCGGGCGCCGGAAGGCGCATTTGATTATCGACGCAAGGTTCAGCCGCTGCCGCGGATCGGTCCGTTTCAGGATCGGCTGGATGTGCTGCTGGAAGAGAACGAGGTACGGGGCCGACGTGACCGGCTTCGGATGACCCGTATCCACGACCTTCTGGTGCGTGAGGGTTTCGAGGGCTCTTACGATGCCGTGCGCCGCTATGCGGCGCGGTGGAAGATCGAGCGGCGCAGGGATGTCGGCGACGGGACGACGGCCTTCATTCCGATGCTGTTCCAGCCCGGCGAGGCCTACCAGTTCGATTGGAGCCACGAGGATGTCGAGATCGCCGGCAAGCCGATGCGGGTAAAGGTCGCGCACATGAGGCTGTGCGCATCGCGGGCTGTGTATGTCCGGGCCTATCCACGCGAGACCCAGGAGATGCTGTTCGACGCGCATGCGCGCGGCTTTGCCTTCTTCGGCGGCGTGCCCCGGCGCGGCATCTACGATAATATGAAGACGGCGGTGACGAGCGTGTTCACCGGCAAGGACCGGGTGTTCAACCGGCGGTTCCTGATCATGGCCGACCATTATATGGTCGAGCCCACGGCCTGCTCGCCGGCGGCGGGATGGGAGAAGGGTCAGGTCGAGAACCAGGTGCAGACGATCCGGGGACGCTTCTTCCAGCCCCGTCTGCGGTTCGCCAGCCTCGAGGAGCTCAATGGCTGGCTGGAAGCTGAGTGCCGACGCTGGGCCGAACGGCAGGCCCATCCTGAGCAGGGCGACCAGACCGTGGCGCAGATGCTGGAGATGGAACGTCCTGCATTACAGTCGATGCTGGGGCCGTTCGACGGCTTCAACGAGAGCGAGCACGGCGTGTCGGGCACCTGCCTGATCAGCTACGATCGCAACCGTTACTCGGTCCTCTCGACGGTGGCGCGGCGCACGGTGCAGGTTCGGGCCTATGCCGACCGCATTGTCGTGCGATGCGGCGATGAGGTCGTCGCTGAGCATCCCCGCTTCTTCGGGCGGAACCGCACCATCTATGATCCCTGGCACTATCTGCCGGTGCTGGCCCGCAAGCCCGGCGCTTTACGCAACGGCGCACCCTTCCAGGACTGGGAACTGCCGCCGGCGCTCGCCCGGTTGCGACGCAAGCTGGGCAACGGCGATGATGCCGATCGGCGGTTCGTGCGCGTGCTGGCGGCCGTGCTGACCGATGGCCTGGAACTCGTCGAAGCCGCCGTGCGGGAGGCACTGGCAACCGGCACGGCGAGCGACGACTTGATCCTCAATATCCTGGCACGGCGCCGCGAACCGCCGCGACCGCTGACGATCGTCACGTCGGAGGACAATGCCCTGCGGCATCCGCCGATCGCCGACTGTTCCCGTTACGACCAACTGAGGAACTTCCATGCAGCGGCATGACATGATCGACGCGATGCGCGGGCTCGGACTCAAGGGGATGGCCGGCGCGTTCGATGAGGCCGTCACCACAGGGCTTCAGCGCCAGCGCACGACGATGGAGATACTGACCGATCTGCTGCGTGCGGAGGCAACGCACCGCCACGCCGCCTCGATCCGATACCGGATGGCGGCCGCCAAGCTACCGGTGGTGAAGGACATTGATGCCTTCCACTTCGAGGGGACGCCGATCAACGAGGGGCTGGTCCGTTCGCTGCACGGCGGGGCGTTCCTGCCCGCACGGCGCAATGTCGTCCTGGTCGGTGGCACCGGCACCGGCAAAACCCATCTGGCCATCGCCATCACCGCCAATGTCGTCCGCGCTGGAGCGCGGGGGCGTTACTTCAACACCGTGGATCTGGTGACCCGCCTCGAAGAGGAAGCCCGGATCGGAAAAAGCGGCGCGCTTGCCGCCCAGCTCTCTCGCCTCGACCTCGTCGTGCTCGATGAGCTTGGCTATCTTCCCTTCGCCCGTTCAGGCGGGCAGTTGCTGTTCCATCTGGTCAGCAAACTTTACGAGCAAACCAGCGTCATCATCACGACCAACCTGGCGTTCGGGGAATGGCCGACGGTGTTCGGCGACCCCAAGATGACCACCGCTCTCCTCGATCGCGTCACCCACCATTGCGACATCATCGAGACCGGCAATGACAGCTGGCGCTTCAAGAACCGAAACTGATCCCCCGCCGCACGCCGGGATTAAGATGCTTTGCGCTGCGCGCGCCTCCGGTCGGGCTCCGCCCTCCCTACGCCGCGCGCAGCGCAAGGCGCGTTCCTCGACCGTCGTGGCATCCTTGAAAGGGGGTCCCTTTTGCGCGCCGATCGGGGGTCCCGTTTGCACGCCGATTGACAGCGAAGCGCCTCGAAATGCGCCGCGCATTCGCCCATGCCGTAGCGCCGCACCGCCGCGCAATAGAGCTGCCACTTGTCGCCGAAGGCCGCGTAGAGGCTCTGCCGCCCGATGCCCATGGCGTCCACGAGCATCTGCGCCGAACTGCCCTCATACCCATGCTCGCTGAACACGGCGATCGCACCGTCCAGGGCAGCATCCGTATCGAATTCTCGAGGTCTTGCCATAAGCCATGTATAGCGCTTCTGGAACGATCATTCAAGTATGGCGGCTCGGTTTTGCTTTCAGCACAATTTGCGGGTGGCAGTGGCCGTTAGGTGAGGATCGCCCGATCGTCAGATCTTCAAGGCGCGCAATCGCAGCGAATTGCCAATGACGCTGACGGACGACAGCGCCATCGCCGCCGCAGCGATGATCGGCGACAGCAGCAGTCCAAACGTGGGATAGAGCGCCCCCGCCGCGATCGGCACGCCTGCCGCATTGTAGATGAAAGCGAAGGCGAGGTTCTGGCGGATGTTGGCCATCGTCGCCTGCGACAGGCGTCGCGCGCGGACAATGCCGGTGAGATCGCCCTTGAGCAGCGTTACCCCCGCGCTCTCGATGGCAACGTCGGTCCCTGATCCCATGGCTATGCCGACATCAGCGGCGGCGAGCGCCGGCGCGTCATTTACGCCGTCACCCGCCATGGCCACCACCTTGCCCTGCGCCTTCAGGCGCTCGACCACCGCCGCCTTCTGGTCCGGCAGCACATCGGCCTCGACCTCATCAATGCCGAGCTTTCTGGCGACGGCTTCGGCCGTGGTGCGATTGTCGCCGGTCAGCATGACGATGCGGATGCCTTCGGCATGCAGGGCCTTCAGTGCCTCAGGCGTGGTCGCCTTGATCGGGTCGGCGATGGCGAAGATGCCGCCGATGGCATTGCCTATCCCGATATAGATCGCCGTCGCACCGTCGCGGCGCAACTCATCCGCCTGCCCGGCGAGCGACGCCGTATCGATCCCATGCTCGGCGAGAAAGGCGGTGCTGCCGAGCACCACTTGCCGTCCCTCGATCACGCCGACCGCGCCCTTACCGGTCGGCGAGTCGAAATCGGCGACATTGGGGATGGCGATCTTTCGTTCCTCGGCAGCCGCCACGATCGCGCGCGCAAGCGGATGCTCCGAGGCTTTTTCAACACCTGCCGCCAGCCGCAGGATGATCTCCTCGACAAATCCCGGCGCCGCGACGATCCGGGTCACCGCCGGTTTGCCTTCGGTAAGCGTCCCGGTCTTGTCGACCACCAGAGTATCGATCTTCTCCATCCGCTCGAGCGCCTCCGCGTTCTTGATCAGAACGCCGGCGGCCGCCCCCTTGCCGATACCGACCATGATCGACATCGGCGTCGCAAGCCCGAGCGCGCAGGGGCAGGCAATGATCAGCACGGAAACGGCCGCGATCAGGCCATGCGCCAGACGCGGCTCTAGCCCCCATACACCCCAGGCCGCGAAGGCGAGCAGCGCTACGGCGATGACGACCGGCACGAACCAGCCCGACACCTGATCAGCCATGCGCTGGATCGGCGCACGCGAGCGCTGGGCATCCGCGACCATCTGGACGATGCGAGCCAGCATCGTGTCGCGCCCGACTTTTTCCGCCCGGATGACGAGCGCGCCGGTCTGATTCAGCGTACCTCCTACGACCGCTTCGCCGACTACGCGCGTCACCGGCATGGATTCGCCGGTCACCATCGATTCATCGATCGATGAGCGCCCCTGCTCGACCACGCCATCCACCGGCACGGTTTCCCCGGGCCGGACCCTGAGCCGCTCGCCGATCGCAATCGCCTCGACCGGCACATCTTCTTCCACACCGTCTGCCCCGATGCGTCGTGCGGTCTTCGGCGCGAGATTGAGAAGCGCGCGGATCGCGCCGGACGTCTGTTCCCGGGCGCGCAACTCCATAACCTGACCAAGCAGCACCAGCACGGTGATGACGGCGGCCGCCTCATAATAGACCGCGACCGCGCCATCAGCGTCACGGAAAGCCTGCGGGAAGAGCTGCGGCGCGAATGTCGCGACGATGCTGTATCCCCAGGCGACGCCGGTCCCCATCGCGATCAGCGTGAACATGTTGAGGCTGCGGTTGACGATCGACGCCCAGCCACGCGCGAAGAACGGCCATCCGGCCCACAGCACCACCGGCGTCGCCAGGGCGAACTGGATCCAGATCGAGATGTGCATCGGCACCAGATGGTGCAGCGCCGGGATCAGGTGGCCGCCCATCTCCAGCAGGAACACGGGCAAGGCGAGCGCGAGGCCGATCCAGAAGCGCCTGGTCATATCGGCAAGTTCGGGACTGGGTCCGGCATCCGCCGCCGCGATCAGCGGCTCCAGCGCCATGCCGCAGATCGGACAACTGCCCGGCGCGTCCCGGCGGATTTCCGGATGCATCGGGCAGGTCCAGATCGTGCCCTCCGTTACGGCTGCCGTTAACGCCGCAACGGGGTGATGCTCATGGCGATCAAGTCTATGGGTGTGGCTAGGGTGGGAATGATCGCCATGGGTAGCAGCACCCTCATGGTGCGGCTCGGCATGCGCTACCCGTGCTGCATAATGCACGGGGTCGGCGTCGAACTTCGCCTTACAGCCGGCCGAGCAGAAGGCGTAACGCTCGCCTTCATACTCAGCCTTGTGAGCGGTCCTGGCGGGATCGACCACCATGCCACAGACCGGATCATGGTCGACGTGACCGGACGGCGTTTCGCCGTCCGGCTCATGATGGTGATGATGGCCGTGCGCCCCAGTCACCTCGGCGGCGCGTTCGCTCTTCTGATCGTCGTCGGCCATTCATCACCTTTCACACGCCGCGCGTGCCTTCCGGTCTTTGTTCACTCCTCGATCAGATGGAACTCTTCGAGCAGCTTGGCGATCTCTGTGCCTTCGAGCTTCTTCATCAGCAGCTTGCGCAGGAAGGCCGGTCCGGGAAGATCGATGCCCTTGCCGTCCCGCAGCGGACCGATCGCAGCAAGAAGTGTACGAATATCATAGGTCGAGTTGAAGACCTCCGGCACGCCGCGCTCGACATTCATCAGCGTGTAGACGGCCTCCATCGGGGTTCTCACCGAATATTCCGTGGTGAAGATGCAGTCCCGCTGCTTCGATTCCGCGAACTGGCCGATGAAGGCGAAGTTGACCGCGCCCTCCGGCACCACGTCCGGCCGGTCACCCGCCTGGCGCGGCATGAAGAAGGCGGTAATATAGGGCATCATCGTGGGAACGGTGCTGGCGCCGGATGCCGCGAGTTCGGGAATGTCCTCGACCGGCACGCCGAGGTGATAGAGCCATTCCTGGGTGATCTCCTCACCGGTGCATTCCTGCATCGGCTTCTTCACGAAGTCGCCGGGGCAATCGACAAAGAGCGCGTAGAACCAGGCGATCATCTGATCTTTGGGCTGCTTCTTGAAATGCGGCTGGCGATGAACCGTCCAGCTCAGCAGCCACGCCGAGTCCTTCACCGTGACGATACCGGCGGAGACGATCTTGCCGGTAAAGGGGTTCCGCTTGGTGATCTTCTCGACATAGGCCGGAATGCGGGCGTCGAGGGCGGTGATGGAGGCGGAGGCCCATTTCGTCTCCGGGATATGGGCGCCGAACACGTCGGGGCGGCCGAAGGCCGGATCCTTCGCGGCGATGCGGCGCCACAGGTCCCAGGCCGGCGCCGGTCCTTCATTGAGCTTCGCCGGCGTCCTGTGGTCGCCATTGTCGGAATTCTCGGTCAGCGAGCCGATCGTGATGAAGACGAGATCGTCTGGCCCGAGATCGACGCCGCCTTCGACGCCGCGCTCTTTCCAGTGAATGCGGGTCGCTTGCTTGCGGCCGGGCTGGATGTCGAAATCGACATCGGTGACCTCGACGCCGTAGCGGAACGTGACGCCGTGATCGGTCAGCCACTTCACCAGCGGCAGGACCATCGATTCATACTGGTTATAGCGGTTGAACTTGAGCGAGGAGAAGTCGGCGAGACTGCCGATATGATGGATGAAGCGGTGCAGGTAGAGCTTCATCTCCAGCGCGGAATGCCATTCCTCGAAGGCGAACATGGTGCGCCAGTAGAGCCAGAAATTGCTTTTGAGGAAGTCTTCGCCGAAGACCTCGTTGATACGCTTGTTCTCCATCTCCTCGCGCGTCGCGAGGAAGACCGAGAGCAGGTCCTTCTGGGCCTTGTCGTTTAGCGTCAACAGCGCTTTGTCGGGCACGTCCTGGCCCTGGTTCTGCGTCGTGCGCTGGAGCGAAAAGTTGGGATCGTCCTTGTTGAGCCGGTAGAACTCGTCGAGCACGCTGGCGTCCTCGATCTCCAGCGAGGGGATCGAGCGATAAAGGTCCCACAGGCACTCGAAATGTTCTTCCATTTCGCGGCCGCCGCGAATGACGAAGCCCTTTTCGGGCACGTCCAGACCATCGAGCGCGCCACCAGGGATTTCCAGCTCTTCAAGGATGGTGATGCGGTCGCCGGAAACGCCGCCGTCGCGGATCAGGAAGGCCGCGCCGGCAAGCCCCGCCAGCCCCGAACCGACAAACCAGGCCGTCTTCTTGTCGGCGCCCTCGGGCTTGCGGGGACGCACGAAGGCTTCATAGTTTCCGCTGCTATAGTGCATGGCGAACTCCTGTTCTTCTTGTTGGGATCAGTCTGCGGAGGGCTTGTAGCTGTAGAAGCCTTCGCCCGAGGCGATGCCGAGCCTGCCCTTGTCGATGTAGTTTTCCTTCAGCCAGGCGGCGAGCGACTGAGCATGCTCGTCGCCATGCGAGAGGATGTTGTAGGGGGTGTTCAATCCGATGATGTCGTAGATCTGGAACGGCCCCATCGGCGCGCCGGTGGCGATCCGCCAGACCTTGTCGACATCTTCCGGCTCGGCATAGCCGCCGGCCGCCAGATCGGCGGCCGCGTTCAGGAGCGGCACCAAAAGCGAATTGAGGACGTAACCCGCTTTCTCCTTGCGCAACGGGATCGGCACCATGCCGATGGCGGAGGCGAAGGCGATCAGGGCATCGAACACGGCCGGATCGGTGTCGTCCGTGCCCATCACCTCGGCGGTGTTGAACTTCCAGATGCTGTTGGCGAAGTGCAGCGCCAGAAACCGGTCCGGTCGGCCGGTGTAAGCCTTCAGGTCGCTCGGCAGCAGGGTCGAGCTATTGGTGGCGAAGATCGTCCTGTCCGGCGCGAGCCCCGCCAGTTTCTCGTAGAGCGCCTGCTTGATCGAAAGAACCTCCGGAACCGCCTCGATCACGAGGTCCGCGTCCGCGACGGCCGCGCCGAGATCGCTCAGCAGAGCGATCCGCTTGAGCGCCCCGGCCGCCTTGCCGCCAGCCGCGCCCGACACCTCGTTCGTGTAGGTTTCGACGAGCGCCGCCAGCCGTGCGCGCGCCTGTTCGAGCGCTTCCTCGCTGATGTCGTAGGCGACAACATCGAAGCCGCTATAGGCCGTCTGGAAGGCGATCTGGCTCCCGAGGACTCCCGTGCCGAGAACCGCCACTTTCCTGATATCGCTCATCCAATTTCCTTCTGCGCGGTATCGTCACTTAGAAACGGAGCCGCCACCTCCACCGGGACGCGGGCCAGCTTGCCGGTTTCCCGATCGACCAGGGCCCATTGGGTCAGCGAGGCGACGATCGTCCGGCCGTCTTCGGCATGGAATTCGACACATCGTGCATAGCGGGCACCCCGCGGCGCTCGGATGACCCAGGTGATCGCACTGACCTCGTCTCCCGCCCGGACATTGCCGCGATAGTCGACCTCATGGCGCAGCACGACCGCGACGAACCGGTCGCGATCCTGCGGCCGCGCGGCCGTCAGCCAATGCGCCACCGACACATCCTGAATCCAGGTCACCCAGACCGCATTGTTGACATGGCCGAGTTCGTCGATGTCGGCGTCCCGGGCGCGGAAGCGGATATGGAAGCGCCGATGCTCATCCACCTCGCCGACGAGTGGGTGTCCGTGCTCATCGCAGCCGATGCGTCGACGATCTGACACGATCCCGCTCACGAATACGCCTGCTCCTCATGCGACGAACCCAGTCCTGCCATGGCGCGGAAGAAGCCGACGAGCATCTCGTCGCGCGGCATGGCGCCTTCGACATCGCCCTGCACCGCCAGTCCCATCCAGACCGCGTAAAGACCGATACCGGTCTGCATCGGCGGCAAGGCCGGACGAAGTGCGAAGCGTTGCGTCAGATCGGCGACGAGCTCACCGAACATCCGATAGCAGGCCGCCTTGCCCTCCCGGTGCCGCTCGGCGAAAGCCGGATCGCGCCGGGCATGGAGCTGCAATTCGATCGAGAGCAGTGACCATTGTGCCTCGTCGGCCAACTTCGCGAGCCGCGCGGCCAGCACCTGCAGCGTCGCCTCGATATCGTCGCCGGAGCAGTGCGCGACCAGGTCGCGAAGCAGTGTGACCTCGTCCTGGATATGGCTTTGCAGGATCTCGACCAGCAGATCATCCTTGCTGGCGAAGTTCGAGTAGAAGGCGCCCTGCGAATGCCCTGCGGCGCTGCAGATGTTGCGAATCGACATGGCAGAGACCCCCTCCTCGATAATCGAGGAATGCGCGGCCGCGATCAGCCGGTCCCGCGTCTGGCGCTGCGTGTCCTTGCGCGTAAGCGGCATGGGTTCGTTCTCCAACCAACGGGCGAGACGTGCGAAACCTTTTCGGAGGTTCCGCGTTCTCAGTGAGACCAGATATCAACTGATATCCGAAATCAACGGCGATTTCGACCCGAAATCGTTCCTGGGCAACGAAATCTCAGTGTGAAGGAGCGCTCTTGGCTCAAACCTACATTGGCTATTCTCCGGACGTGGAGGTTCTCGGCAAGGACGAGGAGCGGCTGACCGCCGAGATCCTTGAGATCATGGCGAATACCAACCGCAAGGCGTTCGAACGCCACCGCCATGCGGTGCGCGACGCCCATGCCAAGAGCCACGGGTTCCTCAAGGGCGAACTCGTCGTACCGGAACTGCCGGAGCATCTGCGTCAGGGGCTTTTCGCTCGCCCGGCCACCTATTCCATGGTGATCCGCCTCTCATCAGCGCCGGGTGACATTCACTCCGACACGATTCCCGCCCCGCGCGGCATGGCGATCAAGGTGATCGGCGTCGAAGGCGAGCGGCTTCTCCCCGAAGACCAGGGCCAAAACCAGGATTTCCTGCTCGTCAACATCCCGACCTTGAGCTTCGGCACGATCGGTAAATATCGCCAGCTCATCAGCCTTCTGGAGAAGAATGCCCAGAACCCGGTCTTTCTCCAGCGAGCGATGGCTGGGGTGGCGCGCGGCGTGGAAGCTGCGGTCGAAGCGGTCGGCGTCGAGCCCGGCGCCACGCTGCGCGGTCTCGCGCGCGACAACGACCATCTGCTTGGCGAGACCTATCACTCGATGGCGGCGATCCGTTTTGGCGATTACATCGCCAAGATCAGCGCCGCGCCGCTTTCCGACAATGTCCGCGCGCTCACCGGCAAGGACGTCGGCACGGTGGAGGATGCCACCATGCGCGATCTGGTTGTCGAGCATTTCCGCGACCAAGGTGCTGAGTATCAACTGCGCGCCCAACTTTGCGCTGATCTCGACAAGATGCCTGTCGAGGACGCGGCGGTGCTCTGGCCCGAAGAGCTGTCGCCACACCAGCCGATCGCCACGCTGCGCATCCCGCCGCAGGACGCCTATTCGCCGGCGCGGCGGGTCTATGGCGATGACGTGCTGTCGTTCAATCCCTGGCACGGTATCCGCGATCATCAGCCGCTCGGATCGATCATGCGGGTGCGCATCGCCGCCTATGAGCGATCCACCCGCTACCGCCATGAGATGAACGCCCAGCCTCGTGTCGAGCCGACAAACATCGACGCCATCCCGGACTGACGCACCGATCGTCACACGCAATCACGAAAGGAGGCCAGCCATGGCCGAAACCGAAGACACCCCGCAGATCGACGAAACCCGCCTTCAAGCCATCCGGCGGCGGATCGAGGAAGTGGCCGGCGACGCGCCGCAGCTCGCCAAGCTCGCCCTTGAGCAGATGGTGACGAAGCACAATCCCGACCTCAAGGGCACGGCGGGCTCGGCTGGCCGTGTCGGCGCCCAGTCCGGCAATGTCTCCGAGCTCACAGCCATCGCAAACTTGAAGCCAGGCGGCGCGGACCGGCTGAAACGCATCTTCGGGCTGGTGAACGGCAATTTCGATGGCGCGCAGAAGGTCGGCACGCTCCACAATATGCGGTTCGTGTTCTTCGACAACGACACACGCATCCTGTTCGCCACCGCCTATGACGGCGACTGGGACACCTATATCAACGACTTCGCCACCAAGATCCCCGACCTGATGGACCTGCTTTTCGCTTCGGTCGAAGGTTGGCCTGGCATCGCAAGCCCCAAGGTCAAGGATTTCATCGCCGAGCATCAGATCACCGCTGCCGGCTGGTTCGTCGCCAACCCGCAGGTGACCGTCGTCGACGTGCGCCGCCTTCAGCGGATGGAGCATGCGGTCAACGAATTCCTGGACAAGGTGGGCTGAGCCATGGCGATCCTTCAGAAACTGAAAGAGCGCTTCCGGCGCGACAGCGTTACGCTCGATCTGCACGACATTCAGGCGCTGATCCTGCGAAGCCGGCCCGAGCCTTATGTCGGTATCCACGCCATGCTCCATTTCGACGAGGCGGAGGGCGCGCGCGATCTTCTCGGCCGGCTCGCGCCCCATATCGCATCTGCCGACAACTGGAGCGAGGATCTTGATTTCTGGATCGGGGCCGCACTCAGCTTCGAGGGGCTGAAGGCGCTCGGCGTTCCCGAAGCGCAGCTCAAGACATTCCCGCTCCCCTTCCAGCAGGGCATGGCCGCACGCGCGGAGCAGCTTCGCGACTTCGGGCCCAACGCGCCTCAAAACTGGGAAGAGGTGTTCAAGCCCGGCAACTGCCATCTCGCGCTGACTATCTACGCCGTGGATGATGCTGCGCTCGATAAGGCGCTGGCGACGGCGCGCACCGAACTCGACCGGAGCAGCGGCGTGACCCTGCTCGGCGAGCATCGTTTCGGCGCGCCGGATGGCGCGAAAAACCCGTTCGGTTTCCGGGATTCGATCTCCCAGCCCGCCGTCGAGGGTAGCGGCGTCGATCCGCTGCCGGGCGAGGAGCGCCCGATCAAGGCGGGCGAGTTCATTCTTGGATATGAAAGCGAGAACGGCCAACCGCTTGGCATGCCCGAGCCCGCCGGGCTGGGCAAGAACGGCACCTTCGTCGTTATGCGCAAGTACAACAGCCGGGTCGGCTGTTTTAACGCCTTCCTCAAGGCGCATGGCGAGACGCCGGAGGAACGCGAGCTATTAGCCGCCAAGATGTTCGGTCGCTGGCGTTCCGGCGCGCCCTTGACGCTGTCGCCCGATCACGACGATCCCGACCTCGGCGCCGACCCGCAGCGCAACAACGACTTCAGCTTCAAGGATGACCCCAAAGGTCGCGTTGTGCCGCTTGGCTGCCATATGCGCCGGCTCAATCCCCGCGACTCCGAGTTGACGCTGCTCACCGACGTCAACATCCACAGGATCATCCGTCGTTCCTCGACCTTCGGGCCGGTCTATTCCGAGGATGTCACGCCGCAGGACGATAAGAAAGGCGATCGCGGCCTGTTCTTCATCTTCATCAGCGCGCGTGCCTATGACACGATCGAGTTCATGCAGCAGGAATGGATCAATCGCGGGAATTTCGTCGACCTTGGCGAAGAGCGCGATCCAATCGTCGGCCTGCATGAGGAGGACGGTCGGTTCACCATCCCGCAGGCGCCTGCGCGCAAGCGCATCGACGGTGTGCAGACTTTCAATGTCATGAAGGGAGGCGAATATCTGTTCATGCCAAGCCTATCGGCGCTTAAGTGGTTGGCAGAACGACGCTAAAGCTATTCACCTGATTGTCGGTTGAGATTTGAAGTGTGCAGAGTGACCCGGAAAGTGCGGGGCTGTGCGGAAGGTTAAGTGAGTGGGAGTTGAGTTTCGGCAAGGCTGGGGATGGTTGGTCCTTGTGGCGCTTACGATTTCGACGACCGGCGATGAAATCACGTTGCTGACGTTGATGTTCCGCACTGCCGAGAACGCATCCGGCTATGCGGTGCCGACGCTGCTGACCGCGGAGCTGCTACCCGGTCTGATCGCCGCACCCTGGGCGGGCCGCTTGATCGACCGCCGGGAGGCGGCCCGCATTCTGGTCATGGTGTCAGTTCTGCAAGCGGGCGTGATAGCATTTATCGCCTATTATCCCATGTTCACGCTCGCCGGGGCCGCGCTGTTGAGCGTGCTGTTCACGATCAGCAGCGCCGCAACATTCGCGTTGATTCCAGTGCTGGCGAGCGGCTTGGAATGACCTCGCACTCGCCAATTCCCTTATGGAAATGGTTCGCAGCCTTGGAATGCTCGCTGGTCCAGTCGCTGGGGGCGTACTGGTGGGATGGATCGGATCGCGCAATGCGCTTTTAGCCGATGCCGCCAGTTTTTCCCTTTTGGCCCTCGTCGTGATGGCGAGCAGGCTTCGCCGCAAGCCACAACGGGTCGATCAGGAGGAAGAGACCCTGTTCGTGGACTACCTGCCGCTGCTCCGCAATCGACGGTTGATGGTGGTTACGGGTGCGCTCAGCCTCGAAGTGTTTGCGACCGCCATAGCCGACGTTGCTTTCGTGTTTCTCGTGATGGTGACGCTGGGAGCGGGCCGACCGCGTTTGGAATGCTGACGGCACTATGGGCGGTTGGGATGTTGATCGGCGCTGGGCTGGCCGAAAGGGTTATTGGCCATAGGGTCGGACTGGCGGCGTTCGGCACGGCCGCTGTCATGGGCGCGACCATGCTGTGGATCGGCCTTGCGCCGATCGGGCTGGCAATCGTTGCCGTCGCCTTCATCCTAGGCGGCGGCGCAAACAGCATCCACAACGTCGCTGTCCGAACCTTGTTCCAGTCGGAATGCCCGCCCGCCGATCATGGCAAGGTCGCCGCGATCTATGGTGCGGTGACACGCACCGCCGTAATCGGCGGCTATGTTGCTGGCGGCTGCTTTTTTGTGCCGAATGATGCGCCAACCGCCTATCTCGTGGGCGGCCTGCTGGGCGTTGTCGCGGGCTTAGTCGGATGGCGGATATTCAATCGTAGATGGAGCGCAGCACCAATCAAAGCATCGACGCGCCAAGATTGACCTGATTGTCGTGCCCATCCGCTAACGGCTATACCAATCAGGTGGCGTGATTGAGGCGCGGTGCGGAACGGACACGATAGCGACGCCCTAATGATGTAAGGCAGAAAATATATGACCTTTCAGTTTGATCCATCATTCGATGCAGAATCACTCCACATGCCGGGAGATTCTTTGATCGAATTAGACCAGATAGAGAGTTCATTAAGAATATTGCTGCCGTCTGAGCTTCGTGATTTATTTATTGAATTCGGATCAGCGATAGTTTTCAATAATGATGTTGAATTTCCTGCGGAAAAATGCGCCTATTCCGATGATTCAGGAAGAATTGGCGTTTCAGTTATATATGGCCCTGTTGACGGAAGCTTAGGAATAATTCGCATAAACGAACAATTATCCATGCAGATTCCAAAAACATCTGTGGTTTTTGCGGAAATCGGTCTGGGTAATATGCTGTTAATTGACAGAATTGATGGAAAGATATCCGTATGGCTGCACGATGAAGCTCTGCCTTCTAGGGCGATAACCCCCGTATACGACAGCTTTCATGACTTTATCGATGCACTGGTAGCCTTCGATCCTCCTCCCCTGCCCAGTTTAAAGGAATTGGGATTGGACTTGAAAGCGATGGGGATAGAAGAGGAGTAGCTAGAGGTTACGGTTCGGCGCTGACGGAAACCACACGATAACCGATAGCCTAACTATCTAAATTAACGTGGCTTTTCCTGCCTTCTGGCGGTCGCCAGCATCTCACGGCGAAGTATGGCGTTCATGCGGGCTTGGTAGCCCTTACCCTGCGATTTGAGCCAGGCGAGCACATCAGCATCAAGGCGTGCCGTCACCTGCTGCTTGATGGGCTTATAGAAGCGCCCACGCTG
This sequence comes from Sphingobium naphthae, assembly GCF_043589935.1. Classification (NCBI taxonomy): domain Bacteria; kingdom Pseudomonadati; phylum Pseudomonadota; class Alphaproteobacteria; order Sphingomonadales; family Sphingobiaceae; genus Sphingobium; species Sphingobium naphthae. The sequence goes on along the minus strand of NZ_CP171456.1, from coordinate 55,790 downwards.
CCCGTTCCGCCAGAAATCCTCTGTCAGCGCCGGAGAGTCGCTATAGTCGATCCCGCTATCCGGCATCGCCTGCAGGGCATCCAGTTCGGCCTGTTGCGCTTCGGTCAACGGCGGCAGATTGTCCGGATCGAGTTGGAAACGGACGGTATCAGCGTCTTTCTTCTTCATAACGTCGCCTTTCCGTTCGATCGGCCTTTCGAGCCGAAATCCACATACTCGCCGTCATCGTCTTGCTCGACGACAGTGTGGGCCACGAGGAGGAGCAGATGCCCTTCCACGAGGCCCAAGGTTTGCCATCGTCGCTCGCCACCTTCGATCCGATCCTGATCGCTCAGCGCGAAAGGATCTGTGAACGCACGAGTAGCGATCGCAAAGCTGACGCCGTGCTTCTTCAGATTGCTCTCGGCTTTGGCCGGGTGCCAGGAGAAGCGCATGGATGGCATTACGGAAATATAATTATGTTTTTGTCGTTACGCAAGGCGCGGCGGTTTGAGCCATCCGGCCCGCGCGAGCGTATCTGCGAGGGTCGATCGGGGCACGTTGAACGTGCGGCTGATCGACGACTTGCTAGCGCCACCGGCAAGGGCGGCGGTGATCTGATCGAGCTTTTCCGCATCGATCGTTCGCGGGCGGCCACCGTAGCGCCCGCGCCGTCTGGCGGCCGCAAGGCCTGCCATGATGCGCTCGCGCGTCAATGCCCGTTCATGCTGGGCCAGCGCGCCGAACAGCGAAAACAGCAGCTCGCCATGCGGCGTTCCCGTGTCCATCTGCTCGGTCAATGACCGGAATGACACGTCACGCTCCCTGAGATCGGTCAGGATCGACAGCAAATGCGGCAGGGAGCGGCCGAGCCGATCCAGTTTCCACACGACCAGCGTATCGCCGGCTGCGAGATATTCGAGGCAGGCCCGCAGGCTCGCCCGGTCCTCGCGAGCGCCGGATGCCTTGTCGGAATAGAGATGCCGGCTATCGACGCCGGCTGCGATCAGCGCATCGCGCTGAAGATCGACCGATTGCCGGTCATCTGTGGAAGAGACGCGCATGTAGCCTATAAGCATGTCGGAAAACCCCTGATAGCTTGTTGTGGGACAGTCCTCCTTTCCGGCAGAGTTTATCGGACGCTACGGATTTTGGGCGTGCGTAGATTGCTGGAATTTCCGGGGGGATGCCTGCTAGCGGCGGAATGTGTCGTCGGGCGCATCAGGCGGGGCGCTTATCGTGTGATTTCCATTAGGTTAATCTGTTCGTGCAGCCGCTGCCGCAGCGGACCGTCTTCTGGCCGCGACGATCAATAACGGATTATCCGCCTGCTTACGCTGACCAAGTCGCATGCCCGTCGCCGAATTGATCCCGTGGCGGCTGCACACATCGCTGTCGCCATGCCCGCTTCCTGCTCCGCGCCTCTTCAATTTATCGTAGAAGCTTTTGATGTGTCTTATTAAAATCCTTGGCTTGCCGCTCTCGGTCAGACGATGATTGGACGGATTTCAGTTCACTTTCGTCCATATCTGCGATTTGCACATGATCCGCCCTGTCAGGCACCCCTTTCCCTCCATCCGCCGATCGTCGAGCGTGGTGATTGTTCCAGAGAAGGTTTGGCCGATGTCGGGTACAAAAACACTGCCGCGCCACACGCCCTTCTTTTCAGGAACAAAATCGCGAAACAGGATCAGACCTACCAGATCGTTTGTCCCGCCGCGCCGCGCATCCGCCTTGGCTTTGTCACTTGCCCAGACCACGACCCCGCACATTCTGCTTCCGCACGGCTGGGCTCGCACATGTACGCTGTCCTGCGGATTCTTCCACACTCCGAAAGAAGCGCGCTGTGCCTCGACGGACGCAGATGTTGCAAGTAGCAGCATGGCTGCCAATACGAAACTGAACCTCATCGCCATTCTTCCTCAAGGCCGGATCATCATTTGCGCGACATTTTCCGCGATCGCCATGGTAGGCGCGTTAGTGTTGCCCGACACGATCGACGGCATGATCGATGCATCGACCACGCGCAAACCGTCAATGCCACGTACACGGGCTGCCGGATCGACCACGGATGCCGAGTCACTGCCCATGCGGCATGTTCCTACCGGATGATAGATTGTTTCAGCGCGCGCGCGGATGTCGTCGATCAGAGCCTCGTCGGTCTGGACCGCGGGTCCCGGTCGCACCTCCTCGCGCAAGTGACGGGCGAGCGCCGGCGCATGAAGGAGCTTGCGGGCTAGCTTCGCGCCATTCAGCAAGACGCCCACATCATCGGGATGACTGAGATAATTGCCCTCTATGCGCGGATGAGCCGTGGGATCGGCGATCTTGAGCCCGATCCTGCCGCGGCTCTTCGGTAGAAGGTCGCAGACATGCACGGTCATTCCGTAGCCGAAGGCTGTCTTGCGGCCATGGTCACGCAGGATCGCCGGCAGGAAATGGAATTGAAGATTGGGCCGCTCCCGGCCGGCGTCGGATTTGAGGAAAGCGCCGCCCTCCGAGGCATTTGACGTCAATTCGCCTTCATGATGAAGGAAATAGCTCCATGCGCCGCGTATCGCACGAGGCAGGAAACTGGGCGCCACTCCAAATCCTTCGCGATCGGCCGTGGTTGCCACAGCCGTATAGTCGAGGTGATCGGCGAGATTGGCTCCGACTTCGGGCGCATCCAGAACGATCTCTATGCCATGCTGCCTGAGTTCGCTCGCCGGGCCGACGCCCGACAGCATCAGAATCTGCGGCGAATTGACCGCGCCAGCCGAAAGGATCACCTCTCCACCGGGGCGCAGCAGCAGGTCCCGGCCGCCGACGCGGACCCCGATGGCGCGACGGTCCTTGAACAGTATCCGTTCGACGAGGCCGTTCGTTTCGATGGCGAGATTCTTGCGCGAGCGAGCCGGATCGAGAAACGCTCGCGCCGTGCTGAACCGTTGCCCGTCTTTCTGGGTCACCTGATAGACACCAAAGCCTTCCTGGCTCACGCCATTGAAGTCGGGATTTCGCGGGTAGTGCAGTTCCACCCCAGCTTCGACGAAGTCTTCCGTAAGTGGGTTCACTCGCCCAAGATTGGAGACGCAAAGTGGCCCGGCATTGCCATGATGCTCGTCGTGGATAGCCTGATTGTTTTCGAGCGCGATAAAAAGCTCGCGCATGCGCGGCCAGTCCCAGTCAGCTCCGGCGGCCGCCCCCCAGCCCTCATAGTCCGCCCGATCGCCGCGAATGTAGACCATTGCATTGATCGAGTTGCTGCCACCCAGCGTCTTGCCGCGCGGCCAATAGAGCCGCCGGTTGTTAAGGTGAGGCTCGACTTCGGTCTCACAGTTCCAGTTCACCCATCCCGTGCGGGCAATGACGCTGACGCCAAGCGGCATGTGAATGAAGGGATTGCGATCGCGCGGCCCCGCCTCGATGAGGCAGACAGCTTTATCCGAATCAGCAGAAAGGCGGTTGGCCATGACGCAGCCGGCCGAGCCGCCGCCAATGATGATATAGTCGTACATGGATTTACCCCAGAAAGCGTTTGGCAAGTCGGATCAGACGCGCTGCCCGGCCCGAATAGGGAGGAAAGACGAGAGGCAGAGCGGAGAAGCGGTTCTGGAGAACGGCGCGCTCATGACTGAAAGTCCGGAACCCGTGATGGCCATGTGCCGCCCCGATCCCGGAATTGTTCACACCGCCGAACGGCAGATGATCGTGGACGTATTGGACGATGGTAAGGTTGACGCCTGCACTGCCGGAAGTCGTGGCCGCCAGGATATGATCCACTCTCGCCCGGTCACGATCGAACACATAAAGCGCCAGCGGCTTGGGTCTTGCGTTGATCCGACCGATCACGGTTTCAATGTCATCATAGGTCAGGACCGGCAGGACGGGACCGAATATCTCCTCATGGTCGATCGCCGCCTCGGGAGCGATCGCCTCCAGCACTGTGGGCGCCAGCGCCCTTCCCTGCCTTTCGCCGCCGACAATGATCCGCCCGCCCGTGGCCAGGGCATCCGCAATCAGGCCCCCCAGTCTGTCCGCATGGCGATCATTGACGATCCTTGCGAGATAGGGGCTCGTCATGCCCGAACCATAAGCGGCGGCGATCCGGCGGCGCAGCGCTTCCACGAACCGGTCGCGGATCGAAGCGTGGACGAACACATGATCGGGCGCGATGCAGGTTTGACCGGCATTGGAGAATTTGCCGAAGGCGATCCAACTGGCGGCCGTCTCTATGTCGGCATCCGGTCCCACGATCGTGGGCGACTTGCCACCCAGTTCCAGCGTAACGGAGGTCAGGTGGCGGGAGGCTGCCTGCATTACGACTTTCCCGACCTCGGGGCTGCCGGTGAAGAAGATATGATCGAAGGGCAGCGCGAGCAGGGCCTGAGACATCTCCTTCCCGCCGAGGGCGACGGTAACCAAGTCTGGCGGAAATGTGTCGGCGATCAGCCGCGCGATGACGCCCGAGGTAGCAGGTGTCATCTCCGAAGGCTTCAGGATAGCGCTGTTGCCGGCAGCAAGGCAGGAGACAAGCGGCCCCAGGCAGAGATTGAATGGGTAATTCCAGGGCGCGATGATAAGGCACACGCCGCGTGGCTGCGGCACGATCCGTCCGGCCGTGCCGAAACCGATCAATGTCGGTCCGACATGGACTGGCCGCATCCATCGGCGCAGATTACGACGGCTGTGGCGGATTTCCTGCATGACCGGAAGAATTTCCGTCAGAAACACTTCGGCCTCCGGCTTGCCGAAGTCGGTCGCCATGGCCTGGACGATCTCCCCTTCGAACTTTCGTATGGCAGCCGCGAGTCGCGCCAGCGCAGCGCGTCTTTCAGCAAGGCCAAAGCGCATCCGGCGCTCGTCCGACATTGCCTTTTGCGCGGTGAAGAGCATTTCCACCGGGCGGCCATCACAGGGTTCCTGCGAAATCGAATGGCTCTCTTCAATCATTTCATTATCGTCGAAAACATGACCTTCGCGCGAGTCTTACGAGCGCAAAAGCAATAGGGAACTACACGAGCATGTAGTATCGACCCGACATGGGCCTGGGAACCGAATGGACTCCAACGCTGCTTTCGCGACTGGCGGAAACGGCACTTCGCCGTGTGGAATTGACCGCGCGCGTCAGCCTGCTGCGCGCACCTTGCGGCTACGGCAAATCGGCGACGCTCGCGGCCGGTTGGAAGGAGGCGGCGGACACTGGTCGCCCGGCGCTTTGGGCAAGTCTTGCAAGCGACGACACAAAGAAGGGCACCCTGCGTCGCCTCGCCTTTCAGGCCGGAACCGCCGCGGACATCGAGTCCATTCTCCAATGGATATGGCATCAGGACAGGCCCGGGATTATTTGCCTCGATGATGTTCAGGAAGCGCCGCATCTCGAAACGCTGACAAGAGACATGATGGATGCTCTTCCCGATGATTGGCGAGCGGTCCTTGCAACCTCCGCCCCCTGGGGATTTGGCGTCCTCAACGCTGACTGGCAGGAAGTCGGCCCCGATGCCCTGGCCTGCCGCGCCCAGGATCTGAAGGAATTGATCCGGCTCCCTTCAGCCCTCGACCGGATCATATCGGACACACAGGGTTGGCCCGCATTGTGCCGCATCGCGGGCCGTGTATCCCACCGGATGCAGCCACTGCATTTATGGCCCGAGATCACCTGTTATCTCGATCAGATGGTGTTGGCACCCTTATCGCCCGCTCTGCGCACATGGCTGAAAAAGGCGGCATTAATCGCTCCCCTCGATGCCGAAAGCCACGATTTTGCCCTGCGCGTGCCGATTCCGATGAAGCCGCCCCTCGTTTCCGAGATGATTGCGCCCCTTCGTTCCGAGATGATGTCGCCCCCCCGGAGACAGGGCCGTGCTGGCTACGTCTGTTGTTATTTCGTTCGTGCCGGCCGTCAAGCCTCTGAAGGGGATTTGACCCGGCGCATGCTGTCACCGTCGAGGTCCAGGCGGTGGGCGTTGTGGACGAGCCTGTCGAGGATGGCGTCGGCATAGGTCGGATCGCCGATCACCTCGTGCCACGCCGCGATCGGCAGCTGGCTGGTGACCATCGTCGAGCGACGGCCATAACGCTCTTCTAGGATTTCGAGGAGGTCGTAGCGGGCATGAGCATCGAGTGGCTCAAGCCCCCAGTCATCAAGAATCAGGAGCTGAACGCTGCCGAGCTTGGCCAGGATGCGGGCGTAGCGTCCGTCGCCGCGTGCCAACGCCAGGCTGGCGAACAGCTTGGGCACCCGCTGATACAGCACCGAACGGTCGTCGCGGCAGGCCTTATGGCCTAGCGCGCAGGCCGCCATGATTTCCCGACGCCAGTCGGGCCGCAGATGACGAGATTGTCGCGAGCGGCGATCCAGTCACCAGCGACGAGCTTGAGGAACAGTCCCCGGTCGAGACCTCGATGGCTGCGATAATCGACATCCTCGGGGGTTGCCTGATGGCGCAGCTTGGCGAACCGCAGCCGGGCGGCCAGCTTGCGGTCGTGGCGGAAGCTCCATTCGCGGTCGAGCAGCAGCGCCAGCCATTCGGGATGGGTGAGCCGCTCGGCTTCGGCATTGGCGGCCAGTTCGTCGAACGCCCTGGCCATGCCAGCCAGCCCCATTGCGTTCAGCCGGTCGAGAGTGGGATGTTGAAGCATCATGATCTCCTTCAGTGATAGTAGCGGGAACCCCGGATATTCGGGTGGGTGATCGTCCGATCGTCGCGCGCCTGCCGGGGCGCGGGCGCCTGATCGAGCCGGTTGTCGAGGATCGATCGGACCGATCCATAGGTGCGTGCGCCGATATCGAGCGCCCGGCTGCACGCCGCTTCGACCCGTTCGCGGCCGAAGCCCTTCACCAGGCGCACGATGCCCAGGCAGGCCCGGAAGCCCTGCTCGGGATGCGGGCGATCGGTCAGGATTTTCTCGCACAGCAGGGCGGCACAGGGGCCGATCGCGGCCGCCTCGGTGGCGATGCGTTCGATCGTCCAGTCGGCGAAGCGCCGGTGCGATGACGGCATATGCTCGGATATCGTCGTGTGCCGGCCATTGCCGGAGCCGCGCATATGGGCGGCGATCCGTTCACCCTTGTGGAACAGTTCGATCGTACGCGCGGTGATCCGCGCCTCGACCGGCTCGCGCGCGAAGCGATACGGGACCGAGTAATAATGGCGCTCGATCTCGACATGATAATCGAGACCAGCGCGCCGCCGCCGCCATTCGGCGAAGACATAGGGTTCCAGCGGCAGAGCTTTCAGCGCAGGCCTGTCGATGGCCTCGAACAGCTGGCGCCGGGTCTGGCCCACGCGGCGCATGATACGGCGGTCATTGAGGTCGGCGAGCAGGTCGCCGATCGCGGCGTTGAGTTCGGTCAGGCTATAGAAGATCCGATGCCGAAGGCGCCCGAACAGCCAGCGCTCGACGATCAGCACGCAGGCCTCCACCTTGGCCTTGTCGCGTGGGCGGCGCGGACGGGTCGGCAGCACCGCGCTGTCGTAATGTGCCGCCATCTCGGCATAGCTGCGGTTGACCTGTGGATCGTAAAGGCAGGCCTTGATCACCGCGACCTTGGCATTGTCCGGCACGAACAGGGCAGGCGCGCCGCCGAAGGCTTCCAGCGCCCGCACGTGCGCCGCGATCCAGTCGGGCAGCGTCTCGGTCCAGCTCGCCTCGGCATAGGACAGGCTCGATGCACCCAACACCGCCACGAAGATGTGCGCGTCGCGGATTTCGCCGGTCAGCCGGTCGACCACGACAGCCACCTTGTCGCCCGCATAGTCGACGAACAGCTTCTCGCCGGCGGCGTGGGTCTGCCGCATCGTGACCGGCAGCTTCGCCGCCCAGCCACGATAGAGATCGCAGAACCGGCTGTAGCGATAACCTTCCGGATGCTGAGCGATATATTCGTCCCACACGATCTGCAGCGTCACATGCTTGCGCTTCAACTCGCGATGGATCGCTGCCCAGTCCGGTTCAGGGCAGCGGCGATGGCCGGTCTTGGTGCCAGCCGCGCGGTAAAGCGCCGCCTCCAGAACGGCATCGCTGACATCCGCGCCCAGCGGCCAAGCCAGACCCGCGACCGCTGCCCGCCTCAGCGTCTCGCGCACCGTCGAGGGCGCGGCGCCCACCCGATACGAAATCGCCTTGTGACCCAGCCCCTGCTCAAACCGGTACCGTAAAATCTCGCGAACCCGTCGCATACTCAATCGCTCCGCCGACATCGGCTCCCTCCCTCGGACAACCCAAAGGAAGCAAACCTAATCCCAGCAGCGGACCTTCATCGTCATCCCCGCCAAGGGGGCGACATCATCTCGGAATCAGGGGGCGAGTAATTCTCGGAACAGGGGGGCGGCATCATTTCGGAATGAGGGGGCGGCTTCCCTCGGAATCAGCACATTCTCCAGGGTGATCACCGTCGCCTTATCGCCGGCCGACTGTGCGGCTGCTGCATAGGCTTGCGCGGCTGAAGGCTCCAGCACGACGGAAGCGACCATGAATTGAGGCACGGCCAGAGGCAGCCATCCGATCGGATTTGCCTGACGGTAGCGGCCCGCCTGTGCGTCAGGAGCGCCCCCGAACAGGTTGACGAAGATCGGGCGGCCGCAAATATCCTTGTCGAACCCGTACAGGGTTCGCAGGTCGCCTGGGCCGTCGATGGCGACCGCGGCGGAAACCTTCAGTGGATCAGCGCCGCGGACCTCGCTGTCGGCAGGCAATCTGGGACGGGCCGCCAGCCACAGGGCAGCGTGGGCGCCGGCAGAATGTCCCACCGTCACCACATGCTTCAGGTCCAGAGGCTGGGTTCGTGCCAGCACCCTCAAGTGATCGAGCGCCGCTCCCCAATCCTGGAAGGTCCCAGGCCACCCGCCGCGGGTTTCACCAACCTGTCGATACTCTATATTCCATGTCGCCACGCCCTTGTCCGTCAAGGCGCTCGCCAACGGCGCCGTGCCTGCCAGTGTCTCATAGCCTTTGGTCCAGCAGCCACCGTGAATGACCATGACGACGGGAAACGGGCCAGGACCTGCAGGCAAGCGCAGTTCACCGATCTGCAGAGGATCAGGACCATAGGCCTCGACGAGCGTCGGAGCGGTGACGGGAAGGGCGTGGAGTTGGGGCGGTCCGATCAGCGCATGTTGGTTATCCGACGGCGTCTGCGCCCAAGCGGTGCTCGTGACAATCAAGACTGTAGCCAGGCCTAATGAACGGTATCGCATGATCTACCTCTTTCATGCATCTTCCCGCTCCGACGTTACCAGCCAGTTCGTCAAATGTGAGAAGACAGCAATTCGTCATTAGATAACATGGTTCGCTATATTCTTTTCGGAAACACCATTCCGTCATCGAGTGGGCAAAGCGATAGATGAAATCCCGTTTCTGGCGCAAAGCATATTGCGGCTATGCGCGATCACGGTAGCCTTGATCATGGAAGTGATACGTCAGGCGACCAAAGAGCTATCTAGATTTCATTGTCGTCGTGAATTGCGGTTTCAGAGGATCGTGGGTTTTATCTCACTTGGCTATCCATGCTTCGACCAGCTTGACCGCATCCTCTACTGTTTTGAGGTGGTGCCGGAAATTCGGACAGGGTGTTAAGCTGGTCCCGACCTGATGGATTGGTACGGGAATGAAGACGACGAGGAAGCGTTACAGCGCGGATTTCAAGGCGAAGGTGGCATTGGAGGCGATCCGGGGCGAGCTGACGCTGGCTGAACTGGCCACGAAGCACGGCGTGCACCACACGATGATCGCGTCGTGGAAGCGCCAGGCCATCGAGGGGATGGCGAACACCTTCTCCGGAGGCGGGGATGCGGCCAAGGCCGCCAGCGAGAGCGAGGTGGAAAAGCTGCATGCGAAGATCGGGCAACTGGTCGTGGAGCGGGATTTTTTAGCGAAAGCCTTCGGTCGATGAGCGTGGACCGGAGGCGGGCGATGGTCGAACCTGCTGACCATCGCCTATCGATCTCGGCACAGTGCCGCCTGCTGCGTATCAGCCGCTCGTCGTATTACTACGCGCCGGTGCCGGAAACGGACGAGACGCTGGCGCTGATGACGGTGATCGACGAGACGTTCATGGAGTGTCCATGGTACGGCAGCCGTCAGATGGCGCGACACCTTCGGCGCGCTGGCCATGAGGTTGGGCGGCGACGGGTGCGGCGCCTGATGGCGAAGATGGGCCTGTCGCCGATCTACCAGCGGCCGCGCACGAGCGATCCGCACCCGCAGCACCGGGTCTATCCATACCTGCTGCGCAAGCTGGCGATCGAGCGACCCAACCATGTCTGGTGCGCCGACGTGACGTACATCCCGATGCGCCGCGGCTTCCTTTACCTGGTGGCGATCATGGACTGGGCGAGCCGCAAGGTGCTGGCGTGGCGGCTGTCGAACACGATGGACGCGGGCTTCTGCGTCGCCGCCTTGGAAGAAGCCTTGGCCCGATTCGGCAAGCCCGAGATCTTCAACACTGACCAAGGCAGCCAGTTTACTTCGCTAGGCTTTACCAGCGTGCTGCGCGACGCCGAGATCCGCATCAGCATGGATGGCCGGGGGCGGTGGATGGACAACGTCTTCATCGAGCGGCTTTGGCGGTCTCTGAAGTACGAGTGTGTCTATCTCCATGCCTTCGAAACCGGCTCCGAGCTGCGGGCTGGCCTTGGCCGGTGGATCACCTATTACAACACCCAGCGCCCACACTCGGGCCTGGCCGGGAGAACCCCGCTCGAGGCCTATCGACGGATCGGGCAATCAGATCATGGGGGGCATGCCCCCCATGATCTGATGATCAAACAGGCGGCATGAACGACAACCGGGATTAGCTTAACTCAGCCGCCAAACTGTCCAAGAAGGCGGGACCACCTCAGTTTTGACCTCACCGGCGGCTTCATCCGGGATAGTGAGTCCGAATTCGTCTTCAAGCGCCATCACAACTTCCAGCACATCGAGACTATCCACGCCGATGTCATCGTAGAAAGACGAAGCAAGGGCAATCTGATCCGGATAGACGCCGAGCTGACGGCTAATGATCCTGAAAACTCGGGGAGCGATTTCTTCCATCACAAAGCCCTCGCGCGGACACTATCGGCTAGGAAACAGGGCAGATTCTCGTAAACTCAATCATCGCAGAGCAACGATATTGTCCTGCGGCCAGTAAATTCATCATGCCTTGCTGAGCATTTTCTCGGCGCTCGTTTTCACAAAATCCGAAATCTGTCCTGACATCATTTTGAGGAACAGCGGTACGCTGACGTCGCCGCGAATCTCGCTATCCTCAATGTCGAGTTGCACCGGGATATTCTGCCCCATCGCCCCGATGACCAAGTGTAGTGCGTAGTCCGATACCCACTCGGAACTGAGCGAACCGCCTCCCGGGATATGCGCTGCCAGCTTGGGCAGGCCGGCCTCGATCCTGCTCTTCGCTTCGATTTTACCAAGGCTGTGCGGGATAACGACTTCCATATCTTCTTTCCTGTTCAGGCCGCCCGATCGACGAGCAGCAAGGTCGATGTCGCGGAGGCATAGAGTTTGCCGGCCATGTCGATCAGACGCGCCTCGGTATGCGCCACCCTCTTGCCCATCGACACCACCTGGCCGATTGCACGGACCATCCCGACCCTGTCGGTCAAGGGCGCATGATAGGCGACCTTGAGTTCGAGCGTGACGCAGTTGATGGGCACTTGGGCCGCGGAGTTCGCCGCGATGCCGCAGGCCGAATCCAGCAGCGTCGCGGCATAGCCACCATGGGCGATGCCCATGAAATTGTAGGTCTGCGAGGTGGGCGTCGCGACAAAGACGACCTTCCCCTCCTCCGCCTCAAGCAGATCGATGTCGAACAGGTCCATCATGGGCGGCCGGGTGCCGGCCGCCATGAACTGTTCGATCTCTTCCAGACCGGTCATCGCTTACCTCAAAGCTTTTCGGTCAGTTCAGGAACGATCTTGAAGAGGTCGCCGACCAGGCCGATATCGGCGACCTGGAAGATGGGCGCGTCCTCATCCTTGTTGATCGCGATGATGGTCTTGCTATCCTTCATGCCAGCAAGGTGCTGAATCGCACCCGATATGCCGACGGCGACATAGACTTCCGGCGCCACGATCTTGCCGGTCTGGCCGACCTGAAAATCGTTGGGCGCATAGCCAGCATCGACCGCTGCGCGGCTTGCGCCCACACCCGCGCCCAGCTTGTCGGCCAGCGGATCGATCACGCCATGAAACTGCCCGGCCGAGCCCAGCGCTCGCCCGCCCGAGACGATGATTTTGGCCGAGGTGAGTTCCGGGCGCTCGGACTGGGCGATCTCGGCACCCACGAAGCTGGAAAGTCCCGCATCCGTGCCCGTCGCAGCCTCGATACTGGCCGAGCCACCCTCGCGGGCCGCCTTCTCGAAGGCTGTGCCACGCACCGTGATAACCTTCTTTGCATCAGACGACTGGACCGTCGCGATCGCATTTCCCGCGTAGATGGGACGCGTGAACGTGTCAGCGCTTTCCACCGACAGGATGTCGCTGACCTGCATCACATCAAGCAAGGCCGCCACGCGCGGCGCGATGTTCTTGCCATTCGAAGTGGAAGGCGCAACGAACGCGTCATAGCCGCGCATCAGGTCCGCGACGGCCGGCGCGACATTCTCGGGCAAAGCGTGTTTGAACGCCGCATCGTCGAACGTTACGACTTTGGCGACACCCGCGACCTTCGCAGCAGCCTCGGCCACGCCGCCGATGCCCGCACCGGCAACCAGCAGATGGACCTCACCAAGTTTGGCAGCGGCGGTGACGGCCGATAGCGTCGCATCCTTGACCGACGCATTGTCATGTTCAACCCAGACGAGCGTATTCATAACTTATTCTCCGAGAAATCCGCCCCCGCTTCATCTCTGTGCGCACAGGATGAAGCGGGGTGCGCCGTCACTTGCATGGGAGAGGTTCGGCAAGTTCGGCGCGTTTGAAAGTTTATCAAATCGCCATTTCCTTGAGCCTGGCGACCAATTCATCGACGTCGGCCACCTTGATGCCCGCCGAGCGCTTGGGGGGTTCGGTCACCTTGAGCGTCTTGAGGCGCGAGGCGATCTCAACACCGAGATCGGCCGGCGTCTTCGTCGCCAGCGGCTTGGATTTGGCCTTCATGATATTGGGCAGGCTCGCATAGCGCGGTTCGTTGAGACGCAGATCGGTCGTCACGATCGCCGGCAGTTTGAGGCTTACGGTCTCCAGACCGCCATCCACCTCACGGGTCACCGCGACAGTCTCGCCCGATACTTCGACCTTGCTGGCGAATGTGCCCTGCCCCCAACCGAGAAGGGCTGCCAGCATCTGGCCGGTCTGATTGGCATCATCGTCGATGGCCTGCTTGCCGAGGATCACCAGGCCCGGAGCCTCCTCGGTGGCGATGGCCTTCAGGATCTTGGCGACGGCGAGCGGCTCGACCTCATCGTCAGTCTGGACGAGGATCGCGCGGTCGGCCCCCATGGCGAGCGCGGTGCGCAGCGTTTCCTGCGCCTTGGCGACGCCGATCGACACCACCACGATTTCGGTCGCGACTCCCTTTTCCTTGAGGCGGATAGCCTCTTCGACGGCGATCTCGTCGAACGGGTTCATCGACATTTTCACGTTCGCCAAATCGACGCCCGTCCCATCCGCCTTCACGCGCGGTTTCACATTATAATCGATAACCCGCTTGACGGGCACAAGCACCTTCATGGATCAATCCTACTCTGATTGTAATGCCGCCTGATATTCGGCAATGAGTCTCTCACAGATGGATCGGGCCGGTTGGACGGCAGTGGTAGCGCCGACACCGTGGCCTGCCGACCAGATCGTCTTCCAGGCCTTGGCCTCCTCCGAAACCGAAAGCGCGCCATGTGGCTCAGGGAGAGTCGCGGCTTCCAGCGAGGGCCGGAGAAAATTGGCCCCGACGCCGGTGACCCGGTCCGTATAGACGATATCCGCTGGTCCGGCCCCGATCACCATGTCTTTCTGTGCCGGCGAGGCGAGACTCTCTTCCGACGCGATGAAGTGGGATCCGATATAGGCAAGATCGGCCCCCATCATCTGCGCGGCCGCGATCTGGTGGCCGCGCGTGATGGCGCCGGAAAGCGCCAGCGGCCCCTGGAAGAAGCGCCGTATCTCGTCAACCAGTGCGAACGGGCTCATCGTGCCGGCATGTCCCCCCGCGCCGGCAGCGACCGCGATCAGACCGTCGACGCCAGCTTCGAGCGCCTTTTCCGCATGACGCACGTTCGTCACGTCGTGAAAGACCAGCCCGCCATAGCCCTGAACCACCTGGACAAGATCCGCGATGGCGCCGAGCGAGGTGATGACCAATGGCACATGGTGCCGAACGATCAGTTCCAGATCGGCGTCGAGCCTCGGATTGCTCTTATGGACGATGAGGTTGACGCCGAAGGGCGCCGCTCCCGGCATGGGAGCCAGCCGCTCCTCGATTTCATCCAGCCATTCACCGAAACCTTGACTGGTGCGCTGGTTGAGCGCCGGGAAAGTACCAAGCAGTCCCGCCTCGCAGCAACTGACGACAAGGTCCGGTCCCGACACAAGGAACATCGGCGCAACGATGGCTGGAATGGCCAGCCGCTTTTCGAGGCTTGCCGGAAGCGTCAAAACACGTCGTCTTCCAGCGCCATCAGCGACTTCTTGCCCGCCTTGATCGCCAGGAAGCTGGCGGTCGCCTGAGGCAGGATACGCTCGAAGAAGAACGTCGCCGTCTTGATCTTGGCATCGTAGAAGCGCTTGTCCTCGCTGCCGAAGAAGAGCTGCAAGCCTGCGATCTTGGTCGCCTTGGCAAAGCAATAGCCCATGGCCACCAGGCCCATCAGACGCAGATAGTCCGCCGACGCCGCGCCCGCCTCTTCGGGATCCTTGAGCGCCCGCTGCGCGACCGTGGCCGTCGAAAGCTGCAGCGCCCCGAACGCCTTGGCGAGCGCCTCGATCATCGGCTTCATCGGTCCGTCGACGTTGTTTTCCTCGATGAAAGCCGACACCGGATGGAAGAAGCTGCGCAGATAGCGGCCCATATGGGCGCCGAGCTTGCGGCCGACGAGATCGAGCGCCTGAACGCCGTTCGTCCCCTCATAGATCATGGTGATCCGGGCATCACGGGCATATTGCTCGACGCCGCTTTCGCGGATGTAGCCGTGGCCGCCATAGCATTGGACAGCGAGGTTCGCACTGTCGAACGCAAGGTCGGTGAAGAGCGCTTTGACGACGGGGGTCATGAGCGCGATGAAGTCACTCGCACGCTGGCGCACTTCGGGTTCGGGAGAATGTTTTTCCGCGTCCAGCGCGCGCGAGACCCAGGCCGAGAGCGCCCGGCATCCCTCATTATAAGCCCGCATCGTCATCAACATGCGGCGAACATCGGGGTGAACGATGATCGGATCGGCTGCCTGATCGGGATATTTGGGTCCCGAGAGCGCCCGACCCTGAATACGATCTTTCGCATACCAGGCCGCCGCCTGATACGCCGCCTCGCCCACACCCAGGCCCTGGATGCCGACGGAGACACGCTCCGTGTTCATCATCGTGAACATGGCGGCCATGCCCTTGCCAGGCTCACCGACGATCCAGCCGATCGAATCATCGAAGTTCATCTGGCACGTCGCCGACGCCTTGAGACCCATCTTGTGCTCGATCGCGGCGCAGGCGACGCCGTTCGATTGACCGGGAGTACCGTCCTCCCTGGGCAGATATTTGGGGACGAGAAACAAGCTGATGCCCTTCACGCCCTTGGGGGCGTCGGGCAGGCGGGCGAGCACGAGATGGATGATATTCTCGGTCAGGTCATGCTCACCGGCGGAGATGAAGATCTTGGAGCCGGTGACCTTGTAGCTGCCATCGCCCTGCGGGACCGCGCGGCTGCGCAGGAGCCCGAGATCGGTACCGCAATGAGGCTCGGTCAGGCACATCGTGCCGGACCACTGGCCGCTCACCATCTTGGGCAGGTAGGCCTGCTTGAGCGCGTCACTGCCATGGCCCTCGATCGCAGTGGTGGCACCATGGGTGAGGCCCGGGTAGAGGCCGAAGGAGAGGTTGGACGAGCAGATCATCTCCTCGACCAGCTTGTTGACCGCTTCCGGCAGCCCCTGCCCACCCCATTCCGGATCGGATGCGAGCGCGGTCCAGCCACCTTCGGCGAACTGCTTATAGGCTTCGGGGAACCCCGCCGGCGTCCGCACGACGCCGTTTTCCAGATGACACCCCTCCTCGTCGCCCGACCGGTTGATCGGCAACAGGACGTCGCGACAGAAGCGCGCCGCCTCCTCGAGGATCGCATCGGTGAGATCCGGTGTGAACTCCGACAGCGCGGGAATATCCCCGAAGCCGTCATCGGCATGGAGTTCGTTGAGCACGAAGCGCATGTCGCGCAACGGGGCGTCATAGACTTGCATATTTATATCTCCTGACCGGTCGGCCATCCGGCCGCCGGCCGCCAATCAGTTACGCAGCGGCTTGCCGGTGACGAGCATCTGCTCGACGCGCGCCTGGGTCCGCGGGTCGCGCACCAGTTGCATGAAGGCCTTGCGCTCGAGCGCCAGCAGATCCTCTTCGGTCACGATGTCGATGAGATCCTTCTCGCCGCCCGTCAGGACGTCGGCGAGCGCGCCGGATACGACACCATCGTAAGATGTGGCGAGGCCACGGGCCTGGAAGCCTTCGACAGCCATCGAAAGAGCGGACTTGCCTCCCGCGCCAGGCAAGCGGAATTCCGGAGCCACAGGCGGTTTGTAACCGTCGGCCAGTTCCAGTGCCTTCGCCTTGGCGTCCGCCAGCAGACGGTCCCGGTTCATCGTAATGCCGTCCGAGGGACGCAGGAAGCCATGCTCCTTCGCCTCGGCGGCCGACTTTGCCACAGTGGCTGTCGATACCGTCTCGAAGACCTTGGCTACGGCCGGCATCGGCCCCTTGGGCATGCCGGGACTGGAGCGCCAGCGATCGATCATTTCACCGCATCCGCCCCAGCCAGGGATCAGACCCACGCCGCACTCGACCAGACCCACATAGCTTTCGGCATGGGCCTGCACGGCATCACTGTTGAGCAGGATCTCGCAACCACCGCCCAACGCCATGCCGGCCGGCGCGCTCACGACCGGGAACGGCGCATATTTGAGCGCCTTGTAGGCCTGCTGCCCGCCCGCGACGAGCTTTTCGATCTCGCCCCATGCCGCGATGTTCAGCGCGAACAGGGCAAGGCCGAGATTGGCGCCAGCAGAGAAATTGCTGCCCTCATTATAGACGACGAGCGCCTTGAACTTGTCCTGCACGACCGGGATCGCCTGACCGATCAGCTTCATCACATCGCCGTCGAGCGCGTTCATCTTGCCGGTGAACTCAAGGCAGGCAACGCCGTCGCCGACATCCCAGAGTGCCGCCGAGCCATTTTTGAGGATCGGCTGGCTATGAAGCTTGATGTCTTCCAGCAGCAGCACGCCCTCGGGCCGCACGACATCATGATAGTCGCCGGCGGCATCGAGATATTGCCGACGGCCGTCCTGCACCCGGTAGAATGGCCGATCTCCGGCTACCTTGAGGATCGCGGGAACATCCCGCCCCTCGGCCGCCAGCCGTTCGGCGAGCTTGCCCGGCCCGAGGCGATCGATCAGTTCGAACGGCCCGAACTTCCAGTTGTAGCCGAGCTTCATCGCGTCATCGATGCCGACGATGTTGTCCGCAGCTTCACCGACCAGACTCGCGGCATAGGAAAGAACCTTGCCGAGAATTTCCCAGGCATAGGCGCCGACCTTGCCGGGCGCAGCAACCAATGCTGCCAGGTCCTTCTCGGCCCGGCCCGGCAAGGAAGCCGGCTTCACCGATACGCGATATTCGCCGGTCGCGAGATCGAGCGCTTTCTTGGTCTTCGTCGCCTTGTCGAACGCGTAGAAACCGCCCTTGCCCTTCCGCCCGGTAAAGCCTTCCGCGATCATCCTGTCGACGAGCGGCATCGGCCTCACCGTGTCGAAATAGGCGTCACCTGCCGGCAGCGTCGAGGACAGGCTCTTCGTGAGCAGCGGCATGAGGTCGACGCCAACGAGATCGACAAGGCCGAAAATGCCGGTCTTGGGCACGCCCATCGGCTTTCCGCCGATCTGGTCGGCTTCCTCCACCGTCAGCCGCTGGTCCATCGCGGCATTGATCGCGACGGCCAGCCAGTAGGTACCGATGCGATTGGCGATGAAGCCCGGCGTGTCCCGCGCCGGCACGATGCGCTTGCCGAGCTTTCGATCGACGAAATCCGAGACGCGCCTCGCCACAGCCGTATCAGTGTCGGGGCCGGTCACGATTTCGATGAGCCGCATGTAGCGCGGCGGATTGAAGAAATGGGTGATCAGGAAGTCCTGTTTGAACTGATCGTCCCGCCCCTCGACCAGATGGCCAAGCGGAATCGTCGAGGTATTGGACGATACCGCCGTGCCCGGACGCTTGAGCTGCTCGAGCTTGGCGTAGAGCGCCTGCTTGATGTCGAGCCGTTCGACGATCGCCTCGACGATCCAGTCGCATTCGGCCACCCGCTCGAGATGGTCGTCGATATTGCCCGTTTCAACGAGCTTCGCCGCAGCCTTCGACATGAAGGGCGCCGGATCGGTCTTCAGCATCTTCGCGACCGCACCCTTCGCCACGGCGTCACGATCGCCGCCCTCCTTGGGCACGATATCGAGCAGCAGCACCGGCACGCCGGCATTGGCGACCTGCGCTGCGATGCCGGCGCCCATGACGCCTGCGCCGATCACGCAGACCTTTTTGATGGTTTCCGGCGGGGCGCCGACTGGCTTGATGGCCTGCTCGCTCATTCCGCCGCCTCCAGCACGGTGGCGATGCCCTGACCGCCGCCGATGCACTGGGTGGCAAGCGCATAGCTGCCGCCTTCGCGCTTCAGCAGAGCCGCGGCCTTGCCCACGATCCGCGCACCGGTCGCCCCCAGAGGGTGGCCTATCGCGATGGCGCCGCCGTCCAGATTGACCTTCGACTGGTCAAGCCCCAGGTCGCTGATGCAGGCCAGTGACTGGCTCGCAAAGGCTTCGTTGAGCTCGACAACGTCAAGCTGGTCCACACTGAGCCCCGCCCGCTGCAGCGCCTTGCGCGAGGCCTCGACCGGTCCGATGCCCATGATCTCCGGCTGGCAGCCAGAGACAGCAACCGACTTGATGCGGGCAAGGATCGGCAGTCCATGCGCGCGCGCATAATCCTCGCTCGTGACCAGGATTGCGCTTGCGCCATCGGTCAGCGGCGAGGACGTTCCCGCCGTTACCGTGCCGTCCTGGCTGAAGGCCGGCTTCAGCCCGGCGAGGGTTTCCGTCGTCGTGCCGGCACGCGGCGTGCCATCCTTGTCGACCACGCCCGCCTTGGTCGTGATCGGCACGATCTCGGCCTCGAGCTTGCCGGCCGCGATAGCCGCGGCCGCCTTGTCCTGACTGGCGACCGCAAAGGCTTCCTGCTGGGCACGGGTGATCTGATATTTGGTCGCGACATTCTCCGCCGTGTCGCCCATGCCCATATAGGCGGCGCTCTTCTTCGCGAGCTCGGGGTTCGGCAGCGGATTGAACCCCATCATCGGCACGCGGCTCATCGACTCCACGCCCGCGCAGATGAAGGCCTCGCCGGCGCCAAGCTGAATCTGGCCCGCAGCGATGTGGACCGAGCTCATCGACGATCCGCAGAAGCGATTAACGGTCATGCCGCCGACAGAGAGCGGCAGGTCGGCGAGAAGACCGATAAGGCGCGCGATGTTGAAGCCCTGCTCGCCTTCAGGAAAAGCGCAGCCCAGCACGATATCCTCGATATCTTCGGCCTTCACGCCGGTCTGCTGAATCAGTCCGCGAATGACCTGAGCGGCCAGATCGTCAGGGCGGACGCGCGCCAGCGCGCCCTTGCCTGCCAGGTGAAAGGGGGACCGGGCATAGCCCGCAACAACCACATTACGCATCGATGATAGCCTCTCCAGGGAATCGGACATCTGATTACCTAATGGTGCGTGAAATGACGTTTACGTCAACTAAAATCTTTGGCACTCTTCTCACGCCGTCGAGGGAATCGTCATGCACCGGTTCCCGGGAGGCTTGATATCGGAGGTCTTGGCGGAGGAACGTACGGATGCTCGCCAGTGAAAAACCGCGCACTCTCATCCCGGCGATGATGCTCGCGCCCGTCTTATCGACGGCTGCGCCTCTCCCCAAGCGCCACTGCACCTGTTTTCGAAGGCGCACACATGCGATTTTCTGAGCATCCCCTCCGGCGTCAGATCGTCGGCGAAATGCATCTGCGCCGTTTTCCTGCACTCGAATTGCCCGCCATGGCATTTCAGACGGTTCGCCTGGTCGATGAGAATGACCGGGAGAAGGAATGGCTGATCCTGGAGCAGCGATGTGCCTCTGGACTCGATCGCAACCTGCGCCACCTGGAAACGGAGTGGTCCGCCAACGGGCGGCTGGCCTGGGAAAGGCACAGTGAAGCGGTCACCACGACGCTAACGTCAACCTCGGTCAGCGCGGACGCGCAGTTCTGGTCTGCTCCCGACGTCGGCCCCTTCAGTGATACCTTGCAGTGGATGGAAACGCTGCCGGGCCTGGTCATCCGCGCAACCCACATCGTCGTTGTGGCGAACGATAGCTACGCCGAGCCGGTTGTCGATCGGGCCGACTTCCATCCGGGCCATCTCGTCTCCTGCATCATCGGGGATAGCGTCCGGATCTGGAGCGACTTTCGCATTCACGCCGGCGGCTACGGGCGCCTGGTCGTTGCCGCGAACGGGGCGGCTGACGGCGAAGTGTCGCGTTCCATCCAGCGCATTCAGGAACTGGGCAATTATCGCAATCTTTCCTTGCTTGAAGGCACGCACAGATCAATAGCTTGACGGCGTCACACACGAACACGCCCGAACCCTGACGACGGGGCCAGCAGCGCCTGACCCCTCCAATTCGCACACAACCTAATAGGCATTTTGATGACGCATTGAGCTATTGACTTACCTATATGTCATCGAGATGGTTATGGGACGCTGATTTGCCGCATATTGGCTCCAGACGTGAAACAGACGGTCGCCTGAAGGCGCGCGGAGAGGAACAATGTCGATCATTCTGACACTACTGGCTTCGAGCACTGCATTGCCCGCCGACACCGTTGTCGGTCGCTGGCAAACCGAGAGCCGTCATGGCGTCGTGGAAATCACCCGCTGCGGGCAATCGATCTGCGGTGCCTTGATCAGTTCCGACGGGATCAAAGCCAACCCCGAACTACGTGACGAAAAGAACAAGACCGCTGCGTTGCGCGGTCGTCCGCTTCGTGGATTGCAGATTCTGCAGGGTTTTACGTGGAAGTCGGGCAGTTGGTCGGGTGGTTCCATCTACAACGCTGAGGATGGCGGTACATACAGCGCGACGGTCACGTTAGCCGATCGGGATCATTTGCGCCTCAAGGGCTGCATCGTCTGGCCCCTGTGCAAGACGCAGACATGGACGCGCCTCCGATAAGCACGAGGAATTTGACAATCACGAAAGGGGAGATGGGCGTGGCAGGCAAAAATTGGAAAGTTGGGATCGCAACATCGGCCGTGGCGGCTGGATTGCTCGCGCCGCAAGCCGCGAGCGCGCAGGCCTTTTACCTTCAGGAACAATCGTCCAGAGGTGCCGGACGAGCCTTTTCGGGCGAGGTCGCCGACCAGGGCGTACAGTCCCTCTGGTGGAATCCGGCTGCGATCGCAGGCATGGAAGGAGTCGATGCCCACCAGGCCGTAAGCGTAATCCTTCCCAAAGGGTCGGTTGACAATGTCAACACGCTCATTGTCCGTCCCGGGCAGTCGGCTGCGGCTGTAGGCGGGAGCCAACGCTCTCGTGATCCGATCAATAATGGCGTACTACCCTCCGGCGCGATAGCCGTCGGCCTGACATCACGGCTCGCTTTGGGGCTGACCGTCGCCTCCCCTTATAGCTTCACAACCAATTATGATGCCGACAGCTGGGCACGGTATAGCGCCGACAAGACCAAGCTGCGAACATACGACATCCAGCCATCGATCGCCTACCTCGTTACGCCAAATCTCAGCATCGGCGCCGCGCTTAATATCGAATATGCCGACGCATCATTGTCCAACTATCTGCCGAACCTATCGCCTCTTCTCGCCGACGGCCACCAGGAGCTGAAAGGCAATGGTTGGGATCTTGGCTGGTCGGCCGGGCTGCAATATCGCGC
The DNA here is from genome assembly GCF_043589935.1 of Sphingobium naphthae. Lineage (NCBI taxonomy): Bacteria > Pseudomonadati > Pseudomonadota > Alphaproteobacteria > Sphingomonadales > Sphingobiaceae > Sphingobium > Sphingobium naphthae. The sequence continues at coordinate 33,660 of NZ_CP171456.1, read as the reverse complement.
CGGCCCCATGCAACTGGGCGCCAGCTACAAGTCGAGCGTGAAGCATAATCTCGACGGTTCGGTGACGACGACCGGTCTTCTTGGTCCGCTCGCCGGGCAAAACAGCGTAGTGAATGCAAACGCCACGTTCGAGACCCCCTGGCAGGCGATCTTCGGAGCGCGCGTGGCGGTGTCGCCCAAGGTCACCCTCAACGGTCAGGTGACCCGCATGGGTTGGTCGAAATTCGACGCTATCCGGCTCGGCGCGCCGCTCAACGTTTCAATCCCGGAAAATTACCGGGACACTTGGAGCTTCGCAGGCGGCATCGATTACGCGGTCACACCAGCCTGGACCGTTCGTGCCGGCGTTCAACACGCCCAGACCCCGACGCGCAACGGCAATCGGGACGCTCGAGTGCCTGACAGCAACCGTTGGAATTTCGCTGCCGGCACAAGCTATGCCGTGTCTTCCCGGTTCACGCTCGATGCGGGCGCAGCGTATATTACGTTCAAGGATACGACTATTGATCGCACGACAGCGGCCTATGCCGGCACGGCCGTGCAGACGCCGATCCTGATGGACGGCAAGCTCGAGGACGCGCACGCCGTCGTGCTGTCGCTCGGCGGACGTTTCCACTTCTGATGCTGGAGATCGCCATGCCCCAGCCCGCCATCAGCGCCTTCCCGTCGATACCGGAACCGGCAATTCCGCCACGGCTCCTGACCGACCTCCTCGACAATGCGTTGAACCTTTATCCCGAACGCGTCGCCATCGACTTTCTCGGGCGAACCTGGACTTATGCGCAGGTGGGGCAACTCGTTCGCCGTGCAGCACGTGGATTGCAGGATCAGGGGCTGCGCAAGGGCGATCGGTTCGGCCTGTGCCTGCCGAACTGCCCCTATTTCGCGATATTGTACTTCGCGGCGCTGCGCGTGGGTGCGATCGTGGTCAACTTCAACCCGCTCTACACGGAGCGCGAACTGGAGCATCAGATCCGGGACTCGGGAACGCGCATGATGGCGGTACCGGACGTCCGGATAATCCACGAGAAAGTGCAAGCCGTCGCGCCACGTGCCGGGCTGGACAAGATCGTGTTGTGCGGCATGAGGGATATGCTGCCCTGGCTGCAAGGCCTGGGCTTTGCGCTATTCAAGCGAAAAGACCACGCGCGGATACTCGACGAAGGCCTTCATGTCCGGCTCAAGGCGCTTCTCGCCCATGATGCCGAACCTGACGCGGTAGAACGTCACCCTGATGATGTCGCGGTCCTTCAATATACCGGAGGCACAACCGGCGTGCCCAAGGGCGCAATGCTGACCCACGCCAACCTCACGGCGAACAGCGCCCAGATGGTGGTGCATGTGGGAGGACTTCGCCCGCAGCAGGAGAGAACTCTCGGCGTCCTGCCCATGTTTCACGTCTTCGCACTCACGACGGTGCTCAACTTCTCAGTCGAAATCGGCGCCGAAATCGTCCTGCTGCCACGGTTTGAGATGAAGCAGGTTCTCAACACGATGAAGCGCAAGCCGCCGACACAGTTCTTCGGCGTGCCTACGATCTATGTTGCCCTGAACGCGCTTCCGGACGACGAGATACCCGATCTCTCGGCCGTGCGCGCCTGTATATCCGGCGGCGCACCGCTCCCGCTCGAGGTACGCGAGGAGTTCGAGGCACGCACGCGTGCCAGGGTCGTGGAAGGATATGGGCTCTCCGAAACCGCCCCGATCATCGCCTGCAACCCGTTGTTTGGGACGGTGAAGGACAATAGCTGCGGCCCAAGTTTCCCCGGCACCATCATCGAGATCCGAGATCCGGAGAATCCCTCGCGGGTTCTTCCCCAGGGAGAACGCGGAGAAGTGTGCGCCCGCGGCCCTCAGGTGATGAAGGGCTATTGGCAGCGCCCTGCAGAAACCAGTGCTGTCTTCGTCGATGGCGCGCTACGAACCGGCGATATCGGCTATTTTGATGAGCATGGCTATCTCTTCCTCGTCGACCGCATCAAGGACATCATCTTCTGTGGCGGATATAATGTATATCCCCGGATCATCGAGGATGCGGCCTACCAGCACCCGGCGGTAAAGGAGGCGATCGCAATCGCGATTCCTGACGCCTACAGAGGTCAATCTCCCAAGTTGTTCATCGCGCTGCACGAGGGATCGAACCTGACCGTCGATGAACTCAAGGTCTTTCTGCAGGATCGCCTCAGCAAGATCGAGATGCCCAAGGCCTTCGCATTCCGGGACAGCCTGCCCAAGACGTTGATCGGCAAACTTTCGAAGAAGGATTTGATCGAGGAGGAGAACAAAAAGCTCGCCTGAGCCTCTATCCCCTGTCAAGCTACGAGGCTTATGCGCTTGAGTGGTAGGGTAGCCGTGATTGGAGGACAGGGAGTGGATGGCATGGGGAACTCGCTCCACCTCGCCGAGGACGATGAAACGCTTAAGGACGCGGATCGCGACAACCCCACGCACAAGGGGAGAACCCGCGCAAAGGATGCGGATTTACAAGTGTACGGCATCCAGGATGTCGCTCAGGAACTCGGACTGACACTTCGCACGCTACGCTTCTACGAAAAGGAGGGGCTTATCGCCCCTCAACGGGTAGGCAGTACCCGGGCATATTCCAGGCGTGAGATCGGACGCATACAGCTGATTTTGCGCGGCAAACGCCTTGGCTTCTCCATCAAGGAAATCAAGGAGTTTCTCGATCTCTACGATGCCGATCCCGAGCATAAGGAGCAAATGGAGCGATTGATTGCCCGCATCCGGGAAAGGTTGGTCGACTTGAAGACGCAGCGCTCTGCGCTCGACCTGACAATCGACGAGCTTACAACCATCGAAGTGGAAGCGATGGCAAAGTTGCAGCGATAATTTGGTCATCCCATTCTCTAACCGAGCGGTAACGCTTGATCGCGGCGCCCCCGATCCAATCAAGCCGTCAAGCGACGAGCGCCGCGCCGATCGCTAAGGCCGCCCCAGAACCGCGCCATGATCATCCAGGCGATGCCCGACGCGGTCATCGCCCCGCCGACCTGCCATGGCTCGAGGCCAAGCACGCGCGCGATGGGGCCCGCGAGCGCCACGAACGACATCATCGCCATCGAGCAGACGAAGGTCTCGAACATCAGTGGCTTCATGCTGAAAGCGCCTGATGCTTCCTCCCCCACTTGTTCGTCGCCTGTCGCTGTCGCAGCTTCGGTCATGCTGCTTCGTCCCGTGATGCGACCGGCGAACGGCCACCATTCCAGAGCAGCGCCGTCGAGACGGCATAGACAACGAGCCAGCCGAGGTTGAACGCGGCGCCGTCAAGCCAGGTGTGCGCCGGCTCGGGCAGGATGCGCGCGATCAGCATGCCGATCGCGACCAGCGAGACGGGATTGGCCAGCGCTGCGAACCAGCGTGGCCAGGGGGTGCGGCCCAGCGCGATGACGATCCCGAGGAGCAGCAGCGCCAGGCCCAGCGTCACGATCGGCATCAACCAGGCGATGAGCAGGACATGGTAGAAGTGCTGGCCGAGATCGAGCAGCGCGCCATGGGCCGCGGCCGGCGTTTCGGGGATCGTCTTGTAGGCCATGCCGACATAGTAGAAGCCCGCATGGCCGAGCGGAGACCAGGCGTTGCCGGCGACCAGCAGGACGAAGGTCAGCCAGCGCCACCAGCCCATCGCCGGACGCAGCCCTTCGAGCAGATGCCAGCAGCCCGCGAGATAGAAGACGATGCCGGCATCGGCCACCAGCGCGCCCGCGGCGAGCCGCGCCTCGGAGGATGGAAGCATCAGCGCGACACCGTCGAACTGGATGCGATCGGCATAGGTCTTCAGGATCAGCGGATAGTCGTCGGGACTTGCCCTAGCCCCGATGATCAGCGCGTCGCCGAGCGTCCAGAGGATCGCGCCGATCACGCCCGCGATACCGCAGAGACGAAGAAGCGGGAGCCGCTGGATATCCGTCATAGGCTTGTCCTTGCTTCGGCGCGGGATCGATCGACGAGACGCATGATCTCCTGGGCGATCAGCTCGGGCTGGCTGAACGGAACCATTGCCAGCGCTACCGTCGCCTGGCGGCCACGGGCAAGCCTCAGCCCAAGGTGACCACCGCGATCGCGCGTGAACTGTTCGGCTATGCCTGGGACATCGCCCGTCGGGTGTCGCCGGCGATAGCCGGCTGATCCACCCACGACATTAACGAGAGGAGGCGCCAGCGCACCAACTGCATAGCCTTGGCCGACGTGCCGCGGGCACCCGACTGTGATGGGCAATCCACGGTGTACGGTGGGGCAGGTTCGTCCGACGCCCGAACTTATACGGAGGATAGGCCCAGCGACGGATACGGGTAGTGCGGTAATCAACCCGCGGATGAGAGCATGATCAATCGTCGTCGATCAGGCGCCCGCGGCACACCCGCCAAGGTCAATGCGACCGCTGGTCTCGAGGCCAGCGAAGGAGTAAACTCGGCCAGCGTCTCGGATGGCAGTCATGAGAGCGTATATCTGTGCCCGTTTTATGTGACGCCCCCGACATGGCGGTTTGAGTAGACGCGGAGAAGGGCGATGTCGCCCTTCTCCGCGCTCAGTCAGGCGGCGAGCAATTCGTCCGCCGGACCGAAGAATTCGTAATGAATGCGGTCGGATGGGACGCCAGCCAGCGACAAGGTCGAGACGGCGTGCCGCAGAAACGGGCGTGGTCCGCAGATATAGTAATCGGCCTCACCTACAGGCGTGTTGGCGACCAGCCATTCATCGGTAATGATGCCGGCGACGTCATAATCCCGTCCTGCGACTTCATCTTCGAGCGGGGTCTGATGAAAATCGGTGACGGTGATTGACTTGCCCCGCCCAGCGACAGCGCGAACATGATCACGCATTGCGTGGGTATCGCGGTCATGAGTTCCGTGGACATAGTGCACGGGGACTCCCGCCTCGCCCTCAGCAAGCGTTTCGAGCATGGCCACCATCGGGGTCAGCCCCACGCCGCCCGACAGGAGGATCACCGGGCGTTCGACATGCGCTGCCAGGAAGAGTTCGCCTGCAGGCGCGGCAACTTTGAGCACCGTGCCCGGCTTGGCTTCATCATGAAGCCAGCCTGACGCAAGACCAAGCGGCTCACGCTTGACCGAAATGCGATAGGTTTCGCCGTTGGAGGCTGCTGAAATCGAATAGTTGCGCTTGACTGGCGGATGTCCCGGAATTTCAAGCCAGAAGGTCAGATATTGCCCGGGCTTGTGCCGCATGACGGCCCCGCCATCAACGGGGCGCAGAACGAAGGAATTGATGACGCTGCTCTCACGCACGACGTCCTCGACGCGAAAATCGCGCCAGCCATTCCATCCGCCGGTCGCATCCTTCTGTTCTGAGTAGACTCGCTGCTCGCGGGCGATCAGGATGTTGGCCAGGAACCAGTAGGCTTCGCCCCAGGCAGCGAGAATCTCATCGGTGGCCGCATCCCCCAGCACCGCCTTGATCGCCCCCAGGAGCGCCTCGGCAACGTGCGGATAATGTTCGGGCAGAATTTGCAGGCCGACATGCTTCTGCGCGATCCGCTCGACCGCCGGGGCAAGCGCACCGAGATTTTCGATGTTGCTCGCATAGGCGAGAATGGCGCCGGTCAGCGCCCGCGGCTGCGAACCGGCATCACCATGGTGCGATTGGTTGAAAAGGTCGCGAATGTTCGGGTTCTGGAACATCCGGGAATACATCTCGTTCACGATGTCGAGGCCATGCGCTTCGAGCGCGGGGACGGTCGCCTTGACGAGCGCAATGGTCTGATCGCTGAGGGGCTGCGTCATCAACTTCTCCTTTTTGAATGCGTTGAAAATCCCGGAATGTCAGAGCTTGGGAATGTGATCGTAAAAATCCACCTGCATCTTCATCGGCCCTGTCGGCGTTACGAAATGCGGTTGCTGAGGGAGAATCAAGCCAGGCTGGTCAGGCGTCAGGACGATCTCCGAAGGTGGCTCGAGGTAGGTTAGCCGGAGTTCGCCCTCCAAAACCCGGATCACGCCCCAAACACCAGCCTTCGTGTCATGTCGCGCGCGCAAGGCAGCCGGCAGAGTGTCCTGGTTGAACACCGGCGTGGAACGGTAAGGCAAGATTTCAGCCATGGGTTTGCCCTGGTCGCTCGATGGCATCCTTACGTTCCGCGTTGGCGACCGATGCAGCACTCCGTTCCTCCAGTTGGAAGAACATCGCCAGTTGCAGGCTCTCGGCGATGCGCCGCGCCTTCGCTTGTAGCGCCGCTGCCGCTTCGGGCGTCATCCTGTCATTGGTCGTTTGAACCCAGAGTGCGAGCCAGCGCTCGAACAGCGCGGGCGTTATCCTGGCCTTATGCTTCAAATGGGCCGGCACCGGTTGCCCCTTGTATCGGCCACTGGTGAGCATGACGGAGGACCAGAACGCAGTCAGCTTCCCAAGATGCTCCGGCCAGTCATCGATCGCATCGTTGAAAATCGGCCCAAGCGCGGGATCGGCGCGGACCCGCGCGTAAAATTCCTCCACCAAAGGAGTCAGCTCTTCTTCTCTGATTTTCGAGACACCGTCCACGACTCGCGCTCCAATCATGTATATATAATACATCGATCATGATTGCGCATAAACGCAAGGCTAGCGCATATTTCCAGGTCGTCGGTCGCGGCGATGTACACAGCCTGAGAAACTGCTCAGCCCCGCTAGTTTAGCCTTGAATCCGAAACACGAAGGCATAGCATCAGCCAGCGACCCGAAGGAGTCTCGGTGAGACGTAGACACCTTTCCTTGCCCGCCCGTCAAAAGACGGGCGGGTTTTCTTTTCCGATTCCGTAGGACATTCGCTGGAACGCTAATCCGCGTGATCTGGCGCACTCGGAATTTTCAAACACCGTCACAAATACCTAATTGTGCGCAGCTCAAGATCTAATCACCCGATTTTCGCGATCAAGCGGCCGGCGGCACCCTGCTCTGCCGCCAGATTGCGATTATAGGCGAGCGGCATCCGGGGACTCTTCCAGCGTAGCGCATCCATGATCCCCGCCAGATCCTCGCCGCTCGCAAACAGATCCTGGTTCAAGCCCACCCGCGTCGAATGCGCGCTCACGCCCTTGAGCAACTGCGCCAGATCATCGGCGGTGAGGTCGCTCAGCGCGCCCTTGTCGAAGGCGCGCCGGATCATTGCCCGCCAGATCGGCCCGATCGAACCCGGGTGCAACGCCCCCTCTCCCACATCATATTCGGTGCGCGCCGGCACCGCCGACTTCGGCAATGTCTTGCGCAGATCCCAGCTTTCGCGGCCAGAAATCGTCTCGATCCGCCGCCCCTTGACCGCGGCCCGCGCCTTGTAGCGGCGCACCTGCACCCGGCGAAACAGCGGTCCCTCCTCGATGTCGGCAGCCGCAGTCCAGGCGGCGATCGCCCGCACCGAGCGCGGGCTGAGGAACGCGGTCGCGCCCTTTCCCTCCTGATCGCCCTTGCTGCGCGAAATCGTCAGCAGCCGCGCCTCGGGATCGATGGCGTCCACAATGTGCTCGACCTCGACCGCGACCAGCTCGGAGGCGCGCAAGCCCGTGTCGTAGGCGACCGACAGCAAAGCCCGATTCCTGAGCCCCGGCAAATCATCCGCGCAGGCCTCAAGCAGCCCCCGCACATTAAGCCCCCGGGGTGCGTCCCGCTCGACATTGCGCACCGGCCCCTTGAACCGCAGCGGCCGCGCCTGGGCTTGCGTGCTGCCCTTCTCCCGGCGGATCGCGCGGAGCCGCAGCTTGACCAGCTCGGCCTGGGTGGGATCCTTGATGTCGAGCAGCTGGTGGATCTTGGCGATCGACGCCTTGTAGCGACCGAGCGAGGCGGGTTTCGCCCCCTGCCCTGCCCGGGCATCGAGATAGTCGGCGACCGTCTCGGGAGTCGCCGGCGAGGTCACGCGCCCGTTTCGGCGGCACCAATGGTCGAACGCCTCGATGTCGCTGGCAAGCGCGCGCAGGGAATGCGGCGAGGATGCCGCCTGATAGGCGGCGATCAGCTCGGCGTTGATCGTGATTGGCGATCGACAGTTCAGCTTGGTCACCTCCCAGGCGAGGTCGACGGCCTGTCGGCCTCGCCGGCTGCTGATGGGCGCTGGGAGGCTCATCTGGACAGCGCGACAATCTGGTCTGTTGATTGCTACTGAGATGTGACCCGGGGTTTCCATTGAGAAGTGACCCTGGTGGGTACGGGTTATGTGCTGCCGATGACCGGCAGGTTCAAGATGCTGGCTTCTCCTTTCTGGTTTTGGGCGCAGCGGTGCTGGCGCGGAAGCGGAAGCTATCGTTTCCGGTCTCCAGGATGTGGCAGTGGTGGGTAAGCCGATCGAGCAGCGCGGTTGTCATCTTGGCATCGCCGAACACGCCGGACCATTCGCTGAAGCTCAGATTGGTGGTGATGACGACGCTGGTGCGCTCGTACAGCTTGCTGAGCAGGTGGAAGAGCATGGCGCCGCCTGATGGGCTGAAGGGCAGGTAGCCCAGCTCATCGAGGATGAGCAGGTCGAGGCGTAGCAGGCGTTCTGCCAGTTGGCCGGACCGGTTCAAGGTCTTTTCCTGCTCAAGCGCATTGACGAGATCGACCGTGGAGAAGAAGCGGGCCTTCTTGCGGTGATGTTCGACAGCCTGGACGCCCAGCGCCGTTGCGATATGGCTTTTGCCGGTTCCGGGCCCGCCGATCAGCACGACGTTGTCGGCGTTTTCCATGAAGTCGCCCTGGTGAAGCTGACGCACTAGTGCTTCATTGATCTCGCTGGCGGCAAAATCAAAGCCAGCCAGATCCTTGTAGGCCGGGAAGCGGGCCGCCTTGATCTGATAGGCGATGGACCTGACCTCCCGCTCGGCCATTTCTGCTTTCAGGAGCCCAGCCAACATCGGCAAGGCAGCATCGAAGGCAGGCGCGCCCTGCTGGATCAGTTCGTCGGCGGCCTGAGCCATGCCGAACATCTTGAGGCTGCGCAGCATGACGATGACCGCAGCGCTGGCAGGGTCATGACGCATGGCGGATCTCCCTCAGCCTGTCATAGCGAACGACATTGGCCTCGGGCTCCTGCGTCAGACGCAGTGCCTGAGGCGCATCGATCGGCGCTGCTGGAGGCGCCTTGCCATCGATCAGTCGGTGCAACACGTTGAGAACGTGGGTCTTGGTGGCGACACCAGCTTCCAGGGCTAACTCAACCGCCCTCAGGACAGCCTGCTCGTCGTGATGAAGAACCAGGGACAGGATCTCGACCATCTCTCGGTCGCCGCCTGGGCGCTTGAGCAGATGGCCCTGTAACTCCCGAAAGGCCTCGGGCATCTCGAGAAAGGGTGCACCATTGCGCAGGGCGCCGGGCTTGCGCTGGATCACCGCCAGATAATGCCGCCAGTCATAGATTGTGCGTCCCGGCTTGTTATGAGAACGATCGATAAGCCGGGCATGTTCGCATACGATCTGGCCTTCGGCCGCTATGACAAGACGATCCGGGTAAATCCTCAGGCTGACCGGACGGTTCGCGAACGAAGCAGGCACCGAATAGCGGTTGCGGTCGAAGGCGATAAGACAAGTTGGCGATACGCGCTTGATCTGCTCGACAAAGCCATCGAAGGGCCGGCCCAGCGGCATCAGGCAGGGCGCTTCCTCGGCATGCACATCGGCCACAGTGCCGGGCATGGCGCCATGCTGGATCTCGCTCCATTGGGCGATGCATTGAGCTTCCAGCCAAGCGTTCAGTTCAGCCAGACCAGGGAAGCTGGGCATCGGTTGCCACAACCGGCGCCGGGCATCCTGGACATTCTTCTCGACCTGACCCTTCTCCCAGCCAGAAGCCGGATTGCAGAAATCCGTCTCGAAAAGATAATGGCTGGCCATTGCAGCGAACCTGGCATTGACCTGCCGCGCCTTCCCCGTCCCGATCTTGTCGACAGCGGTCCTCATGTTGTCGAAGATGCCGCGCTGCGGCACACCACCCAGCACCCGGAATGCCTGCGTCAGCGCGTCGAACAGCATCTCATGGGTTTGAAGCAGATAGGCTCGCACGATGAAGGCGCGACTATGCGCGAGTTTGGTATGAGCGACCTGCAGTTTCGTCACTTTGCCGTCCAGCACGGCATAATCCTCGCTCCAGTCGAACTGGAAGGCCTCGCCAGGCTGGAAAGCCAAAGGAACGAACGTCCCGCGTCCGCTGGTCTGCTGTTCATACTGAAGCTCGGTCCGCCATCGGCGGGCAAAGGCGGCCACCCGGTTATAGGAGCCATCGTAACCCAGCTCCACCAGATCCACATAGAGTTGCTTGGCGGTCCGCTTCTGCTTGCGGGATTTCTTGGATTCCACCCGCAGCCAAGCCGACAGCTTGTCCGCGAAGGGATCGAGTTTGCTGGGGCGCACCGGAACCCTGAAACTGGGCTCCACCGCATCGGAACGCAGGTATTTGCGAATGGTATTGCGCGATAGGCCGGTCCGTCGCTTGATCTCCCGAATGGAAATCTCCTGCCGGAAATGCCATCGGCGGATCACACTGAGTAAGTCCATGTTGATCACTCCGAGACCCTCCGACTGACAGCCGGAGGGGAGGGAAACATGGGTCAATTCTCAGTGGAAACTTATAGCGCCCCCGGGTCACATCTCAGTGGCAATCAACACCCAATGCTCAGATCGCGCCGGATCGGTTCAGATCCTCCTTGCGCGCCGTCCGCCCCCTATCTCACACGCGTTGTCGAACGCTTAACTCCAAATTTATCGCGAACTGCACCAGTTGAACGCCTTCAGGCTTCCCCCTTTTATAACGGGCGGCCGAGAGACAACACCGAATGTTCCGGTCGCTTGGGCCGGCACATGGTTTGAAGGTATCTGTCTTCGCCATACCGAAGGCAACTGATCTTCGAGGTAGACAGAGCTGTGCTAGCGACGGTTTTGATGATCGCCTTTGATGGAGAAGAGTTGATCATGATCCAAGACAACGACGATTCAGCCAGGGCCGCGCTGATCCGGTTCGTGGACGAGCGATGGACCCGCAGCTTCGGAGACATGCCTCTTCCACTCGATGATGATGAGCGCGTGCGCCGGTTCTTCGTCGGCGAGAACGACAGCTACGTTATCGCCGAAGCGGATCTGAGCAACGCGGCCAAGGCGTGGGAGCGTCTTGTGGCCCAGCGCCCCGAAGACCCACGTTGAGCCCCAGGCGAAGTCTATCGATCCCTCTGCAGGGTCAGGGACCACCCTAACGAATGGCGAGTTGCGAGTCCTTGATGATTCACCGCTCCATGAAGCATCGCCCGATCTGACACGCGACTTCAGCCGTCGGGATCGGGCCCGCAGGTGCTCCTTCTCCTGGAAACAATCACCGTCCTCGGCGCGGCGAAAGGCAGCCGCTGCCGGTTCTGATCCTATCCCTGCGGATTATCGACCCTGGCGGAAAACAGCATCGGTCCATAGGCCGCGAGGAACAGCAACAAGGCGCCGCCCCAGCAGAGCGCCGCCGCCTCCATACCCAATGTGTAGTCCACCAGGCCGAGCGGCGCCACGACGCGCAGCACGGCCCCGACAGTGATGAGGATATAGGCAAGCACTGTCGGGCTTCCTGCCTTCAAAGCGTGGCCGGTATGTCCGAGGGTCGCCCGCGACATCACCGCCAGGATCATCGTCGCCATTGCACCCGCCGTCAGCGCGTGGATCGCGGCCGAACGGAAAGCGAGCGCTCCAAGCCCATATCCTCCAACCAGCAACAGCCCGGCCGGAACCCAGAGATATCCGACATGGAGGATGAGCACGAGCGGATCGCGCGACGTGCGCCAGCCGCGCCACCGTGCAAGGCGGATCATTTGCAGCAATCCCGCGCCGATCAGCGCCCATGCGCCGACGCGCGCGTCGGGCGCTGCGACCCAGACCATAAGAGCGAGGGCCGTGATTCCGATCACGCCCAGATCGAAGCGGGTCGGCTGACCCGGCAGCCCCCCCTCGATCCCCTGCTTTGTCATCCAGTTACGCGTAAAGGACGGTATGATGCGACCGCCGATGAGCGAAATCATCAGCACCACGAGCGAAACCGCCGCTCGCCATCCAAGATCGGGGTCGCCGATCAGCCCGGCGCCAGCCGCATGGTCGAGCGCATTGGCGACACCGAACAGCAGAACCAGACCGACAACTGGAAGATTTCGGTTCTTTGCGGCGATCACCTCGCAACCAGCCACCGTGGCCAGCACGCCATAGAAGGCGACGTCCAATACTGCCGCAGCGAGCGCGCCTAAGTGTTGCGAAAACAGAAGGGCTGGCCGGCCCACAAGCCAAAGGCCAGCAAGCGCGGCGAGCGGTTTCCCCGCGATGGGAAGCCGCCCTGTCCAGTTGGGAATGGCGGTCAGCAGAAAGCCCGCCACCACCGCGCCAACGAAGCCAAACAGCATCTCGTGCCGATGCCAGGCGAGGGGGTCCAGAGTCGAGGGAAGCACGAAGACACCGGCAAGCGTGCACAGCCATATCGTCAGCGCGACCACCGCCCAGAGCGGACCCATGAAGAAGAACGGCCGGAACGCGCCGCGCAGGAAGGGCGACGACACGGCCATTCGCGCGCGCCGCAGCGCGAGGATTCGCTCGGCTCTGGTGGTTGCCGCTTCGTTCATAGCCGTCTTGTCTCCGGGCATGCTCAAGGCACGACGACGGTCACCTTTCACACGATATCCTCAAGCGGACATCCGCAATGATCCGGAGGCAGGAAGGGTATCCCGCTAAGCAAGCCTATAGCTGACCGCGATCTTCGCTTCATTCGCGTATCGCCGGATACGGCTCGGGTGTCCGGATTGGAGATCTGCCGCGCCGGCATTCGCCAAGTACTCGCCTACATTACAGCGGTTTGCGCGCAGCCTTCGCTCGCGCCGGGATGCTCAGCAATCGCGCACGCTCCATGTCAGCGCTGATGCTGACCCGGGCCGATCCCCCGGCGGTCTGTTGATCGGTCGGTCAGTCCGGGCAGAATGATCGCTTGCGCGAGCCGCCCGCGTGGCATGCCACGAGACAGCATGGTTCGCCTGGGGCGGGTTGCGGCCGATCGGGACGCACGGGGATGTTGACTGTCCTTGCCGATCCGTCGGCGCTGCACAGCTGCACTCTCAAGGTGCGGGCTGCCGGCACCGCACCCTGCAGCGCGGAAGGTGCCATGGCGAGCATGGCAAGAGCCGCGGCCGTTCTCATGGCGTCCCTTTCTCCTCGTCGTCATCGATGAGGATGCGGTTGGCCGCGCCGTCCAGGTCATCATATTGGCCGCTTCGCATCGACCAGAAGAATGCCGCGAGACCCAGCAGTCCCAAAAACAGGGCCACAGGAATGAGGAAGGAGAGCCCCGTCACTGCGCCGCCTTCCGCAAGCGAAGCGAGTTTCCGACCACAAGAATCGACGAAAGCGACATGGCGAGCGCAGCGACCAGCGGCGTTACAAGCCCGGCGACTGCCAGCGGAACCGCGAGGACATTATAACCAATCGCCAACACGAAATTCTGCCGGACCACCCGCATTGTCCGCCGCGCCGCCCTCACAGCCGCCGGGACCGCAGCCAGAGAATCTCCCAGAAAGACAAGATCCGCCGCGCTCTGCCCGACATCCGACGCCGAGGAGGGGGCGATCGACACGTGCGCGGCATTGAGCGCGGGACCGTCGTTGAGGCCATCGCCCAGCATCAGCACCCGACGTCCAGCTGACGAGAGCGATGTGATCGCCTCAAGCTTACCTTCCGGGTCGCGCTCACCGCGCCCGGCGATGCGAAGCCGCGCGGCAAGGCGCTGCACGCGCCGGTCATGGTCACCCGAGACGATGGTGGGCTCAAGGCCCAGCGCCTGCAGGCGGCATACCGCCGTCTCGGCGTCCGGACGCAGTGCGTCCTCGAAGCGCAGCAGCCGTATGGCTCCATCCCCCAGGCGAAACGCGGTGGTGAGCGCATGATAGCCGGTTCGCCCGTCGAGGGGCTGGTCACCGGCCTCGTCGATGCGACCCAGCATGGCGCGCCCACCTTCGGCAAGACCGGCGATACCGACGCCTGGCAGCTCTTCGATATCCATCACCTCGGCGGCATCGACCCCGTCCAGTGCCGTCGCCAGGGCTCGGGCCAGCGGATGGCGGCTCGCGCGCGCGAGGGCAAGCGCGACTGGCGCTTCCGTCCTCGACAATCCGCCATCGTCAATCAGCCGGGGCCGTCCGAGAGTCAGCGTACCGGTCTTGTCGAGCAGCGCGATATCGGCTTCGGCCAATCGCTCGAGCGCGGCGCCGTCGCGGATGAGCACGCCGCGGCGCATCAGCGACCCTGCCGCGACGACCTGGGCCACAGGCACTGCAAGGCCCAGCGCGCAAGGGCAAGTAATGATGAGAACCGCGACCGCGATCAGCACCGCCTGGTGCAAGCCCGCACCGGCGACCAGCCAGCCGACGAACGACAGCGCCGCAAGAAGGTGGACCGCCGGCGCATAGAAGCGCGCCGCACGGTCGGCGAGCCGAATGTAGCGGGACTTGGCTCCACTCGCCGCTTCCATCAGCCGGGCAATGCCGGCAATCGCCGTCGCCTCGCCCGCCTTCGTGACCTTGACGGTGAGCGGCGCGCCGAGATTGATCGTCCCTGCGAGCACCGCATCGCCTAGGGACACGTCCTCGGCTGCGCTTTCGCCGGTGACGAGCGCGCGGTCGACGTTCGACGTTCCCGATAGAACCACGCCATCGGCGGCGAAGACTTCGCCGGCCGCGACAAGCAAGGTCATGCCGGGCGCGATCTCATCCGCATCGCGCCACGCGCTCGTGCCGTCCTTGGCGAGGACAAGCCCGCGCGGCGCTCTCTGCCTTTGCAGGGCGGCGACACCGTCCTCGGCGCGAACGCGCATGACGCTGTCGAGAAATCGGCCGGCAAGAAGGAAGAACAGCAGCATGACCGCGCCATCGAAATAGGCGTGGGGTCCGCCGATGATGGTTTCGTAGAGGCTCACTGCGCAGGCGAGGGTCACGCCGATGCTGATCGGCACGTCCATGTTCGTGCGGCCATGGCGGAGCGCCGCCCACGCGCTGCGGAAAAACGGGCGGCCGGCATAGACGACGGTCGGCAGGGCGATCAGCGCCGACAGCCAGTGGAAAAGCTCGCGCGTCGCGCCTTCCGCCCCCGACCAGATGCTGACCGACAGGAGCATGATGTTCATCGCCGAGAAGCCGGCGACGCCGAGCGCCAGGCCCAGCTGTCGGCTCTCGGGCGCGCTGCGCGTTTCCTCGTCGCCGAGAAGGCGCTCGGCCGGAAAGCCGATGCGGCCAATGATGTCGCGCAGCCGCTCTTCGTCGAGCGCATCCGAGTGGGCGACCGCGACTCGGCGCTTGGTGAAGTTGACGCGGGCGCTGATAACGCCGTCCGTGCGCGCGAGACCTCCCTCGAGCTTGGCGATGCAGCCCGCGCAATGCAGCCCCGGCACGCTGAACGTGCTGGTGAGCGCGGTCACGCCGCGACGTCCCGCAGATAGCGGGCCTGATTGCCCCCGCTCCGCAGCTCGACCCGGAGCTGCCACCGGCCGGGCGGCAGCGGCTCGGTCGAGCGCCAATGCCCCGCTGCGATCTTCTCGAAGCGCAGCTGCCGGTCGGGCGCGCGGCCGAGCGGGTGATGGGCGAGAGCAGTCACCACGCCATTGTGCGGCGAAGCGGTGACCTCCACCCGCCGGGACGCGGACAACTTCAGATCGAGCGACCAGCCGAGCGCCTCCTGCGCGCGCGCTTCGGCCAGCCACCCGTTGAAGCGCTGGCTGGCCACATAGGAGTTGTCGACCACGGTGCCGCCGAAAGTGGACACCGCATACCGCGCCATGATGAAATTGACCGCGATGATCGTGCCGAACATGCCGAGCATGACGATGAGCATATGCCGGCCGGTGAACTCCCGCTTCATCGGTCGCCCTCCGGTCCTTCGAACACGGTCGTTTCCCGATCGCTCGCGCCCGCCGGCTCGTTCGCGCGAATGGCGAAGGCGAACTCATGGCGCGGGCGGGCCGGTGCGGCGACATAGACCCGCGTCTTGCGCGCCTGGTCGGGACCGATCGCGATCGTAAGGCTCTGCGCGGCAGCGGCGCGGGACTGCGCGTCGGTCCAGATCCGCGCGTCGGCCAGACCCTCGGTCGTCAGCCTGATCGTCCGCGGCCGCGTCTCCATGTTGCGGATGTTGATGGTATAGGCGTTGCGGACCATGCCGTCGGACAGCTGAACCCATATCGGATTGCGTTCCTGCCGGATGCTGAGATCGAGCCGGGTGCGCGAACCCAGGGTGAACAGCAGCGCCAGACCGATCGCACCCCAGAGAGTGAAGTAGGCGAGCGTGCGCGGCCGAAGCAGCCGCTTGAGCGGCGGCTCGGGCTCGCCGCCGTTGCCCGCGATGAGCTCGTCAGCAACGGTCGAATAGCCGATCAGCTTCTTGGGCCGGCCGATCTTTTCCATGATGTCGTCGCAGGCGTCGATGCACAGCCCGCAGGTGATGCAGCCGATCTGGGGGCCGTTGCGGATGTCGATGCCGGTCGGGCAGACCGCGACGCAGGCGTTGCAGTCGATGCAGTCGCCGATGACTCGCGGATTGTTGTCGGGGTTTGAAGCGAGCGCGACGAGCGACGGCAGCCCGTACTGCGCCTGGGCGCCAAGCTCGCCATCGGGCTGATGAACCGCGGGACCAGCGCGCTTGATGCCGTGGGTGCGCGGCTCGCCCCGCCATGCCTTGTAGGTGACAGCCAGCGACTTCTCGTCGAGCATCGCGCCCTGGATCCGCGGCCACGGACAGCCATAGATACAGAACTGCTCGCGCATCAGGCCGCCAAGGACATAGGTGGTCGCGGTCAGGAGCCCGATGGTGAACCAGGCCTGGTAAGGCGCCTCGAGCGTCCAGAGCTGTTGGGCCAAGGTCGGCGCGTCGGCGAAATAGAAAATCCAGGCGCCGCCAGTCGCCACCGCGATCAATAACCAGATCGCATGCTTGGTCACGCGCTTGCCGATCTTCGCCGGTCCCCAGGGCGCCTTCTCGAGGCGCAGCTGTGCATTGCGATCACCCTCGATGGCGCGTTCGACGTGCTGAAACAGATCGGTCCAGACCGTCTGGGGGCAGGCATAGCCGCACCAGGCGCGGCCGACCGCCGAAGTGACGAGGAACAGGCCGATCCCCGCCATGATCAGCAGGCCGGCGACATAATAGAATTCGTGGGGCCAGATTTCGATCGAGAACATGTAAAAGCGGCGATTGGCGATGTCGATCAGCACCGCCTGATCTGGCGCATAGGGTCCGCGATCCCAGCGCAGCCATGGCGTCACATAGTAGATCGTCAGCGTGACGGCCATGACCAGCCACTTGAAGCGCCGGAATGGGCCGTCGATCGCCTTGGGAAAGACCTTCTTGCGCTTCTCGAAGAACTGCTGCTTCGGGCCGGTCAGATCGTCAGGGCTGGACATTGCTCTTGGCCGGTTGGACAGCCGCCGGCGAGGCCGTGGCTTGCGGTGCTGTCGGGGCGGGCGGGGTGGGAAGGAAATCTTCGCCGCCACCCAGGGAATGGACATAGGCCGCCAGCATCTTCAGCGTGACAGGGTCCAGCCGTGCGCCCCAGGCCGGCATCACGCCATAGCGCGAGTTCGTGACTGTCCGGGCGATCGTTTCACGGTCACCGCCATACATCCAGATGGCGTCGGTAAGATTGGGCGCGCCTACCTTGCGGTCACCCGTTCCGGTCGGGCCATGACAGACCGCGCAATTGTCGGCGAACAGCTTGCCGCCGCGCTGCGCGGCGGCGCTCGCCTTCTCCTGGCGCGAGATCACCCGCACGAAGCTGACAACGTCCTCAACCTGCTCGGGCGTCAGGATGCCATCACGGCCGAAAGCCGGCATTTGCGACATGCGGGTCTCGTCGTGCCCGGGCTGACGAATACCATGGACGAGCGTCGTGTGGATTTGTTTGATGTCGCCGCCCCACAGCCAGTCGTCGTCGTTGAGGTTGGGATAACCCGGGCTGCCGGCAGCGCCCGAGCCGTGGCACTGGACGCAGTGCACCTTGAAGGCGGCGCGGCCGCCCTCCACGGCGGCCTGCATCAGCCGCGAATCATCCTGGAGGCGCTCGATGGGGATCTGCGAGAGCGCCAGCTGCAACGGGGCCTTGCGGACGCGCTCGGCCTCCTCCTCGCCTTCGAGCTGCGCCCGGCTCGACCAGCCGAGAAGGCCTTGGGTAGCTGAATTGACGAGCGGCCATGCGGGGTAGAGCACCGTATAGGCGATGCCCCAGATGATCGTCGCATAGAGCGTCCACAGCCACCAGCGCGGCATCGGCGTGTCGAGCTCTTCGATCCCGTCCCACTCGTGTCCGACAGTCGGCGTGCCGGTCGCGTCGTCGATCCGTTGTTCAGCCATCATCTTCCTCCAGGATCGAGCGGGCGGCACGCTCGTTTGCAGCGCGCGAGCCCTTGCGAAAGGTCCAGCCGGTCAGCACCAGAAACACGATGCCCATCAGCACCAGGCCCCAGCTGTCGGCGAAATGACGCAGCGCGTCGTAGTTCATCGGCGCTGCTCCTGCGCCGCCGCGGCGTTGGTATCCACCAGCGTGCCCAGCATCTGCAGATAGGCGACAAGCGCGTCCATCTCGGTCAGCCGCGAGGGGTCTCCGTCGAAATCGCGGACCTGCGACTTGGGATAGCGCTTGGCCAGCTCCGCGGCGTCTCCATCGGGCTCGGCCTGCAGCTTGAGATCGGCCTCGGCCGCTTCGATCATCTCCTTGGAATAGGGAACACCCACCTTGCCGAGCGCGCCGAGCTTGCCCGCGATGGTCTTCGCGTCGAGTTCGGTGTCGGCGAGGAAGGCATAGGACGGCATGATCGATTCCGGCACGACCGACCGGGGATCCTTCATATGCTGGACATGCCATTCGTCGGAGTACCGGCCGCCCACCCGGGCAAGATCCGGCCCGGTGCGCTTCGAGCCCCATTGGAACGGATGGTCATACATCGATTCCGCCGCGAGGCTGTAGTGACCATAGCGCTCGACCTCGTCCCGGAAGGGGCGGATCATCTGGCTGTGGCAGGAGTAGCATCCCTCGCGCACGTAGATGTCGCGCCCCGCCTGCTCGAGCGGCGTATAGGGGCGCACACCCTCGACCTTCTCGACCGTCGAGTCGATCCAGAATAGCGGCGCGATCTCGACGATGCCGCCGATCGCGACGACGATGAAGGCGAAGATGCCGAGTAGCGTGACGTTGCGCTCCAGCTTCTTGTGCTGGGTGGCGAGCTGCGATGACATGAACAGGTCCCCCTTATTCGGCCGGTGCCGCGGCCGGGACGATCGGCCGGTCGGCAGCAGGGTTATAGCTCGCGGTCGATAGCGGCGCCTCGTCGCGCAGGCGGCCGATGATCGTCATCCACACGTTGAAGACCATGATCAGCGCACCGGTGAGATAGAGGAGCCCGCCCAGCACCCGGATCGCGTAGTAGGGCTTCATGGCCGCGACGATCTCGGCAAAGGCGTAGACCAGATAGCCGTCCGAGCCATATTCGCGGGCCATCAGACCCTGGGTGATCCCGGCGACCCAGAGCGCGGCCGCGTAAAGCACGATGCCGAGCGTCGCGAGCCAGAAGTGCCAGTTGATCATGCGCAGCGAGTAGAGCCGGCTGCGGCCCCAGAGGCGCGGCGTCAGATAGTAGATGGCCGCGAAGGTGATCATGCCGTTCCAGCCGAGCGCGCCGGAATGCACATGCCCGATCGTCCACTCCGTATAGTGCGACAGCGAATTGACCGCCTTGATCGACAGCATCGGCCCTTCGAAGGTCGCCATGCCGTAGAAGGCGAGCGCGAAGACCATCATGCGGATGATCGGGTCGGTGCGGATCTTGTCCCAGGCGCCGTTGAGCGTCATCAACCCGTTGATCATGCCGCCCCAGCTCGGCATCCACAGCACCACCGAGAACACCATGCCGAGCGTCTGCGCCCAGTCGGGCAGGGCCGTGTAGTGGAGATGGTGCGGACCCGCCCAGATGTAGAGGAAGATCAGCGACCAGAAGTGGATGATCGAGAGACGATAGGAATAGATCGGTCGCTCGGCCTGCTTGGGCACGAAATAGTACATCATTGCGAGGAAGCCGGCGGTCAGGAAGAATCCGACGGCATTATGCCCATACCACCATTGGGTCAGCGCATCCTGGACACCCGCGAAGGCCGAATAGCTTTTCGAACCGAACAGGCTCGCGGGCATCGCCAGGTTGTTGACGATGTGCAGCATGGCGATGGTGATGATGAAGGACAGATAGAACCAGTTCGCGACGTAGATGTGCGGCTCGCTGCGCTTGACCAGCGTGCCGACGAAAACGGCGAAATAGGCGACCCAGACGATGGTCAGCCACAGGTCGATATACCACTCGGGTTCGGCATATTCGCGGCTTGCGGTGACGCCCATCAGATAACCGGTGGCGGCGAGGACAATGAACAGCTGGTAACCCCAGAACACCAGCCGCGCGAGCGCGGGAAAGGCGAGGCGAGCGCGGCAGGTGCGCTGGACGACATAGAAGCTGGTCGCGATGAGCGCGTTCCCGCCGAAGGCGAAGATCACGGCCGAGGTGTGCAGCGGCCGCAGCCGCCCGAAGCTGAACCATGGCTCGAAGTTCAGCATCGGGAAGACCATCTGGGTGGCGATGACTACGCCCACCAGGAAGCCGGCGACACCCCAGAACAACGTCGCGATCACGCCCAGGCGGATAAGATCATCGTCATAGCGGGTGACGTCGGGCATCGTGGCCGGCTTGAACCCCGAAAGCACCTGGAAGTCGGCCTTCACCATCGTGACCCAGGCGACCAGCAGCGCGGCCGCGCAGATGATCGCCATATGCACGGCAAAGCCCTGGTCCAGCGCGAGTGCGCTCGCGAACAGCGCAAGCAGCGCGACCACGAACCAGGCGCCCACCTTGAAGAGAAGTTCGTCCATAATGTCCTCGCCGTCCTTGTCTCGGGTCGCCTCAGGGGTGCGCCGCGTAGGGGTCTGTCTGTGTCTCGGAAGACCCGATCGTGCGGGTCGCGACAAGCGCGAAAAGGCCGAGCGCGCCGGCGGTCGCGAGCAGATTGATCACCAGCACGAGGCGCACCGTGCCGCGGCGCGCCGAGGGCCTGCGCTTGGGTCCCGGCGCAATCTCGTTGCGGGGTGTGTCGCTGAGTCGCGCGACATCGCGCGCGCGAAGCAGCAACCAGACGCCGCTCGCGACCGCCACGATACCGAAGAGCGCGATAATCGCCCCCCACATTCCGATCGGCAGGCTCATGACCAAGGCTCCTTTGCCAGCGTTGCGGGTTCCCGCCCCCCGCCAGGTAACCCGGGATACGACTCCATCGACCGCGAGGTCCCCAGCAGTGCAGCCATGCCTGCGCGCGGCGACATTAATGTTGCGCGGACATCCGGAACTGGCGGCTGGAACATCTTGGACCCTCATCAGCCCGCGCGGACAACATTGCCTGCGCAGTATCGCGTTTCAGGGCCCCTCCCGAGCACCGCCGGTGATGGGCGCACGAATGCGGCAGCAAGCGACCGTTTCTTGTTCCCAGTCGTCTCGAGCGCCCGGCGGGCTCTAGCGGGAGTGGAGCCGGCAGACTTGTTTCAAATCAATATGACTCGAAGAAGTTTTAAATCAACACTTCCGTTCAAGCAGTTGCCCTTTTGCGTCATGTGGCGTTCGCGGCTCGCCTAATCGCCTCATCGCGCCGACACTCGTATCCGTAATTTCCCCAAGGTCACAACTTGCGCGTGATCAAAACGCAGCGCCGGCACGAGGCGCATAAGCCCCAACGTGCCGCAAGCTCCTTGTCCGCGCAGGGCGGACACTGCGGCACTGCCATGAGGGACCATGCGCATTCTATCGATACTTACCGCCATTGCGACCGCTACCGCGATGACCACGCCCGCGCTCGCCGAGGAGGACGGCCGCTGGCAAGTGAAACTGCTCGGCACCGGCGTCCTGCCCAGCGGCAAGATCGACGAGGTCAGGACCGACCAGATCGGGCTGCCGGCAGGCAGCCAGACCAGGGCGAACGACAATGTCGTGCCGACACTGGCCGTCGAATACTATGCGACGCCCCGGATCTCGATCGAGACGATCTGCTGCCTGACCCAGCATCACGTGAACGGCGCGGGCCCGATCGCAGGCGCGCGCATCGTCGATCATGTGCTCATCCTCCCGGCTACGGTGACGCTGAAGTACCATCTCAACGCGGGACCGATCCGGCCCTATGTCGGCGTCGGACCGAGCCTGTTCCTGATCTTCGGCGAGAAGCCTGGTGCGGGCGCGAGGGCGCTCGGCGCGGCCAAGGCGCGGATGAACAACGAGCTCGGCGTCGCGCTGCAGGGCGGCGTCGATATCCCGATCGGCGGGAATGGTCTGGGGCTCAGTCTTGACGCCAAGAAGTACTTCATCGGCACGACACTGCACGTCGAGAACGCTGCCGGCACCGAGGTGCTGACGACCAAGCACAAACTCGATCCATGGGTCGTGAGCGGCGGCGTCTACATGCGCTTCTGAGGCGGTGGCCACTGCTGTATGGCGGCTTGCCAGCTAGACTCTGCCCCGCTTGGCAAAGCGGGGGAGAATGACGAACCTGGATGATCCGGCTGTTCTCCTAGTCCCGCCGATAACAGGATCGAGCTTGCCGTTGCGCGCCGCCTTGGTGAGGTCGTGCGCAAAACTGTCGAGCGCGTCATACCGATCCTCCGCTGACGCCGTGGCGGCTGTTTGCCCATCGCACGGCGTTGATCGCATGATTGCCGAGATCCGCCGTTTGCTGCCGCTACCTGAGACGCGCGCAGTCTGGCGAGGCCGCGCCGGTTTTCCGGTGCGGCCGCAGCATCGCCGCCGCGGCGCAAATGAGGCCGCTTGCCATCCCCTCGCTTGTCCTCAAGCAGCGCTTGGAGGTTA
Source organism: Sphingobium naphthae (assembly GCF_043589935.1). Lineage (NCBI taxonomy): Bacteria > Pseudomonadati > Pseudomonadota > Alphaproteobacteria > Sphingomonadales > Sphingobiaceae > Sphingobium > Sphingobium naphthae. The sequence goes on along the minus strand of NZ_CP171456.1, from coordinate 10,810 downwards.
TATTTGGAGCTGATGATTCGGCCGAATTGCGACGATTTGGGCCGAGTGGAGGAAGCTCTCGGCGCGATAGGTGAACTTTTCGAGGTTCATAGGTTAGGCTCTTGCTGCAACGTCGCACGCTGACAACGTCAACTTCGATGTCGCCCGCTTCGATGAGTTGATCGACCGAGCCGTCGCGATGCGCGGCCGCGCCCGCACGCGGGCCCAGAGCGCCGGCGCCGATCTCTCACAGCTTCCCGAACCGGCGCTTTGGGATCTCGGTGGGACAACCCAAGAGCCCGCGGCTACTGCACCCTTGGCCACAATCCTGCATGGACCGCGACGGACCCTCGATCATGGGCTTGCGCGACCTCATCCTCTATTGCTTGAAGGGTACAGCAGTCCACGCCGAGCACGGGCCGGGACTCCGAAAAAAGGATCGCGCGGGAAGCGCGGAGTTTCACCACCTCGCCTCCGACTCCGTGGACATCGACTCAGGACTGAATCGCTGCAGACCGGCGCGCTCAACCCAAGGTGATGGAGTTGCTCGATGCCGAGAACACCGGCCGCTTCGGCCACCCCGAAAGCACCCACGTGCGCATGAGCGCCAAAGTCCATCCAACGGAGCGAGAGGCCGCGACTACCACTTTGACCCCCCTCGCCCCCCGGTCACATCCCGGAGCAGACGGGCAATAGTCACCGTCATCCGACCACGGACAGCCTGTTCCATAAACGAAAAGGGCGGCCTTGGTTCTCTAAGATCCGCGCACCATCAGCACATCGACATCAACCGATTCCAACAGGGCTTCTGCCTGGCTGCCGATTGTCGCATGGACGAAACCGCCATGTCCATGCGTGCCCAGCACGAGCAAGTCGGCACCAGTCCGGGTGAGCTGGCGCGCGACCACGCTCCCGGTTTCACCTTCATCAATCATCGCTTCGACTCGCACCGCTATGTCTGGCGTGATCTCTTGGTGGGCGAGAAAGGCATTGAGACCTTCTTGGGCCTCGGCACGAACATACTGCTTGACGTCATCCGATTTGAGCCAAGCTTGATAGGGAACATGGAAAGCATGGGTCACTGTAATCGGAATATGGGGAAACAATCGAGCAGCAGCAAGCAATGCCGTGCGGGAGCAATCGGAACAGTCGGTCGCCACCAGCAACCGGCGATAATTGTGCTTTGGCCTCCGCCTCACGATTAGCACCGGGGCTGTGGCGTTGCGAATGATGTGATCTACAGCAGTTCCAAGGACAAAATCGCCAATGCTGTTGTAGCGAGCAACGCCAGTGGCGATGAGATCGCTGCCACGTTCAGATGCGATTGAGGCAAGCGTCTTTGGTGCTGATCCCGATCGGATCACCAGTTCTGCTCCAGCCACCTGTTCCGGCAGGTCGGCCTTCAGTGCCTCGATAATCGCAGTTTCGTCGACAGGGTTCTTGCGCGTGCCCTCGAGAACATGCGCGATAACCAGCTCGCCCTTACGTTCAGCCGCGATCCTTGCAGCCCGATCAAGCGGGCGATCGGACCGGGCGGTGAAATCGCTTGCAAGCAACACCTCAAAGGGCTTGGTCACATCTGCTCCTTTTTCCTGCCGTCCCAATAAGCGGCTGCCGCACAAACGCTAAGTCACGGCAACATGAGACCGAACTCGCCGCCCACTATGGATAAGGCAATAGGGGTTTCACATCCGCAAACCTACGCAGTTGGTCAGCCCCTACCGACCTGCAATGAGCGTAACCGTGTCAGGACAAACATTGATTCCGAAGAATAGCATCAACTAGGCTCAGACACGCTGATCGATGTCCAGAAAGGGTCATATGAACCGCCAATTCCTCCCGGTGAACAGACCTCACCAAGCTCCTCAAAGTCGGCTAGGCAGGTGTGCGCTCGTGGATCAAGCACAGTAATATGCTGCAAGAACCGCACAAAAGGAGCGAGGCCGCATGCGCAATGCGGCATCCATACCGCCGATCCTCGCGGCAGCGTCGCGCATGACCGGCGGCCCATCGTCCGGGCCAGCCGTCGCGTGGCATGCCGTCACCTCTGATGCAGCTATTGACGCCCTTCAGACGAACGTTGACGGGCTCTCCGAGCACGAAGCGGAACGCCGCCTGGAAACCTATGGACCGAACCGCCTTCCCGAAGGGCCCCGCCGTAGCGCCCTGACCAGATTCCTGCTGCAGTTTCACAATCTGCTCATCTATGTCCTTCTGGGGGCGGGCGTGTTAGCCGCGGCGATAGGCCATGGGACGGACGCGCTGGTTATCTGCGCAGTTGTCCTCATCAACGCGATCATCGGCTTCATTCAGGAAGGGCGTGCTGAGACCGCCCTAGACGCCATCCGGCGATGATTGATCCAAGCGCCTCCGTCCTTCGGGACGGTCGCCGTACAACAATTGCTGCGGACAATGTTGTGCCGGGCGACATCGTACTTCTCGAGGCCGGCGACCGCGTGCCCGCGGACATGCGTCTAGCCAAGGCGCGCAATCTCAGGGTGGATGAGGCGATCCTCACCGGAGAATCCGTCCCCGTCGACAAGGCTGTAAAGCCTGTCGCCGCTGAAGCGGCGCTTGGCGACCGCTTCCCGATGGCATTCTCCGGCACATTCGTCACCGCCGGCCAGGGGGTTGGAGTTGTCGTAGCGACAGGGGCGAGCACTGAACTGGGGCGCATCAGTTCCATGATCGCCGCGGTGGAGCGGCTTGCTACGCCGCTTGTCCGGCAGATGGACCAGTTCGCGCGGCAGGTCACTGTCGCCGTACTCGGCGTCTCTGTCCTCGTCTTCACCTATGCCGTGCTGGTGCAGGCCTATGGCCTTGACGATGCCTTCATGGCTGTCGTCGGACTGGCCGTCGCGGCTATCCCGGAAGGTCTTCCCGCCGTGATGACCATTACTCTCGCGGTAGGAGTTCAGCGCATGGCGCGCCGGAACGCCATCATTCGGCGCCTGCCCGCCGTCGAGACCCTGGGCTCGGTTTCGGTAATCTGTTCGGACAAGACCGGCACGCTTACTCGCAACGAGATGATGGTGAGTGCCGTCCTCACCGCCGACCAGACGATCGCGGTAGAAGGCTCGGGGTACAAGCCGGCGGGCAAATTCAGCATCGGAGCAGGTGAGCCTCTCGATCCTGCTGCCGATCCCGTCCTCGAGGAACTCACGCTCGCCGCACTCCTCTGCAACGACGCCAGTCTGCGGCAACTCGGCGAGAATTGGACGGTTGACGGTGATCCTATGGAAGGAGCTTTGGTCTCGCTCGCCATTAAAGCCGGGCACAATGGCGCGGCCGCCAGGGTCAACTTCCCTCGTCTTGATGAGATCCCGTTCGATTCCCGCCATCGGTACATGGCAACACTCCATGCGCGCGATGGTCATGTGCCCCATGCCTACATTAAGGGCGCTCCGGAGCGCATCCTCGGGATGTGCGGCCATATCGCTATACTGGACGGCGAACGCCGGCTCGACTCCGACATCTGGCACGGACACGTCGAGCAGCTCGCGGCTAACGGCCTGCGCGTCATTGCGCTCGCCCGTCTCGCCATGAAGGACGGTCAGCGTGAGATCGCGCCGCCCGATGTCGAGAACGGACTTACACTGCTGGGCTTGGTGGGGTTGATCGATCCACCGCGGCCGGAGTCAATTGTTGCAATCGCCGAATGCAAGGCCGCCGGCATCCGGATAAAGATGATCACCGGAGACCATGCTGCGACGGCGCGCGCAATCGCCATCCAGCTTGGACTTGCCGACGATCCAAGAGCCGTGACCGGTCAGGAGCTCGATGCGCTGGAGGATGCCGGGTTCCAGCAGAGCGCCTACGAGGCGACCGTTTTCGCCCGTACCAGCCCCGAACACAAGCTGCGGCTGGTCGAAACCCTGCAGGCCGACGGCGCCGTGATCGCAATGACAGGCGACGGAGTGAACGACGCGCCGGCACTGAAGCGTGCCGATGTTGGCATCGCCATGGGCGGCAAGGGAACGGAAGCCGCCAAGGAAGCGAGCGAAATGGTTCTTGCCGACGACAATTTCGCCTCGATCGTTGCGGCCGTCCGCGAGGGCCGAACCGTCTACGACAATTAGACCAAGGTGATCTCTTGGACACTGCCGACCAATGGCGGCGAGGCCTTCACCATCATCCTTGCCATCCTGCTCGGCCTCACGCTGCCCGTGACGCCAGTTCAGATCCTTTGGATCAATATGATCACAGCCGGCGCCCTCGGCCTGACCCTCGCATTCGAGCCGACGGAGCCGGGAGCCATGCGCCGGCCTGCACGTCCCGCTAACCAGAGAATCCTGTCGGGCCGGCTGCTGTGGCGAATCATGTTCGTCTCTGCGCTGATGGTCGCTGGCACTTTCGGCATCTACACCTGGGCAACCGGGCGGGGCCTGCCACTCGATACGGCGCGGACAATGGCCGTAAATACAATCGTCGTGATGGAGATCTTCTATCTTTTTAGCGTGCGCTATGTCCACGGCACGTCACTGACGTGGCAGGGCGTGCTCGGAACACGCGCAGTCCTCATCGGCGTGGCGACCGTCGTCGTTGCGCAACTCGCGTTCACCTATCTCCCGCCGATGCAAGCGGTCTTTGCAACTCGCGCTGTATCCCTGGGCGACGGCATTGCCATCATATTGGTCGGGGTCGCGTTATTGGTCATTGTCGAAACCGAGAAATTGATCGCAGACTTCGCCGGAACGAGAAAAGAACAGGGAACCGGCAACGCCCGCGATTGACGATGGCGCTCGGCTACATCCAGCTTTCATGTCTCCGACAGCGGCCCACCGCCTAAACTCGCCCCGATGGCAGAGCTCTGGACGAAGATCGCTGGATGCACCGATAAGTCGACTGGCAATGCCGCCTCGACCGGCCGGCCCGGTCGATGTCTCCGCGAGAGCCAGGCCAAGGAAGTCGACCGCATCGCACCTGAAGATGCGAGCACCGCGTTGCTCGACATTCGCCTTTCGGCTGACGCGCTGCAGGCTCATTTCGCTTGATCACCCAATCTTGGCTATGAGCCGGCCCGCGGCTCCCTGCTCCGCTGCAAGATTCCGGTTGTAAGCGAGCGGCATCCGGGGCGACTTCCAGCGCAGCGCGTCCATGATCCCGGCGAGATCCTCGCCGCTGGCGAACATATCCTGGTTGAGCCCCACCCGGGTCGAATGCGCGCTCACCCCCTTGAGCAATCGCGCCAGATCGTCAGCGGTCAGATCGGGCAGCGCCCCCCGATCGAAGGCGCGCCGGATGATCGCCCGCCAGATCGGACCGATCGAGCCCGGGTGCAGCGCCGCTTCCCCAACATCGTACTCCACCCGCGCCGGCACCGCCGGTCTGGCAAGGGTCTTGCGCAAATCCCAGGTCTCGCGCCCTGAGATGCTGTCGATCCTTCGTCCCGGCACCGCTTTTCGCGCCTTGTAGCGCCGTACTTGCACGCGGCGGAACAGTGGTCCGGAGGACATCTCGGCCGCTTCCGTCCAGGCCGCGATCGCCCGCGCGGAGCGTGGACTGAGGAACGCGGTGGCCCCCTGCCCTTCCTGGTCGGTCTTGCTACGCGGAATGGCGAGCAACCGCGCCTCCGGATCGAGCGCCTCGAGGATATCCTCGACCGCGATCACGACCAGTTCGGAGGCCCGTAGGCCGGTGTCATAGGCCGTCGACAGCAGCGCCCGATCACGCAGTCCCGGCAAATCGTCGCCGCAGGTCTCCAGCAGGGCCCGCACGTTGAGCCCGCGAGGACTTTCGCGCTCGACGTCGCGAACCGCCCCCTTGAACCGCAGCGGCCGCGCCTGGGCCTGCGCGGTCCCTTTCTCGCGGCGGATCGCGCGCAGCCGCAGCTTGACCAGTTCGGCCTGGGTCGGGTCCTTCAGCTCCAGGAGCTGATGAATCTTGGCGATCGACGCCTTGTAGCGCGCCAGCGAGGCCGGCTTGCTCCCCTTCTCCGCACGGGCATCGAGATAATCGGCCACCGTTTCGGGAGTCGCCGGCAGGGTCGCACGCCCCGCGCGCCGGCACCAGAGATCGAACGCCTCAAGATCGCTCGCGAGCGCCCTGATGCTGTGCGGCGACGAAGCGGCCTGAAATGCCGCCACCAGCTCGACATTGACGGTAATCGTCGCGGCGGCCTTGAGCTTGGTGATCTCCCAGGCGAGATCCTTCGTCTCCGCTATGCTGGCGGGCCCGACGGCCGCAAAGGGAGTGGCGTCGTCCATCCTACCGCGCCAGCGCCTCGATCTGCTTGACCGTATGAGGCTCGATTCCATAGACGGCCGCCAGCCCATTGAACGCCTCGACGACAACGGCTTTGAGATATTCCGGGGCGGCCGAGGTCAGCATCGCGGCATACTCGTAGGATTCCTCGACCGCCGCGAACCCCTCGTCGCCGAAGTCGAACCGTCCCTGTGGCCACCAGCTGCCGGCAAGGCCGTTCACGCCGAGGCGCACATGGATCGGCAGTGCGCCACCATGAGCCAGCGCCAGCGCGCAGTTGCGCTCGAGGAAGTGGAGGCAGCGCTGGTAGAAATACCCGGTGGCGAGCGTCAGCCTACCGCTCTTCGGCGTGAACAGGAATCCCCCGCCAACACCCCAGAACTCGCCGGTCTTCTCGAACCACTGCGTCAGCGCGACGGTCGGGTAGACGCCCTCTTCCGCCGTTCCCGGCCAATAGACCATCGCGCCGCCCCGACACACGCCGAAGCCGAGCGAATTCGCCTTGGCGAGCAGCGCCGGATGGCCTGCGCTGTCGGCGAGCGAGCGCTTGGCGTCCGGCTTGGCGCTCCATTTGGAGGGAATGAGCCGCGCATAGCCCGCCCCGTGCGGCTTCCAGCGGACTTGGCTCGAGCCGTGCATCGGGTGGGTGACGGTCTGCGGCACGTCCGAATCGAACCACAGGTCGGGCTCACCCGGAGAATGCGGCTGCCAATGGACAGCCTCGGGGGGTGGCGAGGGCAACTGGTCTAGCGCAAGCTTGAGAAAGTCGGCGAGCCGCTTGGCTAGCTCGGTACGCACACGGCGCAGTTCCTCGCGATCGGCACCAGGAGGCAGATGAAAGGAGATCGGTCCGCGTCGCCCGCGCATATCGAACCGGAGCTTGTCGACCGTCGCCCCGTCGAACGCTGTGTTCCAGATCTGGAGCACGCGGTTCTCGCCGAGCGCCCGGTGAGCATAGCCAAGCTCGATCAGCACATTGGAATTGGCGCATGCCTTCCCATCAGCTGAGATGGCGATCGGGGTGAGGTCGCCGATGAACACCGCTGCCTCGTCGATCTTGCGCAGGATGGTGGCGACGATGTCGGGCGTGCCGGCGACGCCCTGGGTGTCAGACGTCAGGCTCGGTCGCTCGGCTTCGTCGAGGTCGGCCGAGATCATACCGATCGCCTGGTCGAGCGCCGAGCGGACAAGCTCGCGGGTCACGCGGCCGTCGAGATCGCTCTGCCATGACCAGAAAACCGTCTTTCCACGCACAACTGCCCCTGCCCGCCTCGGCGCTGCCATACCGCGACTTATAGGTACTCGTCAAACGCGCTTATGTGATAACTGCAATTATCACATGTCGATTTCCCATCAGTATCGGCTGCCTCAACTAACATGTGACTTTGGTTGAGATCACCGATAACCATATCGGATGCCGAGGCCGCCCTCCCCTGCCCCACTGCTGCTCATCGGTCGGCTCGACGGTCGTCTTTTTCGTAGTCCAGCACGCGACATTTGGCTTGGGAGAGCGCGAATGTCAGCGACCTCAACAGTTGCCGCGCTCGCGGGGCTACCGGTCGACACAAGCGACCTGCTTGCCTGGATTACAGGCCGGAGCCCTCCTCCTCGCCACTGTGAAGGCCTGAATGACCCCATGTCGGTCGCAGCACTCGTGCACTTCGTGCTGCTCGCACAGGAAGCAGAAGGTGATGCCGTGGCCAAGGCGACGCTCAACGCGCTGCGCCTGCTGCTCGACGATCGAGAGGAGGCGCAGACCTGGGGCCGCCACGACCTCGTTCTATTCGGATCGGCGTTTCGAGCGGCCAAGCGGAGGTTGGCCGAACCATATCCAGCCCCTACCCTTCTGGCGGTCGCAGAGCGCCTCCTGGAGGTCCACGCGGAGCTCGAGATCGCGCCGGTCGGCGGTCGGTCCCTAGCGACGCTGGACGGGCGCCAGCTCACCGTCGATCCCCGAACCTTCGGCACGATCTGGCTGTTGGCCTGCCATCTTCCAATGGCGCTGCTCGCCGCAGGATTTACCTCCCAGATCATCCCGTCGTTCGTGTGCCTTCCAAGATTCTTCGGCGTCACTGCGCGCGATCTTGCCGTTGATCTCGAAAAGCGCCTTGGAGACACCGCGCTGACTGGCCTGAAAGAACTTGATGCCGTTGAAAGGCTCGATGCCAACCTTCCCAAGGAGCTCGGCGTCACCCGGCGCAGTAAGCTCCCTGCCCTCATGCGCTTAGAGGCTGCCTTTCCGGGCATCCGCATCCCTGCGATCGCACGGCTTCTTAAAATCTCTCCTCAAGGAGCGGCGAAGCTTGCCAGCCGGGCGAGAGAGAGACGCGGCCACCCTTATTGAGGCCAGTGATAATCGAGAAGGTCGCGTAATGCTGCTTCGGCCTCCGCTCGACTCCCGCCGCCTTTGTGGAAGAGCGTCAGCGTCACGCCACGCCTGTCCTTTCCGTCGACGCGAAGCAGTGCCGTGCCGCCGGGGCTATGCACGACCACGGAATCCGATCCTGTCCTCTTGGGGGCTTTTGCCGGCTTGGGCTCCTTCTTGCGCGGCGCGGCCGACCCGACCACCGCTAACAGGGCGCGAATCGTCTCAGGAGCATTGGCGGGCAACCCCTCATTGCCTGCCGCGCGCGCTTCAAACAGACGACGCGCCTCGGCGAGCACACGCGAGCGATCATCGTCGGATTTCAGCACAGGCTTCAGACTGCCGATATGCGAGATCTTCAGCTCGAAAGGATCTGGGAAAGCCGCGACGACGGCTTCAGGCAATCTGGCTAGATCAAGGTAACGGCTGACCCACGCCTCGGACTGGTTCAGCCGCCTCGCCATCTCCTTCTGGCTGCCGCCATAATAGAGATCGAGCGCCTTAAGATAGTCTCGCGCTCGCTCCAGATCGCTGAGATCCTCGCGCGCCCGGTTCTCCAGATCGGAAATGCGAAACGCCTGCTCATCCGTCAGATCGCGCACTTCCACGAGGTAGCGCACCTCGGGATGATTGTTCGCCCGTAGCCAAGATACCGACCAATGGCGGCGAGCCCCGCAGATGATCTCGAAATCATAGTCCGGCTCATGAATGCGCCGAACGATCGCGGGGACCTCCTGCTTGCCCTGCGCGAGGATACTCTCGATTAGATCGTCACACCGTTCACGGCTCAGTGCGCCGTAGTCCCGATTGTGCCGTTCCCAAATCCGGCAGCGCGCCGGATCAACGAGTTCCTGCGGGTTATTCACCACCGCACCGGAAGCTAGTTCGGCCAAGCGATTGTTACGGCCGCCAAGGACCCCTACCCCCAAACGCGGACCACGCTCCTGACCTTCGGCGCTGGGCTCCACAGAGGACGCCAGATCGCCTAGAAAGCTCTTGTTCTTCGAACTCATTTTGCCCCCCTATTTGCCGAAATTGCAGGGCTGCAATTCTTGTCCATCACGCATGCCCATCCTTGCGCAAACGGCTCAGATGGCTGGGCCAGGTCTTACGAATATCAAGCTCGATCTCGGCATTCACGCCATCGAGATAGGTCAGGCAGCGATCACGCACGGTCTTGCTCGTCATCGGGCCGTCCAGTTCGTAAACGGTCATCAGACGGGCGGTAGCGTTGTCGATCTCGGCAGAGTCCTTGAGCGGCGAGCGTACCATGGCGGTTCCGTAAACCTGCCGCATCAGGTCGAGCAGGCCCTTCTGCATCGATTTGCCCTCATCCACCTTCGATGCCACGAAGCGCAGGAAGGACAGCTGCGGCGCGAGGTCGTGCGTCGAGAGTTCCTGAATGGTCTCGTCGAGCATGGCGAGAAAGGCAGCCGTCGAGGAGAAGTCCATCACGGTTGGTGGAACCGGCACCACCAGTGCGTTGGCTGCCCTGAGAACGGATAGGGAGATTGCTCCCAAGGCTGGCGGCGGATCGAGGATCACTACATCGTAGAGATCCTGCACCGAGGCGATACCCTGCGCCATTCGATCGAGCAGAGCCCCCTGCCCCCGCGCCATACGCGCCGCGAGTTCATATTCCGACTGGAAGAGACGCAGGTTGGCCGGGATCAGGTCAAGACCATCGAAATGGGTCTTGCGGATCGCATAATCGAGGGACTTGCGTTCACCCTCTCGCAGGTACGGATAGAGCGTGTCGTTCTCGTTCAAATCGAGATCCGGCACATAGCCGAAAAGGGTCGTAGCAGACGCCTGGCTGTCGCAATCAATCAGGAGGACACGATAGCCGCGGATCGCCAGATATTGCGCCAGATGGACCGACACCGTCGACTTGCCGACACCACCCTTGAAGTTCTGGACCGCGATGACAGAACACGGGTCGCTTGGATCGCGCCATGGGCGCGTGCCAAAGGCGCCACGCATGTCATTCAACTGAGCAAGCGTGTATCCCATGCGCCGACCGCTTTCTGTCCGCGGAGGTGGCACAAGACGGCCATCGCTCTCGGCCTCGCGAATCGCTCCGGTCGTCCGCCCCACCAGATCGGCGGCCTTTCCGATCTGAAACGTCGGTTCTCGCCGCTCGTCGGCGCGCGCGCTTCGGGCCGAGTTGCGCAGCTTTTCAAGGACAGAGGAAGACCGAGCAGCGAGCGACGCAACATCGAGTGTTTCCCCCATCCGCACTTCATCAATTGCGGACGCCAT
>NZ_CP171459.1:0-27223 GCF_043589935.1 Sphingobium naphthae | reverse complement strand
CGGGATCAACTCCTCGGTGGGCGTGTGAAGTGTGGTAACTCCACCTTACCGATGAGCCCGGTGGCCACCGAGACCGAAATCGCGTGGGTGGGGCATGCCCCACCCACGCGATCGCCTCAATCTACACCGGAAATTACACCACGAGCGCGGACGCTAACGTTCACCTGGGTATAGGGGGCGGCGATACGGGCGATTGAGGCAGGACTAAACCGGAACCAGGCCGCTCCAAACGCACAATGCGAACCTTGCGAAAGTGCGAGAGTGCCTCATCGCAAGCTGGTTTGTTAGCACACCATGCAAACAGATTCAGCCTGAGCCGATGTCTGTCGTCGACCTGTACGTTAACAAAGACCTTGAACGGTTTTGCCTCGTGCGCTGGTTGCTCATCAGACACATGACTATACCGACCGACCAGAGACGGTCTGCCAGCGATCTGAGGTGGTGCCGGTTTTCTGGACAGGGTGTTAAGCTACTCCCGACCTGATGGATTGGTACGGGAATGAAGACGACGAGGAAGCGCTACAGCGCTGATTTTAAGGCCAAGGTCGCGCTGGAAGCGATCCGGGGCGATCTGACGCTGGCGGAGCTGGCAGCCAAGCATGGCGTGCACCACACGATGATCGCGTCGTGGAAGCGGCAGGCCATCGAGGGCATGGCAGGCACGTTCTCCGGGGCTGGCGATGTGGCCAAGGCCGTCAGCGAGAGCGAGGTGGAAAAGCTGCATGCCAAGATCGGGCAATTGGTCGTCGAGCGGGATTTTTTAGCGAAAGCCTTCGGTCGATGAGCGTGGACCGGAGGCGGGCGATGGTCGAATCTGCTCACCACCGCCTGTCGATTACGGCGCAGTGCCGCCTGCTGCGCATCAGCCGCTCGTCGTATTACTACGCACCGGTGCCGGAAACGGACGAGACGCTGGCGCTGATGACGGTGATCGACGCGACGTTCCTGGACTGCCCGTGGTACGGCAGCCGCCAGATGGCGCGGCACCTGCGGCGTGCCGGGCACGAGGTCGGTCGCCGTCGGGTGCGTCGCCTGATGGCGAAGATGGGGCTGACGCCGATCTACCAGCGGCCCCGCACGAGCGATCCGCACCCGCAGCACCGGGTCTATCCGTATCTACTGCGCAAGCTGGCGATTGAACGGCCCAATCACGTGTGGTGCGCCGACGTGACGTACATCCCGATGCGCCGTGGCTTCCTCTATCTGGTAGCAATCATGGACTGGGCGACCCGCAAGGTGCTCGCCTGGCGGCTGTCGAACACGATGGACGCCGGCTTCTGTGTCGCGGCGCTGGAAGAGGCGTTGGCCCGGTTCGGCAAGCCAGAAATCTTCAACACGGACCAGGGCAGCCAGTTCACCAGCTACGCCTTCACCAGCGTGCTGCGTGACGCCGAGGTCCGCATCAGCATGGATGGCCGGGGCCGGTGGATGGACAACGTCTTCATCGAACGCCTCTGGCGATCCCTGAAGTACGAGTGCGTTTATCTCCACGCCTTCGAGACCGGCTCGGAGCTGCGGGCTGGCCTTGGCCGGTGGATCACCTATTACAACACCCAGCGTCCGCACTCGGGACTAGCCGGGAGAACCCCGGTCGAGGCCTATCGGCGCATCGGGCAATCAGGTCATGGGGGGCATGCCCCCCATGACCTGATGATCAAACAGGCGGCATGAACGACAACCGGGATTAGCTTAACTCAGCCGCCAAACTGTCCAAGAAGGCGGGACCACTTCAATCATCTCTTCCGATATACTACAAAGTGCGCTCCCAGCAGCACATGTAGGAGGGCCACTATATAGGCCGAAATCCGTGCTGATGATAGCGTCGGTCGATAGCCACTCCTCAACCTTACTGTCGATCCCTTGAACCCATCGGCGCTTGAACTTTTCAGGAAGAACAAGCTCGTAGTCATAGGCAATCTGCCTCCCGCCTTCTGAGTGCCTTTGATGGTCTGTCAGGTCGCAGCCCGTGGCGGCATGAAGAGCGGCGATTGCGAAGACTTGGCGGGCTCGCCACCGAAAATGGCTGCAACTCATCAGGCGAGACGACTCTGGCTTTTATTAGGGTGCTGGACAGGAGCATAGCCGACGTCCGCTATCCACCACCACTTCTGGTTGTTCGTGATCCGTTCGCGTCTAGCGTACGCAAAACTCACTTTCGTGTCGTGACCCCATCTAGGGCAAGACGTGAGCGCCCGCCCCGGCGGCGTCATGGTCTATAGACCGAATTTAATCGCATTTTCGCCCGATACCGACGGTCATTGAACCGTCCAGGCTGGTGACGGGGCGCGAGACAGCGCGGCAGTTTTTCCCTTTGGCAGGCGGCCGAAGCGCTCTGCGCTCTGCGGGTGTCATACACACCTGTTCACGCAGCCATCGGTCGGCAAAGGCTTGCCCATCGACACGAACCCGGCGTCGATAACGAGACTGGTATCGGGATTTTTCCTCCGGCGATAGCGACTGGAACGTGCAGTTCCGCTTTCCCTGCGAAGCTACCGTTGGCTGAGCGGCTGCGGACGAGGAATCCAGTATCAAAACGCCGGCGGCAAAGAACGCGAGGAAAAGTCCGGTGTGCATAAGGAAAGCTTCACTCGATGCCTGTGCCAAGAGACAGGAATAGTCGACAGCTCATGTCGAACAAACCGGCAAGTGCAGGGTGCCGGCCGAAGCATGACACCGGCTAGTTGCCGCACATTCCCAGCGGCCATCCTGCCAGTAAAGCCCTATCCGTTCCGCGTTGCTGATCGCGGGCGGCTCCCCTTTGCGCCAGAAGGCGCGCATTTTGGCCCGGTCATCCAAATGCGCGTCGGCGACGATCGCGCGCGCAGCCTGGATGAACTGGCCGTGCCCGAACACATAGACCAGCGAGCCAGCAGGCATGGCGGCGAGGCGCGTCAGCGCCGCCTCGCCGCGCCGGAGCAAGGCGCTGAAACTCTCCGCCCCCTCCCCGTCGCAATAATCCGGATCGGCCTCGCTCCAATAGCGTTCGAGGTGCGGCATCCGTTCGGTGCTGCGCGTGCCGTTCCAGCGCGCCGGCTGCAAATAGGTGAACTCTTCTATCGGCCACACTTCGACCGGCACGCCGGGAAAGCGCGCGATCGTCGGCGCGGCCGTCTGCCGGGTGCGGGTATAGGGTGAGGTGACGATGAGCGCGGGCGCTTCGGCCCAGCTCGCCGCAACTGCACGCGCCTGTTCATGGCCGCGCTCTGTCAGCTCGATCGTCGCCAGATCGTGACAGGGCAAGCCGGCATTGCCGGTGCTTTGGCCGTGGCGGATGAAAATCGCCCGCATGTGCGTCATCTATCCGAATACCTCGCTATGAGAGCCAAGGCGCGCGAGGCGCAGTGTGTCGTCGTCGGGCTTGGCGTAGATCAGCACCAGGTCCGGCTTGACGTGGCAATCGCGATAGCCCGCCCAATCGCCGCTCAGATCATGGTCGCGATACTTGGGATCAAGCGGCGTGTCGGTCGCGAGCGCGGCGAGGACGAGCAGAAAATCGGCGTCGAGCGTGGCGCGATGCCGTCCCTTCGCTTCCCGCTTGTAGTCGCGCTTGAACCGGGTCGAACGATCAATCGTCCGCATGGAGGTCCGCCATCAGCGCCTCGACGCTGGCGAACTTGGTCCCCTTCCCCGCCGCCAGTTCCGCCATCGCCTCGCGCGTCGCGGCGTTCGGCACCTTGACCTCGAAAGGCAGGCGACGTTCATCGGCGATACGCAGCATCAGCAGCCGGATCGCGTCAGAGATCGAAAGCCCCATCGCGCCCAGCGCGGCCGTGGCGCGCTCCTTGGTGGCATTGTCGATCCTGGCGCGAACATAGGTGTCGGAAACAGCCATTGGGATTTCCCTCTGAAAACGTAGTCCTAATGTAGTCACACAATCTGATTTTGGCAAGGCACAGGGGATCATGCGCCTGCCGCTGGCGCGGCACCGTGGCCCTACTCGCTTCGCTCCCCAAGCCCGCAAGCGGTCTTGGCCCAAGGTGACGACCCACATGGCGGGGCGAGATCGCAAGCGGATCTCGCTGCATGGTGCCGGCGTGCGCCGGCACGCCGATGCTCGTTTCAAGGGGGAAAGGCGGTCCCGGCCGCCTCTCCCCCGCAACGGGATTAGACGGGGCCGTGCCTCGCTGCGCTGCGGCCGCTCCACCCCCATCGAATTCCGCTGCCCCCTCTCTCGCCGGCGTTCTTGGGCGTCCGTGTTCCGGCCGATGCCATGCCAGCGCAGATCGCGGCCATCCTCGCGCATGAGCTTGTCCATGCCGCCGTCGGCATCCCGGCAGGGCATGGGAAAGCGTTTATACGCGTTGCCCTTGGCCTTGGCTTGCTCGGGCCGATGCGCGCCACTACCCCCGGCGAGGCGTTCCTTGCGGCCATCGCGCCGATCTTGGAGGGCGTCGGCCCCCTCCCCCATGCCCGTCTCGATACGGACGGAGAGTCGACCGCGCCTAGGAAGCAGAAAACCCGGATGCTCAAATGCGAGTGCGCGACGTGCGGCTATACGGTGCGGACCGCGCGCAAGTGGCTTGAGCAAGCCGGAGCGCCGCTTTGCCCGATCGAGGATCATGGCCGCATGCAACATGAGCCGCTGGACGATGACGAGGCCGAACCGGAGGAATGATGCGCCGCGATTCCGCCATTTCAGCGAACGATAGGGCTTCCCCTGCCGACCCGCTGTGTATACAAGTATAGAAATATACGTGTAGGAGTGTAGCATGAAGGTTCTCGCCATACTCTCGCAGAAAGGCGGTGTCGGGAAAACGACGCTCGCCACCTGTCTGGCGGTCGCGGCCGAGCAGGCGGGCAAGGTCGCCGCGATCATCGACCTGGACCCGCAGGCGACGGCTTCGTTCTGGAAGGACGTGCGCCAGCTCGACACGCCCGCCGTGGCGTCGATTCAGCCGGTGCGTTTGCCGGCGATGCTCAAAGCCTGCGAGGACGCCGGCACCGATCTTGTCGTGATCGACGGGGCGGCGGTCGCGCGCGACGTGGCCTATGAGGCAGCGCGCCATGCCGATTTCATCCTGATCCCGACCAAGACGGCGGTGTTCGACACGATGAGCATGACGCACACGCTCGACGTGGTGCGCCAGCTCGACCGCGCCTTTGCTGTGGTCCTTACCTTCGTGCCCCCGCAAGGTCAGGAAACCGGCGATGCGATTCAGGCCGTGGCGGAGCTGGGCGCAACGGTTTGCCCGGTGACGATCGGCAACCGCAAAGCCTTCTTCCGCGCCCAAGCCGGAGGCCAGGCCGTGCAGGAGTTCGAGCCGCATGGGCCAGCGGCCGACGAAATCCGGCGACTATACGAGTATACAAATATACGCCTATACAATCAGGCGGAGGTGGCATGATGGCAAAGGGCGGAAATAGTCTGCAAGCGGTGTTGAACCGCGCCAAGGCGGATGGCGACGCAGCCCCAGCCCCGGCGCTGGCGGTCGAGCCGGTAGACGTGACCCGCAAGGCCCCGCCGAGCGGCCGACAGGGGACCAAGTTGATTGGCGGGCATTTCCCTCCCGAGGTCAGCACGCAGCTTCGTATCATCGCGGCTGAGGAGGGGACGACCGTTCAAAGCCTGCTAGGCGAGGCGCTGGACGACCTGTTCGTGAAGAAGGGGAGAGGGCGCATCGCAGGCTAGTATAGGTGTATACAGATATACGCCTATACTAGCGCAATGGGGCGGTTTTGTGCTTGTTGCGGCAGAAGCCGATGAAGGCGGCGCGGGGGCTTTTCAGTTCCGGCCGCCCGCTGTCGATCCACCATGATACCCATTGGTCGTAGAGCGCATAAACGTCATAGCCAGGCGCAACACTCTTTGCGTCGTGGAAGCCTTCGGGGTCGATAAAGGGCCGTTCGGGTTCCGCCTCGATCGCCTCGACCGTATCCAGCGCCTCGCGATTGCGGAACGTGACCGTATCGCCATTCATTTCCACGGCATAGTCGGGCAGATGATCGTGCGCGACGAGATCGCGCAGCATTGAGCGGAACACGCGCAGATGGCTACTCGCGCCAGTCTTTTTCTGTAGCGTTTCGACCGAGATCGACCATTTTTCCTGCGCGCCGCAATGCTTGCGCGCCAGCTCGTAGATGCGGCGTTCGAGCGGTTTGCGGAGGCGGAAATAATCGCGATGCAATGTCAGGACGCTGCGCCCCTCGACCATTCGCAGTAGCCAGTCCGAGAGCGTCACCTTGATTTCCGACATTTGGCCGGACTTGGTTTGGCGGACGATCCGCCATTCGTTGATGAGGCCGAAACCTTCGGTGATTTCCTCGCCATCGGCCTTGATGTTCGTGGTGATCCGCGTGCCGGACAGCCGCTCGAAGGCATTGCGGAGCCGGTCATAGCCGTCGCCATCGGTTTGCCGGTTCGTCCACACCAGCAGATCGCGAGCGGTGAGGTGCAAAGTGCGGCTCGGCCGCTCCCCCTGGTTCATCTTCGCGATGAGCTGGGAGATGCAATAGATCAGAATATCCTTGTCGTGGATCGTCGCCAGCCCTTTGACGCTGGGGATGATTTCGAGCTTGTTGCCGTTATGCTCGTAGCGGAACACGCGGCGATCGGGCTTGGTTGCGAGCGAGAAAATCGGATGCTCCATAGAGGCCATGTCATCCTTGGGGATGGCGTCGAGAACATCACAAATGAACAGATCGGGATCAGGATAGCGAACCGGCAACAGGGGAGGGCGTCCCTCCGCGCCGTTCGGGGTTTCGATGACGGCAAGCGAAAGTTCGGGGTTTCGTTGACGGTCAGGCTCGATTCGGGGTTTCATTGACGACCAACCTAGATTCGGGGTTTCATTGACGCAACGGAAAAGTTCGGGGTTTCATTGACGGCCGCCCACGATTCGGGGTTTCGTTGACGCAGATTCGGGGTTCTGGAGTCGGTCGATTCGGGGTTCCGTTGACGGGAGAGCTAAAAAAACGACCGTTTCTATCAATATTTTCAATGGATTACGGGACCGCCAAAATTCCGTAACACGACTCTTTAACCCATATATTAACACTAGCCCGACCTGTGGATAACTTTGGCCGCAGAGCGAGCCTGATACCCCCATGTCGTGGCTTCACCCACCAGCGTGCCGCCAGATCGGACAGCTTGTCCCGAAAATCAGGACAGAGGCAGCGCGACCTACCCGGCGCGCCGCGCTTGAGGCACGATCAGAATGAAGAAAAGCGCCGCCTCTTGGGGCTTCGCCCCGCCGGCTCGCGGCCTTCGGCCGCCCCGGATCGCTTTGCGATCCTCCCACCCGGCATCCCCATGATGAGCCGGCTTCGCCGGCGCGCTTTTTGTTAGAGTGGGGATCGTTTAAACGCTACACCTCCATCGCAGCCACAGCACCAGCGGCACCGTCGCAATTGGCTTTCCAGAAAAGCCAGGCGGATAGGGCAGATCAATCCGAGAGGGCAGGGCAGGCGGGAACGTCGCCACAGGCGCGATTTCCGGGCCGCTGGACCTCATTTCAGACGTTTGGCAAGGCCGGGAGGGTCCAGCCGGGCATCGCGCTCTACGGGCTTCGCAGGCGTCCGATTTTTGGAAAGCTAGATCCTCGCACGATCGCGCGCTACGACACGAAAGAGCGTTTTACGGACGCTAAAGCCGAACAGATCGGCAACATCATGTTCGAGCGGCGGCGATCTGCGCAGCGAGCTTCAAGGTTTGTGCGCCAGACAACGATTTCGTGGGCCTGTATATTTGTATACACCTATACATGGCCTGGTCCTAATGGCGCGTCCGCTTCGGCGGTGTCGGCGCTGCCAGCAGTTCATCAAAGGCGGAGTCATCGCCCAATGCGTAGCGGCGCAGCGGATCAACCTCCGTCATGCGACCGGCCTGGACCTCGCGCCAAGTCACATACCGCAGCCGGCTCCGGTCCAGCGCGCCATCGACAAGACATTCGGCGCGCAGGAACTGGTGACACGCCTCGAAGAGGAGACCCGGATCGGCAAGGGCGGGACCCTGGCGGGACAGCTGTCGCGGCTCGACTTGGTGGTGCTCGATGAGCTTGGATATCTGCCGTTCGCGCGCTCTGGTGGCCAGTTGCTGTTCCACCTGATCAGCAAGCTCTATGAACGCACCAGCGTCGTCATCACGACCAACCTCGCCTTCGGCGAATGGCCTACCGTGTTCGGGGATCCCAAGATGACCACCGCCTTGCTCGACCGCGTTACGCATCATTGCGATATCGTCGAGACCGGCAATGACAGCTGGCGCTTCAAAAACCGCAGTTAGCCGCCGCTCTCACCACATCTTCAAAACCGACTTGCGCTGTGTGCGCCTCCGGCCGGGCTACGCCCGACCTCCGCCGCACACAGCGCAGGGCACTCCCCACAACCCTCCGCTCAATCCCGGAAAAGGGGGTCCCTCTTCAACGCCGATATGGGGTCCCGTTTGCATGCCGTTTGACAGCAGCGCATTTTCATTGGGACATAGCTCGCCGGTGCGCAGGTTGGTGAACGCCGAAAGAAAGCCAGTTTCCTGCGCCACCTCATGTAGCAGTTCGGTGATACGGATGCGTGGCATCATCGCATCGAGCCGGTCGGCCAGGGCTTCGGCGTCGGGCGTTGCGATCGTGCGAACGGGGGATATCTGGAGGCGGCCGTCGCGGTATCGCACACCCTCCAGAGCGTCGCGCTTCAGGCTCCGGGCGAATTTCTTCAGCCGCCAGTCCAGTTCGCGGCCCCGCTGTTCGAGCCATTCGCCGGCTGTGGGTGGCAGACCAAGAGCCGACACGATCGGCTTGGCCTTCGGTTCGCTTAGCAGGTAGCTGTCGAACTGGCGGTATCCCGTCGATCGTTCCACCCAGACATCACCGGAGCGCAGCTTGTTGCGTAGATGCGCGATAGTCGCGATTTCCCAGAGCCGCCGATTGATCTTGCCGTCATCGCCCATGACGATTTTCTGCCATTCCTTGCGGAAGGGCATCGGAGCGTCGGCAGGCAGATCGCGCTTGCCCGACCTATTGAGGTCGCGCAGCATCTCGATAGCGGCAATCGTTTTCGCGCTGCCCTTTCCGGCCCTGAACTGTAGCGCTTCAAGCAGATCAGGGGCGAACTTGCGCAACGTCGCCGGGAGGGAATATAGCGCTCGATCATATAGGCAGGCGACGCACGGCCTTCCCTGACATATTGCCGAAATCGGTCCGCGTGGATGCGGCCCGCGACGTCGGGGGAAATGCCGATCTTCCGCACCTGCCTCAGACGGTCGAGGATCTGGCGGACGTGATCGGGCTTGGCCGCGACGGGGATGGTCTTAAGCAAGGCGAGATGGCTCATGCCGCCGGCGGCGTCGAAGAGCTGATCGAGGGCCTGGACCTGTTCGGCGCTGAGATCGGCGATCAGGGCGTGGGCGGCCTGCTTGCGCGCGCGGGCACGTCCCGCGCTGCTGGCGCGTTCGATGGTGGAGATGGACGGCAGCAAAATCCGGGCCTCGCGCAGGGCGGTGACCACGCCCATCGCAATCGTCATCCCCTTGTCGGTCGCCCATGCCGTTCTCGCGGCCGCCTCGACCATGAAGGGAATATCGGCGCGGGTTGGCCCCCGAAGCCCCAAACGCGCCGCCAGCTCACGGACATGATCCGTCATTGTCTGATCCCGCGCCGCATAGTTGGCCAGCTCGGTTACGTGCAGACCAAGTTGCTCCGCGACGAAAGCGGCGAGATCATGGGGTATTGCTCCCCTGTCCTGTATCAACTGCGCAAGGGTGATGCCCGGGTGCCGCAGGAGCGCGAGTTGCAGCGCCACGCCCAACTGGTTCCGTCGCTCCCGTCGCGCGCCGATGATCTCGATATCGGAAGGCTCGAAGGTATAGAGCCGGGCCAAATGGTCGCGATCGGTCGGGATGGCGAGTATCTGATCGCGTTCGCTCTCGGTCAGGAGTTGATGCTTGCGCTTCGTCATGCCGTTTCCTGTCCACAAAAGGTCATCTGGGCCTATGGACAGCGAGGAGTAAAGAGACATAGTATGTGGACGGATATGGGTGGGGCGCAGCGGCTGCCCTCCATAGCGTCCACAGAACGACCGTTTGGGAGACGTGCGGCATGGGTGATATTCTGGGCTATGCCCGCGTCAGCACCGGCGATCAGGACGTTGCGGGCCAGACCATGCGTCTGGAGAAGGCTGGCGCCATCAAAATCTTCACCGATGTCATTTCAGGTAAGAGCATGGAACGGCCCGGTCTGGCTGAGCTAATCGCCTATGCCCGCAAGGGTGACACGCTGGCGGTGGTCCGCCTCGATCGGCTTGGGCGCTCGCTTGCCGAACTTCTCACCACGGTTGAGACGCTACGCGGTCAGGGCATCGCGCTCCTGAGCCTTGAAGAAAAGATCGACACTTCGTCAGCTGCCGGCGAGCTCATCTTCCATGTGTTTGGGGCCATCGCCCATTTTGAGCGACGGCTGATTTCTGAGCGAACCAGAGATGGTATTGCCGCCGCCCGTGCTAAGGGCAAACAGCCTGGCCGTCAGCCGCTGGACATGTCCAAAGTGGATGCGGCCATCAAGCTGGTCGAAGCTCGTATCTCGCCTACCGAAGCAGCGCGGCAACTCGGCATCGGCCGATCGACCATTTATCGCGAAATGCGTAGGATGGGAATCGAACGGCCCGCCTGATTAAGCGCCCGTCCGTTCGCATCGAGCGTTCGCCATGCGTTCTCGCTTAGCGTTGTTTAGCGTACTTTCCACGCTATGCCCTCTCCCTGGGCGAGGGGGCGTGTCTCGCGATCGGAGGCGAAGCGGGCGGAACCGTGGGTATCGTCGCCGGCAGGCCCGCCATATTGCAGGATGAGAGGCTGGAAGAGGGCGCGCAGCGTGACGAGGATGATGACGAGGAACGTCAGCATCATGCCTATTTGATAAAGATGGGAATCGCGAGCCAGGCCGAGCAGCGAGTGCAGGACGAACTGCACTCCTCCGGCGAGGACGATACCGATGATCAGGAACAGGACCGCGACGCGCAGCAGATGGCGGACGAGCGCGATCGGGCTGAGCGTCAGCGCCGTGATCGCCCAAATCGGATTTTGACGCGATATACGGGCGAGATTGCGGATCGCGCGGCCGAGCTGGCGCAGCCATTCCATGTCAGTGCGCCCCCGATGGGGTAGGGGGAGTCTTGCGGGGGTGGAGTGCCAGACCGCGCACACCCGGCGCGGCTGCGATCCGGCATTCCAGCTTCGCGACTTCATCCACCTTGTCGCTGGGCCAGTCGCGCGCGACGTGGATGCCGCCGGTATCGGTTTCGAGGTCGAGGCAGGCCAGATCGGGGCAGAGATCGAGCAGGCGCGTTAGGTCGGCGACCAGCTCGGGCAAGAGCGGATCGGGCAGATCGCCCGTCATCACAAGCTGCCAGGATCGCCGTTCCCCATCGCCAGTCCCGCGTCTGGTCATGGTGCTGTCCTCCCTCAATCCGCGTCCAGCGCGAAATCCACCCGCACCGTCACGATGCCGGCGTTCGTTCCCGCCATCACCGGGGGCGCTTGTTCAGGAGGTGGTGGCGCGACAATCGGAGGCGGTCCGGCCATGCGGGCGTCCATCTCCGCCATCGGCGGCATGTAGCCGCCCTGGCCGCCGTCGTGGATCGCAAGGACGCGTGTGATGCGGAGGCCGGCGGCCTTGGCATAGGCGTCCGCCTTGGCGCGGGCGGCCTTGTAGGCAAGATCATAGGCCCCGAGGTTGGCCTTTTCGGGATCGGCGACCGAGAGGTTGGGGCCGGATACGATGTTGGCGCCGGCGGTCGTCACCGCCGCGACGGCCTGCCCCACCCGATCGGTGTTGCGGACCCGCACCGCAACGGTATTGGCGGCCTCGTACTTGCCCCGGTTGTCGCCCCAGGTGATCCGGTTCACCGACAGGTTGCGCGTCTGGATATCGCGCGCGGGAATGTCGAGCTTGGCGAGCGCAGCGGTAATCTGCTGCATCGTTTCGGCGTTGCGGGCGCTGGCGGCTTCAGCCGTCGTGGCGATGCTCGACAGGCCCGCCGTGAACAGCGCCTGGTCGGGCGTGGCTTCGGCTCGTCCCGATCCGGTCACGGTGAGGAAGGTTTCATCCTCTTCCAAGCCGCGCGGGTCGGGCGCGGCGGGCGTGCAGCCGGCGAGCGCGATCAGCCCCGATACCATCAACAATCGCTTCATCCTGTTCCTCTCGTCTGATCTTCTTGAGCTTCCGCGTCGAACGCCCGCTTGCCGCGTCGTCGCCACAGGGCCAGCACATCGCCGGCGTCGTCATCTTTCGCGCGCGCGGCCAGTTCGAGCAGCGCGCCGTAAAGGGTGGCGCGATCGTCACCGGTGAGATCGACGAGGCCGGCCTTCTGGACGAGGCCACCCAGCTCGATCAAATGGCGGGTGCGTTCGCGTCGGGCCACGACCCAGCTCCGATTGTCGGATCGCGCAAGGGCGGATTCAGCGCGCCGTTTCGCCGCCAGATTGCGCTGCTCCGCTGTCGCTGTTGCCTTGAGCAGCGCCGCCAGTTTTGCGCCCGCGCCGCTGAAAGAAAGCGGCCCCCTTCGCCCGCCACGCCTCCCTTTCTTCCGTGTTGGTGGATTCCACGACGCTGAGCAGCACGCCGGCGAGCGTTTCAGCGTCGAGCGCATTGGCCCCCGTGGCGACGACAAGCTGCCCGAACTGTTCCACCTTGCGCGCCTTGAGCGCACGCGCCTTGTCGTTCAGCGCCTTCAACTCGGCATCGTAATCGCGGACCTTACGCATCCCAACTTTCCTCCGTTTCCTGTTCGGGCAGACCGGCACCGCAGTCCGCCCAGGGCAAACGGGCTTCGACGCCGTAGTGATAGGCAGGCGTGACGCGTTCGGGGTGATCGAGCGTGCCGGCATGGAAGGCGACTTCCTCTGTGTCCATGCCGCTCGATTTGTCATAATGCAGCGTCAGCGGCGAGCCGCATTGCCCGCAGAAGGACCGGCGCGCGATCGGCGACGAGCGGTAGGATATTTGCGTATCGCCGTGCCAGCCCACATCGTCCCAGCGCACCCAAGCGTGCACGGCGAAGGCGCTGCCGGTCGAGCGCCGACACATCGAGCAGTGGCAATAGTGAACGCGGGGTGCAGCGTGCAGGACGTAGCGCATGGCACCGCACAGGCAGCCGCCTTTAAGTTCTTGCTCGCGCTCTTCCACTCTTTACTCCCCTATCACCCGTGAGCTGGCATCGCAGCGTAGCACAATCGTGGATACGAGGAACCGTGCCGAACAAGAATTGCGGCGAAGTCAATCACGCGAACGGCGGAGAGTGTGAGTGCGCGCTTATACGTCGTTGCCGACGTGCGCTTAGAAAGGCAGTATAGCAGTCGTCATGGCAATCTACCATTTCTCGGCCAAGGTCATCAGCCGCGCCAACGGATCGAGCGCCGTTGCATCGGCCGCCTATCGTTCGGCATCCGAGCTGCACGATGACCGGCTAGGGCGCGATCATGATTTCTCGAACAAGGCCGGCGTCGTCCATTCGGAAATCATGCTACCTGAAGGCGCGCCGGAGCGTTTAAACGATCGCACAACCTTGTGGAACGAGGTCGAAGCCGGTGAGAAGCGCAAGGATGCGCAGCTTGCTCGCGAGGTCGAGTTCTCGATTCCGCACGAGCTGGACCAGAAAGAGGGCGTCAGCCTAGCGCGCGATTTCGTCGAAAAGCAGTTCGTCGAACGCGGCATGGTCGCGGACCTCAATGTGCATTGGGACATGGGTAAGGACGGGCAACCAAAACCCCATGTCCATGTCATGTTGTCGATGCGCGAAGTTGGGCCGGAGGGGTTCGGCGCGAAGGTGCGCGACTGGAACAGCACGGCGCTGTTGCAGGAGTGGCGCGAGGCGTGGGCGGATCATGTCAATGAGCGCCTGGCGGAGCTGGATATAGACGCGCGGATCGACCATCGGACGTTGGCGGCGCAGGGCATCGAGCTTGAGCCGCAGCACAAGATTGGGCCGGCGGGATCGCGGCGTTTGGATCGCGGCGAGGATGCCGAGCGCGCCGACGATCATCTGCGCATCGCGCGCGAGAATGGCGCGAAGATCATCGCCAGGCCGGAGATTGCGCTGGACGCGATCATGCGGCAGCAGGCCACGTTCACCACCCGCGATCTTGCGATGTTCGTCCACCGCCACAGCGACGGTAAGGAGCAGTTCGACAGCGCATTGGCGGCGGTGAAGGCGTCACCCGAGCTGGTGGCGCTGGGGCAGGACGGGAAGGGCCAGGAGCGGTTCACGAGCCGCGAGATGATCGCGGTCGAGCAGCGGTTGGAACGCGCTGGCGATCAGCTTGCGGAGCGTTCCGGACATGGTCTCCCGGCGGCATCGCTATCAAGGGGGTTGAACACCGCCGGGAGTGGCGGCCTGACACTCGGTGGGGATCAGCAGGCCGCTCTGGAGCATATAAGGAGGAGCGGCGATCTTGCCATCGTTGTGGGCTATGCCGGGACCGGCAAGTCGGCGATGCTCGGCGTCGCGCGCGAAGCGTGGGAGCGCGAGGGCTATACCGTGCGCGGCGCGGCGCTGTCGGGGATCGCGGCTGAGAATCTAGTAGGGGGCTCGGGCATCGCCTCGAGGACGATCGCCAGTCTCGAGCACGCATGGGGGCAGGGGCGCGAGCAGCTTGGGCCGCGTGACGTGCTGGTGGTGGATGAGGCGGGCATGATCGGCTCGCGGCAGATGGAGCGGGTGCTGTCCGCCGTGCGCGATGCCGGTGCCAAGGTGGTGCTCGTCGGCGATCCCGAGCAGTTGCAGGCGATCGAGGCGGGGGCGGCGTTCCGTGCACTGGCTGAGAGGCACGGGGCAGCCGAGATCACCGAGATACGCCGGCAGCGCGAGGATTGGCAACGCGACGCCACTAAGGCTCTCGCCACGGGTCGTACCGGCGAGGCTGTCCATGCCTATGAGGCGCATGGCATGGTCCAGGCGGCCGACACGCGCGAGGCTGCACGCGCCGAGCTGATCGACACCTGGGATGCACAGCGCCGCACCGATCCGGATCAGACCCGGATCATCCTCACCCACACCAATGCCGAGGTCCGCGATCTGAACCTGGCGGCGCGAGATCGGCTACGCGACGCCGGCGAGCTGGGCGCGGACGTGGGCGTGTCGGCCGAGCGGGGCGCGCGCGAGTTCGCGTCCGGCGACCGCATCATGTTCCTCAAGAACGAGCGCGGTCTTGGCGTGAAGAACGGCACGTTGGGCGAGGTCGAGCGAGTCAGCCCCGACAGCATGGCGGTGAAGCTCGACGATGGCCGGCAGATTGCGTTCGATCTCAAGGACTATGCCCATGTCGATCACGGCTATGCCGCGACCTTCCACAAATCACAGGGGGTGACGGTCGATCAGGCGCATGTGCTGGCGACGCCGGGGATGGACCGGCACAGCGCCTATGTCGGTCTGTCGCGGCATCGCGACGGGATGCAGCTCCATTATGGCCGCGACGACTTCGCCGATCAGCGCCAACTCACCCGCACGCTGTCGCGCGAGCGCGCCAAGGACATGGCGGGCGACTATGCGAGGCCCGAGCAAGACCAGGCCCGCGCGTTCGCCGATCGGCGCGAGATCCGGTTCCCGGAACGCGCGCGGGAGATGGTCAGGCAGGTGCAGGCTAAGGCGAAGGGCATGTTCGCCGGCTTCAGGCCGAAACCGGCATCGCCCGAGCTGGCAGGACGCGACGGCAAAGAGGGGCCGATTAACACTGCTCCCGAGCGAGGATCGACCGCGCCCAACCAGGCCAAGGCGATCGAGCGCTATGCGCGCGCGCAGGCCGATATGGACCGGATGCGCGACAAGGGCTTGCCGGTGCTCCCGCACCAGCAGGCGGCCCTGGCGAAGGCCGGCGACGCGCTCGACAAAGTACGGCCCCACGGCGCGCGCGACCTCGCTTCCGCGTTCGAGCGAAATCCGGCGCTGGTGCGCGAGGCAGCCGAGGGCAAGCCCGGTGGGGCGGCACGGGCGATGGCAGAGGAAGGCCGGGTGCGCATCAATCCCGAGCGTCGCGCCGATCGGTTCGTGGAGCGCTGGCAGAGTATGGCGCGCGAGCGGGCCGAGCTTGTGCGCAGCGGCGACCGCGCCGGCGCAGAGCGCACGGGCAAGAAGATGGAGAGCGTGGCCGGAACGCTGCACCGCGATCCGGAGCTTGAATCGGTGCTGCGTCGCCGCGCGCCCGAGCTGGGGCTGGAAATGCGCCGGGATCGCGCAATCGAGCAGGAGCTGACCCGCTCGCTGGAAATCGGCCGTGACCGAGGGATGAGCCGGTAAGGGAGAGAGAATGGCCGACGACGAGCAATTGGAGGAGGGCGGCGACGCGGCGGCGGAGGCGTTCGAGCAGGTGCGTGTTGCAGTCGAGCAGCAGCGCGGCGAGCTGGCGTTGATGCGCCGCGCCATCGAGGGACTGGCGACTGAGCGCGCCAGCATCGACGTGCCGGATTATTCGGAGACGCTGGGGCATGTCGTCCATGGGTTGGACGGCATCAACGGACGCCTGGACCAGGTTACGACGGCCATCGTGAAGTCGCCGGCGCTGGCGATGACGCCGGCGCAGGTCGCGGCTCAGATCAATCGAGCGGCGGCCGACCTTCGCAGCGCCGACCATGCCGCGCTTGCAACTGCCACCGACGAGATGAAGCAACAGGGGCGCGAGCTGCGCAGCGTCGTTCAATCGGCGCTGACAGCGCGGGATCAGAAGGACCGTCAACTATGGTTCGGGCTGGGCGGGTTGCTTATCGGCATCCTACTATGGTCCTTCTTGCCCGGTCTGGTGGCGCGCGAGATCGTGCCGACGAGCTGGCAATGGCCCGAACGCATGGCGACGCGGGTTCTTGCCGAAGCGACGCCGTGGGATGCCGGGCAGCATCTGATGGCGAGTGCGTCGCAGCCAAGCTGGGAGGCGATCGTCGCGGCCGACAGGTTGCTGCGCGACAATCGTGAAAAGATCGAAGGATGCCGGCAAGCCGCAAGGAAGGCGGATCAGCCGGTGCGATGCACGGTCCAGGTGGGAGTGAAGAGGTAATGACGATTCCCTACCGCTCGACGCCCATATTCGATGAGGCCACATTGCCCACTGCCTTGCGCTCCGAGCATCGCACCAAGGCCGGTGTTTGGGGCGTGATCCGGGTCATCGAAGGGAGATTGAAGCTCACCTATCTCGACCCTGCCTCCGAGGTGATCCTTACACCTGATCGGCCAGGGCTGGTTCTACCGGAACAACCGCATTTCGTGGAACCGCTCGGAGCCATGCGGATGCAGGTCGATTTCTACGATCAGCGGCCAAGCCTCTAGGAAGAGCCATGCGTAAAGCAGCCTTGTCATTCCCGTTTCTCGTGAGCCTGGCGCTTGGTGGCTGCGTGACAAGCGCTCCGGCACCCAATTTTGGCCCGTCTCCCTCCGGGCAGTCGGAGCGAAGCGGCGAGATCACGCCTTGGGCGCTGACTTATGGCGCGGCGTTGATGACCGCCAAGGTCTACCCGCACTTGGCAGCGACGGCCGATGCAAACGCCAATCTGTTCGTCTCCCCGGTCAGCCTGTCACAGGGCCTGGGGCTTGCTTACCTCGGTGCGCGAGGGGGCACACGCGACGAGATCGGGCGCGTTCTGGACTGGCCTTCGGTCCCGAATGCGGCCGTGCCTATCAGAGCCTATAATGCCCAGCTCAGCGATACCGGCGATGCCGATATCACGCTCGGCATCGCGAACGCGCTATGGCTGGCAAAGGGATTGCCGATCCGGGACGAGTATGTCGCCGAGGCGCGTTCCGGCTTCGGGGCGGCTCCGGAAACGGTCGATTATGCCGGTGATCCCACCGGAGCGGCCGCACGGATCAATGGCTGGGTCTCGCGCGAGACGAAGGGCAGGATTTCGGAGATCGTCTCTCCGAGCGGCTTCAGGGATGACACCGCCGCTGTGTTGACCAACGCTCTTTACTTCAAGGCAAAGTGGCAGGTGCCGTTCGAGGAGACGGAAACGCGGACCTTCACGCGTGGCGACGGCACGCGCATTCCGATCACGATGATGAAGCGGATAGGCCGGTTCGACTATCGCGAGACCCATGAGGGACAGGCGATCGCCCTGCCTTATGCCGGCGATGGCAGCTTCGTGATGGAAATTTTCCTGCCGCGCGACACGGCGGTCCTGCGCCGTTGGGAGCGCGAGATGAAGGGGGGCGATTTCTTCGCCGGCGAGCAGGGCGGCAATGATCGCTTCGATCTGGCAGCGGAGCAGGCGCGCGAGATGCGGATCATTCTGCCCCGCTTCGAAGCGCGGTTCGACAAGAGCGTCAAGGCAGCGCTGATCGCAGCGGGGAT
The DNA here is from genome assembly GCF_043589935.1 of Sphingobium naphthae. Taxonomy (NCBI): domain Bacteria; kingdom Pseudomonadati; phylum Pseudomonadota; class Alphaproteobacteria; order Sphingomonadales; family Sphingobiaceae; genus Sphingobium; species Sphingobium naphthae. The sequence goes on along the minus strand of NZ_CP171459.1, from coordinate 8,967 downwards.
GCCAAGCGCCTTCGATCAGCAGCGTGCGGACCTGTCCGGCATCGTCTCCGGCGTGCGTCTGGCGATCAATGACGTGGCGCACGCGACCTTCCTGCGCGTCGATGAGGAAGGCACCGAGGCAGCGGCGGCAACCGCGGTGAAAATCGTCGTGACCAGTGCGCGGATAGAGCCCCAGGTGCCGGAGATGGTGGTCGATCGTCCTTTCCTTGCCACTCTGCGCGACCGAAAGAGCGGCGCGGTGCTGTTTTTCGGGCGCATCGCCGATCCGACCGCGATTCCATAGGCGCACAGGGCCATGTGCCGTTCAGCCGCGACGGCGTAGCCTCCTGGCATGATAGTGCCGCTGTCGCGAGTAATTGGCGCGGCCTTGGCCGGTGCGGCGTTGAGCGCGTCCGTGCCCGCCTTGGCGTGTTCGTGCATCCTGGGGGGCGGTGAGAGGATGGGCAAAAACGTACGCTCTCATGACTGCCATCCGAGACGCTGGCCGCAAGGCTCTCAATCTACCCCCGGATAGCCGCGCAGTCTAAGCGTTCGCTGATTGTTCGTCCTTAGCGTTGTTTGGCGTACCTTCCACGCTATGTCCTCAACTTCACGTCGATGGCGGCACGATCAGCGGCTTCTTCCTGTTGCCACGCGACATGATGGTCGATGCGCCGACAGACGGTTCGCAAGGGGCGATCTACATCCTCTATAATGGCCGACTTGCGCCGAAGTTCAAGGTGTCGAAACCGCGCACTTTGAGCCTTGTGTCGCGTGCGCTTTCCACCGTGCTGGGCGAAGCGGACAGGACGATCATCGATGATCTACGCAGCTTTGCGCAGGAGCGTAAAATCCGGCTCTCCATATGCGCAATCGATGAAGCCGCCCCGAACGCTGATGCGCCCTTGTTCGACACCGGACATATGCGCAAACTCTACACCATGGGAGAAGAGGAAGGGCGGGCTCAAGATGGGTGTCTGATCTCAACCTCTATACATTCACCGATTATTCGCCCTTAGCATTGTCTGGCGCACCCCCGACGCTATGCCCTCCAAAGCGCTCATATGATCTCCATTTTTTTGTTTGAGGCAATAATATTGTGAACAATAAGCTATTCAAGGCGTGGGAAAATTTGGCCGAAGGATGACTGACGCACTCTCTGCAGACCTTCCTTCTTCATCAATGGCGGGAACGAGAGCGGCGCAGCAGCGTAATGCGTTCACCAAACTTTGTGGAGAATGCAATGCGCTATCTTATCGGCACTGCTCTGGCTGCCGCCCTTCTGTCCCCCGTCGCCTATGCCCAGACCATGTCGGGCGTCGCGCAGACCAACGTCGCAGGTGAAACCACCACGGTGTTCTCGATCCAGCCCCAACGTCAGGTCTCGGCTTCCGACTACGTCAAGCTGAGTGCTGATGCTCTCAACTATCGTATTGCAGCTTCGCAGCTTGCGCTGCGCAAGGCTGAGCGTGCCGATGTGAAGGCCTACGCGAAGGCAGACTATGATCAAGCAAAGAAACAGCGGGACTCGCTTTTTGCCGCCCTCTCCAACAAGGATCGAAAAATCGCCAAGCCTACGCTAGCTCTCTCGTCGCAGCGTGCTGCGTCAATTGATTTGCTCAAGAAGAGCAAGGACGATTTCGACAATCTTTATCTGACGCAGATGGCAGATGAAGCTCCGTCGATGTGGGCACTGCAGAAGGGCTACGCTCTGGAGGGCAGCGATCCGGCTCTGAAGCAGGTTGCTACCCTTGCAGTGCCGACGATCGAAAGCGGCTATACCGTGGTCAAGGGGCTGACGCCGGCGGCAGTTGCCTCGCGCTGACCTAAGCAATGCGGGACACCTGAAATACGGTCTTCTCGCTTGATCACCATCATGGCAGAAGTGGCATTTTTGTCACTTCTGCCATTTTGTTGTTACTTGTCGAAACTCTCTTTGACGTTCGGGGTTAGCAGGTCACTTACCGACAGTTTCGGTACGAACAAATTTGAAGAGAGATACATGAAGAATTTGATCCTTGCTGCCGCTGTCTGCTGCTTTGTTCCTACGCTTGCGTCTGCACAGGAGACCGCTCCCGACGGCACTGATGCATTTGGCATCGAGCCTTATGTTGGCGTCCTTGGCGGGTATCACACCTTCGACAAAGATAGCGAATTCGGCTCGCCGCGTGGCGGTAGCATGAACGGCGCGCTCATCAGCGGGATTGCAGGCGTCAACATTCCCTTGGGTCCGGTATTTGTTGGTGCGGAGGGTAACGCCAGCAAGGGCTTCAACGACATCGATTGGGAATATGGCGTTCGTGGCCGCATTGGTGCGCGGGCCGGCGAGAGCGGAATGGTGTTTGCCTCTGCCGGATATCAGTGGGTTAATGGCAAGCGCGCCTACAGCGACCAAAAGGACTGGGTGTATGGCGTGGGCGTCGAAGTTGGACCCAAGGATATCGGTCTGGGCGGCGTAACCGGTAATAGCGGCATTCGCATTCGCCTTCAGATGGAAACCTACGATTTTGACAGTCTGCGGCCCATGGGCGGCGTAGTCTTCCACTTCTAATGAATGGGGCGGGGTTCGTTGTCAAGATCGCGACGGCCCTGACCTACCTCTTGCTCCAATCGAACCTGGGAGATGTTGTGGCATTGTAGGGTATCGAACGCCAGTATAACTACGTTATACAATATAGTCTATCGTTGAACTTTCTTGCTTACACTACCGTCAGGTCCAGCTTGATACTCTATCATTGCACAATGAGCGGACTGCCCTTGTCGCAGTAGCGCACAACAATGTCTCTTCACGGATCGCAGGACACAGGCCGGAACCATAGAGAGTGTCAGCAAGAGCATCGACGGTTGTCGCCTTGGCGCGATAGGCACCGGTCGCCACATTGCCTTCTCAGGTAACTTTCTATGGGATAAAGTTGCAGCGTCTGCAGAACGTAAGACGCTCAACCTGCCAAAAGATAGCTGCGCCGCATAAATGTTCGTTGATTGTTCGCCCCTAGCGTTGTCTGGCGTACTATTCACGCTATGCCCTCCTATAGCACGGATGCAGCCCTGATCGACCGAGACGGGACGAAGCGGGGTGCGAAGAGGTCGGCCCGGCAACATCGGCGGCTTGCGCGGCCTATATCACTTGAGGGCAGGAGAAGCCTGCCCGGAGAATGAGATGCCGCCCACCGCGCCTGCCCGCGTTCCGTCACCGATCGCCATGCCCGACGATGACTTTGGAGCTGCGCTGATTGCACAGGCGGCCGCGCTCAGCGCCTATGCCCGGCGGCTGACCGGAGGCGGTGCCGATGCCGACGATCTCTTGCAGGACACCATGCTGCGCTGTTGGGCCGCGCGCGCCAGCTTCGCGGCCGGAACGAGCCTCGCCGCTTGGGCTCGGACCATAATGAAGAACAGTTTCCTCACCGGTCGCCGCCGCGCGCGTTTCCATGCCGATCTGCCCGAGGATGCGCGCGACCGGATGCTGAACGTGGGCGAGACCCAGAGTCTTGCCATCTGGCTGCGCGATACGGATTGGGCGCTCAGCGAACTCCCGCCCCACCAGCGCGAGGCGGTGCTGTTGGCGAGCCAGGGCGTGTCCGTCGAGGACGGAGCGGCGCAGCTCGGCATTGCTACAGGAACGTTCAAGAGCCGTGTCGCTCGCGGGCGGACCCGGCTGCGCGCCCTGATCGATGAGCGATCAACGCCGCTGCTGGCCGACAGGACTGGCCGCGATACACCCTCGCCAGAGGCCAAGCTGCCCGTCCGCCTGCGGAAAAAGCGGGACTGGCGGGGCGTCAAGATCGGCTGAACCCCGGTGTGCCGGTTGGCTTGTTGCTTTTCTTAACAGTTTGCCGGTAGCGTGCGCGCACCTGCGGAGACGCGGGTGGAGGCGTGGAAACCTCCTGAAACACGAGCCGGTCGAGCTTCATCGACCGGGTGGCGGGCGCGCATGTCCAAGCCACCCGGCCAAAGGCGTCCGCGCCTGACGTGTTTCAGGTTTCCAACACCCGGTTCAGTGGCCGGCACGTCTCCGAAATGGGGCGTGCCGCCGGCTGCACAGGAACACTTGGGGCGGGAATGAGCTTGGAGAACCTTTTGACCGAGTAGGACATGCGTGAATAGCCATCTGCCTGTCGGCCGCCTCGCCGATCATCTTCATTCCTTGCCGCGCGAACGCGCCTGGTTCGCGATTCTCCTCAGCGTCACGGCGCTGGCGCTGGCGGACGCACATTTTCCCCGAATAGGTCTCGCGCCGCTCTATATTCCGATCGTCTGCGCCGCCTGCTGGGCGCTAGGAAGCCGCGCTGGCTATTTGGTGGCGATCGTCGCGGCCGTCCTCGCCGTCGTGCCGCATGTCGCCGAGCTGCCCAGGCTCTCTCCCGCCCTGCTAGGGGCAAGGATGGCCGTGCGTGCCGTCACCTATGTTATCGTCGCCGCCATTGTTCTCAGCTTCCGCCGGTCTTTCGACCGAGAGCACCACTTGGCGGCGCGCGACCGCATGACCGATGCGCTCAACAAGGAGACGTTCCGCGAGCGCGTGGTCCATCGTCTCGATCTAGCGGTGCCTGCCCGGCAATCCTTCCTGCTCGCGATCCTTGATCTCGACGACTTCAAGGGCATCAACAACCGCCACGGCCATGTTGCCGGCGATGAGGTGCTGCGCGCCTTTGCGCAGGGCGCGCGGGGGATCGTCCGGTGGGAGGATGATTTCGGGCGGATCGGCGGCGACGAGTTCGCTTTTCTGCTTCCCGTTCATTCGGCCCAGGAAGGGGTGTATTTCGCCCGCGTGCTCCACAAGCGCCTGTCATCGGTTCTAGCCGGCACGCCTCATCCAGTAACGTGCAGCATGGGCGCGCTGCTGATTCAGCCTGATACCCCGCGCGACGAGCCCTCGTTGATGCACGCGGTCGATCAGCTCATGTACGCGGTCAAGCGCGCCGGGAAGAACGCCGTGGAGATCGGCTGCGCAACGACCGGTCGAGGCCGGGACGCTCCTGTTCCGTCCCGGCTCCGGGTAATGGAGGCCACATGACGAGCGAGCAGCCCGACAGGACTCATCAGAGCGATGGGCGAAGCTTTCGCGGTGATCGGCACGCCGATGGACAGAGCCAGCATCGCCAGTATCGATGAGTTCGCCAACGCGCTCGCTATATACGCGGCGGTGCGCGCCGAAACCGATGGCGATCAAGCTTAGCAGGCAGCATCGAGCGCGCGGCAGAGCGCTCCGATCAGAAGCTCGCGCGACGTGGGCTTGTGGCAGGTCGGGCGTGAGGCGTGGACAGCCGGGATCATGCTGGCCGCGCCCGTGGCGAAGATGAAGGGCACGCCGCGCCGATTCAGTTCGTCCGCGATCGGGAATGAGGTTTCGGAGCCAAGTTGCACATCGAGGCTGGCAACATGAGGCGACGAGTCCAGCGCCGAGAGGGCGTCCCGCACGCAATCGACAGGGCCGACGACTTCTGCGCCGGCGTCGGATATTATCTCAACCAGCGTGGCCGCGACCCAGTAATCATCTTCAACAACCAGCACACGAAGGCCGCTGATCCCGTCTCGTGTAGTCATGTCGCACCAAGCATTTACGCAGCCGTTCCACCGACCAGCGCAGCAACGCGCCGTCTGGCTCTGCGCTCCACGCGGACATGCAAAATGTTCGTCTTGGGCGATCGATTGATCTAAATAGCCGGGTAGGGGGCGCGTAGAGTTATGGTCGATACTGAAACCCGGATTCGTGAGCTTGAGCATCGGTTCAGGAACATTCTCACTATCGTTCGTTCTCTTGTCAGCCAGAGCTTGCAGGCGGCCGATTCGATCGAAGACGCCCGATCGACCATTGACGAGCGATTGGCGGCGCTGGGTAGCGCGACCGAGCAGCTTCTATCCCATAATTGGGAGACCGCGCCCCTCCCGGCGCTGGCCGAGAATGCACTGGCGCACTTCACCCTCTACGCGGAGCGGCTTCGCCTTGATGGCCCCACGGTCACGATCGGCCCCAAGGCGGCGATGACGTTGACCCTCGCCTTTCACGAGCTGGCGACGAACGCGATCAAATATGGTGCGCTGTCCAACGAAACAGGCACTATCGAGCTGACGTGGAAAGTGCTGGGATCGGGCATCGAGGCCGAGCTTTGGATGCAATGGGCCGAACATGGCGGCCCGCCAGTCGTCAGGCCCGAGCGGCGGGGCTTTGGATCGCGGCTGATATGCACGGCCGCAAGCCGCAGCTTGCGCGGCCGTGCCGAGTTGGAATTTCCCGTCTCGGGCGTCGTGTGGACCTTGCTCGCCCCTCTGGCCGCGGTCGAGCTATGATCGAATCCGGATACGGGTCATCCCCGCCGCTAAGCCTTGGGTTCATCGCGCATGCCTGTCTCTTCGGCCCACGCTCCTTGTCCGACTGGATCCCTCCCGTCACTTTGATCGTCTCTTTTGTCAGGGTCTGAAATCCGGAGCACGTCTGTATGTCCAAACCGCTCTCCCCCGAAACAATGGCTTTGGTGAAAGCTACGGCGCCTGCGCTCCAGCAGCATGGCGTGGAGATCACCACGCGCATGTACCAGCGCCTGTTCGTCGATCCGGAGATCAAGGCGTTGTTCGACATGGCCGCGCACGAATCCGGCGCGCAGCCCAAGCGGCTCGCGGCGGCGATCCTCGCCTTCGCGCAGAATGTCGATAAGCTCGACGCGCTGAAACCGGCGATCGAGCGGATCGCCGCGCGTCATGTCGAAACACACATCAAGCCCGAGCATTACCCCACCGTGGCGAACGCGCTGCTCCCCGCCATCCGCGATATTCTCGGCGAAGCCGCGACCGAGGAAATATTGACGGCATGGGGCGAGGCCTATTGGTTTCTAGCCGATATCCTTATCAACCGTGAGGCGCAGCTCTACCAGACCAAGGCGGCATGATCGCCGCAGCAGGCCGCTCCTCCCAAAGGATGTGAGAAGCCGATCCTAGAATCGTGGCTGCGGTAGCCAAGATGCTCATTGTTCGACGTCATTTGCCAGTTTGAGAAGCTTGGTCTCGATGCCTTTCAGGCCGGCAATGGCCTCATGGTCGGCGACTGACCAACCATCGCGATCTACATGTTTCTGGTTTCGCTGCATCCTTGCGATGATTGAGGCTGCCTCATAAACCTCATTCGCCCCGCCATGACCACCAACATCAAGTCGGTGCGCCAGCGTCGCGAGGCGATCCACAAAGTTCGTCCGGGCTGCGATACCAGTGCTACGGGCGAGAGCCTTCGGCCCCGCTTTGAGGGCGTCTCCCAAGGTTTTCAACGCTTCCTGATGTGGGGAATCGGACACGGCACCCCGGAGGGATCGTCATCATCGTTCATAATCACGAAAGTGAAGGACGACGGGATGTTCCCGTCGTCCCCCGTCTCAGAAAGGATAGGTCGAGCCGTAATAGCCATAGACCTGCTCGCCATAGGTGCGATCGAAAGCAGGTTCTTCGCCCGCTCGATAGCGCGGCGCGCCTTCGGGCCGTTCTTTTGTTAGATCGACGACATAGCCGCCCTGGTTCGTGTCATAGGTGAGCTGGTCCCAAGGCAGCGGATGATATTCCTCGCCGATGCCGAGGAAGCCGCCGAAGGACATGACCGCATATTCGACACGGCCCGCGCGCTTATCGACCATGAAGTTGTAAACCGAGCCAAGTCGGTTGCCATTGCGATCGTAAACGGCCGTACCTTCGACCTTGTTGGAGGCGATCAGGCGGTTGGTTTCATCGGTAGCGATGTGGTCGCGTCCGTCAATGTGGTGTAAAATCGGGTGTGGCCACTGGGCTGCATTTTCAGGCGGCCTTGGGTGTAATCTGTAGCGGCTGTGCCTCCTCGATCATTGGGGTGGCAAGGGCGGCCATGCCCTCGATCTGCATGTAGCGGTGCTGGAGCTGGTATTCGTCATTCTGCTCGAGCAGGACGGCGCCGACGAGGCGGATAATGCTGTCCTCGTTCGGGAAGATGCCGACCACATCGGCGCGGCGCTTCACTTCCTTGTTCAGGCGTTCCAGCGGGTTGGTGCTGTGGAGCTTGACCCGGTGCTGCTCGGGGAAGGTCATGTAGGCGAGTACGTCGTGCTCGGCATCGTCCATGCAAACGCCGAGCTTTGGCCAGCGGGCGCGCAACTGATCAGCGACCTGACGCCAGACCTGCGTCGCAGCGGCATGGTCGGGCTGAAGGAAGACCTGACGGATGGCAGCGGCAACGACGGTATTCTGGCCTTTGGGCACATAGGCCAGGGCGTTGCGCATGAAGTGGACGCGGCAGCGCTGCCAGGTCGCGCCCATGACGCGGGTAATCGCCGCCTTGAGCCCCTCGTGGGCATCGGAGATGACCAGCTTCACGCCGGTCAGGCCGCGCCGGGCGAGGTCCTTGAGGAAGCTCGACCAGAACGGCTCGGCTTCGGAAGGACCGATGTGCAGGCCGACGATCTCGCGCTTGCCCTCGGTGTTGACGGCCACAGCGATTATCGCGGCGACACTGACGATCCGCCCGCCCTCGCGCACCTTGAGGTAGGTAGCATCGAGCCAGAGGTAGGGCCAGTCGCCGGCGAGCGGCCGCTTGAGGAAGGCGTGGACCCGCTCGTCGATGTCCTTGCACAGCTTGGATACCGAGGACTTGGAGATGCCAGTCATGCCCATCGCCTGCACCAGCTCATCGACGCGCCGGGTGCTGACGCCGGCGATCCATGCTTCCTGGATCACCGCGACCAGCGCCTTCTCGACGGTCTTCCTGGGCTCCAGAAAGCCGGGAAAGTAGGCGCCGGTCCGCAGTTTGGGGATCTTGAGATTGAGCGTGCCGAGCCGGGTATCGAGGCTGCGGTCGCGGTAGCCATTGCGCCAGGTCGTGCGATCGCCGGAACGCTCGTGCCGGCCGGCGCCGACCAGGCCATCGACGTCGGCCTCCATGATGATCTGTAATACGCTCTCGGCGATCGTGCGCAGGAAATCTCCATCTCCGGTCTTCGCCATCAGCTCGGCAAGCGGTAATCTATCGTCGGTCAT
>NZ_CP171460.1:0-8090 GCF_043589935.1 Sphingobium naphthae | reverse complement strand
CGTGCGGCCGATAGGAAGGTCGTCGGGCACGGCATGAGCTTAGCCAGTTACGACATAAGATCAACGTCAATGTCATAGATCGCACAGTTACCCCATTCCTCACGGGGCACCCGATCCGTCGTAACTGAGCACCCCATTTCTCGTAGGTGCTCACCCCATTTGTCGTAACTGAGCACCCCATTTGTCGTAGGTCGGGCCATTTTTCCTATCTGAATCAACAGACAAGCAACCCCTGAATCATAGAATCAATAGAATCTAGAATCATCGCGGGCGCGCGAGGCTGGCGTTGCATGATGACAAGCGGAATCGGCCTTCGGCCGATGCACCGATGATGCGTGCCGGCTACGCCGTCACAGGGGCGGCCTACCGGCCGCAGGCTTGGCGAGGAAGGAGACGGAGCGAGGGCATCGTGTCATCGTTCCCTGGTCGTCACGCGGCGAGGGGGTTTGCCGTTGCCATCGTGGACGACGATCGCAGATACGCCCGAGGCCGCGATGCGGTCGATCAGGCGATCGGCTTCTTCGTACTGGTCGCTGGGCCAGTCGCGGGCGACGTGGACGCGATCACCCCCGATTTCTAGCGTCAGGTGCGAGATGGAGGGATCGAGGTCGAGCAGCCGCGCCATGTCGGCCTGGGCGTCGGGCGTGACGTGCCGGAGATCGTGGCCGGTCATGACGAGCTGCCAGGTGCGGGTGCGATCATCGAGGTTCATGGCAGCAACCACCCGGTGTAGGATTTGGCATCAGGGTTCGCGCCGAAGCACCAGTATGCCCCGTCGCGCTTCTCTCGCTTCCAACCGTGATCCTTGGGACAGGCGGCAATGGCGGGGATGGTCTGTTCGCTTGCCTGATCGATGCGGCGGGCGAGCTTACCGTTGACGGTGTTGGCCCAGCTCGCCGCAGCCGTTTCATCACGGGCGCGAGCATAGCCTTGCGCCTCGCCGGCCCCGTTACCCAGGTGATAGCCGTAACCCCCGGCGATCGGGACGAGCAGGGCGAAGCCGATGAGCGCGCCGTTCCACCACCTGTCCCACTGGCGCCGGCGCTGTTCATGAGCGCGGCGATCGGCGGCATCGGCAGCAAGACGATCGGCCAAGGCGGCGTGTGCGGCCGTGTCAGCGTCGATCCGACGCCGCAGGGTCTCTCCCGCCCCGGCAAGGCCATCTGCGGCCCCACGACGCGCTCCGGCCTCCGCACGGGCCTCCAGGGCGGCAGGATCGACCAAGCGGGCCGCTATGGCCTTGTCGCGGGCTTCCTCGTCCTCCGCGCGCTGTGCATCCCTGGCGGCGGCATCGGCGAGGCTGGCGCGCACGTCGGACACTAGGTCGCGCAGGGTGCCGAAGCCGGTGAGGATGCGCTGGATGTTGGTATCGAGGTGGGAGAAGAAGCTGTGTGCCTGGGCGGCGTCGGCGGCACCGCGCGCGCGACCGGCGGCAGAGGGCGGCGCGTCGGGGGGCGTGTCGAACTCGGCGGGATCGAACTTGCCGGCCGGGGGATCGGTTCGGCTGCCACCACGCGCCATTCCCCTTCCGCGTCCCTGATCGTGGAGCTGGCGCGCCTGTTCGAGCAGGCGGCGGGGATCGTCCTCCCGATCGCGGTCCATCAGCGATCCTCCCCGGGCAGCGTCCACCCGTCGAACGGCTTACGATCCTGATCGCGGCTGATGCGGTGGGTCAGCTCGGAGACGATACCGGCGAAGCGTTTGTCCTTGCTGGCGGCATCGATGAGCAGTCCACCCAGAATGATCTTGCGGCGGGTGTCGAGACGGCGACCTTCGGCCGCGATACGGGCATTGAGCGCAGCGAGACGGGCCTTGGCCTGGTCCACGCGCTTCTGCGCCTGTTCGATGGATTCGCGTGTCGGTGCCGCCATACCTTCTCCGCGTGAAAGCACGATAACGGAAGTGACTATAGCGCAACCCAACAGACGAAGCCACCCGAGACGACGCCAGGAGACAAGGGCGCACTTTAGCATTACTGCGTAATGCGTGCGGCAGGGATACCCTGCACCCATGTCGCTGGCGCGACAGCGGGGCCTCCGCCCCACACCCCGACCAGCGCAACGCCGCTGGACCACGTTGGAGGAAGGCAGGTGCTGCGATGGCGATCTACCATCTGGCGGTGAAATCGGTGTCGCGCTCGACCGGGCGCAGCGCGGTCGCGGCGGTCGCGTATCGTGCCGGCGTCGCGCTCGAAAACGAGCGCGACGGCCTAGTGCACGATTACACGCGGCGGGGCGGCGTCGAGGACAGTTTCATCGTCGCGCCGGAAGGCGCGGAGTGGGCGCAGGACCGCTCCGCCTTGTGGAATGCAGCGGAGGCGGCGGAGAAGCGCAAGGACGCCAAGGTGGCGCGGGAATATGAGCTGGCGTTGCCGGCCGAGCTAGATGCCGGCCAACGCCGTGAGCTGGTGCTGGGGTTCGCGGAGGAGCTGCGGGATCGCTACGGGGTGGCGGTCGATGCGGCGATCCATGCCCCGCATGATTACGGCGACGATCGTAACCACCATGCTCACGTCATGACGACGACGCGGGTAGCGGAAGCGGACGGGCTGGGCGCGAAGACACGCCAGCTCGACGTGCGCTCGACGGCCTCGGTCGAGGTCGAGGCGATCCGCGAGCGGTGGGCAGGGATGGTCAACGACGCGCTGGAACATGCCCAGGTGGCCGAGCGGGTCGATCACCGCAGTTACGAGCGTCAGGGGCTGGATATCGAGCCGACCGTGAAGATGGGCCATGCGTCGGCCGCGATCGAGCGGCGCGCGTCGGCCGAGCAGATCGCGGCCGGCGAGGAGCCGCACGCCGTTACCCCGCGCGGGCAGATGAACGAGGCGATCATGGAGAAGCGGGGGCTGGGCTTCTACATCGAGCGCGGTCAGGAGCGGATACGGGAGTGGTCCCACCAACTCCGCGAGCGTGCCGAGCTGGCGATGCAGGGCATGTCCAGCTTGGTCCAGGGCGCAGCGCGGGCGATGCGATCGGGGCTACAGACCAGCAGCGAGGGCGGGTTCGAGGCGGTGCCGGCGCTCGACCAGTCACCCCAGCGCGACCAGATGCCGGCGATTGAGCTGGACCAACCGGGGCAGCGTGGGCGGGATCGGCAGCGAGAGCAGGAGCTAGATCGTCAGCGTGGACGTGACGGGCCGGATATCGGGTTCGGGCGGTAGGGTCGCCGCCGAAGAATCGTTTTCGGCAGAGTGTAAGGTAATACTTGACAAATGTCAGGAAATGCCTTACAATGTGTCTATGATTAAAACATACACCAGCAAGGCGCTCGAAGCCTTCGCCACCAAGGGAGATGGCTCAAAACTTCCCGTCCAGAACCACAACCGCGTTCGCCGCATCCTGCTCACGCTGGATGCGGCTACGAAGCCCGAGGACATGAATGTTCCGGGCTTTCGCTTTCATGGGTTGAGCACCAAGCCCAAACGATATGCGGTCGATGCCAGCGGCAATTACCGGGTCACATGGGCTTGGGATGACGGCGATGCGATCGACGTGAACATCGAGGACTACCACTAGGAGGGGTATGCCTCTCCTAAAAATCTGTCAGTCAATGCTTGACATGTAAGGCATTAGTTTACACATAGGGCTTACACAGAGACGCATGATGATCCGGGATCGGCCCGGACAGGAGACAGATGATGAACCAGCTCGTATCCGGCCTTGCCCCGATGCACCCCGGTGAGCTGCTGCGGGAGGACATTCTGCCCGCGCTCAACAAGCCCAAGGCGGAGATCGCCAGGCTGATCGAGGTGTCGCGGCAGACCCTCTACGATATCCTTGCCGAAAAGCAGGATGTCACCCCGACTATGGCGCTTCGGATCGGCAAGCTCACCGGCACCGCACCGGAGATGTGGGTGAACATGCAGCGCAATTACGACTTGCGTGTGCAGGCGGTGAAGGACGCTGATATCATCGCGCGTATCCCTACGCTCGAAGCGGCGTGATCCAGGAATAAGTTACGGGTGAGCTATGAAAATGGCTCACTCGCTAAATGACTTGGATCCGCCAACGGTTCGAGCTCTTATACCGATTGATAAGGCCCTCGCCTTCCATCTGTGTAAGCCATCCTTGAAGGAAATAGGAAGGATGTGGGAAATCAAAGTTCCGTACAAAATCTTCAAGAAACTTTGTTTCCAGTATTTCATCTGACTGCTGTAAAACATGGGACCTAAATACATCTTTTAGGTCAAGGGTTCTATGACCCTTTTCCAATGTTTCGATCAGGTCGTTCGGAAGTGTGATTCCATAGCTAGAAATTAGGTCAGACAAACCGTTAAAGGCATCAACCTCTCCCTTATCTACCAGCTCCGAAGCTACGTCATCCACTAGCTGGAAATTCAGAGGATATGTCCAGTCAAACGCATCTAAGAATATAATTTCGTGTTCCCGATCAAGGTCTTCATCAGATGCCGTTTCTGTCCAATCAGACTGATTTTCGACAACCTCAATCTTTGCTTCAGAAGCAGTGGCGATAAGCCATTTTTGCATTTCGCCTATGAGTGGCAGCATTTTTAGAACAATGTCATAGCACTTCTTGAGGGCGTCGGGGCTGTCGTGCGGACGATCAAGGGCGTCGGCTCGACGTTTGAGCTTTTCCAATTTTTTGGAAGCATCGGTGCTTTCAAAAGCATTCCGAAGATCGTCCAAATCCATGGAATCGTGATCTTGTTCAGGCGAATGGTATTCATCGGACACACTGATTGCTGCGCCGCTAGTAAGCTGCTCTGAGGCAGCTCTAAAAAGAGCGGCAATTTCGTTTGGCGCAAAGCCCGCTGCAACCAATATATTGCCAGCAGAAGATATAACTTCCTCTGCGATGGCCATTTTGTTGGATGCCACATTCACCGTGTAGGTCACCATTCCATTCCCCTTGGCGAACGCGCTAGCTGGAAGTGTTTTGCCGTTGAAGGCAGAGATGCCCGACGACAACGATGCAATCAATCAGAAGCAGGATTTGCGATGCAAAACTCATAGGTTCTGCATCGTGTCGGGAACGGCGGAAATCCGGGCGCTTCCGTTATGCATATATCCGATGCACAATGGCCGCATGATCTACGGCTATGCGCGCGTCTCCTCCAACGGGCAGGACCTCACCCAGCAGGTCGCCCAGCTCCTCGCTGCCGGTTGCGTGAAGGTCTACCAGGAGAAGGCCAGCGCCGCGTCGGCCGAGCGGCCCAAGCTCAAGCGCGCGATCGGCGCGCTCGATGCCGGCGACGTGCTGATGGTGACGGCAACTGATCGCCTCGCCCGCAACACCCGTGACCTGTTGAACATCCTCCATGCGGTGAAGGAGGCCGGCGCCGGCTTCCGCTCGATCGCGGAGCCGATGGTGGATACGACCTCGCAGTTTGCCGAAGTCGTCATCGCCGTGCTGGGGATCGCAGCGAGCTGGGAGCGCCAGCGGATCGTGGAGCGCACCGCAGCCGGCCGCGACCAGGCCAAAGCCCGTGGGGTGAAGTTCGGCCGGCGAGCGGCCCTCACCCCTCACCAGCAGGCCGAGGCGCTACAGCGGCTTGCCAAGGGCGACACGCAGCGCACCGTCGCGGCCCTGCTCGGGGTCGATCAGGCGACGATATCGCGGCTGTCGCGACGGCGGGAATAATAGCCTTTCTGCGCTCATGCCAATTGGCACCAATCAGCCCTTACACAGCACCTATGCCGGAATAATTCGCAACAAATGCGATTTCGCTTGCGTAAGTGCGGCACTAATTCCAAATGAGCCTTGTCGAAAGGCGAATCGGTGCTCGGGCCAATCGGCAACGAAAGGAATTGTTATGACACGTTTGAAGGAAATGGGGGAAAGTGCCGCTTGGCACCTAATGGTTGGCGCTGCTCTCGAAGGCGCGCGTCAGCAAGGGTATGCTCTCAAGAAGCAGCCTGGTCGCGGTCTCTCCAACACCTATGAACTGACCAAGGATGGTAAGACGCAGACTGCCAGCATCCGCACCACCCGCGATCGCTGGGTAGCCTTTCCGCCGCTTGATGATGGCAAGCGTTGGAAGACCCTTGATGACGTGGACCTCGTTCTGGTCGCTGCCGTTGATGATCGGCTAAACCCCCAGAACGTAGATGTGTATCTCTTCCCTGCCGACGAGGTGAAGAAGCGGTTCGATGCGTCCTATGCTGCGCGGATCGAGAACGGCCACACCGTCCGCAATAACTACGGCATGTGGGTAATGCTCGATAAGGGAGACGATGCGGTAATCAGCCAGGTCGGCCACGGGATCGCGGAGGAATACCCGCGCATCGCGAACTTCAGCATCGATGAACTGGAGGGCACGGTTTCCAAGGACGTGCGGAAGATGGCTGACGAAGCCGCGCCGGAGCCTGAAGAGGCCATCCCGGCTGACGCAGCTCCGCCGCTCAATACCGTTGCGGATGTGCTGGCTTTCGCCCGCGAGAAGATCGCCGTTCTGACCGGCATGCCCGGCGATACGATCAAGCTCGACCTCAAAATGGGGGTGTAAATCTCATTTGATGGATGTGATCGCGGTCATTCGTCAGGACGGCCAAATAGACGACCGAAAAACCCCCTCTTGGATTCCGTGGGGCCGGGTCCGGCCAGCAGTCCGATCACTCGGGCTTGAGCCTCACGCCGTTCCTCATCCGATTGATCGAGGCGACGGCGGAGGTCGTCGATCGTGCCGTCCCGATCGCGCAACTGTTCCAAGGCAGCATCAAGACGAGCCTGCAACACATTGGAATCCGACCCGTTACGGGTGTCAGCATTGCCGTTGCGTAGCGTTTCAGATGGCGTTTCGGTTACTGGTGCGGCTGACTTGGGAGGGTACACCCGGTGCAGTTCGACTGGCTCAATCGAGAAAGAACCGTCATCCTTCTTTGTCGCAGAAATCCGACCGCTATTGATGGCTCGCGATATGGAAGCCTTGCTGATACCCGTTGCCTTTGCGGCTTCTCCGAGGGTGTAAGCCATTTTATCCGTTCCTGTTGCGGATCGTTTCAAAACGTGATCCGCTAACCGTTAGCAGAAACGGTCAGGTGGCGAAATGGTCAGACTCTTCCCCACTTTGTGGCACACCCCGTAACCCATTTCGTCCAATCTACCTTGAGGGCATCCCCTACCAATTTACGGCGCTGTTCGGGGCGAACGCGAGCATACTGATCCGCTAGGCGCTGTACGGAGTGACCACCGCCTAGGGCCATTCCGATTGCATGAAGCTCCGGGGTCTTGAACTCGTCCACCTGATCGTCGGCCGGCCAGCGTAGGGTGTCCGAAACCGATAGCCGAGAAGCCGCCGAGGCGATGAGGCTGGCGGTGTCGACGAGGGTTTCTGTCGTCCCTTCCCGGCGGGCCTTTCGGCCGCTGCTATGGCGTCCTGCCTCATCGGCCGCGGCGTCAGTGGCGTCGTCGTCTTTAGGGGTGAAGGTCAGGGTGACATGGGTGATCTTGCCCCGCGCCCCGCGCTTTTCCGACCAGTCCATCGTGAAGGCGGCGAGCTGATCGATTTCGGCTTTGCCAGGTGTCAGTACCAGACGCCGGAAGTCGGAGAAGTTGGGCATCGAATTAGAGGGTGTGCCAAGCCGCTCCCGCAGCTCATCGATCGTTCCAGACCATGTGGGGCTACGCCGACCAGCCAGCAGGCAACCCATCTCATAGAGGGTGATCGCATACTTCGATCGGAAGGCGAGCAGAGCCGCCCGGTTGAGGCGAGCGTAGTAATCGCTCCCCTGTAGGATTGCCCTAGCCGGTGCCGTGAACTCCCACTCGACGGTGGCCCGGCCGTCTTCGGCATGTTCGTTGAGCGTCCAGGCAAGCAGGGCAGCGGTGAGCGTCGCCGCACGCCCTTGCGCCGAGGTCGAGGGCATTTGGAACTTCACATCCATCAGCTCATCGAGGGTGTCCTGGATCCGATCATTGGCGTTGTGGGTGCCTCGCAGATCGCGCTTGGCGATGACATGTGATCCCGGTCGCCACGCTTCACCGGCAGCTTTGGCGATTAGAAGGGCTAGGGTCTTGCGGGCCGCCAAAGAGGGTGACGTACCCGCGCCGAACCGTGCTTCGATGAACTCGCCAGCTTTGACGATGGCATGACCGTCACGAACCGAGATCGTGGAAGCCGCCTTCAT
>NZ_CP171455.1:327500-484680 GCF_043589935.1 Sphingobium naphthae | reverse complement strand
GCCGGCGCTCCGGCCCGCGCGCGGGTAGGCAGACAGTCCGGGCCGATGGGTTCGAACGCCTTGTAGGTCAAAATAAACTCCTGATGGCCAAGGGACTCCGATACGCTGCGCGCGCCGGCGGCGACCGCCAGCACCTTGTCGTAGATTTCCGCGCCGACCTGCTCCAGGCTGGCCGCGCCCTCCAGGATCCGGCCGGCATTGACGTCCATGTCGGCAGCGAGGCGGCGGGCGGTGTCGGGATTGGCGCAGATCTTGATGACGGGCGAGATCGCCGAGCCGACGACCGATCCCCGGCCGGTCGTGAAGAGCGTCAGATGCGCGCCGCACGCGATCATCTCGACGATTTCCGCATTGTCCGAGATATTGGGGAAGCCGAAGCGCGGCTCCCCATCGGGCACGACGTCGAGCAGATAGAGGCCGCCCGTTGGCGGAATATCGCCCGGCTTCAATATGCCGTCGATGATCGAGGAACCCGATTTGGAGTAAGCCCCCATCGACTTTTCCTCCTGGGTGGTGAGGCCCCCTTCCGCATTGCCGGGCGCGAAGCTGCCAAAGCCCATGATCGTATAGTAGCGCTCCGCCTTCTGCACGCAGGCTTCGATCGCGGCCGCCAGTTCGGGTGTCGCGGCGCGATCGGCCATGATCGCCTCGCACCCCACCAGCTCTCCCGTTTCCTCGAAGATGCAGGCCGCGCCATCGGCCACCAGCCGGTCGAACGCGCGGCCGACCGCGGGATTGGCGGTGATGCCGCTGGTCCCGTCCGACCCGCCGCAGATGGTGCCGACGACCAGTTCGTCCACGCCCATCGGCACGCGCTGCCCATCCGCGATCCGGGCGCGCACGCGTTCCACCGCCTCCAGCCCCGCCGCGATCGTTGCCGCCGTGCCCCCCGTTTCCTGGATCACCAGCAATTCCGCGGGCCGGCCGCTGGCGCGCGCCACCGCCAGCAGCCGTTCGCGATTGAAGCTTTCGCAGCCCAGCGACACGATCACCAGCCCGCCGACATTGGGATGGGTGGCGATCGCCTCCATCACCTTGGCGGCATAGGCGTTGGGGAAACAGCCGGGAAATCCGATCAGCTGAACGTCGGGATCATCGACCTTGTCGACGATCCGCCGCGCCACATGATGCGCGCACTCCACCAGATAGGCGACCGCGACGACATTGCGGATGCCCTTGCGGCCATCCTGCCGGAGCCAGGCCTGGATCATGGCTTCGCCTCCAGTGTCGATCGGGTATGACTGCTGATATAGTCGCTTTTCATATTGTGCATATGGACCCAATCGCCGGCCGCGGCGTCGGCGGTCATCGACCCGATCGGCGCGCCATATTTGATGACCTTGTCGCCCGCGAAAAGCGGCGTGCGGGCGAGCTTGTGGCCGATCGCGATGCCTTCACGCGCAGGGATGGTCCCGCCCGAGGCGGGCAATATGTCTCCCACCTCGATCGGCCGCACGCAGATCAGCACATTGTCCTGCGGATGCAGCAGGATGAGCCGGGCGTCATCCTGCAGCAGCGCAGGCGCCCCGGCCTGGAGCGCTGCCGGCCGGAGCGCCGCGTCGAGCGCCGGCCATAGCGCTTCGGGCAGGGGCGCGGCGAGCCGCTGGACCGTGTCCGCCACCTGGTCCGCGCCGACCAGCCCGGGTATCACGCAGGCGACCTGCGGATGGCGCAGCGGAAATTGCAGCGCCGCGGCGGGCAGCGACACGCCAAAACCCGCGCAAATATCCCCCAAAGCGCGGGCCCGGTCCAGCACCGCTGCGCTCGGCGCCGCATAGTCGAAGCGCAACGGCCCGGTGAGGTCCCGCGCCAATATGCCGCTATTATAGGGCCCGCCGACGATCAGTCGCACGCCCTGCGCCGCGCAGCGGTCCAGCAGCCGGTCGGCGCTGCGATCGAGCAGCGTATAGCGGCCGGCCAGCAGGATCACATCCAGTTCGACATGGTCCAGCAGCGTCTCGCAAATCGCGACCTCATTGACGCCGATGCCGATCGCGCGCACCGCGCCCGCATCGCGCAGGGCCCGCATCGCGCCATAGCCGCTGTCGAGAAACGCGCGCAAATGCGCCTCATGCGCCGCGCCATGAGTCGCCTGCCCCAGATCATGCGCCAGCAGCAGATCGACATGATCGCGCCCGATGCGCCGGCAGCTTTCCTCGAAGGACCGGCGGATCGCATCGGCGGAATAATCGAAGACCGGCTCGAACGGGTCGGCGTCGACGAAGCCGTGGCGTTCGCCCTGCGCCCGGGTTGGCGTCAGCAGGCGACCGACCTTGGTCGACAGCAAGGCGGAGCCGGACGGATCGCGCTCCGCCAGCATCGCGCCCAGCCGGCGTTCGGCGAGGCCAAAGCCATAATGCGGCGCCGTATCGAAATAGCGGATGCCCGCGTCCCAGGCTGCGTCCAGCGTGGCGCGCGCCTGCGCGTCGGACACCGCCCGATAGAGATTGCCGATCGGCGCTGTGCCCATGCCAAGGCGGGGGAGCGGCACCATCGCCGTCATGCCCGCGCCAATCGATAGAGGCGCGCGGCATTGCCGCCAAAAATCGCGGGACGATCCGCGGCCGCAACGGCGTTCCAGGCGATGTCGCGCCATCGCCGATAGGGCGCCTTCAGCGTCACGACGGGCCAGTCGCTGCCCCAGACCAGGCGGTCGGGACCGAAATGCGCCATCATCAGGTCCATCCATCCTCGCACGACTGCGGGATCCTCCTCCCCTGCCGGCTGCTCCGTCAGCAGCCCCGACAATTTGCACGCAATATTGCGATGGGCGGCCAGCGGCCCGATCGCCTGTGCCCACGCCTCGAACCGGCCCGGCTCCGGCTTGGCGCCATGATCGATCAGGATCGTCAGCGCCGGCATGCGCGCCGCCAGCCGACCGAGCGAGGCCAGATGGCGCGGGCGCACCAGTGCGTCGAGGACCAGGCCACGCGCCGCCATATGCGCCAGTGCGGGCGAAAGCGCCGGATCGTCATACCAATCGCCCGCCCGGTCCTGCACCATCGGTCGCAGGCCGACCAGCGGCCCCGCCGCGCGAAGCGCATCGATCCGCGCGGGCGCGTCGCCCGCCGCCAGATCGACCCAACCGACGACTCCGACGATGCGCGGCTCGCCTGCGACAATGTCCAGCAGCCAGCGCGTGTCGGCCTCCGACTCCTGGCTCTGCACCAACAGGGCTTGCGCCATGCCGCCCGCGTCCATTTCCTCCAGCAGCTCCGCCACCTCGAAATCGCGGTGGATCGCCGCGAGATCGGGGCCGGGCCAGCGGCAGTCGTTGCGACCGATCCGCCAGAGATGGACATGGGCGTCTATCATCGGCCTAAGCGCCCGCTCCCGCCGGACTGTGCCATAAGGCGCAGGGCCGGCGGGATGGAGGCGACCTGCGGATCAATAGGTGATCCGCGCCGTCAGGCTGATGCGGCGATCATTGACCACCACGTCGCGCGGCCGGCTGTCGATGCCGAAATAGGTCGCGCGGCGGGAGTTGGTCAGGTTCACCCCATCGAGCGTCAGCGTGAATTCCGGCGTGACATCATAGCTGATGGACGCATCCAGCTGGCCGAAGGGCTCGTTGAAGATCGGCAGATTGCCGGTTCCGTTGCCCGCCGTCGTCACGACATATTTGCTGCGCCAGTTATAGGCGACGCGCGCCGATACCCCGCCCTGCTCGTAGATGCCGACAAGATTATAGTTATATTTCGACAGCAGTTCGAGCGGCACGTTGGTGACCGGGCCCGCGGTCGCCGGCGACGGCGCCTGCGAATCGACATAGGTGAAGTTCGCCTGCATGCCGAGGCCGCTCAGGGGTCCCGGCAGGAAGTCGAAAAATTGTTGATAGGCGAGTTCGAAGCCCTTCACCTTGCCGGTCGCGACATTGTTGTAGGACGTCACTTCATAATCATAGCTGTTGCCATTGTCGAAGGTGACGGTGCGCGTCGCGACGGCCGTCTGGATATAGTTTTTGATGCGCTTGTAGAAAGCGGCCGCGGTGAGCGATCCGGTGCGCGAGAAATACCATTCCAGCGACGCGTCGAGATTGTCCGACTTCATCGGCTTCAGATAGGGGTTGCCGCCCGATGCCGTGTGCACCTGGTCCTGCTGCGCGCTGCCCGGCTCGGTGATGGTGAGGCTGGGGTTGAGCTGCAGGAAGCTGGGCCGCGAGATATTCTTGGCGGCGGCGAAACGGAACTGCAGATCGTCGGTCAGATGCACGCGCAGGTTGAGGCTCGGGAGGACCGACGTGTAGCTTTGCGACACCGCGATCGGGTTGAACACGGTGGGGCCGTTCGTTTCGTTTCCGTTTTCGTCGATGACGATGGGCGTCTGCTGATAATAGCCCGACACGTCCAGGTCGGTGCGCACGACGCGAACGCCGATATTGCCGTCAACCGGATCGCTCCGGAAGAATGCCGTGGCATAGCCGGTATAGGTCTTCTGCCGCTGCTGGTTGGTGCCGCTCTGCACATAGGCGGGCGGACCATCGATTCCCAGCACGTCCAGCGTCTGCCCATAATCGCGGATGATACCGCGATTGAACGCGATGATGTTGCCGAACAGATCGGCGTCGCCGCGGAAGAAGTCGCCGAGGTCCACCGTCTCCAACTGGGTCGGGATCGCAGACAGCCCGGTGTAGCGATAGCCGGTATCGATCGTCTTGTTGCGACGGTCGGCGTAGCGCAGCCCCGCCTTGATCGACGAGAGGATGCCGGCGTCGAAGCGATATTCGGCATCGAGCCGCGCCGTCTTGTCCGATGCTTTGGATTCGTTGAGATTGTCGAGATAGAAGGCGCTGTTGTAGGTCGCGACATTGGTGAGGCCAGTGGACGACCCGATATTCACGACCGGCACCGATCCGGAAATATCTTGGTAGAGCGTGTCGGCGGTGCCGTTCAGCCCGAAGATCGAGCGAAGATTCTTGGTCGTCGCATCGACATATTGCCCATCGGCGCTGATCGTGAGGTTGGGCGTCGCCTTCCATTTGAGGTTCAACGAATAGTCCGTGGTCTTCGACCGGCGCGTCTGCGCGCTGGTGTTGTTGCCGATCGGCAGGTCAATGAAGGTGCCGCTCTGGAAATCGCCATTATCGGCATAGGTGAAGGGCGCGCCGGGCTGCGGCACGATCGCATTGGTGGAGGTATAGG
Source organism: Sphingobium naphthae (assembly GCF_043589935.1). Classification (NCBI taxonomy): domain Bacteria; kingdom Pseudomonadati; phylum Pseudomonadota; class Alphaproteobacteria; order Sphingomonadales; family Sphingobiaceae; genus Sphingobium; species Sphingobium naphthae. Next base: position 479,539 of record NZ_CP171455.1, on the reverse strand, counting down.
CGAAGAAGCTGTAATCATCGAAGCGGAACTTGAAATCCGATCGGAAGACTTCGGCAGTGACTTCCAGCGTGTCGCTGGGGCGCCACTGGACCGCGATATCGGTGCCCAGGCGACGCCTGTCGCCATAGACCTCGCCGATGCCCGTGCCATGGGGGAGCGTGGTCGTCTGGCCAGTGCGGCCAAGCGTCTCCAGCACGGCGGCGTCGGCCGCTACGCTCGGGTCGAGCGTATAGAAGGGCTCGGTCGAGATGGTGTCCTGGCGGAACGCGGTTTTCTGGTAGGAGACGCTGGCAAGAATGCCGATTTCGCCAATGCCCGTTTCCCACCGGTCGCTCAGTAGCAGCGACGCGGAAGGCTTGAACTTGTCGACCAGGTCGAAATAGCTTTGCGTCAGCGTCGCCGCCGCCTTGAACCCGTCGAAATCGAAGGGCTTGCGCGTGCGGAAATTGATCGTGCCGGACAATTGGTCCTCGATCAGATCGGCCGACGGGTTCTTGTAGACGTCGATACCCGCCAGCAGCTCGGAGGGAATATCCTCCAGGCTGAGCTGATTGGCGCCGCTGGCGGTGAAGATGTCACGGCCGTTGAGTTCGGTGCGGACCTGGGTCAGGCCGCGGATCGCGACCGAGCTGCCCTCGCCATATTGGCGCTGCACCTGAATGCCCGGAATGCGCTGCAAGGCTTCGGCGACGTTGCGGTCGGGCAGCTTGCCGATGTCTTCGGCGACGATGGAATCGACGATGACGTCGGAATTGCGCTTGATCGACTGGGCGCTCGACAGGCTGGCGCGCACGCCGGTAACGACGATTGCCGCCGTGTCGTCGGCAGGCGCTTCCTGCGGCGCAGCGGCGGCGTCCTGTGCGAAGGCTTGGCCGGCCAGCAGCAGGCTGGCGATTGAAATCCCCGTCAGCAAGGCGGCGCGACGCGGCGTGTGAGTCATCCTGGACATGAAACCCTTTCCTCTCCCTGGCCCCTTGAACGGGGGCGCTGATCGATTCGCGCCGCACATTTTCGCGGCGAACCACTTCCCTGAAACCATCGCAGCCACGCTTGAGAGCGGTACCACGACGGCTTCCCAATACTCCCACAATCGCATTTGTGAAATATAAAAATTGATTTCATATCTGGATCACGTTTAGATGACCACAACAGGCAGCGATGCAACGCGCGACGCAGGGGGGGGGACGGATGACCGAAAAAACGCGCTATCAGGCGCCGGCCCTGAAGAAGGGGCTGGAGATCATCGAATTGCTCGCCGCCGCCAGCGAGCCGCTCATCATGTCCGACATTTCCGCGGCCTTGGGTCGATCGGTCAGCGAGATTTTCCGCATGCTCCAGGTGCTGGAGGAACATGGCTATATCGCGCGCGCCGAGGACGGCTATCGTCTGACCAATCGCCTGTTCGCATTGGGCATGAGCCAGCCGCCGGTTCGGGATCTTGCCTCCACCGCCTTGCCGGTGATGCAGGAACTGGCCCGCAAGGCCGGGCAGAGTTGCCACCTGGGCGTCGCATCAGGCGCGGAAATGGTGGTCATCATCGCGATCGAGGCGCCCGGTCTTTCGGGCTTTGCCGTGCGCGTGGGGTATCGCCGGCCGCTCCACCGCTCCAACTCGGGGCGCATCCTGCTCGCCTTCCAGCCGCCCGAATCGCGCGCGGCGATGCTGGAGGACGTGCGCAACGCCGGCGGCGAATTTGACGCCGGCGAACTCTCCGCGCGACTGGACGCGGCCGTGGCGGCGGGCGGGGCCAATTCGCCCAGTCCGATGCTGACCGGCATCACCGATCTGTCCGCGCCGATCCTGGTCGGCGATGTCGCGCGCGCGGCGCTGACCATGCCCTATGTCGATGGGTCCGCGAACCGCGCGACGATGGCGGCGTGCAGCGACCATGTGCGCGAAGCCGCGCGCATCATCGGCGCGGCGCTGTCGCCCATCGTCGCGGCGCCGACGCGTCGGCGCGAAAAGGAGGAGAAGGACGCATGACGGCCCTTGATCGTCGACAGGCGCTGATCGCAGCGGCCGGGCTCGCCGCGATGCCGGCGATCGCCCGCGGCCAGACCAGCGCCCAGGATGAAATTGTGGAGCTCTGGCCCGGCCCGCCACCCGGCGACACCGGCGCGCGCATCGTCCGCAAGGTGGACGACCAGTCGAAGGACCCCGCTCATCCCGACCGCTTCGTGACGGGCATTGCGCGGCCCGTCCTGGTCGTCCGTCGCCCTGCTCGCCCCAATGGCGCGGCGATGCTGGTCCTGCCGGGCGGCGGCTATGGCTTCCTGTCCTATGACAATGAAGGCGTCAGCCAGGCCGATTGGCTGAACGCGCGCGGGATCACGGCCTTCATCCTGCTCTACCGGCTGCCCGGCGAAGGCTGGGCGCAGCGCGAGGATGTGCCCTTGCAGGATGCGCAGCGCGCCATGCGCCTGATCCGCGCGCGAGCTGTCGCTTTCGCTGTCGACATAAAGCGGGTGGGCGTGCTCGGCTTTTCGGCCGGCGGCCATCTCGCCGGCTCGCTTGCCACGCGCCACGCCGAACAGGTCTATGCCCCGGTGGATGAAGCCGACCGCCAGGATGCGCGGCCGGACGTTGCCGGCCTCCTCTATCCCGTGGTCAGCCTGGAGGCGCCCTTCGCCCATGGCGGCTCGCGCGACAATCTTCTGGGCCCCGATGCTTCCCCGGCGATGCGGATCGCGCGATCGGTCGAGCGGCGGGTGGATGGGCAAACCCCGCCCCTGTTCCTGGTGCATGCGAGCGACGACGGCCTTGTGCCGCCGGCCAACAACATCGCGCTCTTCCAGGCGATGGAGGCCGCCAAACGTCCGGTCGCGCTGCATATTTTCCAGGATGGCGGCCATGGCTTTGGCGTGCGCCTGCCAAAGACGATGCAGGCGGCGGCCTGGCCCGACCTGTTCGCGACCTTCCTGGCGAGCCACGGCGTCATTCCCGCATGACGCGCTGGTCCCTTCTGCTGCTTCTTGGCCTGGTGGCCGCGCCCGCCCAGGCGGAGCCCGAGCCTTATCAAAGTTCTCCCGTGCGCCGCACCGTAGTGGAGAAAGAGTGGGGGCCATGGCTTGGCCCCTTTCGCGCGAAGCTGGTGCCGAGCCTGATGCGCGATTTTGGCGAACGCTATCTCTACGCCCCGGCCAATGCCGCCCTGGCCCCGCCCCGGCCCGGCGAGCAGCGCGTCGTCTTCCTGGGCGATTCCATCACAGACCGCTGGAACCTTGCCGCCAGCTTTCCCGGCAAGCCCTACGTCAACCGCGGCATCGGCAGCCAGGTGACGGCGCAGATGCTGTTGCGCTTCCACCAGGATGTGGTGGCGCTGAACCCCAGCGCCGTCCTGATCCTGGCCGGCATCAATGATGTGCAGGGTTTTTTGCAGGAGGAAAGCCCCGAGCAGATCGAGGCGAACTGGGAGGCGATGGCCGATATTGCCGATGCTCACCATATCCGGGTGATCTTCGGCTCCATCCTGCCGGTGAATGACTATAGCCCGGCCGCCAGGGACGTCGTGAAGGAGCGCAAGCCTGCGGAACTGGTCGCGCTCAACCGCTGGCTGCAGGCCTTCTGCGCCCGGCGCGGCTATGTCTATGCTGACTATCATGCGGCGATGGTCGACGGGCGCGGCCTGATGAAGGCGGCCTACACGCAGGATGGCGTGCATCCGCTCGCCAATGGCTATGCCGTGATGGCGCCGATCGCCCAGCGGGCGATCGGTCGCGCGCTGGGGGAGACAGGACGATGATGAAAATATGGCGTGCCGCCGGCCTTGTCGGTGCGTTGACACTAACGGCTCCGGTTTCCGCCGAAACCAAGGTGCCCGGAGACCCCCATGCCGACGATCCGGTCGGCATCGTCGCCAACCCCTGCCCCGTTCATCCCAAGCCGTCGGACGAGGCGGGCTGGATAATGTGGAACCTCCATATGCTCACCCGCGATTTCGGCCAGCACTGTCGCTATGCCGCCGACAACAGGGCGCTCGCCGGGCAGAAGGTCCGCGTCGTCTTTATGGGCGATTCCATCACCGACAACTGGATCAACGAGGATCCCTCGATGTTCACCGATGGGCTGGTGGATCGCGGGATCAGCGGCCAGACCACGGCGCAGATGCTGGTCCGGTTCCGCGAGGACGTGATCGCCCTGCGGCCCCAGGCGGTGCACATCATGGCGATGACCAACGACATCGCCGGCAACACCGGCGCGGCGACGATGGAGACGGTGCTGGGCCATGTTCAGTCGATGGCCGACCTCGCGCGCGCGAACGGCATCAAGGTCATCATCGCCTCAGTCCCGCCGGCTGCCGCCTTTCCCTGGAGCCCGGGCATGAAGCCCGCGCCGCAGATCGCCACGATCAACCGCCGGCTGGCGGATTATGCGCGCGCGAACGGCTTCACCTTCGTCGATTATCACAGCGCCATGGCGCAGCCCGACGGGGCGATGAAGCCGGGCCTGTCGAGCGACGGGGTGCATCCAACCAAGGCGGGATACGCCATGATGCGGCCTCTGGCCGAAGCCGCCATCGCTCGCGTCCTGGGGGAAGACAAGTGATGCAGGGTCTTGGCCGTCGCTCCTTCCTTGCCGGCGCGGCGGCGCTGAGCCTTGCCCGCGCAGCGCGGGGGGCGAGTCCGATGGGCACGGCCGCGGGGCCGGTCCGCCCGACATGGGATTCGCTGGTCAGCCATTATCGCTATCCCGACTGGTTCCGCGACGCCAAGCTGGGACTCTGGTCGCATTGGGGGCCGCAATCGGTGCCGCAGCAGGGCGACTGGTATGGCCGCTTCATGTATATGCAGGGCCACCCCATGTATGACCATCATCGCAAGACCTACGGCCATCCGTCGGTCGCGGGGATGAAGGACATCCAGAATCTGTGGACCGCGGAGCGGTGGGATCCCGATGCGCTGATCGCCCGCTATCAGAAAGCCGGCGCGCGCTATTTCATGGCGCTGGCTTGCCATCATGACAATCTCGACTGCTATGACAGCCGCTACCACGCCTGGAACAGCCTGCGTGTGGGGCCGAAGAAGGATGTGGTCGGCATCTGGGAGAAGGCCGCGCGGCGGGCCGGCATGAAGTTCGGCGTGTCCAACCATGCCGCCCATGCGTGGCACTGGTATCAGCCGGCCTATGGCTATGATCCGGTCGGCGCGCGAAAGGGCGAGCGCTACGACGCCTTTCGCCTGCGCAAGAGCGACGGCAAGGGCCAGTGGTGGGAGGGGCTGGATCCGCAGGAGCTCTATACCGGCGGTCATGCCGTGCTGCCCGATGGCATCGACACGATCGAGGCGATGAACAGCTGGCATGACGCGCATAATGGCCAGTGGATCGAAACCGGGCCCAAGGATGATCCGGCCTATGTCACCCGCTGGCTCCTGCGCCAGACCGACCTGGTCGACAAATATAAGCCCGACCTCGTCTATATGGACGATCATGAGCTTCCCTTTGGCCCGGTGGGGCTGGAGGCGGCGGCCAACTATTATAATCGATCGATCCAGTGGCATGGCGACATCAATGTCGTGCTGACGGGCAAGAAGCTGAAGCCTTATGCCCGCTTCGCCATGGTGGAGGATGTCGAGCGCGGCTTTACCGATCATTTGTGGGACGAGCCGTGGCAGACCGACACCTGCATCGGCGACTGGTTCTACAATGTCGCGCGGCTGAACGACAAAAGCTATAAGACGGCCGAAGAGGTGATCCAGCGTCTCGCTGATGTCGTGTCCAAGAACGGTAATCTCCTCCTGTCCATTCCTCAGCCCGGCGATGGGTCGATCGATGTGGAGGAGGAGAAGATACTGGACGCCATGGCCGCGTGGATGACGCATGGGGGAGAGGCGATTTTCGGGTCGCGCCCCTGGCGTCGCTATGGCGAAGGCCCGACGCAACTGGTCGCGGGCATGCAGAATGAAGAAAAGGCCAAGCCCTTCACGGCGCAGGACATCCGCTTCACCACCAGCAAGGGCGCGCTTTACGCGCTTTTCTTGGGGCGTGCGGGCGGGCCTACGACTATCCGCTCACTGGCGCGCAGGCCCGCCGCGGGTCAGATCGGGCAGGTGACGCTGCTGGGCGGCGGTCCGCTTGCTTTCCGGCAGGATGCGGCCGGCCTGCACATCGACATGCCGCGCAATAACGGCTTCGTGCCCACTGTCCGCATTGAGGGACGGGGCCTGGTTTAATGCAGGAACAGGGAAATAGAGGGATGAAAGCAAAAGGCATCAAGGCGACGCTGGCGGCGATCGCATTGGGCGTATCCGGCATCGGTCTGACCGCGCCCGCCATCGCCGAGCCGATGGCGCTGCTCGATCGCCACGGCAGCCGCGTCGCGATCGAACCTTATGCGCCCAACATCGTGCGCGTGACGATCGCGCTGGACAAGTCTCTGGCCGAAGCGCCCCCCGGCCCCGGCCCGATAGCCGCGTCGAATGCGGCGGGCTGGACTCACAGCAGCGAAGGCGGCGCCGACATCTTCCGTTCGTCTGCGCTCACCCTGACAGTCGATGCCCAGCCTTGGCCCAAGGCGCCGACGCAGATGGAGCGCTATTTCGCGCCGTCGCTGCCGCCCGTCAGCCTGTCTGTCAGCAATGCGCAGGGCAAGCTGCTGACGAAGATGACCGGTTGGGAAATGGCGCCGCACAGCGTGAACGGCGAAGACACGTTCAAGGTGGGCGCCAGCTTCGACGCGCCGGCGGACGAACATTATTATGGCCTGGGCCAGAACCAGGAAGGCATGCTCGACCTCAAAGGGCGAGAGATCGACTGCAAACATTATTATGACGCGCCGGCGGGCGAAACCGTCTGCGTGCCCTTCATGGTGACGAACAAGGGCTATGGCATCGTCTGGGACAATCCGGCGCGCACGCTGGTGTGGCCCGGCCTGCACAGCAGCACGCGCTGGCAGAGCCAGGTGGGCGAGCGCGTTTCCTTCTTTGTCATTTCGGGCGAAACGACCGACGACATCTATGCAGGCTACGCCAAGCTGACCGGCGAGACGCCGTTGCCCCCGAAGGCGGGGTTCGGCCTGATCCAGAGCAAGGCGCGTTACGAGAGCCAGCAGGAACTGCTCAACGTCGCCAAAGGCTATCGCGACCGCGGCTATCCGCTCGATGTGATGGTGCTCGACTGGTTCTACTGGACCCGCATGGGACAGCTGGACATCGACCGGACCTATTTCCCCGATCCTAAGGGGATGAACGACCAATTGAACGCCATGGGCATGCGCTCCATCGTCAGCGTCTGGCCGCGCTTTGAGCGGGAGTCGCGCTATTTCGACATGCTGGCCGCCAAGGGGTGGCTGCTGAAGGACAAGGACGGCAATCCGGTAGACGGCCTGCCCGTTCGCAACGACCGCGCCGGCGCGCTGATCGACAGCACCAATCCCGAAGCGCGGCAATGGTTCTGGGGCAAGATCCGCGACAATATCGCGTCGCAGGGCTTTGACTGGTTCTGGCTGGACGAGACGGAACCGGACGTGATCCCGGAAGGCTATTTCTTCTCGATCGGATCAGGCGACCGCTACCGCAACCTCTTCCCGCTGGTTCATACCAGCGGCGTCGCCGAAGGATCGGAACGCGATCGCCCCGATTTCCGCAACATGATCCTGGCTCGCGCCGCGTATCTGGGCGCGCAGCGCAATGGCGGCCTGTTCTGGTCGTCGGACGTCAAGTCGACTTGGGAAGCACTGCGGCGGCAAGTGCCGGCCGGCCTCAACTTCACCGCGTCCGGATTGGCCTATTGGGGCAGCGACATCGGCGGCTGGCAGTGGCCGAGCGGCCCGGCGCCGCAGCATCCCGTGCTGCTCGACCCCGCCGGCATGACGGCAGCGAGCATGGACTATGTCGACTATCCCGAACTGTTCGTGCGCTGGTTCCAATATAGCGTCTTCACGCCGACCCTGCGCATCCACGGCCAGCGGCCCGACACGGAATTATGGACCTATGGCAAGGCCGCCGAGCCGATCCTGGCCGACTGGCTGCGCCTGCGCTACACGCTGATGCCCTATATCTATTCGTTGGGTCGCCACACCTATGACAGCGGCGCGCCCTTCATGCGCGCGTTGTTCATGGATTTTCCGAACGATCCCAAAGTGGCGACGATCGGCGATCAATATATGTTCGGCCCCGCCTTCCTGGTCGCGCCTATAACCGAACAGGGCCAGACCAAGCGCCCGGTCTATCTGCCGGCCGGGACAGCCTGGTATGATTATTGGACCAACCAGCGCTATGAAGGCGGGCGGACGATCGAGGCCGACGCGCCGATCAATCGCATGCCCCTGTTCGTGAAGGCGGGATCGATCATCCCCACGGGCGTTCAGGTCAAGAGCACGGCCGAGCGCCAGGCGCTGGAGGCGATCCGGGTCTATCCAGGCGCCGATGCCCGCTTCGTCTTGTATGACGATGACGGCACCACCAATGGCTATCGCAAGGGTGGCATGAAGGCGGAGCTGGTGTGGAATGACCAGAACCGGTCGCTCACCAGCACATCGAAACTGCCCACCGGCCAGGCGATCAGCGGGCTTATTCAGATTGTGGGCCAATAAGGAGCTATCCGCATGACAGGCATTAATCGCCGCGAACTCGGCCTGGGTCTGGGCGCCGCCGCCCTGGGTGCGTCCCTGACGGGAAGCGCCGCGCTTGGCGCGCAGAGCCGCGCGGCATCCGGACCGACGCCGTCGGATCCCATGCGCTTTCCGGACGATTTCCTGTGGGGCGCAGCCACGGCCGCCTACCAGATCGAGGGCGCGGTCAAGGCCGATGGTCGCGGCCTGACCAACTGGGACGTCTTCTCGCACACGCCCGGCAAGGTCGCCAATGGCGATACGGGCGATGTCGCCTGCGACAGCTATCATCGCTATCAGGACGATATTGCGTTGCTGCAGGCGCTGGGCGTCAAGGCTTATCGCTTCTCCATCGCCTGGTCGCGGATCTTCCCTGACGGCAAGGGTCAGCCCAATGCCAAGGGCGTTGCCTATTATGACCGCCTGGTCGACGGCCTGCTCGCCGCCGGCATCACCCCGCACGTCACGCTGTTCCACTGGGATCTGCCGCACGCGCTTCCGGGCGGATGGCAGAATCGCGACACGGCCTACGCCTTCGCCGACTATGCCGGCTATATGGCGGCCCGGCTGAGCGACCGAGTGAAGCAGTTCATGACGGTGAACGAACTGCGCTGCTTCACGGATCTCAGCTACATGACCGGCGGCAAAGCCCCCGGGCTCAAGCTGCCGATGGGCGAGGTCAATCAGGTGCGCCACCATGGCGTGCTCGCGCACGGCCTTGGCGTGCAGGCGATCCGAGCGGCGGCCAGGCCGGGAACATTGGTCGGCATCGCGGACAATCCCAACATCTATGTTCCCGCGATCGAGACCGAGGAGCATATCGATGCGGTGAAGAAGGCGGTGCGCGAGGAAAACGCCATGTTCCTCACGGCCATCATGGAAGGCGGCTATCGCGACACATATCTCGCCGCACAGGGCAAGGATGCGCCCATCGTCAAGCCTGGCGACATGAAGGCGATCGGCAGCCCGCTCGATTTCCTGTCGATCAATGTCTACACGGGCAACACGGTGCGGGCCGATGCATCCAAGCCCGGCGGCTATGACATCCTCCCCCGCCTGCCCCAGTCGCCGCGCATGGCCTCGCCCTGGCTCTATGTCAGCCCGGAGGTCATCTATTGGGGCATTCGCGCGATCAGCGAGATGTGGAAGCCCAAGGCGCTCTACATTTCCGAAAATGGCTGCTCGACCGACGACCAGCTGGCCCCGGACGGCCGCGTCTACGACGCCGATCGCGTCATGTATCTGCGCAACTACATCACGCACCTCCAGCGCGCCGCGCGCGAGGGCCTGCCGGTGAAGGGCTATTTCGTCTGGAGCCTGATGGACAATTTCGAGTGGGAGGATGGCTATACCAAGCTGTTCGGCATCCACCATGTCGACTTCAAGACGCAGAAGCGCACGCCCAAATTGTCGGCGGACTGGTATCGGGAGCTGGTGCGGACGAACAGGCTGGTCTGATCGCCGCAGGCGCGGCGTCAGTCCAGCAGGGCGCGGATGGCGGGGCTTGAAGGGCGCTCGCCGCCGCGGTCCACTTCCGCCAGCGTCGCCATCGCCATGGCGCGATAGGCGGGGAGCAGGCGCGGGCAATCCCGGTCGAGCGCCAGCAGATGCTGGCGGATCGTTCGCGCGTCGCCGCGCAGCAGCGGGCCGGACAGGGCGTCGAACCCCATGGCGAGCGTATTGTCCAGCGTGGCGCGGACCAGCGGCGCGAGCAAGCCGGCCGGGTCGCCGATCCCCGCGGCGGACAAAGCCTGGCCCGCGCCCGCGATCAGCGTCACCATATGGTTGGCGGCGTGCGAAAGGGCGGCATGATAGAGGGCGCGCTGCTCTTCCTCCACGACCTCCGAAACGCCGCCGAGCAGGGCAACGAGCGCCTGCGCCTGCGCCATGGCGGCGCTGTTCGACCCGGTGACCGCGAAGGCTGCGCCCTGCATGCGCGCCACTTCGGCGGCCGGATCGCCCGTGAAGGTCATGGCCGGGTGGATCGCGGCGGTCAGTGCCCCGGTCGCGCGTAGCGGGTCGAGCGGCGCCACGCCGCTGGCGCCGCTGACATGGACGATCAGGGGTGGCGGCGATGGGAGCGGCGTCTTTGCCAGGGAGAGCGCAACCGAAGCGATCGCGTCGTCGGAGATCGCAAGGATGATCAGGTCGCAGGATCGGATCAGATCCGCTTCGTCAGTCGCGACATGGCCGTCCACGCCGCCGGCGGCGTGCCCCGTCCGTTCGCGGTCCCGGCCCCAGAAGAGCAGAGGATGGGCGCTGTGTGGCGCGAGCGCACGACCCATGGCGCGCGCGACCCAGCCGCTGCCGATCATGCCGACGCGCCGATAGGAAAATTTGTTCATGCCGCGGCTATAGCGGGCAGCGCGCGCCGGCGCGACGTCAGATGATTGCCAGCACGCTGGTGAAGATGATGCGGACCAGGTCGGCCTGCCCGCCTGCCCCGGTCTTGGAATAGATTTTCTTCGAATAGTTGCGGGCGGTCTCGACGGTCAGCCCCAGGTCCTGCGCGGCTTCGGCGATGGAGCGACCCTGCGCCATCGCCCAGGCGAGCCGCGCCTCGCTGGGCAGCAGGCCGAAAAGATCGGTCAACTGCTCGCACCGGTCGTCCCGCGACCAGCGGTCGCCGCTCAGATACAGCATTGCCACTGGCTGAGACCCGGCCGACGGCCGACGGTCGGGCATGGGCGTCACGAACATGTCCATCCAGGGGTCCTGGCTGAGGCGGAAGGCGCGGGGGCGCGCATGGAAGTCATGCGCGAAGGCCTTCGCCAGCGCCGCCACATCCCGGTCGATGGCCGCGGACGCGAAGGTCAGCCGGTCATAGCGGCCATGACGCAGCAGCGACGTGCGACGGAGAATCTCCTGAACATTGGGCGACTGATCGACGATCCGGCAGCGTGCGTCGATGGTCAGCCACCCAAAGTTCAGCCGCCCCATCATTTCCGACGAGATGGACGCCTGGCGCCGTTCGCGTTCCAACGCCAGGAGGTTGTTGAGCGCGATCTTCAGATGCGGCCCCAGGCGGCTGAGCAGCGATCCCGCCGCCGCGCCCAAGTCCCGATCGCCAGCGATGGTCAGCCAGGCGTCTGTCGCGCTCGCGTCGGTCAGCCGCAGGCTGCGGATGTGACTGATCCCCTGCATCTCGAGCGCCGGTATGATCGTCGCATCATCCGCATCACGGATCAGTTCCGGCAAGGCATAGACTCGCCCTTCCCGCATGAGACCAGTCGCGTTCGGGGTGTCAACAAAGCGCTGCTGCAAAACAGGCGGCAGGATGCGACCGGAGAAGAGGTGCACGATCGGCCCCTGCTGCGGACGCAGCAGCAAGCTTGCGCCGGACGCGCCCGTGGCGTTCGCAAGCATGTCGAGAAACCGGCTCCACAAGGGCTGGTCCGACAAACCATCATGCAGCGCCGCCAGCAGGTCCGCCTCCCCGGTGTTCATCATCCGCATGGCTGTTTTCTGGCACACTCCCATATGGGAGGTCAACGGGCCGGTGTGACATGCAAGAGAGGCTCAGCCTGTCCTGGAGGAACCATGCTCGATACCAAGACCCTGACCCATTTGGAGCGACTCGAAGCCGAGAGCATCCACATTATGCGCGAAGTGGTGTCGGAGGCGGAAAAGCCGGTGATGCTTTATTCCGTGGGCAAGGACAGCGCCGTCATGCTGCACCTGGCGCGCAGAGCCTTCTACCCCTCGCCGCCACCCTTCCCGCTGCTGCATGTCGACACGACCTGGAAATTTCAGGCGATGTATGAACTGCGCGACCGGATGGCGCGCGAAAGCGGAATGGAGTTGCTGGTCTATCAGAATCCCGAGGCCAAGGAACGGGGCATCAATCCCTTCGACCATGGGCCGCTCCACACCGATATGTGGAAGACGGAAGGGTTGAAGCAGGCGCTCAACCTCTACGGGTTCGACGCGGCCTTTGGCGGCGCGCGGCGCGACGAGGAAAAGAGCCGCGCCAAGGAGCGCATCTTCTCCTTCCGCACAGCCTCGCATGGCTGGGACCCCAAGAACCAGCGGCCCGAGCTATGGAACCTCTACAATGCCCGCAAGAACAAGGGCGAGAGCATTCGCGTCTTCCCGATCAGCAACTGGACCGAACTCGACATCTGGCAGTACATCCATCTGAACAACGTGCCGATCGTGCCGCTCTATTTCGCCCAGCCGCGCCCCACGGTCGAGCGGGACGGCATGTTGCTGATGGTCGATGACGATCGGTTCCCGCTGCAGCCGGGCGAGGAACCGGTGATGCGATCGATCCGGTTCCGCACGCTGGGCTGCTACCCGCTGACCGGCGCAGTGGAAAGCGAAGCCCGGACGCTGCCCGAGGTGATCCAGGAGACGCTGCTGACCACCACGTCCGAGCGTCAGGGTCGCGCCATCGACAAGGATGCCGGCGGCGCGGGCATGGAGAAGAAGAAGCAGGAAGGCTATTTCTGACGAGATAGTCCGCTTCCGGCCGGGCCGAGCTTGCCGAAGCCCGGCCCTGGTCTTCAGGAATTATAGCCCCTTCGACACGGTCGGGGGGCAAAGGGTGAGAAACCAACATGTCCGACACCACCACCATGGACGAGCCCATCTACAAGACCGACGCCCTGATTGCGCAGGACATCGACCAGTATCTGAAGGTGCATGAGCACAAGACGATGCTGCGCTTCATCACCTGCGGATCGGTGGACGATGGCAAATCGACGCTGATCGGCCGCCTGCTCTACGACAGCAAGATGATCTTCGAGGATCAGCTGGAGGCGCTACAGTCGGATTCGCGCAAGGTGGGCACGCAGGGGCAGGAGATCGACTTCGCCCTGCTGGTCGACGGGCTTGCCGCCGAACGCGAACAGGGCATCACGATCGATGTCGCCTATCGCTTCTTCGCGACCGAAAAGCGCAAGTTCATCGTCGCCGACACGCCCGGCCATGAACAATATACGCGCAACATGGTGACCGGCGCATCGACCGCCGACCTGGCCGTGATCCTGATCGACGCGCGCAAGGGCGTGCTGACCCAGACGCGCCGGCACAGCTATCTGGCGCATCTGATCGGCATCCGGAACATCGTATTGGCCGTCAACAAGATGGACTTGGTCGGCTATGACCAGTCGGTGTTCGACGCCATCGTCAAGGACTATACGGAATTTGCGACTTCGATCGGCATCAGCGCTTTCACCGCCATGCCGATTTCAGGGTTCAAGGGCGACAATATCACCGCCGCGTCGGCCAATACGCCCTGGTATAGCGGACCCAGCCTGATCGAGCATTTGGAGACGGTCGAAGTCAACAGCGCGACTGACGCGGACAAGCCGTTCCGCATGCCGGTGCAATGGGTCAATCGCCCCAATCTCGACTTCCGCGGCTTTTCCGGGCTGATCGCCACCGGCAGCGTAAAGCCGGGCGATGCGGTGCGCGTATTGCCGTCGGGCAAGACCAGCAAGGTCACGCAGATCGTTACGCTGGATGGCGATCTGGAACAGGCGGTCGCCGGTCAGTCGGTAACGCTGTGCTTCGCCGACGAGATTGACTGTTCGCGCGGTGACGTGATCGCGCTGGCGGACAATCCGCCCCAGGCGGCCGACCAGTTTGAAGCGACAATCGTGTGGATGGCGGACGAGGAAATGCTGCCGGGCCGCGCCTATTGGCTCAAGATCGGCACGCAGACCGTGACGGCCACGATCCAGCAGCCCAAATATCAAGTCAACGTCAACACGATGGAGCATCTGGCAGCCAAGACGTTGGAACTCAACGCCATCGGCGTCGCCAACCTGTCGACCGACAGGCAGATCGTGTTCGAACCCTATGCCAACAATCGAACGCTCGGCGGCTTCATCCTGATCGACAAGATCAGCAACGCCACCGTTGCCGCGGGCATGCTGCATTTCAGCCTGCGACGCGCGCAGAATGTCCATTGGCAGGCGACCGACGTCAGCCGCGATTTTCACGCTCGGCTAAAGAACCAGAAGCCCGCCGTGCTGTGGTTCACCGGGCTTTCGGGCGCGGGCAAGTCGACCATCGCCAATCTGGTCGAGAAGAAGCTGGCGCGGATGAACCGCCACACCTTCCTGCTCGACGGCGACAATGTCCGCCATGGCCTCAACAAGGATCTGGGCTTCACCGACGCCGACCGGGTGGAGAATATCCGCCGCGTAGGCGAGGTCGCCAAGCTGATGACCGATGCGGGCTTGATCGTCATCACCGCGTTCATCTCGCCCTTCCGCTCTGAACGCGACATGGTGCGACAGATGATGCAGCCGGGAGAGTTCATCGAGGTGCATATCGACACGCCGCTGGCCGAAGCCGAGGCGCGCGACGTCAAGGGCCTTTACAAGAAGGCGCGGTCGGGCGAGCTCAAGAATTTCACCGGCATCGACAGCCCCTATGAGCCGCCGCAGGATCCGGAAATGCGGATCGACACAACCGTCATGACCGCCGAGGAGGCGGCTGACGCAATCGTTGCGAGACTGATCCCGTGAGCGGCATTGTCGATCCTAAGGCGATGAGCGATGCCGATCTGGCGGCGCATCTGGCCGAAGTGGCTGGCCGCATCCTGGTGGAGGTTCGATCGTCCGGGCTGTTCAGCCCCAAGGCGCTAGGCAGGGCCGGCGATCAGACCGCCAACCAGTTTCTGTGCCACGCCTTGCGCGAGGCGCGGCCCGACGACGGGCTGCTGTCCGAAGAAGAAAAGGACAATGCGGCGCGGATCGAAAAGGAGCGGGTGTGGATCGTCGACCCGGTCGACGGGACGCGGGAATATGGCGAGGCGCGGGCCGACTGGGCGGTGCATGTCGGCATGGCGGTGAACGGCGCGCCGGCGATCGGCGCCGTGGCGCTGCCGGGGCTGGACCTGACGGGCACGGGCGGTGGCACCGTGCTGCGATCCGACCAGCCTCGTCCGCTGCCGCCTGCGCCTGAAAGATTGCGCATGGTCGTCAGTCGCACCCGTCCCGCTGCCGAGGCGGTGGCGGTGGCGGACGCACTGGATGCGGAACTGGTGCCGATGGGCAGCGCCGGCGCCAAGGCGATGGCGGTGATCCTGGGGCAGGCCGACATCTACCTGCACAGCGGCGGCCAATATGAATGGGACAGCATGGCGCCGGCGGCGGTCGCGCTGGCGCATGGTCTTCATGCCAGCCGCATCGATGGTAGCCCGCTGGTCTATAATCAGCGGGACGTCTACCTGCCGGACCTGCTGATCTGCCGCAAGGAGCATGCGGACAAGGTGCTGGGGTTGATCGCGGGCCTGGAGCCAGCGAACGCCTGACGCGCCTTGCCCGGATCAGGCCGTCAGGCGATGATCTGCGAGAAGAGCATGTAGAGAAAGCCCGCCAGCGCGATCGAAACCGGCAGGGTCAACACCCAGGCTATGGCGAGATTGCGGATGGTGCTCATCTGCAGTCCGGAGCGGTTGGCGGCCATCGTGCCGGCCACGCCGGACGAGAGGACATGGGTGGTCGATACCGGCAGCCCCAGATGGTCCGCGCCCAGGATCGTACCCATGGCCACCAGTTCGGCCGATGCGCCTTGCGCATAAGTGAGGTGCGACTTGCCGATCTTTTCGCCGACCGTCACGACGATGCGCTTCCAGCCGATCATCGTGCCGAGACCAAGCGCGAAGGCGACGGCGACTTTCACCCAGGTGGGGATGAAGCGCGTGCCGGCATCCAGCGACCCGCGATAGGTCGCCAGCGTTGCGTTGGCCGCGTCGGACAGGCCGGCGCGCTCGTCCTTGCCCAGGCGCTTGATGGCTTCGGCCGACAGATACATGTCATTGCGGATATTGCTGACGGCGGCCGCCGGCACTTTGGCGAGCGATCCATATTCACTGACCTGACGGTCGACGTCGCGGATCAGCACGGAAAGCGCGGGCAACGTCGCGTTCGACAATTGACGGTCGGCGATATAGCGCGTGATTTCGCGGCGACCGAGCACCGGGTCCGCCCCGACCATCGGTGGCACGCCCAGAGCCGCGGCCGCAGCGAGGGAGTTCTGGTGGAACTCGATCGTATAGCGTTCGGGAACGGCGCGATTGAGGGCGTAGGCGGTAGGCACGGTGCCGATCAGGATCAGCATGATGAGGCCCATCCCCTTCTGCCCGTCGTTGGACCCATGGGCGAAGCTGACGCCAGTGCAGGTGAAGATCAGCAGCGCGCGGATCCAGGGCGGCGGGGGCACGCCATCCTTGGGCTCGCGATACAGCTCTTCCTTGCGGATGAGGATCTTCATCGCGAGGAACAGCAAGGCGGCCAGGCCGAATCCGACCAAAGGCGAGAACAGCAGCGCCTGGCCGATCTCGGTCGCCTTGCTCCAATCGACGCCGGCCGTGCCGCTCTTGCCATGCATCATCGCATTGGCGACGCCCACGCCGATGATCGATCCGATCAACGTATGGGAGCTGGAGGAGGGAATGCCGAACCACCAGGTGACGAGATTCCACAGGATCGCCGCGATCAGCAGCGCGAATACCATGGCGAAACCGGCGCTGGACCCGACCTGCAGGATGAGTTCGACCGGCAGCAGCGAGACTATGCCGAAGGCGACCGCGCCGGTCGAGAGCAGCACGCCCAGGAAATTGAAGAAGCCCGACCAGACGACCGCCACATTGGCCGGCATGGCGTTGGTGTAGATGACCGTCGCCACCGCATTGGCGGTGTCATGAAAACCGTTCACGAATTCAAAGCCCAACGCAATGAGCAGCGCCACGAACAGCAGGATGAAGGGCAGATAGGTGGTCGGCTCCACCCCCGCCGCGCTGGCATCGGCATAGATGCTGTAGGCGACATAGAGCAGGGCGACGACGATCGCCGCGACGAATCCGATCGTTCCGACCAGACCCAGCCCCTTGTCGAGGTCAGGTCTGCCGGCGTCGCCGTTCATGGCGATCGTTGCACTCATTCGATTCGTCCCCTTCGCCCGGTCGGAATTGTGACCAAATTCTGGCTAAGCCGCGACGATGACATTCAGGTTGCAGTGAGCAGGCTCAGGGGTCCACCGACAGCGCATGGATCGGCAACAGGGCCGCGCCCAGGGTGATCGGCGATCCGCGCAGTGCGGAGACGCGCACGGGGGGGCGGCGCTGAAAGACGGTGGTGACGAGGTCCGCGCTATGCAGCCTGTCCGCCAGCCCCCGAAGGATGACCGGCGGCAAGGTGCCGGCGAGCATGATCGCGCCCGGGTCCAGCCAGGCGAAGGCGGTATTGCAGACCGTTTCCAGCTGATGCGCCGCACGGTCGAGCCAGCGCAGGATCGTCGGCGTCTGCGCAGGATCGGCGAAATCAATGTCGGCAAGCGAGGTAAGGTCGCATCCGTCCGCGCGCAGCGTCGCCAGCAGATCGAGCGGGCTTGGCCGCGGCAGATGACCGGGAAAGAGGCAGCCAATCTCTCCCGCGACGCCATATTGACCGCGCACCAGCCGCCCGTCGGTGATGACGCCGGCGCCGATGCCGAAGCCCAGCAGCAGGACGACGAGCGTGGAAAAATCGCGGATCAGACCGCCCAGGTAGAATTCGGCGATGGCAGCCGCATTGGCGTCATTTTCGATCCAGAGCGGCCAGCCCATCTCGGTCGAGAAAATGTCACGCAAGGGCGCGTCGCGCCAGCCGGGCAGCACATCCACCACGCTCCAGCGGTCGCCCGCGGCGGAGAGCGACGGGCCGGGAACCGCGATGCCGATGCCGAGCATGCGTCGCCCCAGCAACCCGTGACGATCGACCAGCATGTGGGTCAATTGCCGCACGCGGCGCGCGAAGGCCTGCGGATCGAGGGGATCGGTCGCTTCATGATGGGCGGCGATGGTCGTGCCGGTAAAATCCACCAGCGCGACATCCAGCATGCCCCTGTGTGCCGTCGCACCCAGCGCATAGCCGCCGCCGGCCGCGAGTCGCAGCGGCACCGCCGGACGACCGCGCCCTTGCGCGCCATTGTCGGGCACTTCCTCTATCAGGCCCAGCGAAAGCAAGTCGCGCGACAGCCGAGTGAGCGCCGTTGCGCTCATTTCCAGTTCGATCGCAAGCGCCGAGCGCGACAGCGATCCCAAGCGGCGCAGCGCCTGAAGAATGCGGCGCTGGTCCTTGTCCAGCGAGGGAAATTGCATGGCAGATCACCTGTCGGCTTCGACCAAGCCGCGTCCTGGATTCTTTTATTTATTTTCACAACAATAATTAAAAACGTCATAGTGCGCGACCAGAGGCGCTCCCAACCAAGCCACTGGGGGTCTCTCACCATGATCAAATCGATTCTCGTCACCGGCACGGCGCTCGCCGCGCTTTGCTTCGTTGCTTCCGCGCCCGGTTACGCCCAAGAAGCGGACCCGGCGCCGGCCGCCGACGCCACCGGCGATGCGCCCAGCGACATCATCGTCACCGGATCGACTCGCGCGCAGCGCCGCTTCGACGTGTCCTATGCGATCAACACCGTGTCGCAGGAAGATGTCGAGAAGATCGCGCCGGTAAACTTTGCCGACCTGATCGGCCAGCTTCCCGGATTCCAGACGGAAATCACCGGGGGCGAGGTGCAAAATATCTATCGCATCCGCGGCCTGCCCAATGATGGTGGGTTCGTGAGCTTCCAGCAGGACGGGCTGCCGCTGTTCCATGAAAATGACGGGGTCTTTTTTCGTGGCGATGCGATCCTGAAGCAGGACCTGATGACCGATCGCGTCGAAGTGGTGCGCGGCGGTCCCGCGCCCGTCTATGCAAGCTATTCCGGCGCGATCATCAACGCCATCACCGTGACCGGCAACGACGATCCGCGCGGCAAGGCGCAGGTGACGCTGGGCGATACCGGCCTCTTCCGCCTCGACGCCTATCAGGCCGGCCCGATCAGCAAGGACACCTATTATGCGGTGGGCGGCTTCCTGCGCTATCATGACGGCTATCGCGACAATGGCTTCCCCAATGACAAGGGCGGCCAGATCCGCGCGAACATCAAGCATGTCACCGACAATGGGTTCATCAAGCTGAACCTAAACTATGTCAACGATCACAATGTCTTCTACCTGCCGATCCCGATCGCCGACCCGCGCGATCCCAGCCGTTCGCTCGATCCCTATATCGACTATTTCGAAGGGACGATGAACTCGCCGGCCTTCCGCAACGTCAATCTCAAATATCGCGACGGCAACGGCCAGATCCAGAGCCGCAACAGCGACCTGTCCGATGGCCGCCATATGCAGATGGTCAATTTCGGCGCGCAATATGAAGGGGATTTTGACGGCTGGCTCGTCTCCGCCAAAGCCGGCTACACCCAGGGCAAGCTGGATTTCACTGCCTTCTATTCCACCACCAACCCGGCTGACGCGAATGCGTTCGCCGCCGGCTACCTGACCCGCGCAAGCGCCGCTTTCGGCCCGGTCGACAGCTTCGGCTATGTGCTTGCCGGCACGAACACCGCCTATGATCCCTCTGCCAAGTCGGGGCTGGTCATGCAGGGCCAGTATCGCGACATTCATTCGAAATTCTATTCGGCCCAGGCCAATCTGTCGGTCGCGCGCAAATTCGACACCGGCATCGGCAGCCATGACATCAAGCTGGGCCTTTATGGCAGCCTCTATGGCGAAGACAGCCGGACGCTGTATCAGAATTACCTGATCGAGGTCGCCGGACAGCCGCAGACGCTGGATCTGGTCGCCTATGACGCCACCGGCGCGGAAATCGGCCGCGTCACCGACAATGGCGTGCTCAACTATGCCGCGACGCTGAACCAGGGCGACAGCGACGCCAAGATGTTCGCCATCTACGCCAACGACACCTGGGAGATCGTGGCCGGCCTGCGCATCGATGGCGGCGTTCGCCATGAACGCTACAGCTACAAGGGCTGGGCGGCGCTGACCGAACAAGCGAACCTGGGCGACGGAACGACGCTGGCGGATGACACCACCCGCGCCTTCACCGGCGTCATCCTGAACCAGAAGCGCAAGACCGACGTCACCAACTGGACGATCGGGGCCAATTATGATTTCAGCCGCAACATCGGGATCTATGGCCGCGCGTCGCATCTGGAAACGCCGCCCAATGTGCAGACGGTGATGAGCATCAACCCGACGATCATCACCACGGTCGCGGATCAATATGAAGCAGGTCTCAAGCTCGCTTTTGGCCGATCCTACCTCTACATCACTGGTTTCTACACCAATTTTGATCCGCTGAACGCGTCCTTCCTGGCCTATGACCCGACCACCGGCCGCAATGATGTCAACGTGCCCTTCATCGGCGAAGCGCAGGTCAAAGGCGTCGAGTTCGACGGCAGCCTGGCGGTGACGCCCTGGTTCACGCTGAACGGCGCCCTGACGATCAGCGACCCCAAATACAAGAATTTCGAAAGCGCGACCGGGGCCGATCCGGAGCAGGCAGAAGGCAACCAGATCGTTCGCCAGCCCAAGATCTATGGCAATATCCGTCCGAGCTTCGACTTCCAGACCGGAGAGACGGACGTGTCGGTCTATGGCCGCTACACCTATATGGGCAAGCGCTATGTCGACCTCTACAACAACACCGCTTTGCCCTCCTATGGCACGGTGGGCGCGGGGGTCACCGCGCGGCGAGGCAGCTGGCAGCTGCAGATCGTGGGCGACAATCTGTTCAATGCCCATGGCCTGACCGAAGGCAATACCCGCACCGATTCCCTGGCGGGCCAGGGCAGTTCGGAGGCGATCTACGGCCGTCCGATCTTCGGTCGCAACTTCCGCCTCGTCGTCAGCAAGTCCTGGTGATGGTGCGCAGCATATTGCACATGGCCGTGCCGATTGTGACGATGGCGATGATCGCGACGGCGACTGTCCCGGCTGAAGCCGGGGCAGTGCGCGACCAGCTTGTGGCGCAGCTGTCGCAGCGGCTTTTCCCCCTGTTCGATGCGGTCGGCGAGGATGCCCGTCACATGCGCACCCTGCGCGCCGACCCGGCGCTGTCTGTTGCGCTCCAGGCGCGGGAGGCGCGCCGCGCCGCCTGCGCGGACGCGCCCCTCTGCATCGCCCATGCCATGCTCTGGACAGCGGAAGAGGCCGAGGCGCTGACGCGAGCAGCCGCCACGCTGGACGACGTGGCAGCGCCGGACGATGGATTGGCCGCCCAGGCCGGCCGGGAAGTGGCAGGGATCAACGCCATCGTGCGCAGCTATGGACTGGGCGACGTGCCCCCTTATCCCGACATCGACGGAGCGGGCGCGATCGACCCGCGCGAACGGGAGGCGCGGCTGCGGGCGGCGCAATGGCTGGCGCCGCTGCCGCGCGCCGGATCGGTACAGGCGATGGATCCGAGCTTCGACTATGCGCTGGCGCTGCTCGATGGCAGCGACCGGACCGATGCGGTGGGCTATGAGCCGCGCGATGGCGGCGCCAACAGGGCCGCGATGGAGCGGGCGCGCGCGATCGACTGGAGCCGCTATCGCTACAGCGCGATGATCGTCACCGGCATCGGTCCGGAGGTCGAAGGCATGGCGCTGAGCCCCGTCGGCAAATATCATCTGCGCCTGGCAGCCGACCGGTTCGCCAGGGGAGAGGCGCCGTTCATCATCCTGAGTGGCGGGCGCGCCCATCCGCGCGCCACCCCCTTCGCCGAAGCGGCGGAGATGCGCAAGGCGCTGATCGACCGCTATGGCATACCGGCCGAAGCGATCGTCATCGAGCCCTATGCCCGTCACACCACCACCAACTTGCGCAACGCCGCGCGCTTGTTGATGATGATGCGCGCGCCGATGAACAAGGATGCACTGATCGTCTGCAACCCCAGTCAAAGCGCGGCGATCGAAAGCGGTGACTTCGTGCGGCGCAATACGCGGGAACTGGGTTATCAGCCAGGCACGATAGGCGCTCGGCTGTCGCCCACCGAATTGCTGTTCCGCCCCCTGCCCCAATCGAACCGGGTCGACCCGCGCGATCCGCTCGACCCCTGAGGAGCCCGCCCATGCATATCCTGCCCCTCGCACTCATCGCGCTGTCCGGCGTGGCGATGATGCTGCCCCAGTCCGCCGGCGCTTGGGGCGGGACCGCGCATGCGGTGATCGACCGCGCCGCGATCGAGGCGATTCCCGACGATGGCCCGGTGTTCCTGCGCCGCCATGCCGCCTATATCGCCGCTTCCGCTTCGCTGCCCGACAGCTGGCGCGGTGCGTCGGAGAATTTTTCCAAGATCGAGGAAGATCCCAATCATGGCTGGTTCCGCGAGCAGTTCGCCTTCGTCCGGCCGATCCCGCGTTCTCGCTATGAATTCATCCTGGCGCTCTACAAACATCATGAGCAGATCAAGGACAGTGACCCGGCGACGGCGGCGCGCACCAATGTGCGATGGACCGGCACCCTGCCCTATGCCGCGATCGAGGCCTATGACCGGATGGTCGTGTGCATGCGTCAGATCCGCAAGGCGCAGGCGGAAGGCGTCAGCGCCGCTTTTCCCGAGCAGCATTGCGCCTTTCAGGCGATCCGCCTGGGCCATTATATCGGCGATGGCGGGCAGCCGCTGCATGACTCGATCCATTCCGACGGCTGGATCGGCGACAATCCCCAAGGTTATACGCGTGATCGCAGCATCCATGGCCGTTTTGAAAGCCAGTTCGTCGACGGCATGGGCCTGAGCGTGGCCGACATCGCGCCCCGGATCGGCGCACCGGGGCACCGCAGCGGCGACATGTTCGATGCGGTGCTCGCTTATCTCGACGAAGCGGGCGATCAGGTGGAGACGGTCTACAAGCTGGAAAAGCGGAACGGATTCGCCGATTTCGCCGACCCCGACGTGCGCGCCCTGATCTATGAACGGACAGCGGCGGCGGCGACAATGCTGCGTGACATGGTCTGTCGCGCCTGGGCGGAAAGCGCCTCCCCGCCAACCGAGGTGAAGCCGGGTCCGCTCGATTTCGATAATCCACACTTCAATCCCGAAACCGGCTCCGCGCCCGATTGAGCGCGGCGCCGCGCGAGAGCGACAAGCAGACGGGCGTGCCGGCCATGATCAAGATCGAAGCGCCGCAGCAGACCCATGGCGGCGAGTGATCCGGCCAGCGGCACGCCCAAACCAAGCGCCAGCATCCCGGCCTGCACCGTTTCGCCCTGCGCTGTTGCGGGTGCATAGCCGAGCGCGCCCAAAGTCCAGCCGATCAAGGCCGTGGAAGCCGCACCGCTCGCCTTCACGACGACGAGATAATAAGCGAACAGTCCCGTTTCGAAGCGCCGCCCGCTGCGCCATTCGACCACATCGACCGCATCGGCAAGCAGCCCCCACGGGAGCATGAAGACGCTGGCGAAGCCGAAGCCGATCAAGGCCGCGCAGGCGATGAGCGCGGGGGGAGAGGCGAGGCAGAGCGCGAACAAGATGAGCCCGGCGGCGCTCACGCCATGCCCTGCCGCCAGCAGGAGGCTCTTGCTGAACCTGTGCGTCAATGCGGTCCAGCCGATAACGCCGGCAAACTGCCCCGCGGTCACCGCCAGCAACAGCGTCGGCACCAGATCGGGCCGATGCACGACATAGCTTCCGATATATAGCAGCATCCGCCCGAAGCTGGGCGCGGCAAAGCCGGTCAGCATGGCGAGCAGCCCCATGCCCAGCACCATCGGGTCGCGCAACGGCACCGATATGCCATCGCTTGCAGCCGATACGTCGCGCCGCCCGCCGCTGGACGCGAGGGCGCATGCCATCATGGTAAGCACGAACAGCGCCGCCGCGGCGCCCCCCATCAACGCCAGCCGATCGAAGGCCTGCGCGCGGCCCGCCTGCTGGACCAGTGGCGTCAGGATCGTCGCGATGGCAAGCGCCGCGGTGGTACTGAACAGCAGCCGATAGCCAGACACCCTGCCCCGCGCGCGGCTGTCGCCCGCCACTTGCGCCATCAGCGCATTGTGCGGCACGTCGATCACCGCATAGGCGCCGCGGAAAATCAGCAGCGCGGCGGCCAAGGGCCAAAGCTGACGCGCGCCCAAGGCCGGCATGGCGTAGAGCAGCGCGAAGGCGAGAGCGCAGGGCGTCGCCGCGGCGACCACCAGCCAGCGATAGCCCCTGCCCGCCCGCCGCAACCGGATGACCAGCCGCGCCGCCACCAGATCGAACAGAAGATCGCCGCACAAGGCGACCAGCATCATCAGCCCGGCGGTCGTTGCGCCAAGTCCTAGCACGTCGATGAGCAGGAACAGGATGGTGAGGTCCGCGCCGGAGAAGAGCAGCGCCTTGCCGAAATTGCCCGAGGAATAGGCGAGCATCCGTGCCTCGACTGCCATGTTCGACAAGGAAGGTCTCATCAGGGTCTGAGTGAAGGACGCCAGCGGTGCTGGCTCGCCTGTGCCGCCGCCTAGGCGCGCATTCTTTCAGTTTCGCGACAGCAGCGCTTCACCGTCAGCGGCAGAGCGAAGCCGTCATCCGTTCGTGCTGCGCCGGACGACCAGGCGGGCGGGCAGCATGGTGGGCGGAAGGGCGCGCCCTTCCACCTGCGCCAGCACCGTTTCCACGAGCAGCTCCCCGGCGCCCTTCATATCCTGCATGATGGTCGTGAGCGGCGGGCTGGTCAGGCTGGCGGCTGGGATGTCATCAAAGCCGACGATCGCCACATCCTTCGGGATGCTCATCCCCATTTCGGCCAGAGCGCGCATTGCGCCGATGGCGATCAGGTCGCTGGCCGCGAAGATCGCGTCGAAGGAGACATCCCGCTCCATCAGCGTTCGCGCGGCCGCTTGGCCTGCATCCTCGGCCGTCAGGGCATCGACCTGCAACAAGGGATCGGGCGTGATGCCCTGCGCCTGAAGGGCGGCGCACAGGCCTTGGTAGCGATCCGCAAATTCGGGATAATGTTCATCGGCATGGCCCAGAAAGGCGATGCGACGCCGGCCGAGCGCCAGCAGATGATCGCCGGCGAGCCGCCCCGCGCCGACATTGTCGGACCCCACGGTAGACCCGATATTGTCGTCGCCGACCGATCCCCAGCGCACGAAATGGGTGCCATGGCCGACCAGCTGCTCCAGCCGCTGCTTGTAGAGTGTATAGTCGCCATAGCCCAGGAGGATCAGCCCGTCGGCGCGATGGCTATCCTGGTAACGAACATGCCAGTCATCCTCCATCTTCTGGAAGGAGATCAGCAGGTCGAGACCATGGGCGGCGCATTGGCGGGTAATCGATCCCAGCATCGCCAGGAAGAAGGGGTTGATGTTGGATTCATCGGGCGTCGGATCTTCGAAAAAGAGCAGCGCAATGGTGTTGGAGCGCTGCGAGCGGAGCGAGGAGGCGTTCTTGTCCACCGAATAGTTGAGCTCGCGCGCGATCGCTTCGATCCGCTGCCGGGTGGCGAGGCTGACAGAGCGCGATCCCCGCAGCGCACGGCTTACCGTGGGCTGCGACACGCCGGCCAGATAGGCGATGTCGAAGCTGGTCGGTTTGCTGCTCGGCTGCCGCCCCATCTGTGTCTCCTGCGCTTATCCCTTGGTAGAAGCCTCGGCAAAGCGGCGCAATTGCCTAGCTTCGCCCCGCCTGCCGCGTTGCATCGGGGCCACAGTGCCGTGCTTCCCGTGCTGGCTGCATATTATGCGTATACGTATGCCCTATGGCGGTGTCTGGCCCACGCGGCGTAGATGGACGCCACCGCGGGGAAGTGGCGCTACACGGGCACCAGCGCGGCCGACAAGGGTTTCGCGCCGGCTGCGACAGGGATCGCCGGCGGCAAGGGGAGAGGATAAAGTGGCCAATCATATCGACCGCGCCCAGTGGCTGGGCGCTTCCATGCTCGCGATCGTCGCGGCGGCGGGCGCTGCGCCCGCCATGGCGCAGGACAGCGCGCCGCAGGCCGAAAGCGCGCCGCAGGATGATCCTGCCAGCACGATCGTTGTCACCGGCTTTCGCGCCGCGCTGGAAAGTGCGGTCAATGTGAAGAAGAATGCGCAGACAATCGTTGAGTCGGTTTCGGCCGAGGATATCGGCAAGCTGCCCGACGCATCGATCGGCGAATCCATTGCCCGCCTGCCCGGCCTCACGTCGCAGCGTCTGTTCGGCCGCGCCAATTCGATCGCGATCCGCGGCGCCAGCGCCGACCTGTCCTCGACCACGCTCAATGGCCGGCCGCAGACATCGACCGGCGAACAGCGCAATGTCGAGTTCGACCAATATCCCGCCGAAGTCGTCAGCCGCGTGGATGTCTACAAGACGCCGCAGGCGAACCTCATCCATCAGGGGCTGGTCGGCACGGTCGATATCCGCACCATCCGCCCGCTCGATTATGGCAAGCAGCTGGTCGCCGTCGGCGCACGCGGCGTCTATGCCGACCTGGGCAAGGTCAACGCCGACAGCAAGGATATGGGCTATCGCCTGACCGGCACCTATGTCGACCAGTTTGCCGGCGACCGCATCGGCGTCGCCCTGTCGGTCGCCTATAGCGACGAACCCTACCAGTCCAAGGAGTTCGAAGCCTGGGGCTATGCCGACACCGCCGATGGCGAGAAGGTGATTGGCGGCGTCAAGCCGTTCGGCGTGTCCACCCAGCTCAAGCGCCTGGGCATCCAGGGCAGCGTGCAGGTGCAGGCGACCGACACGCTGATGCTGACGTTCGACGGCTTCTACGGCGACTTCAAGGACAAGCAGATCAAGCGCGGCGTGGAATTTCCGCTCTACTGGTCCAGCGCGACGCTGGTCCCCGGCAGCACGACAAGCGACGGCAATTTCATCGACAGCGGCACCTTCACCAATGTCGAAGCGGTGGTGAACAACCATGGCTATGAGCGCACGTCGCAGATATTCTCGGGCGGCTTCAACGCCAAATATAGCGGGGACGACGGCTGGTCGGCCAGTTTCGACTTTGGCTATTCGCGCACTGATCGCAGCGAGCTGTCGCTCGAAACCAATGCGGGCACCGGCTATGGCCCCGGGGTGGGTGCGACCGACACGCTGGATTTCGTCAGCACCCGCACCGGCACGCGCTTCACCAGCAGCCAGCTGGACTATAGCGATCCGGACCTCATGGTCCTGACCGATCCGCTGGGCTGGGGCGCGGGCGCGCCGCTCGGCCATCAGGAGGGCTATTATAACGACCGCATCATCGACGATGAGCTGAAAAGCTATCAGATCGAGTTCGGCAAGGAGGTCGACAGCGGCTTCCTGTCCAAGGTGACGGCGGGCCTAGGCTATACCGATCGCACCAAGTCCAAGACGCCCAACGAATATTTCCTGAACCTCGCCAATGGCGCGACATCGCTGGTGCTGCCGGAGCAATATCGGATGAGCGCCACGGATCTGGACATTATCGGCGTCGGGCCGATCCTGTCCTATGACCCCTTCCAGCTGCTGGAGGATGGCGTCTATGTGCTGACCGCCAACCCCAGCAAGGATGTGCCCGCCAAGGCCTATTCCGTCACCGAGCGCGTGATGTCCGCCTATCTGATGGCCGACATCAAGGCCGCGGTGGGCGCGGCCGAACTGACCGGCAATGTGGGCGTGCTGGCGCAAAATACCGAGCAGAAGTCGCGCGGCTTCCAGAACCTGGCGGCGGCGGACCTGGTGCCGACGACGCGCGGCGCGACCTATTGGGATGTCCTGCCCAGCGCCAACCTGTCGCTGCGCTTCCCGAGCGACTTCGTCATCCGCCTGTCGGGCGCGCGCGAAATCCAGCGTCCGCGCTTCGAGGATATGAAGGTCAGCCTGGATTATGGCTACAACACCAACAGCGGCACCATCACCGGCACCGGCGGCACCCCGACGCTGCGCCCCTATCGCGCCTGGGCCGCGGACCTCAATTTCGAGAAATATTTCGGCACCAAGGGCTATGTCGGCCTGCAGCTGTTCTACAAGAAGCTGCAAAGCTATGTCTATCGCGAGACGGTGCCGTTCGACTATACCGGCCTGCCCATCGTCCTGCCGCCGGGCGTCACCGACCTGCAAGGCACGATCACGCGGCCGGTGAACGGATCGGGCGGCAAGCTCTATGGGTTCGAAATCGCTGGCACCGTGCCTTTTGAAGTGATCACGTCCGCGCTGGAGGGCTTTGGCCTCACCGGTGGCGCAGGTTACACCAAGACAAGCATCCGGCCGGGCGTCGACGCAGCGGCGGAAGACCTGCCCGATTATTCGCGCTGGGTGGCGAACGGCACGCTGTTCTTCGAAAAATGGGGCTTTTCGGCGCGCGGATCGGTGCGTTACCGGTCCTCCTTCGTGGGCCAGTTCGTCGGCTTTGGCGGCGAGCGGGAATTGCGCCGCGCGCTGAGCGAGACGATCGTCGACGGGCAGATCGGCTATGATTTCCAGAAGGGCAGCGCGCTGGAAGGTCTGTCGCTCTTCCTGCAGGGCCAGAATCTGACCGATGAGCCCTTCGTGTCTGTCGACACCGGCGCATCGATCCAGATCCGCAACTATCAAAGCTATGGCCGCCGCTTCATGGCGGGCTTCAACTACCGCTTCTGATGTGTAGAGTTGGGCCGGCGGTGTCCTGCCGCCGGCCATTCACATGGGTCAAGCAGAGGGGTTTCCCGATGGGACGAACGGCCACGACCATTATCGTGACGGCCGCCGCCAGCCTTGCGGCCTTGAGCGCCGCGTCGGCCCGCGCGGACACGCTGTCGGAATTGCGCGCTCGCACGCCCGAGCAGGAGATCGTCTATTTCATCCTGCCCGACCGGTTCGCCAATGGCGATCCGCGCAACGACAAGGGCGGCCTGAAAGGCGGACGGCTCCAAACCGGCTATGACTCCGCCTCGCGCGGCTTCTACCATGGCGGCGATCTCAAGGGGCTAACTGCGAAGCTGGACTATATTCAGGGGCTCGGCGCCACCGCCATCTGGCTCGCGCCCATCTTCAAGAACAAGCCCGTGCAGGGCAGGCCCGGCCAGGAGAGCGCAGGCTATCATGGCTATTGGGTGACCGACTTCACGCAGGTCGACCCGCATTTCGGCACGGACGCGGACTTCCGGGCGCTGGTGGACGCCGCTCATGCGCGCGGCATGAAAGTCTATATGGACATCATCGCCAACCACACGGCTGACGTCATCCAGTATCGCGAGAGCCCCGCAAGCGCGGCCCCATATCGCTCCAAGGCCGACTATCCCTTTTCCCGCCGGGGCGGCGTCACCGGCGCGCCGATCAACGGCGGCTTTGCGGGCGATGACGACGCAAGCCCCGCCAACTGGGCGAAGCTGACCGATCCTGCTTTCGCCTACACGCCGGTCGTTCCCAATGGCGAGGAAAAGGTGAAGGTGCCCGCCTGGCTCAACGATTCCGTCTATTATCATAATCGCGGCGAGACCGATTGGCGCGGCGAGAGCGCGCAATATGGCGACTTTGTCGGGCTGGACGATCTGGCGACCGAAAATCCGCGCGTGGTGGATGGCTTCATCGCCATCTATCAGGGCTGGATCGACCGGTTCGGCATCGACGGCTATCGCATCGACACCGCCAAGCATGTGAACGCGCAATTCTGGCGCGCCTTCATCCCGGCTATCCGCAACCATGCGGCTGCGAAGGGCATCCCGAACTTCCACATTTTCGGGGAAGTCGCGACGGGCGACTATGATCCCGCTCTGCTGGCGAGCTGGACCCGCAACGCCGGTTTTCCGGCCGTGCTCGACTTCGCGTTCATGCGCGCAGCAGTAGACGCGGCCAGCGGCAAGAGCGGCACTGACATGCTCGCGCGCCTGACAGAGGACGATGTCCTGTATGAAGGCGGTAAGTCGGGGGCGTTGCAGCTGCCCACTTTCCTGGGCAATCATGACGCCGGACGCTTCGCCTTCTTCCTGCGCGAGGCGAAGCCGCAGATGGGCGGGGACGAAGAGCTGGCGCGGACGCTGCTCGGCCACGCGATGCTGCTGACCCTGCGCGGCGTGCCGACGCTTTATTATGGCGATGAGCAGGGCTTTGCCGGCACGGGCAACGACCAGCAGGCGCGGCAGGACATGTTCCCCTCACGAGTGGCGGAATATAATAGCGATCGGCTCGTCGGCACTAACGCAACAACGGCAGCCGACAATTTCGCCATCGATCATCCCGTCTATGCCGAAATCGCTCGGCTGGCCAAGTTGCGCCGCGCAACCCCGGCACTGTCGCGCGGCGCGACCAAGCTGCGCGCCAGTTCGGACAAGCCGGGTCTCTTCGCCGTCTCCCGCTTCGATCCCGACAACGGGCGCGAAGTGCTGATCGCCTTCAACACCAGCGACACGGCGCTGACAACTCAGGTCGCGGTCGATCCGGCCAGCCGGAACTTCGCCCCCTTGTCGGGCGATTGCCCCGCCATGGCTGCCGCGCCCGGCAGCCTGACCCTTACCCTGCCCGCCTTCGGCTATGCCGTCTGCGCCGCCCACCCCTGATCCCCGGATGACCGCATGATGCCTGACCCGATCCCGACCGATCTTCCCTGGTGGAAGGGCGCCGTCATCTACCAGATTTACCCGCGCAGCTTTCAGGACAGTAATGGCGACGGCATCGGCGATCTCGCCGGCATCACGCAGCGGCTGGAGCATGTCGCCAGGCTGGGCGCCGATGCGATCTGGATTTCGCCCTTCTTCACGTCCCCGATGCGCGATTTCGGCTATGACATTGCCGATTATTGCGGCGTCGATCCGATTTTCGGCACCATCGCCGATTTCGATGCGCTGGTGGCGCGGGCGCATGACTTGGGCCTCAAGGTCACGATAGACCAGGTCTATGCGCACACGTCCGATCTGCACGCCTGGTTTCAGGACAGCCGCGCGGGTCGGTCGAGCGAGAAGGCCGACTGGTATGTCTGGGCAGACCCCAAACCGGACGGCAGCCCCCCCAACAATTGGCAATCAGTGTTCGGCGGACCAGCCTGGACCTGGGACGCGCGGCGCGGCCAATATTATATGCACCAATTCCTCGTCAGCCAGCCGCAGCTCAATGTCCATCTGGATGCGGTGCAGGACGCGTTGCTCGGCGCGATGCGCTTCTGGCTCAACCGCGGCGTCGACGGCTTCCGCCTCGATGCGCTCAACCATTCCATGCATGACCCGCAATTGCGCGACAATCCGCCTGCCCCGGACGATGGCAAGCCGCGCACCCGCCCCTTCGACTTTCAGATCCGCCGCTACAACCAGTCGCACCCCGACGTGGTCGGCTTCGTCGAGCGCATCCGGGCGCTGTGCGACAACTATGGGGCCGTGTTCACCATGGCGGAAGTGGGCGGCGACCTCGCCGAAAAGGAGATGAAGGCCTACACGGCGGGGGACGCGCGCCTCAACAGCGCTTATGGCTTCAACTTCCTCTATGCTCCTGCGCTGACGCCAGCCCTGGTCAAGGACACGGTCGAGCGCTGGCCCGACGAGCCGGGCATGGGCTGGCCCAGCTGGGCGTTCGAAAATCATGACGCGCCGCGCGCGCTGTCACGCTGGTGCGCACCCGAGGATCGCCCGGCCTTCGCGCGGCTCAAGATGGCGCTGCTGATGGCTTTGCGCGGCAACCCCATCCTGTATCAGGGCGAGGAACTGGGCATCACCCAGGTCGATATTCCCTTCGAACGGCTGCAGGACCCCGAAGCGATCGCCAACTGGCCGCTCACCCTGTCGCGCGACGGCGCGCGCACGCCGCTGCCCTGGAGCGTCGGCGCGGCACAGGCGGGCTTTTCCAGCGTCGAGCCCTGGCTGCCGCATGGGGAGGATCATCTGGCGCTTGCGGTCGATGCGCAGGAGGCTGACCCCCAGTCGCTGCTCGCCTTCACCCGCGACCTGATTGCGCTGCGCAAGGGGCATCCGGCGCTGCGTCACGGCGCGCTGGACGTGCTGATCGCGGACGAGCAGCGGTTGATGTTCCGCCGGCGGACGCAGGACCAGTCGCTGCTCTGCCTGTTCAACCTGTCGAACCGGGTCGCGGAATGGCCGCTGGAGGCGGCCGGAGCCGACACCGTCATCTGCGCCGTCAATGGCGCCGCACCTGGCGTCTTGCCCGCTTATGGCGCGCTGCTGATCGAGGAATGAGGAGAAAGTCATGTTGACCCCCGCGTTGCGCGCCTGCGCGCTGACCCTGCCGCTCGCACTGATGACGCCGGCGATGGCGCAGGAGAGCAAGCCCGCCGTCACCGCCACGTCGCCCGACGGCAGCATGCTGCTGACTATCTCAACCGACAATGACAGCCGCCCGATCTGGTCGCTTTCGCGCAAGGGCAAGCTGCTGATCGCGCCATCGAAGCTCGGCTTCCTGCTGACCGACGGCCTCAACATGACGCGCGGCTTCTCAATCGTCGGGTCGGACAAGGCGAGCGGCAAGGAGAAATGGGAGCAGCCCTGGGGCGAACGTCGCTTCGTCACCGACCATCATAACGAACTGCTGGTCCGCTTCCGCCAGTCGGATGTGCAGGGCAATCGTCTGATGAACATCCGCTTTCGCCTGTTCGATGACGGCGTGGGCTTCCGCTACGAGCTGCCCGAACAGCCGGGGCTCAAGACGATGCGCATCGCCGATGAGACGACCGAGTTCGACATCGCGCCCGGAGGCACGGCCTGGTGGATTCCCGGCGGTGAGTGGAACCGTTATGAGCAGGTCTATCAGAAGACACCGATCGACGCTGTGTCGACCGCGCATACGCCGATCACCATGCGTCTTGATGACGGCACGCATGTGAGCTTCCATGAAGCCGCGCTGGTCGATTATGCCGGCTACTGGCTCAAGCGCGCGGATGGACGCAAGTTCCGTACGACCCTGGCGCCGTCTTCGCAGGCGGCGCGCGTGACGCGCGACCTCCCCTTCAACACGCCCTGGCGCACGCTACGCATCGCCGACGATGCCGCGGGCCTGGTGGAAAATGATCTGGAGCTGAACCTCAACGAGCCCAACGAGCTGGGCGACGTCAGCTGGTTCACGCCAGCCAAATATATCGGCATCTGGTGGGGCATGATCCGGGGTGACTGGTCCTGGGCGGAAGGCCCCAAACATGGAGCGACGACCGAACGGACGAAGCAATATATCGATTTCGCGGCGAAGCATGGCTTCCGCGGCGTCCTGGTCGAAGGCTGGGACAAGGGCTGGAACGGCGAATGGTTCGGCCATGGCGACGATTTCAGTTTCACCCAGTCGACGCCGGATTTCGACCTGCCGGGCTTGGCCGCCTATGCGCGAAAGAAGGGTGTCCGCCTGATCGGCCATCACGAAACCGGCGGCAATATCGCCAATTATGAGGCGCAGCTGGACGACGCGATGGCGCTTTATGGCCGGCTGGGCGTCGATGTGGTCAAGACCGGCTACGTCGCCGATGCCGGTGGGATCATCGCGCCGGGTGATGCGGCGGGACAGCGGCGGATGGAATGGCATGACGGTCAGCGCATGGCGCAGCATCATCTGAAAGTGGTGGAGACCGCCGCCCGCAACCATGTCGCGGTGAACGCGCATGAGCCGATCAAGGATACGGGCCTGCGCCGCACCTACCCCAACTGGGTCGGGCGGGAAGGCGCGCGCGGCATGGAATATAATGCCTGGGGCGCCTTCGCCAACGGACCGGACCATGAACCGACGCTGGTCTATACCCGCATGCTGTCGGGACCGATGGACTTCACCCCCGGGGTGCTGAGCCTGGAAGGCGCCAACCACGCGCCGCTCGCCTCCACCCTCGCCAAACAGTTGGGCCTCTATCTGGCGATCTATTCACCGATCCAGATGGCCGCCGATTTCATCGAGACGCTGGCGAAATATCCCAAGGAACTGGCGTTCATTCGCCAGGTGCCCGCCGACTGGGCGGAAAGCCACCTGATCGCGGGCGAGGTCGGCGACTATGCGATCTTCGCACGCAAGGACCGCAACAGCGCGGATTGGTATGTCGGCGGCGTCAATGACGCGACGGCCAGGACCGTATCGCTGACCTTCGATCAGCTGGAGCCGGGCAAGGCCTATAGCGCCACCATCTACAAGGACGGCGAAGGCGCAACCTATCTGACGGAGGCGCGCCACCGCATCGCCTATGAAACCCGCACGGTCCGAAAGGGTGACCGCTATGACCTGTGGCTGGCGCCGGGCGGTGGCGCCGCGATCCGCCTCACCCCGCAACGATGATGCGCATCCGGCCTTACAGGCCGGTCTCCCCCGCCGCCGGATCGGACTGCACGCCGGTCCGGCGGTATCCTGAAGGACGGCGCAGCGGATGCCAGCGCAAGAAAATGACAGCTCACGGGGGCAGAAGGAATAATTTGTTTCAATGCCTGACCTCAGCCTGTAGAGGAGCCGCCTCCATACGCTGAAGGACCCGAGTCATGCCTGCCTATCGTTCCCGCACCACCACTCACGGCCGCAACATGGCGGGCGCACGTGGCCTTTGGCGCGCGACGGGGATGAAGGACGAGGATTTCGGCAAGCCCATCATCGCTATCGCCAACAGCTTCACCCAGTTCGTGCCCGGCCACGTCCATCTGAAGGATCTGGGGCAGCTGGTCGCGCGCGAGATCGAGGCGGCCGGTGGCGTCGCCAAGGAATTCAACACTATCGCGGTTGATGACGGCATCGCCATGGGCCATGGCGGCATGCTCTATTCGCTGCCCAGCCGCGACCTCATCGCCGACAGCGTCGAATATATGGTCAACGCCCATTGCGCCGACGCGATCGTGTGCATCTCCAACTGCGACAAGATCACGCCCGGCATGCTGATGGCGGCGATGCGCCTCAACATCCCGGTCGTTTTCGTGTCCGGCGGGCCGATGGAAGCGGGCAAGGTCGTGCTGCGCGGCAAGACGCAGGCGCTCGATCTGGTCGACGCGATGGTCGTCGCCGCCGACGAAAGCTATACCGACGAGGAAGTGCAGACGATCGAGCGCTCCGCCTGCCCGACCTGCGGCAGCTGTTCGGGCATGTTCACGGCCAATTCGATGAATTGCCTGACCGAAGCGCTGGGCCTGTCGCTGCCCGGCAATGGTTCGACGCTCGCCACCCACGCCGACCGCGAGCGGCTGTTCCGCGAGGCCGGGCATCTGATCGTCGACATCACCAAGCGCTGGTATGAGCAGGACGACGCCAGCGTCCTGCCGCGCAGCATCGCCAATTTTGCCGCGTTCGAAAACGCCATGAGCCTCGACATCGCGATGGGCGGGTCGTCCAACACCGTCCTCCACCTGCTGGCCGCCGCTCATGAAGGCGGGGTCGATTTCACCATGGCGGATATCGACCGGCTGTCGCGCCGCGTGCCGTGCCTCTGCAAGGTCGCGCCCGCCAAGAACGACGTCCATATGGAGGATGTCCACCGCGCCGGCGGGATCATGGCGATCCTGGGCGAACTGGAGCGCGCGGGGCTGATCGACGCCAGCCTGCCAACGGTGCACAGCCGCACGATGGGCGATGCGCTCGCCCGCTGGGACATTGGCCGCACCAACAGCGAAGAAGTGCGCAACTTCTATCGCGCGGCCCCCGGCGGCGTGCCGACGCAGGTCGCCTTCAGCCAGGCCGCGCGCTGGGAGGAACTGGACAGCGACCGCGAGAAGGGCGTGATCCGCTCTGCCGAACATGCCTTTTCCAAAGATGGCGGCCTGGCCGTACTGTTCGGCAACCTCGCGCCCGAAGGCTGCATCGTGAAGACCGCGGGCGTGGACGAGAGCATCCTGGTCTTCCACGGAACGGCGCGCGTCTATGAGAGCCAGGACGCGGCGGTCGCCGGCATCCTGGGCAATGAAGTCAAGGCCGGCGATGTCGTCATCATCCGCTATGAAGGGCCCAAGGGTGGGCCCGGCATGCAGGAAATGCTCTATCCCACCAGTTACCTCAAGTCGAAGGGTCTGGGAAAAGCCTGCGCGCTCATCACGGACGGGCGTTTTTCTGGCGGAACGTCCGGCCTGTCGATCGGTCATGTCTCGCCCGAAGCCGCCGAAGGCGGGCTGATCGCGCTGGTCGAGACGGGTGACCCGATCGTGATCGACATCCCCGCCCGCATCATCAAGGTCGATCTGGACGACGCGATCCTGGCCGAGCGCCGCGCCGACATGGAAGCGCGGGGCGTCAAGGCGTGGAAGCCCTTCGGCCGCAAGCGCGCCGTGTCCCCGGCGTTGCGCGCCTATGCGGCGATGACGACCAACGCCGCCAAGGGGGCGGTGCGCGACGTCAGCCAGATCGAGCGCTGAGCGCAAGCCATGCGTGGCATTCATCATATTGCGATCATCGGTTCGGACTATGCCCGATCGCGCCATTTCTACAGCGCGATTCTGGGCCTTCCCGTCGTGCATGAAGTCTATCGCGAGGCGCGGGACAGCTGGAAATGCGACCTCGATGCCGGCAACGCGCGGATCGAGCTTTTTTCCTTCCCTGCGCCTCCGCCCCGCCCCACCCGGCCGGAAGCCTGCGGGCTGCGCCACCTGTCCTTCTCTGTTGCCGACCTGGACGCCGAAGTCGCGCGACTGGGGGGTCATGGCGTTGAATGCGAGCCGATCCGGATCGATGAATATACCGGCCAGCGCTTTACTTTTTTCAGCGACCCCGATGGCCTGCCGCTGGAACTCTATGAAGAGACAGAGGCGTGATGATCGCGAAATAGGGGTTGGCAAGTCCGCCCCGGACGGGTGTAGAGGCTGCAATCGCTTGTCCCAGGAGTTGCCGCATGAAGACCCGCGCCGCCGTCGCCTTTGAAGCCAAGAAGCCGCTCGAAATCGTCGAGCTGGACCTGGAAGGGCCCAAGGCCGGCGAAGTGCTGGTGGAAATCATGGCGACGGGCATTTGCCACACCGACGCCTACACGCTGGATGGGTTCGACAGCGAAGGCATCTTCCCGTCCATCCTGGGCCATGAAGGCGCCGGCATCGTCCGCGAAGTGGGCGCCGGCGTCACCAGCGTAAAGCCTGGCGACCATGTCATCCCGCTCTACACGCCCGAGTGCCGCCAGTGCAAAAGCTGCCTGTCGGGCAAGACCAATCTCTGCACCGCGATCCGCGCGACCCAGGGCAAGGGGCTGATGCCGGACGGCACGACCCGATTTTCCTACAAGGGCCAGCCCATCTACCATTATATGGGCTGCTCGACCTTCTCCAACTTCACCGTCCTGCCCGAGATCGCGGTAGCAAAAATCCGAGAGGACGCGCCCTTCCAGACCAGCTGCTATATCGGCTGCGGCGTCACCACGGGCGTGGGCGCCGTCGTCAATACGGCGAAGGTGCAGGCGGGCGAGAATGTCGTGGTGTTCGGGTTGGGCGGCATCGGTCTCAACGTCGTCCAGGGCGCGAAGATGGTGGGCGCCGACAAGATCATCGGCATCGACATCAACCCCGATCGGGAGGAATGGGGCCGCCAGTTCGGCATGACTCATTTCATCAACAGCAAGGGGCTGAGCCGTGAGGAGACGGTGGCGAAAATCCTAGAAGCAACGGACGGCGGCGCCGACTACAGTTTCGATGCCACCGGCAACACCGAAGTGATGCGTACGGCGCTGGAATGCTGCCATCGCGGCTGGGGCGAAAGCATCATCATCGGCGTCGCGGAAGCGGGCAGGGAAATCAGCACCCGCCCGTTCCAGCTGGTCACCGGCCGCGTATGGAAGGGCACGGCCTTTGGCGGCGCCAAGGGGCGGACCGACGTGCCGAAGATCGTCGACTGGTATATGAACGGCAAGATCGCCATCGACCCGATGATCACCCATGTCCTGACGCTGGAAGAGATCAACAAGGGCTTCGACCTGATGCACGAGGGCAAGAGCATTCGCAGCGTCGTCGTCTACTGACAGGAGGAAGCCAGATGTTCAGTCATGTCATGGTCGGGTCGAACGATCTCGACGCCTCGCGCGCCTTTTACGACGCCCTGTTCGCCATTGTCGGCGCCAAGCCGGGCATGACGGATGACAAGGGCCGCATCATCTACCTGCATGACGGCGCCATGTTCATGGTGACGCGCCCGATCGACGCGCAGCCTGCCTGCCACGCCAATGGCGGCACGATCGGCTTTACCATGGCGTCGCCCGATCAGACCGATGCCTGGCATGCCGCCGGCGTGGCGGCTGGCGGGGCAAGCTGCGAAGATCCGCCGGGTATTCGGCAAAGCCCGATCGGGCCGCTTTACCTTGCCTATCTGCGCGACCCCGCCGGCAACAAGCTGTGCGGCGTCCATCCTGTCGGCTGAGGCGCGATCCATGGAAACAGTCTCTCTCAATCGGTCTTTCAGCGGGACGCAGGGGGTCTATCGGCATGCGTCCTCCACCACCGGCACCGACATGGTCTTTTCCGTCTATGTCCCGCCGCACGAGCCGGGCGCACGCTTGCCAGTGGTCTGGTATCTGTCCGGCCTGACCTGCACCCATGCCAATGTCACGGAAAAAGGCGAGTATCGCCGCGCCTGCGCGGAACTGGGGCTGATCTTCATCGCACCCGATACCTCGCCCCGCGGTGAGGGCGTGGCGGATGATGCCGATGGGGCCTATGATTTCGGCCTCGGCGCAGGCTTTTACGTCGATGCGACGCAGCCGCCCTTCGCCGACAATTATCGCATGTGGTCCTATGTGACCGAGGAACTGCCGGCGTTGCTGGAGGCGCAGTTTCCCGCCGACATGGATCGGCAATCCATCATGGGCCACAGCATGGGCGGTCATGGCGCGCTGACCATCGGCCTTTCCCTGCCGGACAGGTTCAAGGCGGCGTCCGCCTTCGCGCCCATCGTCGCGCCGTCGCACGTGCCCTGGGGGCAAAAGGCGCTGGCCGGCTATCTGGGCGCGGATCAGGCCGCGTGGCGGCGGCATGATACCGTGGCGCTGATCCAGGATGGCGCGCGGATCGGCGCTCTGCTGGTGGACCAAGGGGAGGCAGACCCGTTCCTGGCCGAGCAGCTGCGGCCCCAGCTACTGGCTGAGGCATGCCGCGACGCAAAGATCGACCTGACCCTGCGGATGCAGCCGGGCTACGACCACAGCTATTATTTCATCTCCACCTTCATGGAGGATCACCTGCGCTGGCACGCCGCACGCCTGTGATCCCCGCGATCAGGCAATGGTGACGATGCGCGCGCTGCCCGAGCGGCCCATCGGGCGCACCACCACCTTGTCCTCCATCCGGTCGAAGCCGATGTCGACCGCGCCCGCCCCGATCTGAAGTCCGCGCACCGTCAGTTGCTGAAGGAAGGCGGGCATGATCGGTTCGCGCAGGCAGATTTCCTCCTTCGCGACATCGAAGCCGAGCCCCAGGCAGGATTGCACCAGCGACAACGGCGTCGCCGCCGACCAGGCCTGCGGGCTGCAGGCGACGGGATAGAAGGTCGGGCCCTGCGACCGACGGCGCGGAAAGCCGCAGAAAAGTTCGGGCAGACGCATCAGGTCGACATAGGTGGCGGCGCTGAACAATCCTTCGAAAATGCGCGCGGCTTCGCGACGAAAGCCGTAGCGGGAAAATCCGGCGGCGATCAGCGCATTGTCATGCGGCCAGATCGAGCCATTGTGGTAGCTCATGGGATTATAGCGCGCTTCGGTGGATGCGACGGTCCGCACGCCCCAGCCGGAGAAGGACGCTGGCGCCATGAGCGTCGACACGACGGCAGCGGCGCGCTCATCCAGCGCGAGGCCAGTGTAGAGGACATGGCCTGCATTGGATGCGCGCACACGGCAAGGCCGTTTGTCGCCGTCCAGCGCGAGGACATAGGTGTTGAGCGTCGCATCGAAGAAAGCGGCGTCGAACCGATGGCGCAATTCATCTGCCCGCGCCCGATAGCCGGTTGCCCGCACCGCGTCGCCGGCCGCTTCGAACAGGCTGGCCGCTGCCTGCCAGGCGCCATAGACATAGGCCTGCACTTCGGCGAGCGCGATCGGCCCGCGCGCGATGCTGCCATCGGCATGGAAGACGCTGTCATGGCTGTCCTTCCAGCCCTGATTTTGCAGGCCCTGATCGGTCAGCCGGCCATATTCGACAAAGCCGTCGCCATCCCGGTCGCCATGTTCGTCGATCCAGGTCAGAGCGGCCTCGATCTGCGGCATGATGCCGTGCAGAAAGCCGATGTCGCCGGTGCGGTCGAGATAGGCCCCAGCCAGCATGATGAAGAGCGGAGTGGAATCGATGCTGCCATAATAATGGCGGAAAGGCACTTCGCCCAACTCGGCCATTTCGCCCCGGCGAACCTCGTGCAGGATCTTGCCTGGCTCTGCATCGGCCGCGGGATCGAAGCTGGTGGCCTGATGCGCGGCGAGATAGCCCAGCACCCCGCGCGCCAGCGCCGGATCGAGCCAGAGCATCTCCAGCGCGGTAATAATGGCGTCGCGGCCGAACACCGTGCTGAACCAGGGAATGCCCGCATAGGGATAGGGACCATAGTCCGTTTCCGTCGACAGCATGGCGATGTCGGAGAAGGAGCGGCGCGATACCTCGTTGAACAGGGCGTTAGACGACCGGATCGATCCGCCCCGGGCGTGCGCCTGCTTCGCGCCCTGCATCGCTTCGCGCAATGTCTTGAGAAACTCGAACGACAGGCTGGCGGCAGGCTCCGCTTCATTGCAGCAGATGCGCATGAAGAGCGTGCAGCGCCGGCCCGCCGGAACGGTGACGTCGAACCGTGCGCCGGTCGACGTCAGCTGATCGGGCGCGGGTTCGAACTGGATATGGGTGGAGCGTTCGAGGTCATCGCGCCCCACATAGGACAGGCGCACCTGCGCCTGGCCCACTTCAGGATCACGAGTGACACCCCGGCGCAGCCGCGTCATGCCGCGTATCTCGAACAGGTCGGCGAAATCGGCGGCAAAGCCGATATCAACCTGGATGGTGCGCTCCTCCGTATCGAAATTCCGCACCGTCACGCGTTCGTAAACCGCTCCGCGCCAGAGGAAGCGCGTTCGCCGCAAATGAATGAGGTCATGTTCGACCGCGAGCCGCCCGTCCTCGCCAAAAAAATCGGGATTGGCGAGATCGCAGGTCAGCATCGTATTGTCGTCGCGCACCGCCGAGCTAAGCAGGATCGGACGCAGCCCGTTGACCGTCAGATATAGATGCGAGAGATGCCGGGTATCACGATAATATAGTCCCTCCGGGCTGCCAGGCCCGGCAATGGCGTCGCCGCTATGGTCGAAAACGGCGAAACTTTCGTCATGTTTGAGCGTCCGGGGCCGGCGCTCGGCCAGCGAAGCGGTCGCAGGGATGAAGAACTGCGTCTGTCCCTGCGAGAGCATCTGCCCCGGATCGAGATCGGCCATGGCGGGATTGGGCTGGCTCAGCGTCATGCGTGCTCCCTCAGGCTACCAGCAGGTCCGGTCCTTCACCCAGCATCGTGCCGAGGCGTGGCGTCGTCCGGCCTGCGATGACATCTTCATAAAGGCTGACATAATCCCGCGCCATCCGCGTCGCTGTAAAGCGTGCGTCGAACGCGGCGCGCACGCCGGCGCGATCGAGCGCGAGCGCCTTGCCGACTGCCGCCACGGCCTCCGCTTCACTGTCGACGATAAAGCCGGAGACGCCATGATCGATAATTTCCGGAACCGAGCCGCAACGGAAGGCAATGACCGGGGTGGCGCAGGCCATCGCCTCGATCATCACCAGGCCGAAAGGTTCGGGCCAGTCGATGGGGAACAACAATGCGCCCGCATTGCCCAGGAACTCCGCCTTCTGCTGCTCATTGATTTCGCCGATATATTCGACATTGGGATGCGCCCGCACCAGCGGTTCGATCTCCCTGTCCCAATAGGCGCGATCGACGGTGTCGATCTTGGCCGCGATCTTGAGCGGCATCCCAGCTTCTGCCGCGATACGGATCGCCCGATCAGGCCGTTTTTCCGGCGAGATGCGGCCGATAAAGGCCAGATAACCATCCTTGGTGTTCGTGCGCGGTGGCAGGAGGTCGGTGGGCAGGCCATGATAGATGGTGCCGCCCCAGTTGACCGGAGGCATCGGCAGGCGCTGATGGTCGGAAATCGACACCAGGCAGCTGTCGGGAAAGGCGCGGTAGAAAGGCACAAGGTCGGGCAGGTCGAGCCGACCATGCAATGTCGTGACGGTGCGGTCCAACATGTCCTGCACCATCGGCATGTGCAGCAGGTCGATATGGAAATGCAGGATGTCGAACTCGTCGGCGCGGCGGCGCACCTCGTCGAGCAGGATCATATGGTGCGGGATCGGGTCCTTGACGTGCGGGTTGAGCCGCAGGGCCATTTTCGTGACCGGCACGAGCTTGGCCGACGTGACGGAATCGCCGCTGGCAAAGAGAGTTACATCATGCCCCTGGTGAACCAGTTCTTCGGTGATATAGGATACGATGCGCTCCGTCCCGCCATATAATTTGGGCGGCACGCTTTCGGCGAGGGGGGCGATCTGGGCAATCTTCATGCGATGATCCTTTTCCTGCAGCAGGCGTCCCCCCAACGCACCTGCGCGGTAAAATCCCGATCTGCCCCTGAAGTTGCATCACCAGCCCGCCGCTGGACGCAAATTGTCAGATGTCAGGCAGTTTTTGCGCGGCAAAGCCCCAGCCCTTGAGCGCGCCGGCCCGCTCCAGCAACTGGTCGACATCGCCGATGCCGAAGGGGTGCGCGTCCTTGATCCCATCCAGTTCATCCCAGTCGATCGGGATGGCGATCGGCGCGCCCGCCCGCGCGCGCGCGGAATAGGGCAGAACCGCCGTGCTGCCGCGCTGGTTGCGCAGCCAGTCGATGAAGATACGATCCTTGCGCTTGGCCTTGCTCATGGTCGCGACGAAGCGATCGGGCTCCGCGGCGCTCAGCGCCTGGGCAAAGCGGGACGAGAAATCCTTGTGCGCCGCCCAGTCATGGCCGGGCGTCAGCGG
This sequence comes from Sphingobium naphthae, assembly GCF_043589935.1. Lineage (NCBI taxonomy): Bacteria > Pseudomonadati > Pseudomonadota > Alphaproteobacteria > Sphingomonadales > Sphingobiaceae > Sphingobium > Sphingobium naphthae. The sequence goes on along the minus strand of NZ_CP171455.1, from coordinate 436,396 downwards.
CACGACGACATGGATGCCCTTGCCGCCCGAGAGCATCGCGAAGGACACGAGCCCCAGGTCGCCGAGCGCGCCGCGAATGTCGCGGGCTGCGTCGCGGACGCGGGCGAAGTCCATCCCATCGTCCGGGTCGAGGTCGAAAATCATGCGATCGGGCTGTTCCACTGCATCGGCGCGACTGCCCCAGCCGTGAAATTCGATCGTGCCCATCTGCACGCAGGTCAGCAACCCTTCGGTATCCTCGACATAGAGATAATCCTCCGCACCGCCGCCCTTTTCGCGGATCGACACCTGATGCACCGCCTTGCCGAATGCGCCGCTGTCATGCTTCTGGAAGAAGCATTTTTTCGCTCGCCCCTGGGGGCAGCGCACCAGACTGATCGGCCGGTTGGCCGCGAAGGGCAGCATCAGCGGCGCGATACGCGCATAATAATCGGCCAGTTCGCCCTTGGTCTGGCCGCTTTCGGGGAAGATGACGCGCTCCGCGCTGCTGATCTTCACGTCATGCTGCGGCGACGGGGCGGGCGCGGGCTTCTCCGGCTTTACGTCCTTCGCCTTCTTGTCGGCGCGCAGGCCAAGGAAGCTGGCGTGGCGAACGCGCCCTTCCCCGGTGAATTCAGCGAAAGCGATCTCCGCCACCAATTGCGGCTTGATCCAGCGAGCGCCGCGCGCTTCGGTCCTCGGCACATCGAGTGGCGCCTTCTCGACGACAAGCGGCTCCATCGCATCGGCCAGTTCCTGCATCGTGTCCGCATTGAAGCCCGTGCCGACCTTGCCCTTGTAGACGAGGGTTCGCCCTTCCTTCTGCGCCAGCAACAGCGACCGGAACGGGCGGCCCTTGGCGCTGCTGCGGCTCCAGCCGATGATGATGAATTCCTGTCGCCGGGTGCATTTGACCTTGACCCAGTTCCGGGTGCGCGCCGAGCGGTAGGGCGCGTCGACGCGCTTGGCGATGATGCCTTCCTGCCCGGCCTCGCACATCGACCGGTACAGCTGTTCACCCGCACCGATGACATGATCCGCCACATGGATGGGCGGCTGCGCATCGCGCAGCAACGCTTCGAGCCTTTCCTTGCGCTCGATCGTGGACAGCGGCCGCAGGTCCATGCCGTCGAGCGACAACAGGTCGAAGGCGAAGAAGCTCAAGGGCGCTTCGTCGCGCTCGGCGCCATGACCGCGCTTGAGCACTGCCTGGAGCGCGGAGAAGCTGGGGTTGCCATCCGCACCGAAAGCCACGATCTCGCCGTCGATGAGCGCGGGCGGCAGGTTCAGCGTGGCGAGAGTGCGCACCAGCGCGGCAAATTTTTCGGTCCAGTCGAGCCCGTTGCGGGTGAAGACGCGCACCTTCTCGCCCGCCACCGACACCATGGCCCGATAGCCGTCGAACTTGATTTCATGAAGCCAGTCATTGCCCGTGGGTACGCTGTCGACGAGCGTGGCGAGCTGCGGCTCGACAAAAGCCGGCGGACTGCCGGCGGACTTGCCCTTCTTGCGGCGTATGCCGGCATTGTGATCGCGCGCCGCCTGCATCTTCTCGGCGAATTCCCGGCCCTTGGCGCCGGAGAGGGATTGCGCCGCCTGCTTGTCCGCCGCGATTTCCGCCATCGACCGGCCGGTAAGCACGCTGCTGAGCGCCCGATCGACCAGAGCTCCGGCGGGATCGGCCGCCTCGTCCTCCACCTTGCGCAGCAACCAGTTCTCGCGCTTTTCGCCAGGGCGCCCCTTCATCCGCACCAGCAGCCATTCGCCCTTCATCCGTTCGCCATGGAGGACGAAATGGAGATGGCCCTTGTCCAGATCCTTGGCGCTCTTGCCCGCGACCGGCTCCCAGCTGCCCCGGTCCCATAGCATCACGGTGCCACCGCCATATTCACCCTTGGGAATGACCCCTTCGAAATCGCCATAGCTGAGCGGATGGTCCTCGGTCCGGACGGCAAGCCGCTTGTCGGCTGGATCGAGGCTGGGGCCCTTGGTCACCGCCCAGCTTTTAAGGACGCCGTCAATCTCCAGCCGAAAATCCCAGTGCAGGCGGGTCGCGGCATGTTTCTGGACCACGAAGCTGTTGCCGCCCTTGGCCGCCAGTTCGCCCTTGGGTTCGCGCGTGCGGCCGAAATCCCGCTTGGCATTGTAAGTGGCGAGCGGGTCCCTGGCGGCAGTCATGTTTCGTCCTCCGCCCGGCGCTTGCCCAACCAGCGATGCTCGACGATGCCGAGCAGGGTCAGCATCACCACCGCGACTATCGCGGCGCTGATGACCAGCGGCCACTGCCCGGCGCCGCAGGCGATGCCGATCATCGCCGCCAGCCAGATATGCGCGGCGGTGGTCAGATTCTTGACCTCCCCCTTGTTGAACACGATGAGGCCGGCGGCGATGATGCCGGTGAAGGCGGCCGAGGCTTCGAAGATGCGCAGGGGATCGATATTTCCTTCGACCGTCAGCTGATTGTGCAGCGCGATCGCGCTGATCGTCATGAGCGCGCAGGTGAAGCAGAGAATGCCGTGGGTGCGCAGCCCGGCGGCATGGCCGCGCAGTTCACGGTCGAGGCCCAGCAACAGGCCGAGCAGCGCGGCCGCGCCCAGACGCAGCAGGATCGGCCCATCGATGACGTGCAGCGGTGTGGCGGCATTCAGGATCATGGGATCAGGCGCTCTTCTTGCGCGCGCTGGTCGACCGGGTACGCGATGCGGCGGATTTGGTCGCGGTGCCGCCGGTGGCCTTTTTCTTGGTCGCCGGCTTCCGGGCTGCCGCGCCGCCGCTGTCGCCGACCGATTTCTTGAGCGCCGCCATCAGGTCGATGACATTGCCGCCGCGCGACGGGGCGGCATCCTCGACATCCTCGATGACGCGCTTGCCCTTGGCCTTCTTCTTCTTTTCGATCAGCTGCTGCAGCGCATCGACATAGCGGTCGTGAAATTCCTCGGGCTTGAACGGACCGGTCTTCTTTTCGATAATGGTGGTCGCCAGGTCGAGCAGGTCGGCGTCCGCCTCCGTTTCAGGCAAGCCGCGAAAATAGGTCTGCGCGCGCGTGACCTCGTCGGCGTAGCGGAGCACTTCCAGCACGAGGCCGCGGCCGCAGGGCTTGAGCGATACCAGCTGTTCGCGCCCGCGCACGGACAATTGGCCAAGCCCCACCTTCTTCGTGCGCCGCAGTGCGTCGCGCAGCACGGCATAGGCTTCCTCCGCCAGATCGTCGGCCGGGAGAACGAAATAGGGTTTTTCATAATAGAGGACGTCGATCGCATCGGCTTCGACGAACTGGACCAGTTCCAGCGTCTTGCGGCTCTCGATCTTGACCGCCTCTATCTCCTCCTGCTCCAGCAGGACATAATTGCCCTTGGACACCTCATAGCCCTTGAGGATTTCGTCGGGGTCGACGGGGCCGACGCCGGTCACCACCTTCTCATATTTGATCGGCTTGCCGCTGGGCTCGTGAATCTGGCGGAAGGACACGGCCGCGCCGGACTTGGTGGCGGGGTAGATTTCCACCGGGATCGAGACCAGGGCCAGACGGATCTGACCCTGCCAATATGCGCGTGCAGCCATGGACAAACCTCCAGCAGCGAAGCGCGCTGCCGCAGAGAAAGTTCCGACTGCACAACGATCCCCAGTGCGACTGACGCCGGCGCGCGTCAGTCCTGCGTCCAGAGGGTGACTGGCCCGATCAGCCCGGAGGGTCGCAACGGCGCATCGGGGCGGTAGGTCGGGGCGGCCGTGAAGCTGATCTTCTCAGCATCCGGCTGCTGATCGCCGATCAGGCGGTTGACCCACAGATTGGCGACCTTCACCTCCAGCCTGTTGGCGCCGGGCTTCACCAGCTCGCCGATGTCGAGCCGATAGGGCGCGAACCAGCTGGTGCCGGCAAGCTGCCCGTTGACGCGCACCTCCGCCACGTCGCCAATCTGGCCAAGGTCGATGGAGAGCGGATCGCCAGCCTTGACGCCGTGCGGCAAGGTGAAACGCGTGGTGTAGGTCGCGACGCCGGAGAAATAGCGCACCCCCTTGTCCGCACTGCTGTCAAGCGGTGTCAGCGCCGGCATGTCGATCCGCGCCGGCGCGTCGCGGCCAGGCTGGAACTGCACGGTCCAGGGGCTGTCGAGCCGCGTCAGTTGATGCGGCTGCGCCTGGGCCAGCGTTGCCGAAGGCGCATCCGCATCGACGCGGAAAAGAATGAAGAAAGCGTCCTCCGGTCCGACGTCAATCGGCACAACCGTTTCCGATCCTTCGGTGCGGTAGGAGAGCGGCGCCGTCCTGCCGTCCATCGCGCGCCAGATTTCGGGTCGCTTGCCCGTCACGCGGAAGCGCGCTTCGATGCGGCCGCTGTCGGTAGTGCGGTTGTTCACGAAATACAGGTCGCCATCGGCGAGCTTGCGATGGACAAAACGATAGTCCGCATCGGATGCGCCGGCACTGATGCGGAAATCGGGACCGGTGCCGGTTTGCGCCAGCGCCGCCTCGACCTGCTGGCTCGCGATCACGCGCCCCTTGCCATGCGGGGCGCCGCTCCACAATCGACGGACCAGCGCCTGGAAAGCGGCGGGATCGTCCTGAAGGGCTGGCGAGCGCTCCGGCGCCATGCCGATGACCGTCGCTCCCTGTTCGACCAGAGCAGCGATGCGCTGGAGCGTGCCAAGCGTCATGACACGGCTCGACCCGCCAAGATAGAGCACCTTGTAGCGCGCTTCGCCGGCGACCAGTTCGCCCCTATCGACGCGCATCCTGTTCGCCACGATGTCCGCATTGACAAAATCATAAGCGTAGCGCGTGGGCAGGTCCGCGGGCACGCCATGTTCGAACAGTGATGTGATCGGCTGATCCTCGCCATGGAAATAAGCGACGTCGGCATGATCCCGCCCCTGTTGCAGCAGGAAGCCAGTGCGCGCCATATAGTCGACCCAGGGCTTGGCCATTTCCGCCCAGCTTTCATGCCGATTGAAATATTGACCGAAGATCATCAGGCTGAGCCCCGGCTGCTTGTCATCGACCGGTTGGTGCACGGAGGTATGGACGATCGGCCGATTGACCCCGGACGCAAATTCCAGGTCGATGACGCGCTTGAGGTCCGCAGGCGCAAAGGCCCAGGGTGCGAAGGCCGACGTCATGGATTCGGCCGACACGATATTCTGGCCGTAAATATGGGCGACCGACGCCGCTCCCTTCATGTCGCCGATCAGCGTGGGACGCGGCGCAGCACCCCGGCTGAAGGTCCACATTGCCCCCATGGGCACATCGGCATGGGCGCGCATGGCAAGGTCGTCGCCCAGCACAGGCCGCGCATTTTCCAGCGCCTCGCCATAGACGATCAGCCCATGTTCATGCGCCACTTTCGCGATCGTGCCATAATGGGCGTCGGCGAGGAGGTCCGCCAGCGTCTGGCGATAGTCGTGAAGGAAAGCGTCGCTTCGGGCCATGGAACCAATCACTGCGCCGGTCAGCGTCGGCAGATAGGGCACGGGGTCATAGCCGCGCCTGGCCTTGAACTCCTCCACCATGCGCGGCGTCCAGTTGGAGGCGCCGACTTCAATACTGTCGGTCAGCAGCGCGCCAATCCCATTCTTGCCGATCCAGTCCGCGCCAACGGCATCGCGATACATGCCGAGATAGGTTTCCAGATAGCGGCGCACGGCACCAGCATCATATTTGTCGACTTCAAGGCCGGTCGCTTCGGGCGTGGCGGGATGGTTGGTCTTGCCCGTGAGCGAATAGCCCATGCGCAGGATACGCCAGTCGCTACCTGCAGGCGCGGTCCAGTCGAGCGTGCCGTCCGGCCGCAGGCGGTCGGTCAGGTCGATGACCTTGGCGGGATCGATCGCGGCTGGGGTGGCGGTGGCGCCGCCAAGCGCGGTGTAGTCGGGCAGGATCGCATAGCCTGCCTTGGCTTCAAATTGGTCGATCTTCGCTTCGGCCGACAGCCGCAAGTCGCCAATGCCCAGCGTGGCGCTGGCCGGTCGGGCGAAGACGTCGAACTGCACCGCGCCGGGCGCGCCGTCGCCCAGACTGGGCGACTTGGCCGCGTCATTTGCGGACAGGACCACGCGAAAGCGCTGGGCCTTCACCGGCGCGAAGCTGATCGTCGAGGCCACTTCGGTCAGGGTGAAGCGACCCACTGGCCGCCAACCTTGCGGCGTTTGCGCCTCCAGGGTCGGGCGGTAGACCGGATCGCCGAAAGGCGGGCGGGCACGCGGCACGAACAGGCTGGCCGATCGGACGGTGACGGGCTTGCCATAGTCGAGCAGCAGCGCGCCCGGCGCATGCTCATCGCCCTTGCTGACCTGCGCCACGGTGTCGAGATCCTGATCGAACAGGGGCGCGGCGACGACGGCGCTGCCATCCCGCTGCGTCACGCGCGGTTGCGGCAAGGGCATGAGGCTGACGGGATAGGCGAGGACGCGCGCATCGGCATAATGCTGCGGCAGCGGGCCGCCTTCTTCGCCACCGGCCAGCGGATCGCTGAACCTGGCGCTCTGGAACGGGCCCGTCACCGAAGGCGGCGGAGGCAAGGGACCGGTCAGGCGGGCGCCGCCCCGCAGGTCCGTCTCGCTCCAGACCAGCTTCTTCATGCCATCCTCCGGCTTGACCCAGGGGCCGCCCGTCTCGCTCCAGCCCGGCGAGGCGGCGATGGCGAATTCCAGGCCTTTGGCGTCGGCGGTGCGCACCGCATGGCGGAAGGCATCCTTCCAGCCATCGGTCATATAGGTCAGCCGCTCTGGCACGATCTGCGGCGTCTGGAGATTGGCGTCGAAATTCTGCACGCCGCCAATGCCGATCCGCGCCATCCAGTCGAGATCCTTGTCGATCCCGTCCTTCGTCACATTGCCGTTCAGCCAATGCCACCAGACGCGCGGACGGGCCGATTGCGGCGGATTGCGGAAGCCGTCGGCGAGATCGTCTGCAAGCGCTGGACGGCCAAGCAGGGTGCAGGCGAGCAGAGCGGCGAAGCGAAGCCTGTGACGAGTCATCGATGCATCTTTCTTGTTGTAACGGAACCCGTCGCCAGCAACGGCCGGAGCGCGAGCGTGGCGACCAGAGCGCCCAGCAGCCCCCCATAGAGCATCTTGCCGACCAGCGCCGTGCTCCAGGCAATGGCTGGCGGTTCTGCCGCGCTAGCCAACAGGGCCAACACCGCGCCTAGGCAGGCTCCGGCAAGAGCGAACAACCCTGCGCGCAGCAGGACCGGACGCAGGGCAGGTCCGTTGCCGAGCCGCTTGCGAGCGATGAGTGCTGGCACCAGCGCGCTCATCAGCGCCACGGCCAGGCTCTGGGGAACGAAGTCCAGCGCCAGCCCGTCGGGCTCGACCCAGCTGAGCGTGCGGCCCGTGTTGCTGTAGAGGCCCAGGAAGAAGGCGAGGCTGAGCACAGCGTTGATGACAAAGCTGATCGCCGCTTCCCGCCGGATCGACGTGGCGGCAGTCATTGCCCGGACGATCTTTGCAGCAGTCCCCGCATGTTCATCCATGACAGAAACTGCGGCAGCAATCCCGTACTGGTCGTGCCGGGCTTGCCTGTGCCAAAGCCATGGTCGCCGCGCTCATAGGCATGGAATTCGACAGGCGCCTTGGCGCGCCGCCAGCTTTCCACGAGCGCGTAGGACGGGTTGGCGAAAAGGCTGTCATCATTGGCGAGCGCCGCGAACATCGGCGGCGCGTCTCCTGGCACATCCCGCGCCAGCATGGGGCCGTAGACATAGCCAATGAAGGAAGGCCGATCGGCGCCCTTGCCTTCCAGTGCTGCATTGAGCGTGGTCATGGCGCCGGCGGAAAAGCCGATCATGCCCACGCGCTGCGGATCGATGCCCCATTTGTCTGCCCCGTCCCTAACCAGCTTGAGCGCAGCCAGCGCGTCCAGCGTAGCGCGCGGCTCTGTGATTTCCGGGGGCGAAGTGGGATCGCGCAACGATGCAGCCATGCGCTGCCCCATATAGGCGGCGGCTTCCTGATCGTCGGCCGGCGTCTTGTTGAGGCGGTATTTGAGAACGAAAGCGGCAACGCCATGATCGGCCAGCCACTTCGCCACTTTCCAACCCTCATGCTCCATCGCCAGCAACATGAAGGCCCCGCCCGGAGCAACAATCACGGCTGCGCCCGTCGCCTTGGCGGGATCGGGCAAAAAGGGCGTCAAAGTGGGCACAGTGACGTTGCGAACGGCAAGTTCGTCGCCGAAGCGAACCCAGTTTTCCATCGCTCCGGCTGGGGCCTTCAGGTCGGGATAAAGAGGAAGCGCGTTTGGCTCGGCGGGCGCTTGCGCGCGGACTGGAGCCGGCATTTGTGCCGCTGCAGGCACGGAGGCGGCCAACAACGGCACCAGGATGAACGAGAGATGCTTCATGCCGTTCCCTCCTTACAGCGCGTTGCGGCGCGCGATCGCGCCATAGACAGCGGCGCTGGGCTTGGGTGTGCGGGCAAAGCTTTGCGGATCGACGCTGACGAGGCCGAATTTAGGCTTGTAGCCAAAGATCCACTCGAAATTGTCGAGCAGCGACCAGTGGCAATAGCCCAGCACAGGGACGCCATCATCCATCGCCGCCTTGAGCCCCGCCAAGGCTTCGGGAATGAAGCGGGCGCGGATCGCATCATCGTCCGTGCCAACGCCGTGTTCCGACACGAGGATGGGCACGCCGGTCGCTTCATGGGCATAGCGGACCGCGCCACCTAGCGAAGGCCCCCAGACTTCCGAGCCTGACCAGTTCACGGTCGCGCCGCTGGGCGCAGGCAACCGACCCTTGTCACCCCAGAGCGCGCGTTCATAATTCTGGACGCCGATGAAATCGTCGGCCTTGGCCAGTTCCAGCCACTCCCCATAAAGTTCGTTGCGCATCCGGTCGCGGACGGACGCCTTGCCTACCGCCTGATCATCCATCATCGCCAGCGAAAAACCGACCGGCAGATCGGATCGTGCGGCCTTGATCGCCGCTTTGCCCGCCTTGTGCGCGGCGAGCAGGCCGGACTGTAGTGCGGGAAGATCGTCCAGGCCAGCGACATTGGCGCTGACGAACCGCTCGGCACCCAGCCGCCGCGCGGCGGTTTCCAGCGTCAGTTTCTGGATGTCCCAGACCTTGGGCGGCAGCATGGGCTTCAGAAGCAACAGGATATTGGGTTCGTTGAGGGTGATGACCCGGTCGATCCCCTGGCCCAGCGCGCGCGTCGCCTTGTCGCAATAGCGCGCGAAGAGAGACGCGCTTTCCGGATTGGTCCAGCCGCCTTGGGCACTGAACCATCGCGGGGCCGTGAAATGGCTGTAGGTCACGATCGGGGTAAGCCCGCGCGCGCGGCACCCGTCGATCACCGCCTTGTAATGGTTCAGCATCGCCTGGCTGAAGAGGCCCTTTTCCGGCTCGATCCGCGCCCATTCAATGCCGAACCGATAGCAGTTGAGGCCCATGGACTTGACGATGTCGAGATCGGCTTCCCACAATTCGAAGCTGTTGCAGGCATCGCCCGACGGCTGGGCGAAGATGGTAGGCTGCTGGTTTTCCAGCCACCACAGATCGCTCGCGATATTACTGCCCTCGATCTGGTGCGGCGCGGTGGCCGCACCCCAGAGGAAGGCTTCGGGAAATTGGGGGTTTGTCGGCTTGCGCGCGGCGGCCGCCGACGTCGCCATCAACGCGGCGGCGGTCGCTAACAAGGTGCGGCGATCCAGCATGATAGTCCCTCTCTTCTCTTATGATCGTCAGCCAGTGGTGTCGCGCACGAAGGCGCAGATCTCGTCGGCGAGGCGTCGGTCGGCGGTGCCCAGATGCATGGGCAAGGAGTAGTGATTATGGCCCGGAAGGATCAGCGCGCGCGGCATCGTGCCATGGCGGGCAAGCCGGTCCTGCATCAGGCCCAGAAACTCCGCCTGGAACCGGGGAGGGTCGAACTGCGCGCAGGCGACGAGCAGCGGCAGGCTGGTCGCGACGACCGCTTCCTTGGGCATACGATCCGGGTACAGCGCAGGCTCGCCATAATAGAGCATGTCGCGCGCATCGAGCGGGGTGTAGCCGTAGAGGCCAGAGAGCAGGATGGCGGCGCGAATGTCGCGGTCGCCCGACTGGTCGAGATAGCCCGCGACATGCACGGCGCCTGCCGAAGTCCCCGCCAGCACGATGCGATCGGCATCGCCGCCATGATCGGCGGCATGCGCCCGCAACCAGGTGACGACCGCCGCCACATCCTCGGCCCCTGCCGGCCAGGCATGGTCCGGGGCGAGCCGATAGTTGATGACGACGCCCAGAAAGCCAGCCTGCGCGGCCATGCGCCCGACATTGGCATTGGGCCAGACATCCGCTCCGCCCTTGTCTCCTTTCAGAAACCCGCCGCCATGGACGAAGACCAGGATCGGCGTAGCGCTGTCCTGATCCTCTGGCCGATACAGGTCCAGCCGGTGGCGTGCCTCCGGGCCATAAGCGATATCGGCCTGGGACACCGGCAGTCGCTCGGCCAGAGCCTGTTGTTCCACATCGAACAAGGCGCGGCACTGTTCGAGTACCTGAGGCCCAAGCTCGGAGCCCATCGCTTGGATCGCCGAACCAGTCATGGGCAGCCGAGATCGAAGCTGGAAAGATCGCGCGCGAGGTCGACCGGGCCGCCGAAATTCTTGCCGATCCCGGCGCGCAGGGCCGGTTCGGATTGGCTCAAGGGGCCAGGCACGGCGAAATGGGTGAGGAGGACCCGGCCCACCTTCGCCTCGGCCGCCAGGACGCCGACATCGGCGGGCAGAAGATGATGTGTCGACAGATGTTTTTGCATGGCGGCGAACATCTCCGGTGGCGCATCGCTGCGCCGCTGCTTGATCTCCATCAGAAGCCGGTCGAGATCAATGACTTCACTGACCAGCATGTCCGTGCCTGACGCCAGCCGAGTGACGGCTTCGCTGGGGCCCGTGTCGCCGGTATAGGTGATGCTGCGATCGCCCAGCGCGAAGCGGTAGCTGAACGAGATGTTCGACGGGTCAGGCTTCCCATCATGGTCGAAGTGGCTGTTCGCCGCTGCCTTCACCGTGAGACCGTCACCCAGTTGCACGATCTGGCCATCCCGCAATTCGACTGCGCGAACGGATGCGGCCACGCCGGGGGGCGGCGTGCCGAGGCCAAAGCCGATCCGGGCCGGGGGAGCCATAGAGGCGATGATGCCATCCACCACCGCCCTGATGCCGGGCGGTCCATAGATGGTCAGTTGGCCGGGAAACTGGTTCATCCAGCGTAGGCCGATGACCGCGGCGAGGCCGCCGCTATGATCCAGATGAAGATGGCTGATGAAGACGGTGCGGATGCGCCGCATGTCCATGCCCAGCCCGGCAAGCTGGTTGACGGTGCCGTCGCCAGTGTCGACCAGGATTTGCTGATCACCCGCCACCAGCAGATTGGATGGCTCCGCCCGGTCCGCGGTCGGAACCGGCCCACCTGCCGTGCCCAGCGTCGTCCACCGCATCGCTGGACAGGTGGCCGCGGGCGCCGGTTCGGCACTGGCCAGACAGACGATAAGCGTCGTCAACAGCAAACCGCTTCTTACAGCCATTCGTCTCTCCTACCTCATGCTTGCTGTTCGGGGACGAACCATGAAGGTTCGCCCCCGGGATCCATCAGAAGCGCATTTCGGCCGATATGCCGAGCGTGCGGCGCCCCTCGCGCGTCAACCAGTTGACGCGGCCGCCCGGATCGCTGAACGGCAGGCCGATCACCGACGAATGGAAACGCTGGTCGAGCAGATTGCGCGCGAACAGGCCGATCCGCCAATTGCCATCCGGATGGCCGATACCGGCGTTGAGGCCGATCGTCCCATAGCCCGGTTGCGACGTATAAGCCTGGACCGCGGCATATTGCACCCGGCTCCGATAATAGAAGTTGGCAGAACTGTCGAACGTCAGCCTGTCGTTGATCGGCAGCCGCACGTCCGCGCCCGCGGTCGCGCTATATTTGGGCGCACCCGAGAGCGGCTCGCCCGCCGCCTGCACCAGGCTGGTCGTGCCATTTTCGGCCAGATAGCAGGTGTAGCCGCTCTTCACGACATCGGGGCAGGCCGTCACATAGTCGGTGAACTTCGTATCCGAATAGGTGAAGGAGGCGTTGAGCGAGAAGACCGGGCTGACGCGCCAGGAGCCTTCAATCTCGAACCCGTTGGCTTCGAAGCCGCCGGCATTCTCGGTCAGGAACTCCAGGCCGTTGAACACGGAGGTCTGCAGATTATTATATTTGTCGAAGAAGATATTGGCGTTGAGCGTCACGGCCCGGGCAAACAGCTGCGACTTCACGCCAAAGGTGATGTCGCGCACCGTCTGCGGCCCCACATCGACCTTCTGCCCGGTCAGTCCTGAGAAAGTCACCGTCGGCCCAAGGTAGCCGCGCGCAATCGTGCCATAGACCATGAGGTCGCGATCGGGCTTGAACTGGAAGCCGACGCGGCCAGACCAGTCGCCCTTCTTGGTGGATCCTTCTGCCAAGGCGCGTGGCACATAATAATTGACCTGACCCGCGACCGGCGGCCCTGGCGGGCTCGGCGGATAGGCGGGATCGATGATCGAGAAACTGGACGATTTCACCCAGTCATATTGGTAGCGCAGGCCGCCGATGACCGCAAATTGTTCACTGACGTTGAACTTGCCGTCGAAGAAGACCGCAAGCGAGTCCGAGCGGGTCTGCGTATTGCTTTGCCCAGCGGAGATGTTGACGATGAACGGGTTGAACGGCGCTGCCGGACGAAGCTGCGATTTGTTGAAATCATTGTCGTCGCCGACCTTGCGGCGGGACCCATAGACGCCGGACGTGAATTCAAGCGCGGAGCCCGCCGGCGAAGTGATACGCAGTTCTTGGGACAGGAATGTCTGATCGACGCCGGTCTGCTGCGAGGTGAAGATCGGTACGCTGCTGCCGTCGATGGCAAAGCGCTGGTCCCCTTCATCCAGCCGGCGCCAGGCCGTGATCGATGTTAGGTTGTAGTCACCCAGGCCCAGATTGACTTCGAGCGAGGCGCCATAATTTTGTTCGCTGGTATAGCTTTCATATTCCTCTGCCGACTTGCTATTGTCGAACCCCGGCACGATGCCGAGCGAGGCGAGATTGCCATAGCGCGCCGCCATCAGCGGATTGGCGAAACTGGGCAGGCGTGCGATTGTCCACAACTGGGTCGGGCCGGTGCGGTCGATCTTGGAATAGTCGCCGATCAGATAAATGCTGAGCGTATCGCTGGGCTCGAACAGCAACTTCGCGCGCGCGCCGTAGCTTTCCTCCCCGCCCCAATCCTTGTCCTGAGTGGCATTGTAGAGGAAGCCATCGTTGCGGCGGTAGAAACCAAAGATACCGAGCGCGCTGTTGGCGCTGAGCGGCAGGTTGATATTGCCGTTGACGTTGACTTCATTCAGTTCGCCATAGGAGGCGAAGACCTTGCCGCCAACGGCGTCGAAGGTCGGCTTCTTGGTCGTGATATTGACAACGCCCGACGAGGCGTTCTTGCCGAACTGGGTGCCTTGGGGTCCTTTCAACACCTCGACTCGTTCCAGATCGCCAAGGCTGTTGATCGGATTGCCGAAGGGGATGACGACATTGTCGACCACGGTGCCGACATTCTGTTCGGATGAGCTGGAAAAGCCGCCTGCCGTGCCGACACCGCGCAAGCGGAAGCCGCTGTCATTAGGCGACGTGCCGAACTGCACCCCGGAAAACTGATATTGGATGTCGGTCAGCCGCTGGAAGCCGCCTTCCGCCAGCTGATCGCCGCCGATGGCCGACACAGCGATCGGCACATCCTGCAGGCGTTCCGCGCGGCGCGTTGCGGTGACGACGATGTCGGCGCCCGCGCCTGCTGCCGCCGGCGTTTCCACCGCTTCCTGCGGCGCGGCATCCTGCGCCGCAGCGGGCGCAGCCAGCGCAATGACGCTCGCTCCCGCCAGCGCAGTGATCGAAATGAACTTACGCATGATTATTCCTCCCCTTCTTATGTTCGGGTTGATGTCACTGTTCGTCGATGATGCGGTTGGTGAGCGTGCCGACGGCGCCGATGGTTACCTCCACCTTGTCCCCCGCCTTCATGTAGAGCGGCGGATTACGCTTGTCGCCGACGCCGCCCGGCGTGCCCGTAGCGATGACATCGCCGGGGCTGAGCGGGGTGAAGGCGCTGACATATTCGATCACCGTGGGAATATCCCAGATCATGTCGCTGACCGGCTGGTCCTGCACAACCTCCCCGTTGAGGCGAGTCTGAACCCGCAGGGCGCTTACGTCCTCGATCTCGTCCGTCGTCACCAGCGCAGGCCCAAAGCCGCCCGTGCCCGGAAAGGTCTTGCCCGGCGTGAACTGGATATTGTGCCGCTGCCAGTCGCGCGCGCTGCCGTCGTTGAAGGCGGCATAGCCCGCAACATAGGACCAGGCGTCGGCTGCCGCCACCTTGTGCGCGGCCTTGCCGATGACGATCGCCAGTTCCCCTTCATAGTCGAAGCGATCGGTCACGGCCGGCTTCACCATCGGCTGGCCATCGGCGACCAGGCTGTCGGCATAGCGCACGAAGATGGCCGGATGCGCCTTCTGCTCGCGACCGGTTTCCTTGACATGCTCGGCATAGTTGAGGCCGACGCACAGGATTTTGGCAGGGTCGGGAATGACCGGCAGCAGCACGATGTCGGCGGCGGCGAAGGAAGCGCCGTCCGGCAGCGTCGCCAGGCTACCGTCGGTCAGCGCGGCCTTGAGGCTGGGTGTCGCGTCGGTCGCCAGTTCGACGATCGTTTCGCCATCCAGACGGCCGAAGCTGGGCGTGCCGTCCGGGCGGCGGAAGCTGACATAACGCATTAGTGATTTTCCTCTGACAGGATGTCTAGCGGCTGGGGCTCCCAGTCGCGGCGATGGCGGAACTTCTCTTCGGCGGCGCGCAGGCCGGCGAAATCCTTGTCGGACATGCCCCATTGGTCGATCCGGCCTTCGGGCCAGGTCCAATCCTCGGGCGCGCCGGGCTGATAATCCTCCGGCACCTTTTCCACGGCGGTGGAGAATTCGATGACGGGGCCGAAGGGGGCAATGAAATAGGCGAACACATTGGCGCCGGGGCCATGGCGGCCGGGCCCCCAGGCGGGCGCCATATTCTGGTCGCGCAGGCGACCGATGCCGCGCATAACCGCGTCCATGTCCGCCATTTCAAAGGCGATGTGATTGAGCGAAGCGAAGCCCGCTCGGGCGAAGGCAGTGCTGTGATGGGAGTCGTTGCAGCGCACGAAGACCATGCCCTTGGTCCGGTCGGATACGCGGAAGCCCAGCGCCCGTTCCGCCAGATCCCCGGTCGCTTCGGCGTCGGCGCTGTTGAAGACGACGTGCGTCAGCTTGACCGGCAGGTCCCGACCCTCGATCGGCGCGACATCCTGCGCATCGGTGAGGAAGCGCAGCAATTCGCCTTCGGCCAGTTCGACGATGATGCCATGCCCGCCGCCCGGATCCTGCGAGACTGTCGGCGTGGCGGGAAGGCCAGCGGCGGCTACGCTGCGCTTGAGCGTCTCCAGTCGCTCGGCCGAGCAGACGAAGGTGGTGGAGCGCACATGGGCGTCCGCCGATTCCGCAAGCGCGACCAAATAGGGGAAGCCGCCCGATCCACGCAGATAATGCGTGTCACCCTCGACGCCCGCAGGCGCCATGCCCCAGATGTCGGTCAGGAACGCCGCGGCTTCCCCGGCATGGGGCAGCGCCAGTTCGATGCTGCGCAGTTTCATTGCATATCTCCATGGGAAAGGCCGGCGGCGCGGATGCCGGCCAGGGCGCAGGCTTCGTCGCAGTCGCCCGTATCGCCGCTGATGCCCACGGCGCCGATCACCGCCCCGCGGGCTGCGCCATCGGCATCACGGATCAGGACGCCGCCGGGGGACAGAGCCAGGCGGCCGGTGGCGGCTGCGACGCTTTGAAAAAAGACGGGGTTGGCGGCGGCGCGCGTCGCCAGGATGCGCGTGTCGGCGCCCATGCCCAGCGCTCCTGCGGCCTTGGCCTTGGCGATGTCGAAGCGGAACAGGCTGGCGCCATCTTCGCGCACCATGGCCACGGGATGCGCACCGGCGTCGAGAATGACGATGGCGAGCGGCTGCGCGCCTTCGGTCCGGCCCTGGGCAAGGGCGGCGTCGATGATGGTACGCGCCTGGGCGAGGCTGAGGCTCATGCGGCAATCTCCTGCGGGGTTGTTCCGGCGATCAGGGCGTCTCGGCGAGCGACAAGGTCGGCAGCGCCCTGCGCGCCGCGGCTGGTGCCGAACACATAATGATCGGGGCGGACGAGCACCGCGTCGACATCGCGCGCGGCCAGCCAGGCGGCGATCGCGCCCCCATCGTCCAGCGTGGCGGGATTAATCAGGGTGACCTGATCGCGAGCGAGCGACCAACGCGTGAAGAGGCGCCAGCCGCCGCCGGTCACATCGTCAAGCAGCCGGTCGCCCACCCGCGGCTGGATGAAGCGTTCGCCCGCACCCGGCGTGTCGGTGGCGACGATGCCGGCCGCGATCGGCGGGATGAGGTCGGCGGCGGTGCCATGCTGCGCACCCTTCGCCGCTTCGCGCATGGACGAGTCCCGATCGGCGGCAGCCTGGACATCGAGCATGCAGATATAGCGGCCGGCGCCGACGGCAGCGGAGATGACGGCGCGGACATGCGGGTCGCGCTCGGGCTGATAGCTGTCGAGCAGCGCGTCGGGGGCGCGGCCGCTCAGCACCAGTTCCAGCTTCCAGGCCAGATTGGCGACATCGCGAAGCCCATGGCACATGCCCTGCCCGAAAAAGGGCGGCGTCTGGTGCGCGGCATCGCCGGCCAGAAAGACGCCGCCCTGCCGCCACCGCTCGGCGATCAGACCGTGGAAACGATAGGTCGCCGCGCGCACCACCTTGTGCGGAACCCCGGAGAGATAGGGTTCGACCAAGGCCGCGACCTTGTCGGGCTGCATCATCGCCCGATCGTCCTCGCCCGGCAGCAGCATGAATTCCCAGCGGCGGTGATTGCCGCGCCCCGGCACGATCGTGGCCGGGCGGCGCGGGTCGCACATCATGACGGACAATTTCTGCAGGTCGGCCTCCGGCGGCACGCCCCACAGATCGGGGAAGCGGACCGGTCCGTCCACTTCGGCGTCGACCACCAGCCAGGGTTCCTCGAAATCCAGATCGTCTAGGCGGATGCTCAGCGCCTTGCGCACGGCGCTGCGCGCGCCGTCGCAGGCGATAACATAGCGCGCCTGCGCCCGCTCGCCGTCGGACAGGCGCAGCGTGACGGTTTCGCCATCCTGCTCCAGTCCTTCGAAGCCGACACCGAACCGGACAGATAGGCGGGGATAGGCGCCGAGCGCATCGCGCAGATGCTGTTCGAGTTCGGGCTGGTAGAAGAAATAGTCGTTCGACCAGCTGAAGGGGCGCGCGCGCCCAACCGTGCCCATGTAGCGGATGACGCCATGATCCGCGCCGACATGAAGATGCCCTTCGGTGTCGCGCATGTCCGCGGCGACACGGTCGATCACGCCCGCCGACTGGAACAGGCGCATCATTTCATGGTCGAGATGCACCGCGCGCGGCAGCGGATAGGGATGGGCTTCCTGCTCGATCACCAGGACCGACAGGCCGGATTTTCCAAGGAGATTGGCCGCAAAGGCCCCCACCGGCCCGCAGCCGATGATCGCAACGTCAAACATGAAAGCGTCTTTCCGGTCAGGCGGCCACGGGCTGGAGCGCGGGTGATTTGTGCATCCGTCCGCCCAGCATGATCATCTTGATATTGTCCCGATCCTGCAGGATGCGCACGTCGCTGGTCGGGTCGCCCGCCACCAGCAGCAGGTCGGCGAGATAGCCCGGCTTCACCTGTCCCGCCTCCAGCCCCATCAGCTGGCCGCCCAGCATGGTCGCGGCGCTCAGCGCCTCGGCGGGTGTATAGCCGTAGAGAGTGACGAAATGCTCCAGATCGCGGGCGTTGCGGCCATTGGGGTTGAAGGGGAAGCCATAGTCGCCGCCGATCAGGATGCGCACCCCCCGCGCCCTGAGCTTAGGGACCAGCGCCTTTTCGAGCGCGATCCGTTCCGCGGCGCTGGCCTTCATCGCGCTCATGTCGATGTGCGGCGGCGGATTGGCCTCGAGCGCGCCGACCGACACGCCAGGGCCGGGCGCATAGAAAATCTCGTCCTTCTTCGCCGCCATCGCGTCGATCGCGGCATCGTCGGCATAGGAGCAGTGATAGAGAACACGCGCGCCCGCTTCGAGCGCAAGGGTGATGGCGCGGGGCGAATAAGCATGCGTGACAATCCAGAGGCCGGCTTCGCGCGCCGCCTTACCCGCCGCCTCCATTTCCTCGTCGGTGTAGAGGACGTCGCCCGATGTGCCGGGCTTGAGCGCATCCTCGCCCGAGATGACGAGCTTGAGCGACTTGACCCCTTCGGCAGCGCAATAGGCGACGAAGGCGCGCATCGCGTCGGGTCCGCGGCCGTTGAAGACGTCTCCCGTTTCGACCCCCTCACCGCCTTCGGGGCTGCGCTCGATGGTCGAGGGGATGAAGCGCGGCCCCGGTGTTTCGCCCGCTTCGATCGCCCGGGCAAGTTCGGGTTCGATCCGGTCGCAAAGCGCGCCGGCGGAATAGAGGCTGGTGAAGCCATGGTCGAGCAGCACCCGGGCGTTGCGCCAGGCCGCGACCTTCAGTTCCTCAGGCGGCAGAATGAACTGGTGGTAGATTTTCTCGACCGAGCTGCCCCAGGTCAGATGGGTATGCGCGTCCACCATGCCGGGCATCAGCGTTGCGCCCTGTCCATCGATGACGCTGTCGGCATGGACATCGGTGATGGCTGCGTCTGCGGGAAGGATGGCGGCGATCCGGTCATCCTCGATCAGGACGGCGCCAGCGACGGATGCGCTGCCCGTTCCATCGAAGATCATGCAATTATGGATCAGTTGCCGCATGGCCCTCTCCTCTCCCGTCCTTCTTGTCGAGACAGCTTATGAGTTGTTTTTCATCCCAAGAAAAATAATGATTTTTGGGAACATCATAGGCTGGAACTATGGATCAAGGTTTCCAGCAGCGCTTCGCCCAGGCGCGTCAACCGGCCGCCGGCCATGCGCCTGACCCCGATGCTGCGGGGAAAGACGGATTCGCGGATGCTGATCGCGCGCAGCACGCCGATCGACAATTCGGCGGAGGCGACCTGCATCGGCAGGATGGTGACGCGGCCACTGCCCCGCACGATCGCCTTGGTCGTCAGCAGCGAGTCGCAGCGTATCGCGTCCTGCGGCACCGGCACGTCGGCCGCCATGAAGAGCGCGTCGATCTGCCGCCGGAAAGCGCCCCGCGCTTCGGGCAGGACCCAGCGCATCGCGCCCATGTCGCGCAACGACAATTCGGAAGGCAGATGATCGTTGCGGCGGCCCACGATCAGAGCGAAGGGATCCTGCGAGCAGGTCATTTCCTCCAGATCGTCCGGCGGCGCCTCGATTCCCGTGGTGACGAAGGCGAGCTCGATCTCGCCATTGCGCAACAGGGTCGCCAGATCATGGTCCGCGCGCTCCACGACATGAAGGGTGAAGCGGCCGACCCGGTCCTCCAGCTGCCGCACCGCGGCAGGCAGCAGGCTGACGAGAGCGCCCGGCGTGCCGCCGACCCGCAACGGCCCGGTAACGCCCTTGCGCGCGAGCCGCATTTCCTCCTCCGCCTCCCGCAGCACGCTGTCGACGGTTTCCGCGCGGCGCAGCAGCATTTCGCCTTCCGCCGTCAGGCTGATGCCGGTGCGCGATCGGGCGAAGAGCTGCGCGCCCACCGCCTGTTCCAGCTGCGCGATCGCGCTGGAGACGGACGGCTGCGAAATGTTGAGCAGGCGCGCGCCGCCGCTGATGGAATTGGCGCGGCACACCGCCAGGAACATGCGCAGGGCGCGGGGGTCGATCATGCATCATGCATCGCAAAGCGCAGGCGCGCTGACAATGGCGCGCGGCGTCGTTTCGCGATGAGACACCGGCCATTTTCATGATATTCACGCTCCCGGTCGCGGGAATGACAAAATCATATCTGTTCGATTTTCTAGAACATATTCCACAATCTTATGTGTCTGTTTTCGCATAATCATGTCGGCTTACACGTTTCATCAGCCCAGATGGCTGGGCGAACAAGGTTCAGGAAGGAGTGTACCCATGTCCATCACCGCCACCCCGACGCCCGCCAAGGCGCTGCTTTCGCCCGCCGACCATGCGCTGGTGCTGATCGATTTCCAGTCGCAAATGGCCTTCGCCACCAAGTCCATCGCGCCCGAACTGCTGCGCAACAATGCCGCGCTGGTGGCCAATGCCGCCGCCGGCTTCCAGGTTCCCACCATCCTGACCACCGTCGCCGAAAAGAGCTTTTCCGGCCCGATGTTCAGCGAAGTCACGGACGCCTTCCCGGGCCAGCCGATGCTGGACCGCACCAGCATGAACACATGGGAGGATGCCGCGGTCATCGACGAGGTCAATCGCATCGGCAAGGATCGCCTGGTCTTTGCGGGCCTGTGGACCAGCGTGTGCATCGTCGGCCCGGTGCTGTCGGCGCTGGGGCAGGGTTTCGAGGTCTATGTCATCACGGATGCCAGCGGCGACATTTCGGAAGAAGCGCATGAGCGCGCCGTCACTCGCATGATCCAGGCGGGCGCGCGCCCGATCACCGCCCTGCAATATCTGCTGGAACTGCAGCGCGACTGGGCGCGAGGCGACACCTATGACCTCACCACCGGCATCGCGCGTCAGTGGGGCGGCGCCTATGGCCTGGGCATCACCTACGCCAAGAGCATGTTCAACGCCGCCGAGGGCGGACACTGATCCGATATCCCGTCCCTTATCCCATGTTTTCGAGGCCGAAGGACTTTTCTCATGAGCAACTTCATCACCACCAAGGACGGCGTTGACATCTTCTACAAGGACTGGGGCAGCAAGGATGCCCAGCCGATCATGTTCCACCATGGCTGGCCGCTGTCGTCGGACGACTGGGACGCGCAGATGCTGTTCTTCCTGTCGAAGGGCTATCGCGTCGTCGCCCATGACCGTCGCGGCCATGGCCGCTCCGCTCAGGTCGATGCCGGCCATGACATGGCGCATTATGCCGCCGACGCGGCCGCGGTCGCCGAGCAGCTGGACCTGCGCAACGCCATCCATATCGGCCATTCGACCGGCGGCGGCGAAGTGGCGGCCTATGTCGCACGTCACGGCATTCCGCAGGGGCGCGTCGCCAAGGCGGTGTTGGTGAGCGCGGTGCCGCCGATCATGGTGAAAACCGACCGCTATCCCGGCGGCCTACCGATCGAGGTTTTCGACGGCTTCCGCGCGGCGCTGGCGGCCAACCGCGCGCAATTCTTCCGCGACGTCGCGGCCGGGCCCTTCTACGGCTTCAATCGCGAGGGCGCGGACGTGAAGCCGGGGGTGATCGACAATTGGTGGCGGCAGGGCATGATGGGTAGCGCGCTGGCCCATTATCACGGCATCAAGGCCTTTTCCGAAACCGACCAGACCGATGACCTGAAGGCAATGACCGTGCCGACGCTGGTCCTGCATGGCGACGACGACCAGGTCGTGCCCTACAAGAATGCGGGCGTGCTGCAGGCGGAGATCCTGCCCGACGCGACGCTGAAGATCTACGAGGACTATTCGCACGGGATGCTGACGGTGAATGCCGACGTGCTGAACGCCGACATCCTCGCCTTCATCCAGAGCTGAGCGTGGCGGGGAGCCGGCGCGACCGCGCTCCCCCCTTGCCCGCCCGACGGAGCCAGCCCCATGATCACACGCCGCCAAGCGCTCGCCAGCGCCGCCACCACCGCTTTCCTCACCGCTTCGGAGAGTTTTGCCATGCCGCCAAAGGACCTGATCCTCATCAACGCCAAGGTGACGACGCTGGACCGGGAAAATCCGGTGGCGCAGGCCGTCGCCATCCGCGACGGCAAATTCCTGATGGTCGGATCCGAAGCGGCGGTGCGCGCCGCCGCCGCGCCGGACGCGCAGGTGATCGACGCCAAGGGTCGGCGAGCGATCCCTGGCCTGATCGACAGCCACATCCATGTGATTCGCGGCGGACTCAACTATAATATGGAGCTGCGCTGGGAAGGCGTGCCGAGCCTGGTCGAGGCCATGGCGATGCTGAAGCGTCAGGCGGAAAATACGCCGCCGCCGCAATGGGTGCGCGTGGTCGGCGGCTTTACCGAGCATCAGTTCGCCGAAAAGCGGCTGCCGACGCTGGACGAGATCAACGCCGCGGCGCCCGAAACGCCGGTGTTCATCCTGCACCTCTATGATCGCGCCTTGCTGAACGCGGCGGCGCTGCGCGCGGTCGGCTATGGCAAGGATACGCCCAATCCGCCGGGCGGCGAGATCGTCCGCGATGCGCAGGGCAGTCCTACCGGCCTGCTGCTGGCGCAGCCCAATGCGACGATCCTGTATGCGACGCTGGCCAAGGGGCCCAAGCTGCCGCCGGACTATCAATTGAACAGCACCAAGCATTTCATGCGCGAGCTCAACAGCCTGGGCGTCACCAGCGTGATCGATGCGGGCGGAGGCTCGCAAAATTATCCCGATGACTATGCCGTCATCGACAAGCTGCACAAGGATGGCGAGCTGACATTGCGCATCGCCTATAATCTCTTCACGCAAAAGCCGAAGGAAGAGCTGAAGGACTTCGCCACCTGGTCGACGCAGATCAAGCCGGGGGACGGCGACGATACTTATCGTCTCAATGGCGCGGGCGAGATGCTGGTCTATTCGGCCGCCGATTTCGAGGATTTCCGCGTCGCCCGCCCCGACATGCCGCCGCAGATGGAAGGCGATCTGGAACCGGTGATCCGCCTGCTCGCCGAGCGGCGCTGGCCCTGGCGGCTGCACGCCACCTATGACCAAACGATCGGCCGCGCGCTGGACGTGTTCGAAAAAGTCCATCGCGACATCCCGCTGACCGGCCTCAACTGGTTCTTCGACCATGCCGAGACGATCAGCGAACGCAATATCGACCGGATCGCCGCGCTGGGCGGCGGCATAGCGGTGCAGCACCGCATGGCGTTCCAGGGTGAATATTTTGTCGAGCGCTACGGGGCCAAGGCGGCCGAGGCGACCCCGCCGATCATGCGGATGATGGACGCCGGCGTGCCGGTGGGCGCAGGCACCGACGCGACGCGAGTCGCCAGCTATAATCCCTGGGTGTCGCTCAGCTGGCTGGTGACGTCGAAGACGGTCGGCGGGCTAGCGCTATATCCGGTGCGCAATCGGCTGGATCGCGAGACCGCGCTGCGGCTGTGGACCGAGAAGAATACGTGGTTTTCCAACGAGGTCGGCAAGAAGGGGCAGATCAAGGCCGGGCAACTGGCCGACCTGGCGCTGCTGTCCGACGATTATTTCGCCGTGCCCGAAGAAGCGATCGCACATCTGCGATCGGTCCTGACCCTGCTGGGCGGCAAGATCGTCTATGGCGAGGGCGATTATGCGCCGATCGCGCCGGCAGCACCCAAGCCGATGCCCGAATGGTCGCCGGTGGCGACCTTTGGCGGCACTTATCGGCGGGGCGAGACCGCGCAGACGATGGCGTCGGCCTGCGGGTGTCATTCCGCCTGCGGCGTCCATGGCCATGACCATGCCGCAGCGCTGGGAGCGGATGTGCCGGCAGCCGATGTCCAGAGCTTCTGGGGCGCGCTCGGCTGCGGCTGCTGGGCAGTGTGACGATGACGCGCCCGGCAACCCCGCTCCCCTGGCTGCTCCTGCTGCTGTCGGTCTCAACCGGCCTGGTCGATGCGATCAGCGTGCTGGGGCTTGGCAAGGTATTTACCGCCAACATGACCGGCAACATCGTGTTCCTAGGCTTCGCCGCCGCAGGCACCCCGGGGTTCGCGCCGCTTTCCTACGTCGTGGCGATCCTGGCCTTCATGGCCGGCGCGCTGGTCGCTGGACGGGTCGGCAAGGGCCATGAAGGGCTGCCGATGCGCCGTTGGCTGCTGGTCGCGGCGCTGGTGGAGGCGGGGCTGCTCTGGATCGCGGCGGCCGTGGCGATTAGCTTTGATCCCGCGTTGCCGTCACCGGATGGGCGGCTATATGCGATCATCGCGCTGACCGCGATCGCCATGGGATTTCGCAATGCGACGATCCGACAGCTCAAGGTGCCGGACCTGACGACCACGGTGCTGACGCTGACGATCACGGGCCTGGCCGCGGATTCACGGCTGGCGGGCGGGGGCAATCCCAATTGGGGACGACGCGTCGGCAGCGTCGTCGCCATCGGCCTTGGCGCAGCCGTCGGGGCTGCGCTGGTGATGCGTGGCGGCCTGGTGACGCCGCTGCTCTTGGCGGGCGGGCTGGTGCTGGCCGGAACGCTGGCCTGCATGGCGCACCCGTCGGCGGGCGATCCGGTCGGAGCGTGACGGCTAAGAGGTCATGCGCCTTCAGTCATGGAACATTCATGACCATTGGCTATTGTCTCATCAGTCACTCCCTCCCCCTTTGGAGTGACCCTCCCTGAACCTCGGCTCCGCCGGCTTATCGCTGGCGGGGCCATTTTCTCATGCGCGCGCCGGCACGATGCGCGCGCGGCATTCGCCAAAGCCGATCGAGGCGAAGCCGTCGCGATGGGCGCGCGCGTCCAGGCTCACCTCATCGCCATCCTCCAGGAATGTGCGGCGCTCGCCCGATGGCAGGTCCACCGGCGCCTCACCGCCACGCGTTATTTCCAGCAGGCTGCCCAGCGAATCGCGATCGGAACCCGAGAGCGTGCCGGTGCCGAGCAGATCGCCGGGGTTCAGATTGCAGCCATTGGAAGCATGGTGCGTGACGATCTGCGCGGCGGTCCAATACATGGCGGTGGCCGTGCCGGTGCTGAGGCGGAACGGCGGCAGGCCGGCCTCGCGCATGCGCGCGGTCGACAGGAAGACGCCAAGATCGACGGCCAGAGCGCCCTGCGCCTGGTCCTGCGGGTCGAACAGATAGGGCAAAGGCGGGGGATCGCCTTGGGCGCGTGGCGGCTGGGGCATGCGGAAGGGCGCCAGCGCTTCAGGCGTCACCACCCAGGGCGATATGGTCGAATGGAAGCTCTTGGCGAGGAAGGGGCCGAGCGGCACATATTCCCATGCCTGGAAGTCCCGCGCGGACCAGTCGTTGAGCAGGCAGAAGCCGGCGATATGATCCGCCGCCCGATCGATCGGGACAGGATCGCCTAGGGCATTGCCCTCCCCGATCCAAACACCCAGTTCCAGTTCATAATCGAGACGCGCGGTCGGGCCGAAACGGGGTTCGGTAGCATCGGGCGCCCTGGACTGGCCGCTGGGGCGAACGACCGCGATGCCGGACGGGCGCACCGAGGAGGCGCGGCCATGATAGCCGATCGGCACATATTTGTAATTGGGCAGCAGCGGATTGTCGGGGCGGAAGAGCGTGCCGACATTGGTCGCGTGATGGATGCCGACATAGAAGTCGCTATAGTCGCCGATCCGCGCGGGCAGATGCAGGGTGCAATCATCGGCGCGGTGCAGCGCGGGCGACAGCGCCGGTTGCGCCGTCGGGTCGCAGAGCAGGCCCGAGAGGCTCTGGCGCAGCGCGCGCCGATCGGCGGACGGCAAAGCGAGCAGCCGATTGAGACGATCTTCGCTGAGCATCGGGCGCACGGCGTCGGGCAGATGATCGGCAATGGCGCCAAGGTCGAGGATCCAGTCACCGATCGCGACGCCGGGGCGCGGCCCAGCCCGCGGCGGCGAGAAGATGCCCAGCGGCAGGTTCTGCACCGGAAAGTCCGGATGGCTATCTGCGCCCTCGACCCAGCAGGTCAGGTCGATCGCGTGGGTTTCGTCCGTCAGGGTCATGCCTTGTCCTCTCTGTCGGGCAGGCGCGCCTTGCGGAAGCCCGACCAGCATTCGTCATAATCCCGTTGCGCGAAGTCCGCTTCGGCAGCGAAGCGCGTGGGACGCAGGGGCAAGCGGCCTTCGAACATGAAGGCCATGGTGGCGTCGATCTTGTGCGGAGCGAGCGGCGCAGCGATCGCGGCGTCATAGCTGGCGCGATCGGGACCGTGGCTCGCCATCTGGTTGTGCAGCGAGGCGCCGCCGGGCGCGAAGCCGCCGGCCTTGGCATCATAGACGCCGGTAATCAGGCCCATAAACTCGCTCATGACGTTGCGGTGGAACCAGGGCGGGCGGAACGTGTCCTCCGCCACCATCCAGCGCGGCGGGAAGATGACGAAGTCGCAATTGGCGAGGCCGGGCGTATCGCTGGGGCTGGTCAGCACGGTGAAGATGGAGGGATCGGGATGGTCGTAGCTGACCGTGTTGATCGTGTTGAAGCGGCGCAGGTCATAGCGGCAGGGCGCGAGATTGCCGTGCCAGCCGACGACATCGAAGGGCGAGTGCGGCAGGCTGGTCGACCAAAGGCCGCCCTGGAATTTCTGGATCAGTTCAACCGGCTGGTCGACATCCTCGAACCAGGCGACTGGCGTTTCGAAATCGCGGACATTGGCGAGCCCGTTGGCGCCGATCGGCCCGAGTTCGGGCAAGCGAAAGGGGGCGCCGTAGTTTTCGCAGACATAGCCGCGCGCCTCGCCTTCCTGCGACGCGACGCGGAAGCGGACGCCGCGCGGGACCAGCGCGACCTGCTGCGGCGCGAGGTCGATCCTGCCCATTTCGGTGATAAGGCGCAGCGTTCCCTGCTGCGGCACGATGAGCATCTCGCCATCGGCGTTGAAGAACACGCGGCGCTCCATCGGCCGGTTGCAGGCATAGAGATGGACAGCGAAGCCGACAGATGCGGCGACATCGCCATTACCGCCATAAGTCACGAGCCCGTCGAGGAAATCCGTTGGGTCCTGCGGCATGGGCAAAGGGTCCCAGCGCAGCCGGTTGGGAGAGGGCGGCAGGTCGGTGAAGGGCGCAGTGGCGAGACGAGGCGCTCCGGCATAGGGGGCATAGGCGCGATGCTGGGCGGTCGGGCGAAGGCGATAAAGCCAGCTGCGGCGATTGTCCGCACGCGGCGCGGTGAAGGCCGTGCCGGACAGCTGTTCGGCATAGAGGCCGAAGGGCGTGGACTGGGGCGAGTTGCGGCCGACCGGCACAGCGCCGGCCACAGCCTCCGTCACGAAATGATTGGCGAAGCCGGGCATCATCGCCGGCGGGTCGCCGCCATCCTCCTGGGCAGACAAGCGCGGCATCGCCCTCTCCTATAGTTTCATTTGCAACCAGCATAGCCGTTGCGCAACTGGTGTCAAATGATACTATCGGCCATGACCAAGCACTCCCTGCGGCTCGACGATTTCCTGCCCTACCGCCTGTCCTTCACCACCAATCTGGTAAGCGAGACGGTGGCGAGCGCCTATGAGCAGGCGTTCGGGCTGCGGATTGCCGAATGGCGGGTGATCGCCGTGGTCGCCGAAAGCCCGCAGGGCGTGACGCAGCAGGCGATCGGGCTCAAGACGCGGATGGACAAGGTGACGGTGAGTCGCGCGGCCGCCAGCCTGATCGCGCGCGCGCTGCTGGAGCGGCGGCCCCATGAGGCGGACCAGCGGTCGCATCTGTTGACGCTGAGCGCCGAGGGCAAGGCGCTCTACAGCGCTATCGTGCCCAAGGCGCTGGCGCTGGAGAAGCAGATTTTCAGCCGCTTCAGCGCTGCCGAGATCGCGCAGTTCGACGCGATGCTGCGCCAGATCGACGCGATATTGCTGGAGGGCGCAGCGGCGGCCGCGCCCTCTTCACCGCAAGGCTGAGGCTCAAGCCTGATCGGGATAATCCTCGGGCTTCACCTGGCCGACATTGGGCCGGTCCTCCACATCCTCGGGCGGATGGCCGCCGAGGTGCGGGGATCGGCCTTTTCATGGCCGGGGAGCGTGTCGCCCATCGGCCCGTTCGGCGTGCTGGCCATGTCGCCATCGGTCACTTTCTTTTCCGACATCGTTAATCCTCCTTTTCCGGATCGGCCGTGCCAGGCTCCGCCATGGCCCGATGCTGCTGCGCCAGGATCGCTGCCGGCGTCACATGAGCGGCGGCCGCCTGAAGCTTGTTTTTCCAGCCGGAGACGATATGCGCCTCCCCTTTCATCAGCGCGTCCCAGCCATCCTGCGCCACCTTCGCCGGGTCCGCCTTCTCGCGCGTGCCGACATCGGTATCGAGCATGCCGGCGCGAGCGAAGAATTCGGTATCGGTCGCGCCGGGCATCAGCGTGGTGATGGTCACGCCATCCGCATCCTTCAGCTCGTCGCGGATCGCGTCGGCGAAATTGTTGATGAAGGATTTGGTGCTGTTGTAGACCGCGTTGAAGCTGCCCGGGATGAAGCCGGCGATCGACCCGGTGATGAGCACCTTGCCCGCGTTGCGCGCCACCATCGCCCGCAACAGCTTTTGCAGCAGATAGACGGTGCCGGTGATGTTGGTGTCGATCGATCGCCGCCACAGGGCGACATCCTGTTCCAGGAAGGCATGACCCGTGCCGGTGCCGGCATTGGCGCAGAGCAGGTCGACGGGGCGGTTGCCCGCCGCCGCCAGCAGCTGGTCAACGCCGTCCAGCGTGGCAAGGTCAGCCTCGACCGATCGGACGTCGCCGCCATGGCGGCGCAGATCGTCGGCGGCGGCGTCGATCAGCGGTTCGTCCGCGACGACGAGAAGGTCATAGCCTTCCCGCGCCGCGATATGCGCCAGTTCAAAGCCGATGCCGGTCGATGCGCCGGTGACGATCGCAAGGGGCCTCATGTCCCGCCTCACGCCGAGGGCATGCTGGCGAGATGGTCGATATGCTCCTGCACCACGGGGGCGATGGCGCCGGCGGTCTGCTTGAGGGCAGGCGTGTCGCCGTCGCGGGCATAGCCCTGATGCAGGGCGAGCGCCGCTTCATGCGCGGTCCGCTGATGCCGGAGATAGACGCTGTCGATGCTTGCCGCATCGGCCGCCTTGATCTCGTCCAGCATCTGCTGCTGATTGGGCATCAGCTTGGGCGGCGGCACGGTGAGGCCCGCCTTCTGCGCCGCGGCCTTGACGTCGGCGGTCGATTTCTGATGCTGGTCGATCATCATCTGGGCGAAATCGCGCACCGCCTTGGTCTGGCTCTTTTCGAGCGCCACCTTGGAGGATTCGATTTCGAACAGGTCGCCGGCGCCAGCCTGGGCGATATAGCCGGCGGCATCGGTGGGCGCGGCAGCCGGAGCGGCCGGCGCCATCGCGCTGGCATTGTTGCCGGCCATCATCATGTCGTTGCCGCCCATCATCGCGCCATTGTCGGCGGCGGCTTCGTTGGCGGGCTGTTGCTGGCAGGCGGCCAGCGCAAGGGCCGGCAGCGCCAGCGCCAGGGGCATCATCTTCATCCTGCTTCTCCTCTTTCTCTCTTTCAGGCGGCCTGGGGCAAATCCATGCCGGGTTTCAGCACAATCTTGGTCACTTCATTCTGCTTGTCGTGGAACATGCGATAGCCTTCGGGCGCCTGCTCGAGCGGCATGCGGTGCGAAATGAGGAAGGTGGTGT
Organism: Sphingobium naphthae; assembly: GCF_043589935.1. Lineage (NCBI taxonomy): Bacteria > Pseudomonadati > Pseudomonadota > Alphaproteobacteria > Sphingomonadales > Sphingobiaceae > Sphingobium > Sphingobium naphthae. The sequence goes on along the minus strand of NZ_CP171455.1, from coordinate 407,025 downwards.
CGATCTTTCCTTCCATGATCGCGTTGAGCAGGGCGGGCATATAATGCTGCACATGGGTCTGGCCGGTCTTGAGCGTCAGCCCCTTTTCCATGAACGCGCCGAGCGGGAATTTGTCGACGAAGCCGCCATAGACGGCGGGCATGGACACGCGCCCGCCCTTGCGGCAGGCGAGGATCGCCTGGCGGATGGAATGGGTGCGATCGGTGCCGGTGAAGGTCGAAACCTTGATCTGGTCCCAGACATTGTCGGCGAAGAAGCCGTGCGCTTCCAGGCCCACCGCGTCGATACAGGCGTCCGGCCCGATGCCGCCGGTCATTTCCAGCAGCGCCTCATAGGTCCTGGTCTCCTCGAAATTGATCGTCTCCGCGCCGAAACGCCTGGCGAGGTCGAGCCGATGCGGAAAATGGTCGATCGCGATCACGCGTTCGGCGCCCATGAGAAAGGCGGACTGGACGGCGAACAGCCCGACCGGACCGCAGCCCCAGACCGCCACCGTGTCGCCCGGTTCGATCTGCGCATATTCGGCCGCCTGCCATCCGGTGGGCAGGATGTCCGAGAGGAACAATACCTTGTCGTCCTCCACCCCGTCGGGGATGACGATCGGCCCGACGTCGGAGAAAGGCACGCGCACATATTCGGCCTGCCCCCCGGCATAGCCGCCGGTCATGTGGCTGTAGCCGAAGAGCCCGGCCATGGGCTGGCCATAGGCGGCCTGGGCGATGTCCTGATTGTCGGCGGGCAACCCATTGTCGCAGGCGGAATATTGATGTTTCGAACAATGGAAGCAGGCGCCGCAGGAAATGGTGAATGGCACGACCACGCGCTGCCCCTTGCGCAGGGTGGAGCCGGAGCCCGTTTCCACCACTTCGCCCATGAATTCATGGCCCAATATGTCGCCCGCCTTCATCGACGGGATATAGCCGTCATAGAGATGCAGGTCGGACCCGCAAATGGCGGTGGAGGTGATGCGGATGATCGCATCGCGCGGGTTCAGGATTTCGGGATCGGGCACGCTGTCGACCCGGACGTCATGCTTGCCATGCCATGTCAGTGCGCGCATCAATTCATCTCCTCGGCCCGTTGCGCCTGGGTCCAGGCGCCGGTCGCCACCTCCCCCGTTTCCATCAGTTGCTTGAAGCGGCGAAGATCGCGGCGAACCTGGATCGCCGGTTCGCGCTGGAACAGCTTGGCGATCACCTTGCCCACGATGCCGGCGGGCGGATCGTAGAGCAGGGTCGCAGTGACCCATGTGCCGCGGCCGCCCGGCGCGTCGCGAAATTCGACGCGGCCGCTATTGGCGACATCGGCATCCTCCTCCGACGTCCAGCCGATCGCTTCGCCGGGCTTTTCCTCGGTGATGACCGCCACCCATTCGACGGTGCGGCCAGCCGGCGCCTTCACCGTCCAGCGATAGCGGTTGCCGCCCAGCGGCTCGATCCGCTCCACATTCTCCATGAAGGCGGGCAGCTGCTCCAGCGTGCGCCAATAATCATAGAGATGTTGACGCGGACGATTGATCGTCACGGTCTTGCCGACCAGCGTGTCGCCCTTGGCCGCGTCCAGCTGCGCCGCCGCGATGTTCGACCGATCCCTGTCCTTGGACGTGGTGATCGGCGCATCCTGCTCCTGTGTGCGTGTGAGGCCGGTGCCCATATCTGGCTCCCTTGCTGCGAAATGTCCCTGCCAAGCGGTTGAGGCGAAAGCCTGTTCCCTGCCCATGCGCCAGGATGCGGTAAAACGAAGGGCAGCTAACATGCGTCAGTGGGATTTGCGCGGCGCCGATCGGAAATCCCCGGCGGCCAAGTCGTTACACTGCGACAAGGATGGACCGGCAAAGGAGCGGAACCGATAATGAGACTTCGCCAAGGAGCATGTGCCAGCGATGGATGACGAGAAGACCCAGGATCATGAACGCGACGCCAAGACGCTGTCGCCGCTATTGCCCCAGGATGTGGAGGACGCCGCCGCCACCCTGCTGGAGGCGTGCTGCGACGCGGGGATCAAGGTGGCGACCGCCGAAAGCTGCACCGGCGGGCTGATCGCATCGCTGCTGACCGACGTGGAAGGCGCCAGCCATGCGTTCGACCGGGGCTTCGTCGCCTATAGCGAGGACGCCAAAAGCGCGATGCTGGGCGTGCGGCGGGACGAGATCGACCGCCATGGCGCGGTCAGCGAAGCGGTGGCCAAGGCGATGGTCCGCGGCGCGCTGGAATATTCGGGCGCGGACATCGCGCTCGCCATCACCGGCTATGCCGGCGTGGCGCCCGACGGCGAGGAGGATGGGCTGGTCCATTTCGCCTGCATGCGCCGGGGCGGCACGCCGCGGCACCGGGCGGAGCATTTCGGCCCTGTCGGCCGCGGGCCGGTGCGGATAGGATCGTTGCGCATCGCGCTGAAGATGATGAGGGACGCCGTTGACGAGCATTGAGAGATTTTCGAGCCTGCACCGCCAGGGGCTGGTGCGTATCGCCGCCGCGACGCCCAAGGGCAGCGTCGGCGATGTCGCCGCCAATGCCGAGGGCATAGTGGCGCTGGCGCGCGCGGCGGCGGAGGGCGGCGCGGATCTGGTCCTATTCCCCGAACTTTGCCTCTCCTCCTATGCGATCGACGACCTGCACCTGCAGGACGCATTGCTGGACCGGGTCGAGCAGGAGATCGGGCGCATCGTCGCGGCGAGCGGCGAGCTGCCCATGATGCTGATCGGCGCGCCGCTGCGCCGGGCCGGACAGATCTATAATTGTGCGCTGGCGATCGCGGGCGGGCGGCTGCTGGGCGTGGTGCCCAAAAGCTTCCTTCCGAACTACCGCGAATATTATGAGAAGCGCTGGTTTGCACCGGGCGCAGGCATTACCGGGCTGGACATCGCCGTGGCCGGCGAGACCGTGCCGTTCGGCACCGACCTGCTGTTCGCCGCCGAAGGGATGCGCGATTTCATCGTCCATGCCGAGATATGCGAGGATTATTGGGCGCCGCTGCCGCCCTCCACCATGGGGGCGCTCGCGGGCGCGCTGATCCTGTGCAACCTGTCGGCGTCCAACATCACCATCGGCAAGGCGCGCGACCGGCATCTTCTGTCGGCGTCGCAATCGGCGCGCTGCATCGCGGCCTATGCCTATTCGGCCGCGGGCGCGGGCGAAAGCACCACCGACCTTGCCTGGGACGGGCAGGCGATGGTGCATGAGATGGGCGATCTGATCGCGGAATCGACGCGGTTCGACGATACGCCCGAACTGCTCTACGCCGATGTCGACCTGCAGCGGCTGCGGCTGGAGCGGATGCGCAACGGCACGTTCAACGACAGCGCGGTGGCCGCAGGCCATCCCGAACGGCGTTTCCGGCGCATCCCCTTCCCCTTCGCGCGACGCGAGGGAGACCGGGGGTTGAGCCGCGCGGTGCGCCGCTTCCCCTTCGTCCCGGCCGATCCGCAGCAGCTGGACGCGGACTGCTACGAGGCGTTCAACATCCAGGTGGAGGGGCTGGTCACGCGGTTCCGCGCGACGTCCGGCCGGCACCTAGTCATCGGCGTGTCGGGCGGGCTGGATTCGACCCATGCCCTGATCGTCGCGGCCAAGGCGTGCGACCGTATGGGACTGCCGCGATCGACCATCCTTGGCTATACGATGCCCGGCTTTGCGACGGGCGAGCGGACCAAGGACAATGCCTGGGCGCTGATGCGCGCGCTGGGCGTGAGCGGCGAGGAGATCGACATTCGCCCGGCCGCGCGGCAGATGCTGACGGACATGCAGCATCCCTTCGCCGCGGGCGAGCCGGTCTATGACGTGACGTTCGAAAATGTGCAGGCGGGGCTGCGGACCGACTATCTGTTCCGACTGGCGAACCGGCATGGCGGCTTTGTCGTGGGCACAGGAGATCTGAGCGAGCTGGCGCTGGGCTGGTGCACCTATGGCGTGGGCGACCAGATGAGCCATTATGCCGTCAATAGCGGCGTGCCCAAGACGCTGATCCAGTTCCTGATCCGCTGGTGCATCGCGACCGGCCAGTTCGACGAGACGGCCGCGCATGTGCTGGACGACGTGCTGAACACCGAGATTTCGCCCGAACTGGTGCCCGCCGATGCGCACGGGGCGCTGCAGAGCACGGAAGAGCGAGTGGGGCCCTATGCGCTCAACGATTTCTTCCTGCATCATATCGTGCGGCAGGGATTGCCGCCGTCCAAGGTCGCGTTCCTTGCCTGGCATGCGTGGCGCGACGCGGACCAGGGCAGCTGGCCACCGGGCTATCCCGAGGCGGGCCGGGTCAGCTATGACCTGCCGACGATCCGGCGGTGGCTCGACAATTTTCTTTATCGCTTCTTCACGATCAGTCAGTTCAAGCGGTCCGCCCTGCCCAATGGCCCCAAGATTTCGGCGGCGGGCGCGCTGTCGCCGCGCGGCGACTGGCGGGCGCCATCGGACGGCACGGCGCGGCTGTGGCTGGATGAGCTGGCGGCGGCGCTCGGCCCGGCGCCCGAGCGCAGCGCCTAGCGGTCGGACGGATCGCCCGGCAGACGGCTGACCCAGGGCGCCGGGCGGAATTCCGCGATGCGCGTGAGCACACGCCAGTCGGGCACGATGATGTCGCGGCGCTGGCGGCGGATGATCCCCTGCGCCTCCATCGCGCGCAGGGTGCGGTTGACATGGACGGTGGTGATGCCGGTCGCGTCGGCAATCTCCACCTGCGACATGGGCAGGGTGATGGAGCAGCCGTCCGATCCGCCTCCGGGATGGCTGCGCATCACCAGTTCGCACAGCAGATAGGCGATGCGCGCGCGCGCCTCGCGCCGGCCGACATTGGAGATCCAGGCGCGGTAGATCAACAGGTCGGCCGCGATTTCCCCGCAGATCGCCTTGAAGATGCTCAGCCGGCCATGGCTGAGCGCGAGGATGGCGTCGACCGGCACCAGCGCCACGCGAACGGGGGTGAGCGCCTGGACGAAATCTTCGGACGGAGCTGGCGGCGTCAGGGGCAGGTTGAGGAAATCGCCCGCGCCATGCATGCCCACAATATGACGCGCGCCGTCGGCGGAAATGCGGTGGCGATGCGCGACGCCGGCCAATTGGACCTGCCAGCCCGGCGTCAGGTCGCCTTCCTTGACGACATAGGCGCCCGGTTCGACCGATCGTTCCTGGCAGGGCAGCGCCAGCAGCGCCGCCTGATCCTGCGCCGACAGGGGCGCGCGACCACTCAGCCGCGCGACGAGCGGCGCCAACAAAGGCTCCTGAGGCGTCATGCGCGCGGGATCAGGCGTGTCGAATATCGTGACATTCCGCCTGCGCGGCGCACCCCTGCGCGCGCGGCTTGCTGGCGCCGCCGATCGACCATGCCCCTGTTCGTCCCATTCCCTGCTGCTGTCATGCTCTATGTCTGGTCGCGCTGCTCATTCGGTGCCGCCGCCATGCCCGGCTGTGAACGCAAAGGCGGCGACGCGTCACCTTGCGCCAAGCCGCTACGGCCCGACGCTAACATAGGCTAACTCACTGGTAATATTTACAGGATGCGCCTTACAGCGCGTCATGCGGGCCCAGGGCGGCCAGATCGCGCAGCGCGCCAAGATCGGGGATGCGCAGCCATTTGGAGTGGAGTTCGAGAACCCCCTTGGAGCGCATCGATTGCAGCGTGCGATTGACATGAACGGCGGTCAGGCCAGTGGCATCGGCAATGTCGGTCTGAGTCAAGGGCAGCGCGCATTGCTGGCCATAAGCGAGGCCCGCCCGCCGCATCCGTTCGAACAATTCGAGCAGCAGATGCGCCAGCCGCTCCACCGCGGTCTTGCGGCCCAGGCTGACGAGCCAGTTCGACTGCCGCTCCACGCTTTCGGCGAGGCGCGACGAAAACCCCTTGTGCCGATCGATCGTCGACGGGTCGACCAGGCTTTTGCGCGTGGCGCGCACATTGGTAAGGGCGATCACCGGTTCATGGCAGGTGGGCGTCAGCGACCACATCGGATCGCACAGGTCGCCAGGCAGATAGAGGGCGGTGATCTGCCGCCGGCCATCGGGCAGCAGCCGGTGACGACAGGCCCAGCCCTCCAATATGTCATAGAGCGCTTCGGGTCGGTCATGTTCCCGCGTCAGAAACTGATGCGGTCGAAAAAAGACGAGGTCTTCGCTCGCTGCGATCTGACTCAACATGGGCTTCCCCTGAAAAGCCCCCCGCCGTTCAACCTACGCAAAGTGCGTGAGGATGGATTCACATATGTTCTAAACGAGAAATAATTCTGCTGGACCGTTGCTTTTACGACCTGAACCAAGCTTCCATGACGATGGGCGGCGGATGAGACCGGGCGCTGACGCAGGTTAGCGGCGAATCGGGAACCCAAATCCCACTGGCGCGCTAAAGCCAGGAGGAGATGCGACATGGACGATGCGCGCGAGGAGCAGGACCGCCCGACGGATCATGAAGCCGAGCCGGTTACTGACAAGGATCCGGCGGCCGACAGGGACAAGCAGGACAGCAATCCGCTGGCCCCGCCGGTCAATGTCGAGCCGGGGAGCTGAAGCCCATGCAGGAGCCAGCCCTTCCCCGTCACACCGTCGCGCCGCCGGCACCGGCAGATCTCAAGCATGTGCGCTGCGAGCGCGCGCTCGACGCCCAATATTGGTCGCAGCGCCTGGGCGCGAGCCGGCAGGAGCTGGAGGATGCGATCGAGCAGGTCGGGCACAATATCGGCGCGGTGATTGCCTATCTGGATCGGCATCGCGATCACGCCGCCTGATCTTTACATGGGAACCGGCACAACGCGTCAGCATTTTGGACAGCCATGACCGTCTATCATCTGAACCTCTTCAACGACGACGATGTCTTGGACGAGGAGGGACAGGATTTCGCCGATCTGGACGCCGCAGAGCGCGAAGCGATCCGCAACGCCCGCGATGTCATCGCGGAACATGTCCGCCACGGCATGCCCATCGACCTCAATCACCGGTTGGAGATCGTCGATGGCGATGGGACAATCCTGAAGGTTGTTCGCTTCGGCGACTGCGTGTATTTCAAGCACTGACCCCGCTATGTCGGTCAGGTTTGTAGGGATGTAGCCCCGCGGTCCAACAGCCATCGGAGCCACATCCATGCCCAGCCACCCCGCATTCGAACTGTTTGTGCGCAAATTGTGCGAACGATCGCGCCTGACCGATGAAGAGCGCCGCGCGATTTTGGCGATCGACGGGCAGGAAGTGGACATCCCGCCCCATCGCGACATCGTGCGCCCGGGCGAAGTGACGGAGTTTTCCTGCCTAGTCGTATCGGGCATGGCCGCGCGCTTCGGGCAGTTACCCGACGGGACTCGCCAGATCACGGCCGTCTATATCCCCGGAGATATGTGCGATCTCTATTCGCTGATGCTGCCCAAGGTGGAATGGGCGCTGCAGGCGCTGTCAAGCCGCCTCACCATCATCAAGGTGCCGCATCGGCAATTGCTGGAGCTGGTCCGCGCCTATCCCGCGGTCGCCGAGGCCTTCTGGCGCGACTGCGTGGCCGATGCGTCGATCCTGTCGCAATGGGTGGTGAATGTCGGCCGGCGCGACGCGCGCATGCGCACCGCCCATCTGTTCTGCGAGGTCGGCCTGCGCATGGAAAAGGCGGGACTGGGGAGCCGCACCGCGTTCCAGCTGTCCGCCATCCAGTCGCAACTGGCCGACGCGTTGGGCATGACGCCGGTACATATGAACCGCGTGATCCGCGCGCTGCGGCAGGACAATCTGCTGCGGGTGCAGGGCCGCGACGTGCAGGTGCCCGACTGGGACGCGCTGGCAGCGGTGGGCGGGTTCGATGGGGGCTATCTGGAACTCGACGATCGCTGGCGGCGGGTGGAATGACGCAAGCAGCGGCGTCGGCCCGCTGCTATTCGGCCGCGACCGCCGGCGCGATGCGCGGAAAAGCGGTCGTCGGCTGCGCGGCGTTCAGCTGCTGCGCGAAATAGGCGCAGGTCTGCCGCAATCCCTCCGCCAGCGGCACGCGCGGTTCCCAATCCAGCATCGCGCGGGCGCGGCTGATGTCGGGGCGGCGGCGGCGCGGATCATCCTGCGGCAGCGGCTGGTGAACGATGCGGCCGCTGGCGCCCACTTCGGCAATGATGCGCTCGGCCAGCTGGAGGATCGTATATTCCTCCGGATTGCCGAGGTTGACGGGCGCGAGGTCGGGCATGTCGGATTCCATCAGCCGGATGAGGCCGTCGACCATGTCGGAGACATAGCAGAAGCTGCGCGTCTGCGAGCCGTCGCCGAAGATGGTGATGTCCTCGCCCGACAGAGCCTGGCAGAGCAGGTTCGACACGACGCGTCCGTCATCGGGGTGCATATTGGGGCCATAGGTGTTGAAGATGCGCGCCACCCGCACGTCGGCGCGGCCCAGCCGCGCGAAATCGAACGCCATGGCTTCGGCGGCGCGTTTGCCTTCGTCATAGCAGGCGCGCGGGCCGGTGCAGTTGACCCAGCCGCGATATTCCTCGCGCTGCGGATGGGCTTCGGGATCGCCATAGACTTCGCTGGTCGAGGTGAGGAGGAAGCGCGCGCCGGTCTGTTCGGCAAGGCGCAGCAGCCGGTCCGTCCCCACGACGTTGGTGAGCATCGTATGTTCGGGATCGGCCTGATATTGCGGCGGGGACGCGGCGCAGGCGAGATTGTAGATGCGGCCGATGTCGCGGCGCCGCAGGACCGCGTCGGGCAGCGGATCGACGATGTCGGCGCGCAGGAAGGTGAAGCCGCGCTCATGCTCCAGCGCGTCGAGATTGCCGTCGCGCGCGGTCAGCAGATTGTCGAGGCACAGGACCTGCTCGCCCCGGTCCAGCAGCGCGCGGCAGAGATGGGAGCCGATGAACCCCGCCCCGCCGGCGACCAATGTCGTTTTCTGTCCGCTCTTCATCGGCTTCCTGTCCTTTCCTGTATCGTTCACTCGGCCGCGATGACCCGGTCCGCCCCCGATTGGGCGGTCGCCGCCTGCAGATGCTGTTCCAGCTGCGCCGCGCGGGCGTCGGCCGTATGTTCGGCCAGGATGCGCGCGCGCGCCGCCGCGCCGACCGCCGAGCGATCCTCATGCAGCCACGCGCAAATCTGTTCCGGCTTGTCGGCGAGGAGGATTTCGCGATCGGACGCCAGCAGGTCCGAGAGTCCCGGCCAGATGTCGGAAATGATCGGCGTCCCGCAGGCCGCCGCCTCGAACAGGCGGACAGAGGGCGACCATCCCGCCGCGATCATGTCGGCCCGCGTGACGTTCAGCGTGTAGCGCGACGCGCAATAGAAGGCGGCATGATCGGCTGGCGGCAGATGGTCGATCCGCTCGACATTGGCGGGCCAGTCGATGTCGTCGGGATATTGCGGTCCCGCGACGCAGAAGCGCTTGTCGGGCATGTGCCGGGCAGGTTCGATCAGCAGCCGCTCCAGCGTGGGCTGGCGATCGGCGCTGTAGGTGCCGAGATAGGTCAGGTCCCAGCGCTTGGGACCAGGAACGGGCCGGTAGGCGGCGGCGTCGACCGAGCAATAAAGCGCGCGGGCCATGGGCGATCCATAGTCCCGCTCCAGCCGGTCGAGCGTCGGCCCGCCGGTGAAGGAGAGGTAGAGATCATAGCCGGCGATCAGGGGTTGCGAGAGATAGTCGCAATCTGAGTCGCGCAGCCGCGCCAAGGTAACGGGGGTGTCGATATCGTAGAAGGCGACGATGCCGCGCGCCTCGCGCTGGACATAAGCACCGACCGCGATGCCATCGGGCACATAGGAGCCGACGATGACCGCGTCCGCAGCCGCGATCTCCGCGCGCCAGGCGTCGAGCCCGGCGAGATCCTGGTAGAAGGCGAGGCGGCAGAAGTCGGGCTGCTTCAAGTCGCGGTGCGGGGCATACCAGGGCACGTCGCGTTCGAGGAAGAGGATGTCATGCCCGCGCGCGGCAAAGGCCGAGAGCAGCGCGCGATAGGTGGTGGCATGGCCATTGCCCCAGGAGGAGGACAGGCTGAGGCCGAGGACGACGAGCTTCATGCGCGCGCCATCCGCGGCTGGTGGAGCGCGGCCTGGCCGCCATGACGCTTGAGGATGGCGTCGACCTGGGCGCCGCGCAGGGCATAGCTATGTTCCAGCATGGTGCGGGCGCGGGCGGCCTGCCCGATCTGCCGCGCGCGTTCGGGCGTCAGCGCGGCGAGATGATCGGCGACATCCTGCCCGTCGCGGGCCACCAGCACCTCCTTACCGGGCGTCAGGAACATCTCTATGCCCTCCCAGGCGTCGGTGATGAGGCAAGCGGCGGCGCCGGCCGCTTCGAACACGCGCGTGGCGGGCGAGAAGCCGATCTGCGCCATGCTGTCGCGCGCGACGTTGAGCACGGCAAGCGGCGTGCAGTTGAAGGCATTATGCTCAGCCGTGTAGACATGGCCGCGATGGCGGACATTGGCGGGCATCGCCTTGCTTTCCCAGCCATTGCCGCCAACCAGGAAGCTGCGGTCGGGCAGCAGCGCGGCGGGCTTGAGAAAATATTCCTCCACCCGCGCTTCCCGGTCGGGCAGGCGATTGCCGAGGAAAGCGAGGTCGCAGGCGAAGCGCGGATCGGGCGCGACGGGGAAATGGGTGTCGGGATCAAGCGCGTTATAGACGGGGATGCATTCGCGCGCGCCCATTGCCCGATAGGCCGAGACGACAGGATCGCCGCCGCCATAGGTGAGGACAAGATCGATCTGCGGCAGCATGGCGCGAACGGCGTGCGCGGGATCGGCGCGCATTTCGTCCAGTGTCGCGGCGGCATCGACATCCCAGAAAATGCGCAGGGCATCGGGACGGGCGCGTTGCATGACGCCGGCGATCAGTTCATCGTCGAACACGCCCACGCCGCTCGCCTTGACCACGACATCAGCGTCGGCGGCTTCGTCCATGACGCTGGCGAGGCCCTGGACGGTGGCGGGATAGACGGTGACGCGCGCCCAGTCGGGCGGATCGATGTCGCGATGCTGCTGCCGGTCGAAAGCATCGGGTTCATAGAATCGGATGTCATGGCCGCGACCGGCCAGTTCGCGCAGAATGCCGCGATAATAGGTGGCGGCGCCGTTCCAGTAGGAGGAGAGGAGGCTGGATCCGTAAAAGGCGATTTTCATGCGGCGGGCTCCATGGCGGGGGGCGCGGCGTCCTGACGAAGGCCGGCGACGATATTGAGCAGTTCGCGCGCACGATGCGCGCAACTGTGGCGAGCGCGGACAGTCTCCAGCCCGCTGCGGACAAGCGCTGTGCGCAGGTCCGCGTCGGCGGCAAGCGCGCGCAGGTGCCGGGTCATGTCCGCGCCGTCCCTGGCAAAAAGGAAGTCCTCGCCCGGGCGGAACAGCGCTTCGCTATCCTCCCAGGGCGCGGACAAAAGCGGGATGCCGCAGGCCAGCGCTTCGAACACGCGAATGGTGGGGATGCCGGGCAGCAGCTGCGTATAGTAGCGGCGCGGGACATGGATGGTCGCCAGATGCCGGGCGAAGATCTCCGGCGCGCGGGCGTTGGGCGCCCACCCATGATAGGCGACGCCATAGCGCTCCAGAAGGGAAATCGCCTCCGTAGGGTAGCGCACGCCGAAAATGTCGAGCGGCAGGCCGGCGCGCTCGGCGGGCTGGAGCAGATACTCCTCCAGCTCTGCGGTGCGTTCGCCATCGCCCCAATTGCCGATCCACACCAATCCTTCGCGGTCGGTCTCCTCCGCGGGCGGGTGAAAGTGGCGCAGGTCGGCGGCTTCATGCCAGGTCCAGACCCGGTCGCCCCAGCCCCAGCGGCGATAGACGATCGACAGCGCCTCGCCAAAGGCGAGCACGCCGTCATAGCCCGACAGGTCGAAGGCGCGGATCGCATCGGGATCGGACACGGCGCGGTGATGGGTATCGTGGAACAACAGGGTGAAGCCCGCATTCCCCTGCCGCAGCAGGCCGAGCGCAGCGACCAGGGTGGGCTCGTTCCATTCGTGGACGATCACCAGGTCCGCGCCATCGACCATCTGCAGCAGATCGTCCCCGGCGCCATAGCCGCGCGTGTGCAGGTCCGGATAGGCCTGGCGGAAGGCGTCGAGCCCCGCGTCGCCATGGTCGGCAAGCAGATTGGCGAGGCTCCAATTGCCTTCGGGCTCGAACGCCTGGACCTGATGGCCGCAGGCGGCGAGTTCGCGCAGCACGCCGCGCAGGAAATGGGCATTGCCATGGTTCCAGCAGGACAGCAGCGAATGCGTGAAATAGACGATGTTCATGCAGCGCTCCTCTGCGCAAGACGGGCATAGAGGCTCGCCATCTGCGCGCCCATGCGCGCCGGCGTATACGTGGCGGCGCGCGCGGCGGCGCGGCGGCCGGCATCGATGCGGTCGGGCAGATCCGCGATCCGATCCTCGATCGCGCGCGCGAAACCCTGCGCATCGCGAGGATCGACGAAGAGAGCGGCGCCGTCCCACAATTCGCGAAATGTCGGAATGTCCGACAGAACCAACGCGCAACCCGCCGAGGCCGCTTCGAGCACGGCGAGGCCAAAGGGTTCGTAGAGCGCGGCCGAGGCGAAGACGGGCCGGGAGGCGAGTTGCCGCGCCAGCGCGTCGCCATCGAGCGACCCGAGCGCGTGGATGTGGCGCAGCCCGATCGCTTCGCCATGGGGCGCGCGCAGCGGCCCCGCCGCCTTGAACGGCACGCCGATATGCTGCGCGGCCTCATCGAGCGTGCGCAGATTCTTGCCCTCGTCCCACAGGCGACCGGCGGTGAAGACATGATCCTGCATCGCGGCCGCCGGAACGGGGATGGTGCGGCCGTTATGGACGGTGATCGGGCGGACGCCGTAGAGCGCGCGCACCGTTTCGCCAAAGGCCGCGGTGGGCGTCGCGACCAGGGCCGATCGGCGCAACCCGTCCGCAACCAGCGCGGTGCGCCAGGCAAAATCGTCGGGCAGCGGACCCGTCCGGACCGCCTGCCACCAGCTGGCGACACAGCTGTGCAGGATGGATAGGACGGGGCTGGCAAAGGCGCCCAGACTGGCGAGCGCGGGGCTGTGCAGTTGCACGATGTCGGCATGGATGTCGGCGGCCAGTTGCGCCAGCCGCCGTTCCGCCGCCTGTACCGACGCGGCATCTTGCGCCAGCCAGTCGAGGTCCAGCCCCGTCTCAACCAGGTGCAGGCCCGGGATCGCTGCGGCGGAGGCCCGTTGCGCATCGTCCGGCTCCGGGCCGACGATCGCCATCGTCACCTGATAGCCGAGCGGCGCCAGCGCTGCGGCCAGTTCCAGCGAATATTGCCAGACGCCGCCCACGGCGTCGCCGGTCAGCAGCAGATGGCGGCCAGGGCTCACAGGGCGGATGCCTTCATCCGCAGGGGCGCTGCATCCATGCTCAGGCCGCGCTCGGCCATCAGCCATTCGGCAAGGTCGGCGACGCCTTGGCGCCAGGGTTTGCGCGGCTTGAGCGCGACGGCCTGCGCCAGGGCGCGGTTGTCGGCGACGAAATAGCGCTGGTCCCCGGCGCGCCAATCGGCGGTCTCGAGCGCCACGGGCCGTTCGAGGCAGGCGCCGATATGGGCGATGATCTGGCGCAGGCTGACGGCATTGTCGACGCCGCCCCCCAGGTTGAAGGCGCGGCCCCGCACCTGATCGATGCCCCGCCACAGCGCCAGATAAGCGTCCACCGCATCATCGACGTCCAGAATGTCGCGGACCTGGCAGCCATCGCCATAAAGCGTGATGGTCCGCCCTTCGATCGCGCTGATGAGGAAATGGGCGACCCAGCCCTGATCCTCCGTCCCCATCTGGCGCCGGCCATAAATGCAGCTCATCCGCAGCACGGCGGTCGGCAGGTCGTAGCTGCGCGCATAATCGAGCACATATTGGTCGGCCGCGCCCTTGGAACAGCCATAGGGGGTGTGGAAATCGAGCGGACGGCATTCATCGATGCCATGGGCGCGCAGCTGCGGATCGGCGGGCTGATAGGCGTCTTCGACGAGGTCAAAGGCGATGTCTTCCAGGCCGCCATAGACTTTGTTGGTCGAGGCGAAGATCATCGGCGGAGGCGAAGCGCAGGCCCGCGCCGCTTCCAGCAGGTTGAGCGTGCCGAGCGCGTTGGTTTCGAAATCGGCGCGCGGGTCGGTGAGGCTGGTGGTCACCGCGACCTGCGCGGCCATGTGGAACACCGCCTTGGCGCCGCGGACGGCCGATGCCACCGGCTGTGCGTCGCGAATATCGGCGATGATCGGTTCGATCAGCGCGCCATGGCGCTGCTGCAGCCAGGCGAGATTGCGCTCCACCCCCGGACGGGTCAGGGCGTCATAGACGAGGACGCGATGCCCCTCCCCCGCCAGCCGGTCCGCGATATTGGAGCCGATGAAGCCGGCGCCGCCGGTAATGAGGACCGGCCGATTGTCCATGTCGCTCACGCCACCAGCCCCCGCGCTTCGAGTTCGGCGCGCGCATCGGCCACCCGGTCCTCGGCGGTCTGCTGCGCCACCCATTCGGCCAGTTCCGCAAGGCCTTCGCCGAAATCCTGACGCGCGGTGAAGTCCAGCGTCCGGGCGGCAAGGCCGGTGTCGCAGAAGCAATGGCGAATATCGCCGGTCCGCGCCTTGCCGACGATTTCGGGCTCCAGATCATTGCGGCCCATGGCGGCGGCGAGCGCCTGCGCGACTTGAGTCACCGAGCGGTCCACGCCCGACCCGATGTTGAAGGTGCCCCCGGCAGCCTGCGGCAGCGCCAGCGCATCGGCGAAGGCGCGCGCGACGTCGGTCACATGCACGAAGTCGCGCCGCTGCTCGCCATCCTCGAAGATCATCGGCTTCTGCCCGTTGAGCAGGCGCGAGGCGAAGATCGCCAGTACCCCGGTATAGGGGTTGGACAGCGCTTGCCCGGGGCCATAGACGTTGAACAGCCGCAGGCACACGCCCTCCATTCCATAGGGCGCGGTCATGATATGGGTCGTGCGTTCCTGCACATATTTGTTGAGCGCGTAGATGGACGCGAGATTGGGCTGTTTCCATTCCGGCGTGGCGACCGGCTGCAGCGGGCGGCCGGCCTTGTCGGTTGGCTCCCAGCTTTTCTGCCCGTCGCGAATGGCGCCGCGTTCGGCATCCTGGACGAAATTACCGTCGGCGTCGCGATACAGGCCTTCGCCATAGATGCTCATGGAGGAGGCAGTGACTACGCGCCGGACCGGCTGCGCGATCAACCGTTCCAACAATACCGCCGTGCCGACATCATTGACCGATGTATAGCGCTCCACCTCGTACATCGACTGGCCGACGCCCACTTCGGCGGCGAGGTGGATGACGGCGTCCATGCCCTGCAACGCCCGCTCGACCGCATGGCCGTTGCGCACGTCGCCGCGGATCAGTTCGACATCGTCGGGCAGATCCGCCGGCCGTTCGACATCGCCATGGACCTGTTCGACCAGGCTGTCGAGCACGCGGACCTGATGCCCCCTGCCGAGCAGTTCCCGGCACAGCTGGCGTCCGATGAAGCCGGCGCCGCCGGTGACGAGTATCTTTTCCATGGCCAATCCCCTGATGGATGGCGCCTGCAGCCGGACAGAATGTCGACGGCGGCCGGCGGCAGCTGTGGTCTTGGGGGCAGGAACATCTTCTTCAACTCTGATGTTCCGAGCAGCCAGCTTAAAAGACGAGCAATATTTATCAATATGGGAATGGTCGCAACTGGGTGATACATGGATCACTTATGTTATCTTGAAATAACTCAGGTTGTTTTTGTCCCGTTTTACGTGACATTTTGATGGATATTCATTGCCTCACCGCAAGGGAGGTGGAACCTTGCATCACACCTGCTGTTAAGCAGCTTCTATGTTGATGCTCGACCCTTCGGACAGCGCGTCCCTCCGCCGCTTTTACCTGGTGCGGCACGGCGCCCATGACGAATATGGCGAGAGACTGAGCGGCCGGGCGGGACAGTCGAGCCTGAGCGAGACCGGTCAGCTTCAGGCCGACCGGCTGGCGCGCTGGGCCGGCCGAGCGGATGTGGCGGCCGTGCAGGCCAGCCCGCGCCGCCGGACGCAGCAGACCGCCACGATCGTCGCAACGGCGCGGGAACTGGCGGTGGAAACGGTGGACGCGCTCGACGAGGTCGACTTCGGCGACTGGAACGGGCGCAGCTTCGCAGAATTGGAGGAGGATCCGCTCTGGCATGAATGGAACAGCCGCCGCGCCACGGCCGCCACGCCCGGGGGCGAACGCATGGGCGAAGCCGTCGCACGCACGGTGGCGCATCTGGAACAGGCCGCGACCGAGCCGATCCAGGGGCCGGTGATGATCGTCACGCATTGCGACATCATCCGCGGCGTCATCGCTTTCTATCTGGGGCTGAGCCTGGACCATATCCTGCGCTTCGACATCGATCCCGGATCGGTCAGCACCATCGAGGTCGGCGCAGGCCAGGCCCGCATCATCCGCATCAACGAGGTACCCGCATGACGACAGCCAAAGCCGTGGCGTCCAAGCAGGATGAACGGACGCTGCGGCGCGAGATCGAGGCGCTTGGCCCCTGGTTCCAGAATCTGACCATCGGCGGCGTCCAGACCGCGCCCGACCATTTCCTGGGCGATTATCCCGCGTTCAAGTTCGCGCGCTTCGCCGATGCGCTGCCCCGGGACCTCAGCGGCAAGTCGGTGCTCGACATCGGGTGCAATGCGGGGTTCTACGCCATCGAGATGAAGCGGCGGGGCGCGGCCGAAGTCGTCGGCATCGACAGCGACGAACGCTATCTGGCGCAGGCGCGCTTCGCCGCCGACGCGCTCGGCTTTCCCGACATCCGGTTCGAGCAGCTGTCCGTATACGATGTCGGGCGGCTGGGGCGGCGGTTCGACCTCGTCATCTTCATGGGCGTGCTTTATCATCTGCGGCACCCGCTGCTGGCGCTGGACCTGATCCGCGAGCATGTCGCGGGCGAGCTGATGCTGTTCCAGACGATGCAGCAGGGATCGGCGGACATATTGCAGGTGCCCGAGGATCACCCCTTTCACCTGCCCGGCACGACGCGCCCGCCGACCTATTTCGACAATCCCGCCTATCCCAGGATGCACTTCATCGAGCGCAGGTTCGCGCATGACTGGACCAACTGGTGGGCGCCCAACGCCGCCTGTTCGCAGGCCATGCTGCGCGCCGCCGGCTTCACCATCGCGGCCCAGCCCGAAGAGGAAGTCTATCTCTGCCGCACCGCCCCGGTTCCCTATGGCGACTGGATGGGCAGCGCCGCAGTCTATCCCGCAATGCCGGCCATGGGAGAAGAGGCATGATCGAAGCCGCGATGATCTGGAACGAGCCCAACAACAAGTCGCATTGGGACCCGGAGATCGACCCGGAATGGTCGCTCTATGCCGACATGGTGATCCGCGCCGGCAATGCGATCCACGCCATCAACCCTGCGGTGACGCGGGTGTTAGGCGGCATGTCGCCGATCGACCCGCACTGGGTGGAGCGGATGCGCGGCCACGGCGCGCTCGACGCCGTCGATGTGGTCGCCGTGCATGGCTTTCCGCTCGACTGGAATCTGTGGCCGATCAATGCCTGGCCGGACAAGATCGCAGAGATCGAGGCGGTGGTGCCGGACAAGCCGGTGTGGGTGACGGAAGTGGGCGTCGGCTCCTTCGGCGCGGAGGAGGTGCAGGTCTTCGGCGTCAACCGGACCGCCGAACTGCTGGTCGGCCGGGTGGCGCGCATCTACTGGTATTCGCTGTTCGACCTGCCGCAGGAATGGGGCGCGACCACGCGCCACCGCGAGGCGGAAGGATCGAGCTATTACCGCCATTTCTACATGGGTCTGATCCGCGCCGACGGCACGCCCAAGCCGGCGCTGGAGGAATTTGCGAAGCACGCCGGCGACATGGGCCTGATGCAGTGGTTCCATTTCGAGGATCCGCGGCTGGACGACGCCGTCGCCTGGATGAAGCGGTTGGGGGTGCGGCATTTGCGCACCGGGCTCAGCTGGGCCGACAGTTTCCGCCCCAATGCGGTCGACTGGTTCGACCGGCAGATGGAGGCGCTCGCCGATTTCGACGTGACCGTCACCTTCTGCTTCACGCCTGAGCATCTGGGCATTGCCCCCCATCATAGCAGCGCCGTCCACGAACCGCAGGCCTTTGCCGATTTCTGCGCCTGGATGATCGACCGTTACGCGCCCGCCCGATCGGCGCCGGTCGCGCGCACCGCCTGAAGCGAGAAGGAGACGTTCCATGCCGCCAGCCCCCATCAACATCGCCATCATCGGGGTGGGCAACTGCGCCAGTTCGCTGGTGCAGGGCCTTTCCTTCTACCGGCCCGAAAGCAACGATCATCACGGGTTGATGCATTGGGATCTGGGGGGATATCGTCCCTGCGACATCAAGGTGGCGGCGGCCTGGGACATCGACCGGCGCAAGGTCGGCAAGGATGTGGCCGAGGCGGTGCTGGCCAAGCCCAATTGCACCCAGATTTTCTGCGCGGACATCAGGCCGAGCGGCACGACCGTCGAAATGGGTCGCATCCTGGACGGCGTCGCCGAGCATATGGAGGATTATCCGGACGAGCGGACCTTCCTGCCCGCCGATGCGCCACAGGCGACGCGCGAGAGCGTGGTGCGGCGGCTGCGCGAGGCGAAGGTCGACGTGCTGCTCAACTATCTGCCGGTGGGATCGCAGCAGGCGACCGAATTCTATGCCGAATGCGCGCTGGAAGCAGGCGTCGCCTTCGTCAACAACATCCCGGTCTTCATCGCGAGCGACCCCGCATGGGCCGACAGGTTCCGGCAGGCCGGGGTGCCGATCATCGGCGACGACATCAAGGCGCAGCTGGGCGCGACCATCGTCCACCGCGTGCTGACCGACCTGTTCGCCAAGCGCGGCGTGAAGCTGGACCGCACCTACCAGCTCAACACCGGGGGCAATACCGACTTCCTCAACATGTCGAACCGCAAGCGGCTGGCGTCGAAGAAGATTTCCAAGACCGAAGCGGTGCAGTCGGTGGCGCACAGCCGGATCGAGGACGAGAATATCCATGTCGGGCCATCCGACTATGTGGCGTGGCAGAATGACAACAAGGTCTGCTTCCTGCGGATGGAAGGGCAGCTGTTCGGCGGCGTGCCGATGAACCTGGAGCTGCGCCTGTCGGTCGAGGACAGCCCCAATTCGGCGGGCGTGGCGATCGACATGATCCGTTGCGCCAAGCTGGCGCGCGACCGCGGGCTGGGCGGGCCGATCGATCCGGCCGCCGCCTATTTCTGCAAGCACCCGCCGCGCCAGATGACCGACGACCTGGCGCATGAGGCGCTGGAAGCCTTCATCAAGGGAGATGCAATCATGGCGATGGCGGCGGAATGAGCGAGATGCTGACGATGGAGAAGCAGGCCAGCGTCGACGCGCCGCTGATGCGGGCGGCGGTGGTGACGGGCCCCGGAGCCGTGCGCATCGACCATCTGCCCCGCCCCGAGCCGGGGCCGGGGCAGGTGCGGGTGAAGCTGGAAGGGTGCGGCGTGTGCGCGTCGAACCTGACCCCCTGGGCCGGACCGGAGTGGCAGACTTATCCGCTTCGCCCCGGCGAGCTGGGGCATGAGGGATGGGGCGTGGTGGATGCCGTGGGTGAAGGCGTCACCGACGTGCAACCCGGCGACCGGGTGGCGACGCTGTCCCACGCCAGCTATGCCGAATATGACATAGCAGACGCGCAGGCGGTCGTTCCCCTGCCCGCCGCGCTGGACGGCATGGCCTTCCCCGGCGAGCCGCTCGGCTGCGCCTTCAACATCTTCCGCCGCTGCGACATTCAGGCGGGTCAGACGGTCGCGATCATCGGCGTCGGGTTTCTGGGCGCGATCCTGTGCCGGCTGGCGTCGCAAGCGGGCGCGCGGGTGATCGCCATTTCCCGCCGGTCCTCTTCGCTCGAGCTGGCGCGCGACCATGGCGCGCACGAGACGATCCCGATGGACGATCATCAGGCGATCATCGACCAGGTGAGCGCGCTGACCGAAGGTCGTTTCTGCGAGCGCGTGATCGAGGCCGTCGGCAAGCAATGGCCGCTGGACCTGGCGGGCGAGTTGACGGCGGAGCGCGGCCGGCTGGTCATCGCCGGCTATCATCAGGATGGCCCCCGCCAGATCAAC
The DNA here is from genome assembly GCF_043589935.1 of Sphingobium naphthae. Taxonomy (NCBI): domain Bacteria; kingdom Pseudomonadati; phylum Pseudomonadota; class Alphaproteobacteria; order Sphingomonadales; family Sphingobiaceae; genus Sphingobium; species Sphingobium naphthae. The sequence goes on along the minus strand of NZ_CP171455.1, from coordinate 386,989 downwards.
ATGTGGCTGTGGAACTGGCGCGGCCTCGACGTGGTGAATGCCCATGAACGCGACCCGACAATCTATGCGCAGGGCGTGCGCGACGCGATCGCGGCGGTGACGGCGGGGCGGATCGACCCGGCGCCGCTCTGCTCGCACCGCTATCCGCTGGAGCAGCTGGACGCAGCGCTCGACGCGACGCGGGACAAGCCCGACGGCTTCGTCAAGGCCGTAATCACGCTATGAGCGCGCTGCTCATGACGCGGCCGCGCCTCGGCTTTCTGGGGGTCGGCTGGATCGGCCGGCACCGGATGGAGGCGATGCTGGGCTCCGATGCCATCACGGTGGCGGCGATCAGCGACGCGTTGCCCGACAACAGCGCACAAGCCGGGGCGCTGGCCCCCGGCGCCGTGCAGCTGGACGATATTGACGCATTGCTGGACCAAGTGCTGGACGGCATCGTCATCGCGACGCCGAGCGCGCTTCATGCCGAACAGTCGATCCGGGCGCTGGACCGGGGCATTGCTGTCTTCTGCCAGAAGCCGCTGGGCCGCAGCCGCGCGGAAGTGGCGGCGGTGATCGATGCGGCGCGGCGGGCCGACCGGCTGCTGGGCGTCGATCTCTCCTATCGCGGGACGGCGGGCATGCGCGCGATCCGCGAGCGCATACAGGCCGGCGAGCTGGGGCATGTCCATGCGATCGATCTGGTGTTCCACAACGCCTATGGACCCGACAAGCCCTGGTTCTACGATCCGCTGCTATCGGGCGGCGGATGCGTGATGGACCTGGGCGTGCATCTGATCGACGTGGCGCTGTGGATGCTCGACTTCCCCGAAGTGGAGAGCATCGAAGCCGATCTGTTCTGCAGGGGTCAGCCGCTGGCCGACCGGTCGGCGCAGGTTGAGGATCTGGGGTTGGCGACGATCCGGCTGGCGGGCGGCACAGTGGTGCGGATCGCCTGTTCCTGGCATCTGCCCGCGGGACAGGACGCCGTCATCAGCGCCGATTTCTACGGCAGCGCGGCAGGCGCGTCTTTCCGCAACGAGAATGGGTCCTTCTACGATTTCAGCGCCGACCTGCTGCGCGGCACCCGGCGCGAACGGCTGACGGAGCCGGGCGACGCATGGGGCGGACAGATGGCGACGCTCTGGGCGCAGCAGCTGGCGCGGTCCAACCGCTACGATCCGGATTGCGAGAAGCTGATCGCGCTGGCCGCGATCATCGATGGCATTTACGAGGCGGCGGCGCGGACGTAGCGCGACAGCGAAAGCGACAAGTGCGCCGCGTCAGCCGAGGCCAGCGCGGGCGAGCAATTTGCGCGCCTGGGCCAGATGCGGGGCGTCGATCATCCGTCCGTCAAGCAGCAGCACGCCGGCATCGGGGGCGCGGTCGAATGCATCGATAACCGATTGCGCATGAATGATCTGCTCGGGCGTCGGCGTGAAGGCCGCGTTGATGATCGGCACCTGCGCCGGGTGAAGCGCCATCATGCCGGTAAAGCCATCCTGCGCGCCGCGCGCGGCATAGGCGGCCAGGCCGTCCGCGTCGCCTATGGCGGGATAGACGGTTTCGATCGCGGCGACGCCGGCGGCATGCGCGCCGAACAGGGTGAGGGCGCGCACCATTTCATAGGGGGACGTATAGCGTCCATCGGGCTGGCGGCTGCCGGCGGCGCCGATCGCGGCGGGCAGATCCTCCGCGCCCCAGGTCAGGCCGCAGAGCCGGTCGGCGACTTCGCCATAGTCGCCCAGCGCAAAGATGGCGCGCGGCGTTTCGGTGGCGATCGGCAGGATGCGCACGCCGGGCGCAAGGCGCGCGGCCAAGGCCCCGACCGTCTGCGCGCCTTCGCTCTTGGGCAGCATGATCCCGTCGCAGCCCTGCGCGGCGGCAAGATCCTCCGCCAGCGTGTCGCCATCCACGGGATTGATGCGCACGAGGCGGCGCACCGGCCCGGAAAGGGGCGCGGCGAGATAGTCGGCAACGGCGGCCCGCGCCTTGTCCTTGGCGGCGGGCGCGACGCTATCCTCCAGGTCGAGGATGATGGCGTCGGCGCCGCTCTCCGCGGCCTTGGCGAAGCGCTCCGGACGATCGCCGGGCACGAACAGCAGCGAGCGCAGCCTCATGCCGGCCGCCGGTGCAGCAAGGCGGTGCGCAGGCATTGGCAGACGATCTCGTCCCGCTGGTTGCGCAGGTCATGACGGAAGGTGACGAGCCCGGCCGTGGGGCGGGACTGGCTGTCGCGCAGGGCGACGACTTCGCTAGCGGCGCGCAGCGTGTCACCGAGGAAAACGGGCTTTGGCATCACCAATTTGTCGTAGCCCAGATTGGCGACCAACGTGCCGAGCGTCGTTTCCCCGACCGACAGGCCGATCATCAGCGCGAAGGTGAAGGTGCCGTTGACGAGGATCTGGCCGAACTCGCTGGCGCGCGCGGCCTCCACATCGATGTGCAGCGGCTGCGGATTATGCGTCATCGTCGAGAAGAGGAGATTGTCGGTTTCGGTCACGGTCCGGCGGACCGGATGATCGATCCGGTCGCCGATCCGCCATTCGTCATAATGGCGTCCGCTCATGCCGCATCCTCCGCAACGATGCGCGCGAGCAGCGTGCCTTCCTGCACCTGCGCGCCTTCGTCATGCGGCATGTCCCCGACGATGCCGTCGAAGGGAGCGGTCAGTCCATGTTCCATCTTCATGGCTTCCAAGGTGACGAGTTTCTGCCCCTTTGTCACCTTGTCCCCCGGCGCCACCGACACCGCAATGATACGGCCGGGCATGGGGGCGAGGATCGCGCCGTCGCCCGCCGCCGCCGCACCGCTGGTCGCCGCGCGCCAGGGAGTGACCTGCCAGCTGCGCCCCTGTTCGGTGACGAGGGTGCGGGCGAGCGGCGCCGGGCCGAGCGCCCCGGCGGCGGGCGCGAGCGGCGCATCGATCACCACGTCGACGGGATGGCCATCGACCAGGACGCGCGCCTGCCGCTGCGGCGCGGCGTTGAGGCGAAAGCCCGCAAGCGCGCCCGCGCCGCCGACCCGGGCGGCCGCCTGCGCCAGCGTAGGTCCGCTGGGCAGCGTCGCCGGCATCAGCGCCTCCCCTTCGCGCGCGATGAGGCCGGTGTCGATGTCGCCGGCGGCGAAATCGGGGTGGCGCAGCGCCTGGACCAGGAAGCCGGCATTGGTCCGCAGCGGCCAGACCACCGAGCGGTCGAGCGCAGCCGCGAGCGCGGTGCGCGCGGCGTCGCGGCTGTCGCCATGGGCAATCAGCTTGGCGATCATCGGATCATAAAAGGGCGATATGGTGGCGCCCTGCGCGACGCCAGTATCCACCCGGACGCTGTCGCCCAGGTCGAAGGCGTCGAGGCGGCCGATCGAGGGGAGGAAGCCCTTCGCCGGATCTTCCGCATAGAGGCGCGCTTCCATCGCCCAGCCCGTGATGGAGAGATCCGCCTGAGTGCGCGGAAGCGGCTCGCCCGACGCGACGCGCAATTGCCATTCGACAAGGTCCTGCCCCGTGATCGCTTCGGTCACGGGATGTTCGACCTGAAGCCGCGTGTTCATTTCCATGAACCAGATGCGATCGGCGCGCAGCCCTTCGGACGCATCGGCAATGAACTCGATCGTTCCGGCCCCGACATAATCGACAGCCCGCGCGGCGCGGACGGCAGCGGCGCAGAGGGCGTCGCGCGTGGCGGCATCCATCCCCGGTGCAGGCGCTTCCTCGATCACCTTCTGGTGGCGGCGCTGAAGCGAGCAGTCGCGTTCAAACAGATGGACGATATTGCCATGGCGGTCGCCGAACACCTGCACCTCGATATGGCGCGCGCGCTCGATATATTTTTCGATCAGCACATGGGCGTTGCCAAAGGAGGAGGCCGCTTCGCGCTGACAGGAGAGAAGCGCGTCGGCGAAGTCGACGGGCCGTTCGACCAGCCGCATCCCCTTGCCGCCGCCGCCCGCCACCGCCTTGATGAGTATGGGATAGCCGATCGCGGCGGCCTGATCCGCCAGATGATCGGGATCCTGATTGTCGCCAAGATAGCCCGGTGTCACCGGCACGCCTGCATCGGCCATCAACGCCTTGGCCGCGTCCTTGAGCCCCATGGCGGTGATGCTGGCAGGATCGGGCCCGACCCAGATGAGCCCGGCGTCGATCACCGCCTGCGCGAACTGCGCATTTTCCGACAGGAAGCCATAGCCAGGATGGATCGCCTGCGCGCCCGCGTCGCACGCCGCGGCGATGATGCGATCGCCCAGCAAATAGCTGTCGCGCACGGGCGCGGGGCCGATCCGCACGGCGTCGTCCGCCATGGCGACATGCAGCGCCTGCGCATCGGCGTCGGAATAGACTGCCACGGTGCGGATGCCGAGCCGCCGCGCGGTGCGGATGATGCGGCAGGCGATTTCGCCGCGATTGGCGATGAGGAGGGAAGCAAGCATGGCCATCACATCCGGAAAACGCCGAAGGACGGACGGTCGGCGGTGGGCGCGTTGAGCGCGGCGGCGAAGGCGAGGCCCAGGACATCGCGCGTCTGCACCGGGTCGATGATGCCATCGTCCCACAGGCGCGCCGTCGCATACCAGGGGCTGCCCTCCTCCTCATATTTGCGGCGAATGGGGTCCTTGAAGGCTTCGGCCTCTTCCGGCATCCAGCGCCAGGCGTCGCGGTGGACGGTGGCGAGGACGGAGGCCGCCTGCTCGCCGCCCATCACCGAGATGCGGCTGTTGGGCCAGCTGAAGAGGAAGCGGGGACCGTAGGCGCGGCCGCACATGCCGTAATTGCCAGCGCCGAAGCTGCCGCCGATGAGTACGGTGATCTTGGGCACGCTGGCGGTGGCGACGGCGGTCACCAGCTTGGCGCCATGTTTGGCGATCCCTTCCGCCTCATAGCGGCCGCCGACCATGAAGCCCGAGATATTCTGGAGGAACAGCAAGGGCACGCGGCGCTGGCAGGCCAGTTCGATGAAATGCGCGCCCTTGACCGCGCTTTCGCTGAACAGGACGCCATTATTGGCCAGGATCGCGACCGGCATGCCCCAGATATGCGCAAAGCCGCAGACAAGGGTGGTGCCATAAAGCGGCTTGAACTCATGCAATGCGCTGCCGTCGACGATGCGGGCGATGACTTCCCGCACGTCATAGGGCGCGCGCACGTCCTGCGGCACGATGCCGTAGAGATCGGCTGGGTCATGGCGGGGCGGAACGGGATCGCGCAGGTTGATCGGCGGCGGACCCTGCGGCGCGAGGGTCGAGACGATGTCGCGCACGATGCTGAGCGCATGATCGTCATCGTCGGCGACATGATCGACGACGCCCGACCTGCGGCCATGCAGATCGCCGCCGCCCAGATCCTCCGCGCTGATGACCTCTCCGGTGGCGGCCTGCACCAGCGGCGGCCCGGCGAGGAAGATGGTGCCCTGGTTGCGGACGATGACGCTTTCGTCGCACATGGCGGGGACATAGGCGCCGCCGGCGGTGCAGCTGCCCATGACGCAGGCGATCTGGGGAATGCCGCGCGCCGACATTTGCGCCTGATTGTAGAAGATGCGGCCGAAATGATCGCGGTCGGGAAACACCTCCGCCTGATGGGGCAGGTTCGCGCCGCCGCTGTCGACCAGATAGATGCAGGGCAGATGATTTTCGAGCGCGATCTCCTGCGCGCGCAAATGCTTCTTGACCGTCATCGGGAAATAGGTGCCGCCCTTCACCGTCGCGTCATTGGCGGCGATCATCACCTGGCGGCCATGGACCCGGCCGATCCCCGCGACAATACCCGCGCCCGCGATATCGCCGCCATAAAGGCCATGGGCGGCAAGCTGCCCGATTTCGAGAAAGGGGCTGCCGGCGTCGAGCAGATGGTCGACCCGATCGCGCGGCAGCAGCTTGCCGCGGCCTACATGGCGCGCGCGCGATGCGTCGCCGCCGCCCAGCGCCGCGGCGGCGACATCGGCGCGCAGCTGGTCGGCCAGCGCGCGGTTATGCGCGGCATTGGCCCGGAACGCCTCGCTGTCGGGCGAGAGCGCGGTGTCGAGAACCGGTCCGCTCACCGGCCGATCCCGATCAATTCGCGGCCGATGAGCATGCGACGCACTTCGTTGGTGCCCGCGCCGATGTCGAGCAGCTTGGCGTCGCGCATATAGCGTTCGACCGGCCAGTCCCTGGTATAGCCCGCGCCGCCCAGCGCCTGCACCGCCTCCAGCGCGACACGCATCGCATTTTCGCTGGCAAGCAGGATGGCGCCGGCCGCGTCGAAGCGCGTGGTCCGCCCCGCGTCGCAGCTTCTGGCGACGGCATAGACATAGGCGCGCGCGCTGCTGAGCGCGACATACATGTCGGCGACCTTGGCCTGCATCAGCTGGAAGCTGCCGATCGGCTGGCCGAACTGCCGGCGTTCGCGGACATAGGGAAGGACCGTGTCGAGACAGGCCTGCATGATGCCCAGCTGGATGCCGGCGAGCACCGCCCGCTCATAGTCGAGGCCACTCATCAGCACCTTCGCGCCGCCGTTCAGCGGGCCCATGACATTCTCGCGCGGCACCTCGCAGCCGTCGAACACAAGTTCGGCCGTGGGCGACCCGCGCATGCCGACCTTGTCGATCTTCTGCCCGATCGAGAAACCCGCCATGCCCTTTTCGATCAGGAAGGCGGTGATGCCCCGGCTGCCCTCCCCGGTCTTGGCATAGACGACCAGCGTGTCGGCATAGGGGGCGTTGGTAATCCAATATTTGGTCCCGTCCAGCACATAGCCAGCATCGGTCTCGCGCGCTTTCAGCTTCATCGAGACGACGTCGGAGCCGGCGCCGGCCTCCGACATGGCGAGGCTGCCGACATGCTCGCCGGAAATGAGCTTAGGCAGATATTTCGCCTTCTGGTGGTCATTGCCCCAGCGGCGGATCTGGTTGACGCAAAGGTTGGAATGCGCGCCATAGCTGAGCCCGATCGACGCGGACGCGCGGCTCACTTCCTCGCAGGCGACCACATGTTCGAGATAGCCAAGGCCAAGTCCGCCCCATTGTTCCTCGACCGTGATGCCATGCAGGCCAAGCGCACCCATGGCGGTCCAGAGTTCATCGCGCGGAAACCAGTCCTCAGTGTCGATGCGCGCGGCAAGGGGCGCGATGCGGTCGGCGGCGAAACCGGCGGTGGTGTCGCGGATCATATCGGCATTGCCGCCGAGCGCGAAATCGAAATCGGGCGTCACGAGCCTCTCCTTGCTGCCTGACCGTAACGCCAGCATAGCAGTAGCCGATCCGTCTGAAAAATTGACCGGGCGCTAAGCACATCATAGACGGTGTCTATGATCGAACGCTATTTGATCCATTATTTCCTGGCGGTGATGGACCATGGCAATTTTTCGCGCGCGGCGCAGCAATGCCGGGTGTCGCAGCCGACCCTGTCGGTGGGCATCGCCAAGCTGGAGGCGCTGGTGGGCCATGTCCTGTTCCACCGCACCAACCGGCGCGTGGAGCTGACCAGCGCGGGCGCCGCCTTCGCCACCCATGCCCGGCGCATCGAGGCCGAATTCGCGCGCGCGGCGCAGGCGATGGCGGGCGATGCGCCGACCAAGCTGGTGCGGATCGGCCTGCTGTCCACGCTGCCGGGGCGCTGGGTGGAAGCAGCGACCCGCGCCGCCTGCGCGGTGGAGGGCGAGCGGATCGAGATTGTCGAGGGGCGGATGCGGGATCTGACGCCGCGGCTGGAGCGAGGCCGGATCGACGTGATGATCGGCGTGCTGGACGAGAGCGCGGACGCGGCCGACTCCTTGTTCAGCGAGGGCTATGCGCTGGCGATGGCGGCCGATCATCCGCTGGCCCGGCACGCGGCGCTGGAGCCCGAGGCGGTCGCCGGTGCGGAGATGATCGTGCGGCGCAACTGCGAAGCGCTGGCGCAGGTCAGCCGCTTCTTCACCCGGCGCGGGGTGCGGCCTTTCTTCGCGGCGCGCACCGCCGACGACGAGCGGGCGGTCAGCTATGTGAAGGCCGGCCTGGGCATCACGGTGATGCCGCGCTGCTTCGCGCAGCCGGGCATGGCGATGCCGGCGCTGGCGGGATTCAACCAGCGGCGGCGCATCGGATTGATCGCCGACCCGGCGGCGCGCAAGCGGATCGAGCATAGCGCGAGCCTGCAGCGCTTTGCCGAGACCATCCGGGCGATGGCGGCCGAGATGTCCGCCGCAGAACCGGCCTAGGCGACATCTTCCCAGTCGCGCTGGAGCGCGCGGGCGAGATCGGCGCGGATGAAGGGCTTGGGCAGATGGGGGAAGAGCGGAGAGAGCGAGCCGAGATCGGCATAGCCCGACATGATGACGATCTGCGTCGCGGGCAGTCGTTCGCGCAGCATCTGCGCCAGCTGGGTGCCGGTCATGTCCGGCATCATATGGTCGCTCAGTAGCATGTCGGGCCGCAGCCCGTCATCGATCAGGCGCAGGGCGGCGGGCGCCGACGCGGCCTCCGCCACTTCATAGCCAAGGCTCGCCAGCATTTCGCGCGTGGTGACGCGCACGGCATCCTCATCATCGACCAGCAGCACCAGCCCGGCGCCATTGGCCGCGCGCGGCGACACGGCCTGGTGCGGCGCGGCCTGATCATTGGCCGCGACGGGCAGCCACAGGGTGGCGCTGGTGCCCCGGTCGCGATGGCTTTCCAGCTGGAGCGCGCCGCCAAGCTGACTGGCGAGGCCATGAACCATGGACAGGCCAAGTCCCGTGCCCTTGCCCACGCCCTTGGTCGAGAAAAAGGGTTCGACCGCGCGGGCGAGCGTCGCGGCATCCATGCCCTGCCCCGTGTCCGTGACGGACAGACGCAGATAGGCGCCGGGCGCGAGATCCCCCTGATCGCCCGCGACATCGCCGCGCGCAACGCGGATCGTCAGCGTACCGCCGTCGGGCATGGCGTCGCGCGCGTTGACGCTGAGGTTCAGCAGCGCCATTTCGACCTGGTTGGCGTCGGCCAGCGCGAAGGGCAGGCCAGCGGGACAATCGAGCAGGATCCGGATCTGTGGGCCGAGCGTGCTGGCGAGCAGGCCGGCCATGTCGTTGACCAGACGGGACAGATCGACGGCCATCGGCTGGAGCGGCTGGCGACGCGCGAAGGCGAGCAGCCGCTGGACCAGCGCGCTCGCCTTCTGCGCGGACTGCAGCGCCGCGTCGACCAGCCGCCGGGTGCGCGCGTCAATGTCCTCGCGCATGCAGATGAGGTCGAGATTGCCGACGATCGGCGTCAGCAGATTATTGAAGTCGTGCGCGACGCCGCCGGTCAGCTGGCCCATCGCCTCCATCTTCTGCGACTGGCGCAGGACGGCGTGAGCTTCCTCCAGCTCGGCGGTGCGGGCCTCGACCCGCTTTTCCAGCTGCTCATTGGCTTCGCGGACGCGCTGCAGCAGCCGGGCGTTTTCGATTGCAATGGCCGCTTGCCCGGCCAGGCTCGACAACAGCTGTTCATGCCGTGCGGTGAAACGCGCGGCGTCGGGATGGCCGAAGAACAGGCCGCCCAGCACAGCGCCATCGCGCGCCATGACCGGCAAAGCGAGATAGCTGCGCACCGGCAAGTGCCCCTTGGGCATGCCCTTGCCCGGTGCGTTGCGGCCATAGCGATCGTCACGGGTGATGTCGTCGGAGCGGACAATGCCCTGCCCTTCGAACGTGGGCGCGAAAATGGCGGTGTTGCGCGGCATGGGGAAGCCGTCAAAGGCCTCGCGCGACACACCGGACAGCGCGTACAAGCGATAGCTTTCGCCGCGGGCATCAACGACATTGTAGAAGAAGGCGCCGAAGGCCGCGCCCGACAGTTCGACACCGGCATCGGTGACGAGCTGCACCAGCCGCTCCAGATCATGTTCCTGCGCCAGCGCGATGCCGACGCGATTGAGCGTTTCGACCGCGCGCTGCGCCAGCCGCTCCTCCGTCACATCCTCGCACGAGACGGCGATGCCGCTGACCGAACCGCTGGCGTCGCGCAGCGGCACCCAGTTTTCGCGCCACACGCTGACGCCTTCGGGCCGGCCGGGCGTCGGGCCGACCACTTCTTGGCCCCATACCGGCTCGCCGGCCAGCACGCGGCGGAAAAGCGCGCTCGCCTGCTCGGACAGGTCGGGGATCATTTCCGAAATGCGGCGTCCGACATGCGCCTCGGCGGGCGCGCCGTTCCACTGCGCGAGCATGTCGTTCACGCGGACATAGCGAAGGTCGGCGTCGAGCACGGCCAGGCCGACGGGCGAGGCCTGGTAAATGGCGGCTAGCTGGTCCGCCTGGGTGCGCGCCTGCTGCTCGCGCAATTGCAGCGCGGCTTCGCGTTCCCGCAAGTCGCGCTCGGCCAGCACGCGCTTGGTGGTCTCGGACACGATGCACAGCACGCCGCCGATCGCGCCATCCTCCAGCCGCGCCGCCGAATAGGAGACGTCGAAATAGACGGTTTCGCCCTCCGCGCCCCGCTCGATATAGAAGGGGCGGTCACGCGCGGAAAATGTCTCCCCCGTGTTGTAGACGCCGCGCAGCAGCGGCTCCAGATCGTCCCACAGCTCCGCCCAATATTCGCGCGCCGGGCGGCCGAAGGCGGCGGGATGCTTGGTGCCAATCGAGGGGGCATAGGCGTCATTATAGAGGGCGACATGGTCCGGCCCCCAGAAAAGGACGATCTGCGCGCGCGCCGCCCGGATCGTGTCCATCAAGGTGCGCAAGCTGGCTGGCCAGCCTGACGGCGGCCCGAGCGGAGAGGCCGTCCAATCGACTCGCGCAAGCGTCTCCTCGATCGGGACAACGCCTTGCACACCGCTCATATGGTTCCCTCCATCCTAGGTCAGACCGCTTTAATCCCTGCCCAGCGCTTGCACATCCGAAAACAGACGTGCAGGAACCCGAACGCGCGGTGGATGATTGTAGTTGCGCCACGAAGACGAGGTTTCAGGTGAACGAAGAGCGGACCGACGAATATATGTCCGAGGCAACCGGCCAGCCAGCCGGCGACCTGCCCGATCCGACATCGTTCAGCCCGACCGGCAACAAGCCGAGCCATCATTGGAAAAGCTCGACCGTGGCCGAGCCGGGATTGGAACAGCGCGGAACGGTTTTCTTCGCGGCGCTGCAGATGACGCGCATGCCGATGATCCTGACCGACCCGCAGCAGGACGACAACCCGATCGTCTTTGCCAACAAGGCGTTTCTGGACCTGACCGGTTATGAGGAAAGCGAGATCATCGGCCGCAACTGCCGTTTCCTGCAGGGCGCCGACACCGATCGCGCGGCGGTGGCCGACCTGCGCGAGGCGATAGCGCGGCGCGAGGCGATTTCGCTGGAAATCCTGAACTACAAGCGCGACGGTTCAGCCTTCTGGAACGCGGTGTTCGTCGCGCCGGTGTTCGACGACAATGGCGAGCTCATCTATTTCTTTGCCAGCCAGCTGGACGTGACGCGGCGGCGCTCGTCCGAACAATCCTTCCGCCAGGCGCAGAAGATGGAGGCGATCGGTCAGCTGACCGCCGGGCTGGCGCATGACTTCAACAATCTGTTGCAGGTGGTGGCCGGCAATATCGATCTGGTGCTGGCCGGCGACCTGGACGAACGGCAGCACAGATTGCTGAGCAATGCAACCAAGGCGGCTGACCGGGGCACGAAGCTGACGCGGCAATTGCTGGCCTTTGCCCGCAAGACCCGGCTAGAGCCTCGGAATATCAACCTCAATGATCTGATCCACGAATTTGGCGACTTGATCGACAATACGGTGGGCGCGCAGATCCGGCTGGTCACCGCGCTGGAGCGGCGGCTGCCCGACGTGCTGATTGATCCATCGCATCTGGAAATGGCGCTGCTCAATGTCCTCATCAACGCCCGGGACGCCATGCCGCAGGGCGGCACCGTCACCATTTCCACTCAGCTGTGGAAGCTCAACGGCAATGCCGCTGCCCACCAGCTGCCCGAGGGCGATTATGTCGTGCTGACGATCGCCGACGAAGGCGCGGGCATGAGCGAGGAGGTGCGGCGGCGCGCGACCGAGCCCTTCTTCACGACCAAGGGGCAGGATCGCGGCACGGGGCTTGGCCTGGCGATGGTGCATGGCTTCGTACAGCAGTCGCTGGGTCGGCTGGAGTTGGAGTCTGCCCCGGGAGAAGGGACACAGGTGCGGATGCTCTTTCCGGTCGCGACGCAGGAGAGCCAACGGCCCAGCCGGCCCGCGATGCGTCAGGTGCAAGGCCGCGCCGACGCGCACGGGACCGAGACGATCCTGCTGGTCGAGGACAGCGACGATGTTCGCGCGCTTGCGGCCGAAGTGCTGGGCGCGCTCGGCTATCATGTCGTGCTGGCGCGCAGCGGAGAGGAAGCGCTGGAAATGCAGGCGACGGAGACGATCGACCTGCTCTTCACCGACATCGTCATGCCCGGGGGCATGAGCGGGCTGGAGCTGGTGGAGCGGTTCGCCAGCATCGCGCCGGGCGTCCCCGTGCTGATGACCACCGGCTATAATGAGGATCTGGTCGCCGACATTCCGCGCGGCACTGCGCTGGACGTGATCGGCAAGCCATACCGCCGCGAGGAACTGGCCGACCGGGTGCGAATGGCGCTGGATCGGCGCACGCAGGGGGAACGATCGCAGCCGCGCGATTATGGCCATAAGGAAGGATGAGCGGCGCGATCGCGCTTTTTGCCCTTGTCGGGAACCCGGCTTTCGCGCCTGCCGTTGAGGCGGTGACAGGAAAGGACCCGACATCATGATCCGAAAAATTGCCCTGATCGCCGGCGCAGCCTGGCTGGCGAGCCGTGTCTTTGGCAAACAGACGCCGGAACACGGCGTCAAGGAAGGCCGCTTCACTCCGAGCGACGCCCAGTCGGGCGCGGATGTCGATGCCACCGGCCATGTGCCCAAGGATCTGATGAGCGATGCTCATCCCGACGGCACGCAGCGCGCCGACGAGCATTTCCGGCCTGATCCGACCGCGCCAGTGGATGCGCAGGATCGCGAAGGGTTGCGGCCGGTGACCACGCCTGCCCCGCACGACCCGCCGGGGCGCTGACGCGCCGGGCTGCGCCTGCTTTCGGTAAGCATGCGCGCCTGATAGACCGGCGCGCATGCTTCGGCCCTGGACCCTCCCGCTCAAGGACCGTGTCGGCATCGCGCCCGACACGCCCCGCTACATGCAGATCGCCCATGGTCTGATCCACGAGATCGAGCGAGGGCGGCTGCTGCCCGGCGAATATCTGCCCAGCAGCCGCGAGCTGGCGGCCTCGCTGGAGGTCAATCGCAAGACCATCGTCACCGCCTATGACGAGCTGATGGCGCAGGGATGGCTGGTGAGCGCGGGCACGCGCGGAACGATGGTGTCGACATCGCTGCCCCGCGCCGAGGAACGTTTTGACGACGCGCCCGCGCCCGGGGTGCGGGCGGCGTCGGACGAAACCGAATTTCCCTTCCTGGCTGCGCCCGACCGGCCGATCGCCATCCCGGCCGGCCGCTGGCGCAAGCTGGACGAAGGCGTGCCCGACCCGCGCCTGCTGCCCGCCGACCTGTTACCGCGCGCCTATCGCAAGGCGGCCGAAGCCTGCGCGCAGGAAGGCAGCCTGTCCTATCGCGATCCGCGCGGCGCCCCAGCGCTGAGGCGGGCGGTCGCCGACATGCTGCGGCGGCAGCGCGGACTGATGGTGTCGGCCGACCATGTCTGCATCACGCGCGGCAGCCAGATGGGCGTATTCCTGACCGCGCGCATCCTGATCCGGCCGGGCGACTGCGTGCTGGTGGAGCGGCTGACGCACGAGCCGGCGGTCGCCGCCTTTCGCGCCTGCGGCGCGAAGATCGTGACGGTGGGGCTGGACGAGGACGGGATCGACGTATCCGATGTCGAGCGCGCCTGCCGCCGCCACCGGGTGCGCGCCATCTTCGTCACGCCGCATCATCAGTTTCCGACCACCGTGGCGATGCGTCCCGAGCGGCGCCTGCGGCTGCTGGAGTTGGCCCGGCAATTCGCCTTCGCCGTGATCGAGGATGATTATGACCATGAATATCATTTCGGCGCGCAGCCGCTGCTGCCGATGGCAAGCTACGCGCCGGCGCGGATCATCTATACCGGGTCGATGTCGAAGCTGCTCGTGCCAGCGCTCCGCATCGGCTATGTCGTCGCCGCGCCCCGGCTGATTCAGGCGCTTGCCTATCAGGTGTCGCTGATCGACGGGATGGGCAACAGCATCACCGAAGCGGTTGCCGCCCATTTGCTGGAGAGCGGCGAGGTGCGCCGCCATATCCGCAAGACCGCGCCCATCTATCGCGCGCGCCGCGACGCCTTCGCGCACAGCCTGGACGCTGCGCTGGGCGACTGGATCGACTATCGCGTGCCGGACGGTGGGCTCGCCTTCTGGTTGCGCTTTCACGATCCGGCGATACTCGACCGGATCGAGGCGGGCGCGCCGGACCGGGGGCTGAGCTTCGCCGATTCGCACAGCTATGCCGTGGACGAAACGGCCGAGCCCGGGCTGCGGGTGGGCTTCGCCAGCATGGACGAGGCGGAGGCGCGAGAGGTGCTCATGACGCTGCGCGCCTGCGCCATCGGCTGAAATCGGCTTGGACCCCTCCACTTTGTAGAATTGGAGGTTTGCAGCCGGTCCAATGCGACTCATCGTCACAGGAATGAAATATGCCCCGCGTGATTTCGATGACGTCGTTGCCCTGATCGGCCAGAATCCGCTGTGCTGGCTGGTGTCTGCGGGCGCCGCCGGCTTTGGCGCCAGCCCCCTGCCCTTGCTAGCGGAGTGCGACGCGCAGGGACGATTGGTTTCATTGTTCGGCCATATGGCGACCGCCAATCCGCAGGTCGCGCTGCTGCGCGCCCAGCCTGCGGCGCTGGTCCTGGTGAACGGCCCGCAAGCCTATATCTCGCCCGAACTGCTCGACAATCCGACCTGGGTCCCGACCTGGAACTATGCCGCCGCGGTCATTCATGTGGAGGTGGCGTTCGTGCCCGAGGAGACGCGCGCGTCGATCGAGCAGCTGACCGACCGGATGGAGCAGGGCCGCGCCCGGCCCTGGACGGTCAGCGATGCCGAAGCGCGCCTGCCCCGGATGCTGCCGCACATCATCGCCTTCCGCGCGCAAGTGACCGCGATCGACGGGCGCTTCAAGCTGGGCCGCGACGAGACGCGGCGCGACATCAACGCCATCGTCGGCGGCATGGGCGAAGGGCCGCTGCGCGACTGGATGACGCTCTACAATCAGGAGCGGCTGGATCAGGAGGAAAAGGCATGAGCATCAGGCGTCGCGATCTGCTGGCCGGCGGGGCCGGCGGCCTGGCCTGGGCGCTGGCGGGGACGCGGGGATGGGCGGCCGGGCGCGCGCTCGACACCGCCTATGTCAACGCCACCGTCTGGACCAGGCAAGGCATGCCGGCGCGATCGGCGATTGGTGTCGCGGACGGGCGGATCGCCGCGATCGGCGCCGACGCAGTAAAGGCCGCATCCAGCCGCGCGACGCGGACGATCGACTTGGGCGGCGCGTTCGTCATGCCCGGCTTCATCGATTGCCACACCCATTTTCTGATCGGGTCCGACCTGCTGACCCAGCCCAATCTGCGCGAGGCGAAGAGCCCGCAGGAATTTGCCCGCATCATCGGCGAGGCGGCGCGCGCGCTGAAGCCTGGCCAATGGGTGCAGGGCGGCAGCTGGGACGCGGAACTGTGGGGCGGGGAACTGCCCGATCGCAGCTGGATCGACCCGGTGACGCCGGATACGCCGGTCGCAGTGCAGCGGCTGGACCTGCACATGCTGGCGCTCAATTCGCTGGCGCTGAAACTGGCCGGCATCGATCGCAACACGCCCGAAGTGCCCGGTGGCGTCATCGTGCGCGACAAGCAGGGCAACCCGACCGGCATCCTGAAAGATGCGGCGATGGACCTGGTGAAGCGCGCCATCCCCGCGCCGACCGAGGCGGATCGCGAAGCCGCGGTGCGCAAGGGGATCGCCCATGGCCTGTCCAAGGGCGTGACCCAGGTGCACACGACCGAACTCGACTGGAAGACGCATGACGCGCTGCGCCGGCTGCGCGCCAAGGGCGAGACCGACATGCGCTTCTATTCCTTCCTGCCGCTGCAGGATTGGGCGAAGGTCAAGGCGCTGGTCGACGCCGAGGGACGCGGCGACGACTGGTTGCGCTGGGGCGGGCTGAAGCTGCAATATGACGGGTCGCTGGGGTCGCGCACGGCGATGTTCTACCAGCCCTATGACGACGCGCCCGACACCAAAGGCATACCGATCCACACGCGCGCCGATGTGCAGCAATGGACCGACGCGGCCGACGCCGCGGGCCTGCAGATCACCATCCACGCCATCGGCGACAAGGCCAATGACGAAGCGCTCGACATCTTCGCTGCCGCCGCCGCGAAGAATGGCTCGCGCGACCGCCGCTTCCGCATCGAACATGCCCAGCATCTGGCGCCCGCCGCGATCGCGCGCTTCGCCCGGCAGCAGGTGATCGCGTCGATGCAGCCCTATCATGCGATCGACGATGGGCGCTGGGCGATCCAGCGGGTGGGCGCCGAGCGGCTGAAGGGCACCTATGCATTCAAGTCGCTGCTCGACGCGGGCGCGAAGGTCGCGTTCGGATCGGACTGGCCGGTGGCGCCGCTCGATCCGCTGACCGGCGTCGCTGCCGCCGTGCTGCGCCAGACGATCGACGGCGCCAATCCCGGTGGGTGGCTGCCCGAACAGAAGCTGACCATTGCGCAGGCGCTGCACGCCTATACCGCCACCAACGCCTATGCCGGTTTCCAGGACGACCGCATCGGCCGGATCGCGCCGGGGATGCTGGCGGACTTTCTCGTGATGGACGCCGACCTGTTCGCCATCGATCCGGCCAGGATCGGCGACACCAAGGTGCTGCGCACCATCGTCAACGGGACGGAGCGGTTCCACGCATGAAGTGAGATTACCGGGCGCCGACCGAAGACGGCGGCGCCCGCAACAGAAGGGGAAATGACATGAAGACCATTATGCCCATCAAATCGGTCAGCCTCGCCGCGCTGGCGGCCGCCACCCTGTTCACCGCCCCGGCGCTGGCCCAGGCGCCCGGTGAGGACAATGGCACGATCATCGTCACCGCCGGCAAGCGCGACGAGGATATTCGCCAGGTTGCCCTGTCGATCAGCGCGGTCACGGGCGAACAGCTCAAGGAAATGAACGCCAACAGCCTGTCGGACTATATCACCCGGCTGCCCGGCGTCGTCTTCAACGATTATCAGCCCGGCATTTCCGAAGTGGTGATCCGCGGCGTCGCCGCCACCACCTATCATGAACAGGGCCAGACCACGGTCGGCTATTATCTGAACGAAGTGCCGCTGGTGGAGCCGGGCTTCCCGATCGGCATTCCCGACGTCGATACGTTCGACCTGCAGCGGGTCGAGGTGCTGCGCGGCCCGCAGGGCACGCTGTTCGGTTCCTCGACGCTGGGCGGGCTGGTCAACTATGTCGCCAATGTCGCCGACCCGTCGAAGATCGACGCGGCCGCGTCCGGCCTCATCGGCACGACCAAGAATGCGTCGCGCGATCTCAACTACGCCGCCAAGGCGATGATCAACGTGCCGCTGGTGCAGGACCAGCTGGCGGTGCGGCTGGTCGCGCTCCAGCGCTATGATGCGGGCTATCTCGACAATCCCGGCACGGGCGTGAACGGCGCCAATGACTATCGCACGCGCGGGCTGCGCGGATCGATCGTCGCGCATCTGGGCGAGACGACCAAGGTCACCTTCCTGTCAAGCTATCAGGACAGCAAGCTGGAGGACCAGACCTATCTCGACCTCGACAATCCCTATATCCGCAACACGCCCCGGGCGGAGCCGCAGAAGACCGATTATTGGATGAACAGCCTGCGGCTGGACCAGGAAATTGGCGACGCAGCGACGCTGACGGTGCTGGGATCGGTCACCAAGAAGAACAACACGACCGTCTTTTCCTACCCCTATGCCTATGTCACCGGCGTGACCGAGGGCGCAGACGCCGCCTATTCGCTGGGCGAGGCCGAGGCGCTGATCCGCACCATCGAGGCGCGTGTCGCATCGCAGGGCGACGGACCGTTCAAATGGCTGATCGGCACCAGCTACATGAAGGCGACCAAGAGCAGCATCGACCGCATCTACCAGGGCGGGGCGGCCGCCTATATCGATGCCAATCCCGACCTGTTCGGCGGCTATTCCGGCGCGGTGCTGGCGCCGAACGACGCGATCTACGGCTATATTTCCGACACCACCAACCATGATTTCGGCATTTTCGGCGAAGTGTCGTTCAAGCCGGTCGAGACCGTCGAGATTACCGTGGGCGGCCGCTATTACGACACCAAGAACAGCGCGAAGATCACCAATGCGGCTGGCACGCTGGCGCCGGGCAGCTTCACGCCCGTATCCAGCAGCTTTGGCATGACGCAGAAGGAAGACGGCTTCACCCCCAAGGTGACGCTCGCCTTCCGCCCGTCGGACAAGCTGATGGTCTATGGCACCTTCTCGCGCGGTTTCCGCGTGGGCGGCCCAAACCCCAACGCCGCCATCCTGGAAGGCATTCCGACCAGCTATGAAAGCGACGAGGTCGACAATTATGAAGTCGGCGTCAAAGCTTCGCTGCTGAATGACCGGCTGCTGCTCGACCTCACCGGCTTCCATCTCGACTGGAAGAATATTCAGGCGCGCCTCTTTTCCGACGCGCCCTATTATTATTCCTACGTCACCAATGCGGGCGGCGCGGACATCGACGGGGTCGAATTTTCCGGAACCATCCGCGTCAACCGCATGGTGAGCTTCAGCAGCAACGTCACCTACCAGGATGCGCGTCTGTCCGAATTCCTGCCCGACACCTTCGCGGTGGGTGGCGGCTATGCCAAGGGCACGACCCTGCCCGGATCGTCCAAATGGTCGGTCGCGAACAATCTGAAGTTCGACCTGGGCTCGGTGGGCGGCGCGCCGACCTTCGAGATCGCCCATCGCTACCTGTCGAAGGCGCCGGTGGCGTTCGGCAACGACGCCAAGCGCGGCGGGTTCAACGTGATCGACCTGCGCGCGTCGATCGGCCTGAGCGAAAATCTGCGGATCATGGCGTTCGCCAACAACCTGTTCGACAAGTTCGGCATCCTCAATGCGCCGTTCACGTCGCAGGCGGTGCCGGCCGGGTCGATCATCCGCCCGCGCACCATCGGCCTGCGCGCCGACTGGAGCCTGTAACAACCGGGGTCGCCGGCCTTTCGCGCCGGCGACCTCATTTGCTTTGCCCGGCCTTGCTGTCACAAGGATGATGATGCGTTTTCCCGCCCTCCTGATGCTGAGTGCCGCGCTCGTCGCCGCGCCGTCCCTCGCCGCCGCCCAGACCAGCGGGCTCGGCCTTCAGTCCACGCGGACGCTGGCCTATGCGGCGCAGGAAGGCACCTGGATGCAGCCGGACATGGCGCCCGACGGCAAGACCATCCTGTTCGACCTGCTGGGCGACATCTATGCGCTGGATGCGGCGGGCGGGACGGCGCGGCCGGTGCTGACCGGCATGGCGTTCGAGCGCAACCCGGTCTTCTCCCCCGACGGCACGCAGTTCGCGTTCCTGTCCGACCGGTCGGGGGCGACCAATTTGTGGGTCGCCAATGCCGATGGCACGGGCCTGAAGCAACTGTCGCACGACGACAAGGTCGCCATCTATTCCTCGCCGGCCTGGTCGCCGGACGGGCGCTTCATCAGCGTGTCGCGCACCGTCCATTCGATCCTGGCCTTCGAACTCTTCCTCTACGACAAGGATGGCGGCAGCGGCCTCCAGATCACCAAGGCGGGATCGCCCGACAATTGGGACGAGAAGTTGAACGCCATGGGCGCGGTCCATGCGCCCGATGGCCGCTATCTCTATTACGCCACCAAGCGCGGCCATACCTGGACCGAAAATGACCTGCCCAACTGGTCGATCGCGCGCCGCGACCTCAAGACAGGACAGGACGAGACGATCATCCAGTCGGCGGGCGGCGCGATGCGCCCTGCGCTGTCGCATGACGGGCGGCTGATCGCCTATGCCAGCCGCAGCCTGGCCAATGGGGGCCAGCAGAACGGGCTTCGCCTGCGCGACCTGGAGACGGGCGAGGACAAGTGGATCGCCTTCCCGATCGACCGGGACGGGCAGGATGGCGGCTATTATGCCGACCTGTTGCCGCGCTACAGCTTCATGCCCGGCGACAAGGCGCTGCTGATCAGCGTGGGCGGCAAGCTGGCGCGGCTGGACATCGCCACGGGCGCGCTGACCGATATTCCCTTCACGGCGCCGGTGAAGCTGGGACTGGGGCCGCTGACGCGCGTGCGGCAGAAGGAAGAGACGGGCCCGGTGCGCGTGCGCGTGGTGCAGGCTCCGCGCCAGTCGCCCAATGGTAGGCGCGTCGCGTTCACCGCGCTGGGCGGCCTCTATGTGCAGGATCTGGCCGCCGGCGCCGCGCCGCGGCGCATCGTCGAGACCGACGCCTTCCAGCCCAGCTGGTCGCCCGACGGCCGCACGATCGTCTATGTCCGCTGGACCGCGACCGGGGGCGGCCATATCTGGTCGGTGCCGGCGAGCGGCGGCACGCCGCGCCGGCTGACGCAAATCCCCGCTTATTATACCGAGCCGGTCTTCACCCCCGATGGCGGCAGCATCGTCGCCCTGCGCGCGAACCAGCATGACCGGCTGCGCGCGGTGTCGGAAATCGACCCGTCGCGGCCGACCGACATCATCCGCCTGCCGGCCCGCGGCGGGTCGGTGGCGCAGATCACCCATGCGATGGGCGCGCGGCTGCCGCATTTCGCGCAGGATGGCCGGCTGCTCTTCTACAGCCCCGCCGGTGTCGCATCGGTGCCGCTGTCGGGCGGCGACCCCCAGATCGCGCTGCGGGTGCTGGCGCCAGGCTTGGGCCAATATTTTCCGGGGCCAGCGCCGGTCGAGGAAGTGCGCCTCAGCCCGGATATGCGCCATGCGCTCGTCAGATCCTTCAGCCAGGTCTATATTCTCGACGTGCCGCCCGCCAATGGCGCGGAGCCGCCGACGATCAACCTGTCCGCGCCGATCGTCGCCAAGGCCAAGCTGACGCGCGTCGGCGCGGATTTCACGGACTGGGCCGATGAAGGCGCAACCGTCACCTGGTCGGTCGGATCGACCTTCCGCCGGGTGCCCACGGCGCAGGCGCTTGCTGCGCCCGCCGAAGGCAGCGAGGCGATGGCGCAAAGCTACCCCCTCCCGGTCGCGCTGCCCCGCGACGTGCCGCAGGGCAGCATCGTGCTGCGCGGCGCGACCGTGCTGCCGATGGCGGGCGCGCAGCCGGTGATCGCCAATGCCGACATCGTCATCTCCGACAATCGGATCGTGGCGGTGGGGCCAAGCGGCTCTGTCGCGGTGCCGGCGAGCGCCAGCGTGCGCGACGTCAGCGGCAAATATATCGTGCCCGGCTTCGTCGACACCCACGCCCACTGGTTCGAAATCCGGCGGGGCATCCAGGAGCGCGGCCATTGGGATTTCGCCGCCAACCTGGCCTATGGCGTGACGTCTGCGCTCGACGTCCAGCCCTTCACCAGCGATGTCTTTGCCTATCAGGACATGATCGACGCCGGCATGATGGTCGGGCCGCGCGCCTGGTCGACCGGGCCGGGCGTCTTCGTCAATGCCGAGATCCACAGCCGGCAGGATGCGATCGACGTGCTCACCCGCTATCGCGACCATTATCGCACGCGCAACATCAAAAGCTATATGATCGGCGACCGCGCGCAGCGGCAATATATGGTCGAGGCCGCCAGCGCGCTGGGCATGATGCCCACGACCGAAGGCGCCAGCGACATGGTGCTGAACCTGACCCACGCCATCGACGGCTTTTCGGGCAATGAACATGCCATTCCCGTGTCGCCGCTGCGGCAGGACATCATCCGCCTGTTTGCGCAGAGCCGCACCAGCTATACGCCCACCATCCTCGTCGCCTATGGGACGACGCCCGCCTTGTTCGACTTCATCATCCACAAGCGGCCGCAGGACGACCCCAAACTCCGTCATTTCGTGCCGCCCGGCATCGTCAGCGAAAAGCTGCGCAATCGTCACTGGATGCCGCCCGAGGCGCAAAGCTGGCGGACGATCGCGGCCGACGCCGTCGCCATCCAGCGCGCCGGCGGGCTGGTCGGCATCGGCAGCCATGGCGAGATGCAGGGCCTGGGCTATCAGTGGGAGATGCAGGCCTTCGCCGGCGGCGGCGCGACCCCGATGGAGACGCTGAAGGCCGCGACCATCGGATCGGCCGAGGTGATCGGGCATAGCGACGATGTCGGCAGCCTGGAGCCGGGTAAGTTCGCCGACCTGCTGATCCTGGATGCCGACCCGCTGGCCGACATCGCCAACGCGATGAAAATCGGCGCGGTGATGAAGAATGGGCGGCTATACGATCCGATGACGCTGGACGAAATCTGGCCCAACGCGCGCAAGCGGCCGGCGGCCTGGTTCCATGGCGATGACGCGGCCCCGACCGCACCCTGACGCGCAAAGGGGCGGTGCCGATCGGGAGTGCCGCCGCGCCATCTCCTACCCCAGCTTGACGCATGCCGCGTTCAGGCCGACTAGTCCCGCCCGTTCGCGATCAGGCTGAGCGCCGTACGCAATTGCTGCTGGTCCATATCGGCCAGCAGGCGCGCAAAGCCGGCCTCATGCGCGTCCATGATCTCGTCGACCCGCGCGCGCGCCTTTTCCCCGCGCGGCGTCAGCGACAGGGCGAAGGACCGCCCGTCCACCGGCGATTTTTCCAGATAGTCTTGCGCCGTCAGGCCTGCGACCAGCGGCACCATATTGGCGCGCTTGATCCCCAGCGCGCGTCCCAGCTCGCTCTGGATGCACCCCGGATTGGCGCCGACCAGGATCAGGATCGTGCCTTCTACGGGGCGCAGGCCCACAGCGCCAAGCGCCTCCCCCAGGTCGGCCATCATCGTCGCCGACGCACGGCGCAACAGATAGCCCAGGCGCGACGCAATCGGATCATGCAGTTCTTTGGGCGCGTTCGGCTTTTCCATGACCCACGGCGATAAGGCTGTTGCCGCCCACAATCAACATTGCTATGTCTCATACCAATTAGGAGGAGTCAGGATATGCCTGCATCGGACGTTTCCCTGATGATCGGCGGCGAATCGCGCGCCGCGACATCCACTTTCGACCGTTCCAACCCGGTGACCGGAGAGATCGCCACCCGCGCCGCCGCCGCCAGCGTCGATGATGCCCGCGCCGCGGTCGATGCCGCGCAGGGCGCCTTCCCCGGCTGGGCGGCGCTGGGCCCCAACGCGCGGCGCGCGGCGCTGCTGAAGGCGGCCGACGCAATCGACGCCCGTGCCGATGATTTCATCGACGCGATGATGTCTGAAATCGGCGCGACCGAAGGCTGGGCGCGGTTCAACATCATGCTGTCCAGTTCGATGGTGCGGGAGGCCGCGAGCCTCACCACCCAGATTGGCGGCGAGGTCATTCCATCCGACAAGCCTGGCTGCATCGCCATGGCCATCCGCGAACCCGCCGGCGTTGTGTTGTCGATGGCGCCCTGGAACGCGCCGATCATCCTGGCGACGCGCGCGATCGCGGTGCCGCTCGCCTGCGGCAATACGGTGGTGCTCAAGGCGTCCGAACAATGCCCGCGCACCCATGGCCTCATCATCCAGGCCTTTGTCGAGGCTGGCCTTGGCGACGGGATCGTCAACCTCGTCACCAATGCGCCGCAGGACGCCGGCGATGTCGTGGGCGCGATGATCGATCATCCCGCCGTGCGGCGCGTCAACTTCACCGGATCGACCGCCGTGGGCAAGATCATCGCCCGGCGCTGCGCGGACAATCTGAAACCCGTGCTGCTGGAACTGGGCGGCAAGGCGCCCTTCATCGTGCTGGAAGACGCCGATCTGGACGAAGCGGTCAAGGCGGCGGCGTTCGGCGCCTTCATGAACCAGGGCCAGATCTGCATGTCGACCGAACGGATCATCGTCGTCGAAGCGATCGCGGACGCCTTTGTCGAGAAATTTCAGGCGAAGGTCGGCACCCTGGCGGTCGGCGATCCGCGCGCGGGGCAGACGCCGCTGGGCGCGGTGGTCGACACCAGGACCGTCGATCATGTCCGTTCGCTGATCGACGATGCGCTGGCGTCGGGCGCGCGGCAGCTGAACGGCGGCGAGACTGACGGCGTGCTGATGCCTGCCCATGTGATCGATGGCGTGACGCCCGACATGAAGCTGTTCCGCGACGAAAGTTTCGGGCCGGTGGTGGGCATTGTGCGCGCCCGGGACGAGGCGCATGCCATCGCTCTGGCCAACGACACCGACTATGGCCTGTCCGCCTCCGTCTTCACCCGCGACACCGGCCGCGGCCTGCGCGTCGCGCGGCAGATTCAGTCGGGCATCTGCCATGTGAACGGCCCCACCGTGCATGATGAGGCCCAAATGCCCTTCGGCGGCGTCAAGGCTTCGGGTTACGGGAAGTTCGGCGGCAAGGCGGGGATCGACAGCTTCACCGAGCTGCGCTGGATCACAATGGAAACGCAGCCGGGCCATTATCCGATCTGAGCCCGGCGGGCCTATCTGACCTCCGCCTTCCTTCATTCGATCACGATCGCCCCGCAGAGAAGCCGGGCCAGCGCATTAAAACCAGCGCATTAAAAGGAGCCGTCATGACCAACATCCTGCCCGTCGACGGGGTCGACCAGGCCGAACTCGACACCGTCGCCTTCACGGTCGACAATGGCATCGCCTGGGTCAGCTTCAATCGCCCCGACAAGCGCAATTGCATGTCGCCGCGCCTCAACCGGCAGATGATGCGCGTGCTCGACGCGCTGGAATTCCGCGACGATGTGGGCGTCCTCGTCCTCACCGGCGAAGGCACCGCCTGGAGCGCGGGCATGGACCTCAAGGAATATTTCCGCGAAACCGAAGCGCAGGGCCTTCAGGGCACGCGCGGCGCGCAGCGCGAAAGCTATGGCTGGTGGCGGCGGCTGCGCTGGTATCAAAAGCCGACCATCGCCATGGTCAATGGCTGGTGCTTTGGCGGCGGCTATGGTCCGCTCTTCGCCTGCGACCTCGCCTTTGCGGCGGAAGAGGCGCAATTTGGCCTGTCCGAAATCAATTGGGGCATCCTGCCAGGCGGCGGCGCGGCGAAGGTCGCGACCGAACTCACCAGCTTCCGCAACGCCATGTATCATGCGCTGATGGGGGAAAATGTCGACGGGCGGACAGCGGCCCAGTGGGGCTTCGTCAACGAAGCGGTGCCGCTGGACCAGCTCAAGGCGCGCGTGACGCAGGTCGCTAATGTCCTGCTGGGCAAGAACCCCGTCGCGCTCAAGGCCACCAAGGATGCCATCCGCCGCGTGCGCGAAATGACCTATGACAATGCGGAGGATTATCTGATCCGCGCGCAGGAAGCGGCCAACAGCTTCGACAATGAAGGCCGCAAGGAAGGCATCCGGCAGTTTATCGACGACAAGAGCTACAAGCCCGGCCTGGGCGCCTACGACAAGTCGAAACAGAGCGCCTGACCCTGTCACCGGGCCGCCGGGCATGGCGGCCCGCCCCTGTCGGCAATGGAAGAATGGAGAGACGGACCCCATGACGGTCGAGACACTGAACCCGCCTGCCGCCGATGCGACGGGCACTGACCATCAGGCGCTCGATCGGCTGCTGCGGCCGCGCTCGGTGGTGATCGTCGGCGCGTCCGATAAGCCCGGCGCGCTGGGCGCTTCGGTCCTCTCCAACCTTTCGCGCAACGGCTTTGCCGGTGACATCCACCTCATCAACCCCAAGCGAGCGGAGATTGGCGGGCGGCCCTGCCTGCCAT
This sequence comes from Sphingobium naphthae, assembly GCF_043589935.1. Taxonomy (NCBI): domain Bacteria; kingdom Pseudomonadati; phylum Pseudomonadota; class Alphaproteobacteria; order Sphingomonadales; family Sphingobiaceae; genus Sphingobium; species Sphingobium naphthae. The sequence continues at coordinate 361,239 of NZ_CP171455.1, read as the reverse complement.
CGGTCGACGCCCTGCCCGAGGGCGTGGATGCGGCCGTATTGGCCATTCCGCGCGTGGCCGTGCTCGACACGGTGAAGGCGCTCGCCGCGCGCAGGGTCGGAGCCGCCATCATCTTTTCGGCAGGCTTTGCCGAGGGCGGCGAGCAAGGCCTGGCCGAGCAGCAGCAGATCGGCCGCATCGCCGCGCAATCCGGCATGGTCGTCGAAGGCCCCAACTGCCTGGGCATGACCAACTTCATCGACCGGGTGCCGCTGACCTTCGTGGAAACGGACGCGGTCCCTCTGGGGGACCGCAAGGGCATCGGCATCGTGTCGCAGAGCGGGGCCATGGCCTGCGTGCTGGGCACCACCCTCGCCAGCCGCGACCTTGGCCTCAGCTTCTCGGTATCGACCGGGAATGAGGCGGCGTCGGGTGTCGAGGATTATGTCGATTATCTGCTGGACGATCACGCCACGCAGGTCATCGCCATGATCGTCGAGCAGTTCCGCAAGCCGCGCCGCTTTCTCGCCGCCGCGCGCCGCGCGAGGACGCTGGGCAAGACGATCGTGCTGCTGCATCCCGGCAAGTCCAGCGCCGCGCGCGAATCCGCCGCCACGCATACGGGCGCGATGGCGGGCGACTATCAGCTCATGCGCGCCAAGGTTGAGCGCGCCGGAGTCATTATGGCCGAAACGCTGGAGGAACTGGGCGACATTGCGGAGATCGCGCTGCGCTGTCCCGCCGTGCCGGCCACGGGCGTGGCGGTGCTGGGCGAAAGCGGCGCGTTCAAGGCGCTGACCCTGGACCTGTGCGAGGGCCTGGCGCTCGACTTGCCGCAGATCGACGACGGCAATGCCCCGGCCCTGCGCGCCGCGCTGCCGGACTTTGTCGGCGTGTCCAACCCGCTCGATCTGACCGCCCAGGGCCTGGTCGACCCGGCACTGTATCAGCGCACATTGGCGGCGCTGTTCAGCGACGATCGGTTCGGCAGCATCGTCGCTGGCATCATCCAGACCGATCCGGTGACCGTTGGCATCAAGCTGCCGCCGATCCTGCGCGCGGTCGAGGAAGGGAAGCCCGCTAAGCCGGTGATCCTCGCCGGGCTGGACGAAGGCGCGCCGATCCCCCGAGACTGGATCAATCGGCTGCGCGCCCTTGGCATCCCCTATTTTCCCTCGACCGAGCGCGCCTTCCGCGCGCTCAAGCAACTGAACGCCCACGCCCACCGCGATTTCGCCGAGGCTGATCCCGCTCCCCTGCCCACCATCGACCTGCCGTCGCAGAGCGGGGTCATCCCGGAATATCAGGCCAAGGCATTGCTCGCCCCGCTGGGCATCCCCTTCCCGCGCGGCGCATTCTGCACCAGCGTCGAGGAGGCGATCGCAGCCGCCGACCGGATCGGCTATCCGATGGTGTTGAAGGCGCAGGCCGCCGCGCTCAGCCACAAGAGCGATGCCGGCGGCGTCTTGCTGAACCTGGGGAACGCCGATGCCCTGCGCGCGGCGTGGGACCAACTGCACGCCAATGTCGCGGCTTATGACGCGAGCCTCAGGCTGGACGGCGCCTTGCTGGAAGGCATGGGTGCGCGCGGCGTCGAGCTCATCATCGGCGCCAGGAGCGATCCCGACTGGGGCCCTGTCATCCTGGCCGGCTTCGGCGGGGTCACGGCTGAGATATTGCAGGATGTGCGATTGTTCACGCCCGATCTGCCGCTGGACGCGATCGTGCGCGAACTGCACCAGTTGAAGCAGGCGGCGCTGCTGCGGGGCTTTCGCGGCGCGCCGGCGCTCGACGTCGATGCCGTGGCGCACATTATCGCGACGCTCGGCCGCCTGCTGCTGGCGCAGCCCGCCATCCGTGAAATCGACCTCAACCCCGTCATCATCTACCCGCAGGACCAGGGCGCGGTCGCGCTTGATGCGCTGATGCTCACGGCGCCCGCCGATGGCTGAGCGGCACGAACCGAACCAAGCCGACCGGCGAGAGGACGGGTGCATGAGCGTGGAGCGGCGCAGCCTGCTGCGCGCCATGCCTGGCGTCGCGCTGGCGAGCGCCATGGCGCCTGCGCAGGCGGCGGACGCCGAGGCGCTGACGCCACCTGCGCTCAGCCTGGCGTTCCGCCTGCGCGTCCTCATCGGCCCGCCGCAGGAACTGGGCATGGTGGATGGCGTGCGCAAGCGCGTGATCCCGATCACCGGCGGCACGGTGGAGGGTCCCCGCCTACAGGGCCAAGTGCTGCCCGGCGGCGCCGACTGGCAATCGATCCGCGCGGATGGCACCGCCGATATCCTGGCCCGCTATACGCTCCAGGCGCAGGACGGCACGCTCATTTCCGTCACCAATCCGGGCTATCGCCATGGCCCGCCCGAGGTGCTGGCGCGCATTGCCGCCGGTCAGGTCGTCGATCCCGCGCTTTACTATTTCCGCACCACGCCGCGCTTCGACGTGGCGAGCGACAGCGTCCATGGCTGGCTGGGGCGCACGGTTTTTCTCTGCACCGCAGGGCGCTATAGCGATCATGTGCGACTGGATATTTTCGCCGCAAGCTGAACGACAAGGATAAAAGAGGATGATGGAAGAGCCGACCAATGTCAGGCGAATGCTGGATGAGGCGCCGATGGGCCGGCTGCAGATCGCCGCGATCATCCTGTGCATCCTGCTGAACGCGCTTGATGGCTTTGACGTATTGGCGATCAGCTTCGCGTCGCCCGGCATCGCCGCCGAATGGGGCGTCGACCGCGCGGCGCTGGGCATTGTGCTGTCGATGGAGCTGATCGGCATGGCGGTGGGCTCGATCCTGCTCGGCGGACTGGCCGACCGCGCCGGGCGTCGCCCCACCATCCTGCTGTGCCTGGTCATCATGGCGGCCGGCATGTTCGGCGCGACGCTGGCGACCAGCGTCACCAGCCTGTCGGCGATCCGCCTGATCACCGGCCTCGGCATCGGCGGCATGCTCGCCTGCACCAACGCCATGGTGGCCGAACTGGCAAACGCCCGCGCGCGCAGCCTGGCGGTCGCAGTCATGGCGGCGGGCTATCCGATCGGCGCGATCCTGGGCGGATCGATCGCGTCCATGCTGCTGGTGTCGGGCGGATGGCGGGACGTCTTCCTGTTCGGCGCGATCGTCACCGGCGTGTTCCTGCCGCTGACGCTGGTGCTGCTGCCCGAATCCATCGGTTTCCTGCTGCAGCGACGGCCCCGGGGCGCGCTTGACAAGGTCAATACGCTGCTGCGCCGCATGGGCCATGGGCCGGTCGACACGCTGCCGCCGGCCGAGGATCATGCGCCCAAGGCATCGCTGGCCGCGCTGTTCGCGCCGGGCCTGGCGCGCGTCACCATCCTGCTGACGGCTGCCTATTTCGCGCACATCATGACCTTCTACTTCATCCTCAAATGGGTGCCCAAGATTGTCGTCGACATGGGCTATACGCCATCGACGGCGGGCGGCGTGCTGGTCTGGGCCAATGTCGGCGGGCTGCTGGGCGCGCTGCTGCTGAGCATCCTGAGCTGGCGGATTGGCATTCGCGCGCTGGTGATCGCGGCGATGCTGGTCTCCACGGTCATGGTGACGATCTTCGGCCAGGGGCAGGCCAGCCTGTCTGGACTGTCGATGGTCGCGGCGGCGGCGGGCTTCTTCACCAATGCCGGCGTTGTCGGCCTCTACGCCATCATCGCCCAGTCCTTCCCGACATCGGTGCGCGGCGGGGGCACCGGCATCGTCATCGGCATCGGCCGCGGCGGCGCGGCGCTCGGCCCGATCGTCGCCGGCTTTCTCTTCAGCCTGGATGTCGGACTGCCGATGGTGGCGCTCGGCATGGCGACGGGATCACTGATCGCGGCCGGCGCGCTGTTCGCGCTCGGTCGCGGTCGTGGCGCGGTTCAGCCCCCAGCAGCCTGAAGCGGCGCGGGCGCCACATTTTCCTGTGCGATCGCCCGCTCGATCATCAGCCGCGACCGCACGCCGCCCGCGTCGATATTGAGTTTGAGCAAGCGCCGGTCGGGGCAGCGCAGAAGGTTGCGCTGCTGCTGCTCCAGCATCGCCAGATCTTCGCCGAAAATCTGCGCCTGTCCCTGCCGGATTGAATCCGTGATCGCGGCGTCATCGACCGCGAACTGGCGCGCCATGCCCCAGAAATACCAGTGCGACGTTTCCGTTTCGGGCGTGATGAAGTCGACGACGATGCTGGATGCCTTGACGCTGGCGTCGGCTTCATAGCCGCCCTGCCCTTCCAGCGCGACGCCTACTTCGATCATGACATGACTGGGCAGGCTGAAGCGGCAGATCTGCCAGCGATCGACCAGCTGGTCGTCGGGCAGACCGGCGCCGCGCAGCGCCATGCGCCAGAAGGGCGGCGCCACCACCTTGTCCATCATCCGGCTGGTGATGACTTCCCCCGCCTCGACGCGGGTCGCCACCGGCGCTTCGTCGATTTCCTTCTGCCCGATGCTGGACGCATGGACATAGGTTTCGTGGGTGAGGTCCATCAGATTGTCGATCATCAGCCGATAGTCGCAGGCAATATGAAAGAGGCCGCCGCCATAGGCCCATTGATCGCTCTCCGCCCAGGGCAGAGGGTGCAGCTCGGCCGGGTCCGCCCGTTCGGGGTCTCCGGGCCAGACCCAGATGAAGCCGTAGCGCTCAAGCACCGGAAAGGCGCGGATGGCGGGAAAAATATCGACGCGCTGGCCCGGCATGCTGGCCGCCCGGCCGGTGCAGCCGACCGCCAGCCCATGATAGCCGCACACCAGATCGCCGCCACGCACGAAACCCAGCGAAAGCGGCGCGCCGCGGTGCGGGCAGAAGTCCTCCAGCGCCGAGACGCGACCGTCGGCGCCCCGATAGAATACCATGGGTTCGCCGCAAATCTTGCGCGCGAAGGGCTTGTCGGTCAGCTCATCGGGGGTGCAGGCGACATACCAGGCGTTGCGGGGCCAAGGCTTGGCGTCGGAAGTCGGTTTCATCGCATCTCTCCATTCGCCCCGCTTCTCAGACGGGGCAGAAAGGATTTTACCGCCAAGTCGCCCCATAGGCATCAGCAATATAATCTATATAGACTATAAGCGATGGAAATAGATTCGCTGGACCTCAACTTGTTGCGCGTTCTGGAGGCGCTGTTCGCGGCGCGCAGCGTATCGGGCGCGGCGCAGGCGCTGGGCGTCACTCAGCCGAGCGTCAGCCTGTCGCTGCGCCGGCTGCGCACTCATTTCGACGATGCGCTGTTCGTCCGGCAGGGCGGGGCCATGGTGCCGACACGCGTCGCCGAAGGATTGCGCGAACCCGTGCTGAAAATCATGGCGACGGTCCGTTCGGAAATCGTGACCGCTGCGCCCTTCGATCCGATGCAGTCGGAACGACGCTTCACCCTCAGCCTGTCGGACCTGGGCGAGTTGACCTTCCTGCCCACCCTCATGGCCAGCCTGCGTCGATGCGCGCCGGGCGTCACGCTACGCTCCGTCACCGCCTCGCTGCCCGAAATGCGGCATGGGCTGGCGGACGGATCGATCGACCTGGCGCTGGGCTTCTTCCTGGGGCTGGAAGGGCAGAATCTCTTCACCCAGAGGCTGTTCGAACAGGGGTTCGTCTGCATCGCGCGCGCCGGCTGGGGCGATGGGGACGCGGGGATGAGCCTGGAGGCCTTCCTGGCCGCCGACCATGTGGTGGTGGAGCAGCCCGGCCGCAGCCAGCAAGTGCTGGAGGAGCGTCTGCGCGACCTTGGCCTGCAGCGACGCATCCTGCTGCGCTCGCCCCATTTCATGAGCGTTCCGCTGCTGGTCGCCCAATCGGACATGATCGCCACCGTGCCGCTTGGCGTAGGGCGCATCTATGCGCGCATGGCGGGGCTCGATCTGCTGCCCCTGCCCTTCGCTGCGCCATCCGTGCCATTGCAGCAGCTCTGGCACCGCCGGTCGCATCATGATCCGGGATCGGTGTGGCTGCGGCGGTTGATCGCCGAGCTGTTCCTGGGGCAGGATCCGACGCTGGAGGCCGGCGACGAAGGCTGACGCCCGCGCGCCTGCGCCTGTCAGGGATCAATCAGGGCGTCATCGGTGCGAAACCGCTCCTGCGCGGCCAGGCGAACGCCGGCATTGGGCGCGCCATAGCCCTGATAGCGCTGGCGCTCGACAAATTCGAAGAAGAAGCGCTTGCGAAAGGCGCGGCTGTAGAGCTGGCGGTAGTCGCCCTGTTCGTCGCGGTCATAGAGCATGTGCGCTTCGGCGAGGCGCGCCGTGTCTTCCGCGCTGAGGCCGAATCGTGCGGCCAGATCAGCATAATAATTGCCGTTGATGGGCAGCAGGTCCGCGCCCGATTGCCGCAGCGCCTTCGCCCGCTCCATCAGGTCTGGCGCGGCGAGCGCGACATGCTGATAGCCGCCGCCGAAATTATGCTCGACGAAGCGGGACGACAGCGTGCCCGCGGCATCGGACGCATTGAGCGTCAGGCGCAGCGCGCCGTCGGGCGACTGCAGCGGCTGGCTCAGCACCAGGCCCGACGGGTCGATGACGTCCGCCTGCGCGCTTTGCTGCAGCCCGAACAGCGATCGCCAGTAGAGCTGCCAGGACAGATATTCCTCGATCCGCACGACGGCGGCGAGATGGTCGATGGTCAGCGGCCGCGGGTCGGGCGCTTCGCCCGTCGACGCGAATTCATCCGCCCACATGGCGGCGACATCGCCCTCCCCGACCAGATAGACCAGGCTGCCGCCAATGCCGCGCAGCGCGGGCACCGCCAGATTGCCGGGCGCTTCCTGATCGCCGACCTGGCTGATGCCCAGATGCGCGGCGCGCGCCGCCACCGCATCGCGATCGCCGACAACCAGGCCGAGCGCGCAGATGGACGGACCGTGCGTCACCTGGAAACTATGGCCAAAGCCAGCCGGTTCGGCATTGATGACCAGGTTGACCGATCCGGCCTGCCAGCGTGTCACCGCCTTGCTGCGATGCCGCCCGGTGCGCGCAAAGCCGAGCGAACGAAACATCGCTGCCAGCGCGCTCTCGTCATCCGGCGCCACCGCGAACTCGACAAATTCCGGCCGCACCTGCGCTGGCGGCGGCGGCACGGCAGTGGGGCGGCCCAGCAGACGCCCGGCGGCATCCTCGACATGGCGCAGCGACCGCAGGCCATCGGCGGCGATCAGATCCGCCGACCAGCCGCGAAAGCGATCGTTGAAGATTTCCAGCGACAGCGGCCCAGCATAGCCGGTCTTGCGGATTTCGGCGACATAATCGTCCACCGGCAACCCGCCTTGCCCCGGGAAATTGCGGTAATGGCGGCTCCAATACAGCAGGTCCATGTCTAGCCGGGGCGCGTCGGCCAGCTGCACGAAAGCGATCTTGTCGCCGGGAATGGCGCGGATGCTGTCACTGGGAATGCCCCGCGACAGGGAATGGAAGCTGTCGAGAATGATGCCGATCGCGGGATGATCCACCTGTTCGACGATCGACCAGGCGTCGCGATGGTCGAATACGTGCCGGCCCCAGGCGAGCGCTTCATAACCGACGATGATCCCGCGCCTGGCCGCCCGCTCTCCCAGCTCGCGCAGATCCGCGACGATGCGGTTGCGCTCGCCCAGCGCATGGAGCGAACAGTTGGAGCAAACCAGGATGCGATCGGCCCCTAGTTCGCCCATCAGGTCGAACTTGGCTTCGGCGCGATCCATCGCCTGTTGCCGCATCGCGCCGGGCATCCCCTCGAAATCGCGAAAGGGTTGGTAGAGCAGGCAGGCAAGGCCCAGATCGTCCATCATCATCCGAACCGCGCGCGGGCTGAGCGGCGAGGCGATCAGGTCATTTTCGAATATTTCGACACCGTCGAAGCCCGCAGCGGCCGCCGCGCGCAGCTTTTCCTCCAGCGTGCCGCTGAGCGAAACCGTTGCGATGCCCAATGTCACGCGCGTCTCCTCGATCATGGTTTCAGCGCGGCCCGGAAATTCCGGCTCATCCGCTGCGGGTCCGCTGCGCGCCCGGTGAAATGCTCGAATGCGCGTATCGCCTGGTACACCGTCATGCCACTCCCATCCAGCGTCGCGCAACCCGCTTCGCGCGCGTCCCGCAGCAATTGCGTTTCCAGCGGGAAATAGACGATGTCCGTCACCCATAGCGCCGGGCGCAGCAACGGCCGGGGAATGGCCGATCCAGGATAGCCCTTCATGCCAATGGGCGTCGCATTGACGATCCCGTCGGCAGCGGCGACCGAGGCGGGAAGATCGTCGCCCACGATCGCGCGGCCTGCGCCATGCACGGCGTTGAGCGCGGCGGCGAGTTCCTGCGCCCGTTGCTGCGCGGGATCGAACAGGGTGAGTTCCCCCACGCCAAGCTCCATCAGCGCATGAGCGGTCGCGGCCCCGGCGCCCCCCGCACCCATCTGCACCACGCGCCCAAAACGCGCTTCCGGCGACAGGCCGGTGCGCAAATTCTGGGCGAAGCCGTAGATGTCGGTATTATAGCCGATGCGTCGCCCGGCGCTGAACACCACCGTATTGACCGATCCGATCTGCTGCGCCTGGGGCGAAAGTTCGTCCAGAAGGGCGGTGATCGCCTGCTTGTAGGGATGAGTGACATTGACGCCGGCGAAGCCCGTCAGCTGAAGGGCGTCGAGCAGGCGCGGCAGATCCTCCACGCCCATGGCGTGGGCGGCGAGATCGAACAGGCGGTAGATCAGCCGCAGCCCCTGCGCATCGCCCTCGCTTTCATGCAGCATGGGCGACAAGGATGCCTGAATGTCGCGTCCGATAAGACCGGTGAGGTAGCGAGGCTGGGTCAAGTCTGTAGAATCCAAGAATTGAAAAGGAGCCGCCCCGGACCGGGCCGGGACGGCAAGGAGAGAGGTGTCAGAAGTTGAACTTCGCGCCGACATAGAAGGACCGGCCGACCATGTCGTAAGTGCCCGGGTCGGTGCCATTCTGCGAACTGGCGACAAAAGGAATGTCCCGATCGAACAGATTGGTGATGCCGCCGCGCAGCTGGAAATTGCGCGTGACATCCACCGTCGAGAAGATGTCGAACAGATTATAGGGCTTCAACCCGACCTGCTCGGCTGCCGGCGTCGTGATCGCGCTGATGTCGCGCAGCTTGCCCTGGTAGCGCCAGCGCAAGCCGATGCCGAACACGTCGGAGCTGTAGCCCACGGTGGTCAGCGCCTTCCATTTGGGCAGCGGTCGGCCGGGCGTGCTGGTGCCGACGAAATCCTGCGACGCGGTGCCGGGCAGGGTCTGAACCTTATAATGGTTGAGCCAGCCGATCGCCGAGGAGGCATAGATATTGCCCGACCCGTCGCCCAGTCCGGCCTCCGACAGCTTCAGGGACCAGTTGACCTGAACATCGACACCGTCGGTGTCGAGCGCACCGAGATTGAGATAGGGCTGCGCGATGGCGACCAGTTGCCCGGTCGGGTCGCGCTCGATCAGCTGGCAGAATTCGTTGCTGTTGGAATAGCTGCTATTCGACCCATCCAGATTATAGCATTTCGCCAGCACCGTGAGGCCATTGATGGTCGAAATGACGTTGCGGATCTTGATGTTGTAATAATCGACCGACAGCGAAAAGCCTGACAGCCAGGGCGAAGCGAAGCGCGGGTTGAGCACGAAGCCGACATTGAAGGTGTTGGCCTTTTCCGGCGTCAGGCTGCGATTGCCCTGGATGTTGCCGCCGGTCGCGGTGGTGGCGAACTGATAGGCGTCGATCGCCGCCCCCGGAATGCCCTGCGCCAGGCACAGTGCGCGCACCTGCGCGCCGTTGGCGCCGGTTCGCGCGGCCGACCGGATGTCGCACGGATCGCCGATCGCGGCGGGCGGCGTGCCGATCGCCAGCTGCGATCCCGTGACCGGTGAAAACAGCTCGCCGATATTAGGCGCGCGCACCGCCCGCTGGTAGCTGCCGCGGATCAGCAGCGCCTCGACCGGCTGCCAGCGCGCGTCGACCTCATAGCTTTCGACGCTGCCGCTCGGCTTATAGTCCGAATAACGGAACGCCGCGCCGATCCCCAGTTCGTGGAAGAAGGGCGTATCCGACAGCAGCGGCACGTCCAGCTGCGCCGCGAATTCCTTGACGCTGATTTCGCCACGCGCCGGGTTGGATCCGACCACCGATTCCACGTTGTTGCTGACCAGGTCGGGGCTGGGATCATATTTATATTTGTTCTTGCGATAGCCTGCGAGCAGCGCCAGCTGCACGGGTCCCGCCGGCAGGTTGAACAGCGGGCCGTTAATCTGCCCCTGAACCTGCGTCTGCGTCAGCCGTTCGCGGCTGTTGACCGTTGCGGTCATATAGTCCTGGCATTCCTGCGACAGGCTGATCGCGTTGACGATGCCGAAGGGATTGAACCCGCCCGCGCAGATCGATGCGCCGCCATCCGCCGCGTTGAGCAGCGTCTGCACTCGGTTCTTGAGCACCGCGTTGAACATGGACTGGTCGTGGACGGTTTCGTCATATGAGGCGAAGGCGTCAAACTTCCACGAGCCGGCGATTGTGCCTTTCAGACCGGCCAGATATTGCTGCACCTTGTAATTTTCGTCCCACCCCTTGTCGGGGATGCCGACATAGCGCGCGCTCCAGCGGAAGGCCGCACCGGGATTGGCGCGCGAGGCCAGCAGGGTGCGCAGGTCCGCGGGGATGAAGGGATTGGTGACAGGGATCGTGGTGAAGGGTGCAAACTGCGTCAGGCTGCTGCCGCTTTCGGTCGTGACGGTGGAGTCGACATAGAGGAACTGGCCATAGGCGGTCAGCGCATCCGTCAGGTCGAACTCGCCCTTGGCGAAGGCGGATTTGCGTTCGAATGCGTTCAGTATCTGCAACTGCGGGCCAACCGGCATGCGGACATTGCCGCCGACCACGGCATATGCGCCGGTCGTGGGGCCCTGATAGTTGATTGCTCCTGTCTGGACGAACAGCGAACCATTGTCGTTGAAGCCGAGGTTCAGCGTGCGGTTGACGGGCGTGGTCACACCATAGCGGGCGAACACGCCATTGAGCGCCCCCTGGCTTGGCAGGTTGAGGGCATCGGGCACGAATGCGCCGGTGCCGATGAAACTGGAGGGCACCTTGTCGCCAAAAAAGCTGCGCTGAGCGCCCGACAGCGGATCGCGCTGAGCGTAGCTGAGCGCCAGCATCAACCGGCCGCGATCGTCGGCAAATTTGGTGCCGAGCGCGAGCGAGGCGTTGAACTTGCCGTAATCGCCGCGAAAGCTGTCGCCATTCTGGATGTCGGCGCGCACGCCGTCGAAATATTTGTCGGTCTTGAAGTTGACGACGCCTGACATGGCGTCCGACCCGTAAATGGCCGATGCGCCGCCGGTGATGACGTCGACCGATCCGATGATCGATTCCGGCAGGATGTTGATGTCGACATTGCCATTGATGTCCGACAGCGGCAGGCGGCGGCCGTCGAGCAGGATGAGGTTGCGGTTGGAGCCAAGCCCTCGCAGGTTGAGCGTGGCGCGCCCGCCGCCGCCCTGGCCGCCAGTGCCGGCATTGCCCGACGGGGTGAAGCCGGGCAGCTGGTTGAGCGAGTCCTCCAGCGTGATCTGGCCGCTCTGCTGGACCAGTTCGTCCGAGACGGTGACGATCGGGCTAACCGCGACATTGTTCGGGCGAGCGATCAGCGACCCGGTGACGACGATATCAGCCGTGCTGGCGACACCGGCAGGCGTTTCCGCAGTGGCATCGACGGGAGCGTCGGCGACCTGCGGCGACAGCGCGGTCGCGGCGTCCTCGGCCGGGGGCTGACCTTGCGCGAAGGCCGGCGCCATCGCTACGCTCAGCGCCAGGGCGGCGAGCGATCCGCCCAGGCGAAGCTGCACATGCACAATCGAATTCATCCTATCCTCCCATTATTTTACTAACTGGTTCGTTCACGAGCGAGCGCTGTGACGCACCCTTCCCTGTTCATTCAGTCGAGTTCGACCCGCTTCACGTCACCGACAATGAAGACATAGGCGGCCGCACCGATCAGCGCGAGAATGCCGATGAAGGCTAGCGCGCCGTAGAAGGAACCGGTCTGCCCGACGATCAGGCCGACGACTATCGGCGTCACGATCCCCGCCAGATTGGCGCACAGGTTGAACACCCCGCCGGTCAGGCCGACAAATTGGCGCGGGGCGACATCGGAAATCAGCGTCCAGCCCAGATTGACCATGCCCTGCCCGAAGAAGGCGATCGACATGATTGCAATCACCAATGCGTTGCTCTCGACGAAATTGGCCGCGATGATCGTCGAGGCAAGCAGCAGGCCCGCCACGATCGGCAGCTTGCGCCCGATATTGGCCGATCCGGTGCGACGGATCAGCAGGTCCGACACCTGCCCCCCCAGCAAGACGCCCGCTGACGCCGCGATATAGGGCAGCACGGCGAAGGTGCCGGATTTCAGCCAGTCCATGCCGCGCTCGGTCGCCAGATAGGTCGGGAACCAGGTCAGGAAGAAGACCAGGGTCGAATTGCCGCAAAACTGGCCGATCGATGCGCCCAATATCTGCCGCCGCGCCAGCAGCTTGCGGACATTCGCCCAGGAAAAGGGCGCGGCGCTTTCCTGCCGGATCGCGGTCAGCCCGCCGCCCGCGCGAATATAGTCCAGCTCCGCCTGATTGACTCGGGGGCTCTCGCCCGGATCGCGATAGCGGGCATACATGACCAGCCCGAAGGCGACGCCCAGGCCTCCGGCAATCAGGAACAGCGCGCGCCAGCCGAAACTGCCCACGATCCAGAAGAGCAGCGGGCTGAAGAAAGCGAGCCCTGCATATTGCCCCACGGCATAGACCGAATTGGCCCGCGCCCGTTCATCCTGCGGGAACCAACTGCTGAGAATGCGGCTGTTGCACGGGTAGCAAGGCGCTTCCGCCACGCCCAGCGCAAGGCGGAAGCCGAACAGCATCGCCACATTTCCGGCTATGCCGTGGAGCAGGGTGAAGAAGGACCAGAGGATCAGCGACCCGGCATAGGTGATGCGCGTGCCGAGCCGATCGAGCAGCAGTCCGCCGGGAATTTGAGCGGCCGCATAGGTCCAGGAAAAGGCGGAGAAGATGAATCCCATCATCTCGGGCGAAATCCGCAGTTCCGCCGTCAGCGACGGCGCGGCCACGCCCATCACCGCCCGGTCCATATAGTTGAGCAGCGTGGCGATGCTGATAAGCGCCAATATGCCGATGCGCGCGCGAGTGCGACGCGGGTTGAGCGACGGCGCCCTCATGCCGCTTTGCGCCGGTCGATCTGGAGCAGGTGGCGCACCGCCAGCCCGTAGCCGTCAATGCCTGCGCCCGAAAAGATCGCCGTCACCGATGGGGTCATGATCGATTGCGCGCGCCAGGGTTCGTCGCGTCGATGGATGTTGGAGATATGCACCTCGATGATCGGGCAATCGCACATTTTGAGCGCGTCCAATATGGAATAGCCGGCGTAGGAGAAAGCAGCGGGGTTGAGGATGACGCCATAGGCGCCGATCCGCGCCTCGTGCAGCCAGCCCACCATTTCATGTTCGGCGTTGGTCTGGCGAAAGATCAGGCCGACATCCCGGCCGTCCAGTTCTGCCCGGCAGAGGGCTTCCACATCGGCCAATGTCTGGTGGCCGTAAATGGCGGGCTCCCGCTGACCCAGCAGGTCGAGATTGGGCCCGTTTAGAACATGAATGACTTTCTGGCCCATGATCGGCCCATCCTCCCCAAGCCGCCGGGATGCGCGTCCCGATCTTGCAGTCATATCTATAGGCCTCGCCAAGCGACGACGCAAGTAAAATGTACTAACTAGTTCATATCATCGTGATTGAGACTCCGGATGGCGATGCGATCCGCCTGATAGGAGCCGAGCCACAAGGCGCCGTCCAGGATCACCGCCGCCGAAACCCCGTTGAACAGCGGGTCGGGTGGGCCGGATGCGACCAGCGTGAACCGCTGCGCCACCGGATCGAGCTGCGCCACCGTCCAACCGCGATGGCAGGCCATGGTGTCAGCGACGCCATCGATGATCTTGCGCGTCCCGCCACAGGCCGGCTCGTCCCGCGCCATGCCGGCCAGCAGCAAACGATCGCCATCCCAGTGGATATTGTCGGGCATGAAGTCGGGGGCGGTCAGGCGCCACAGCGGCTGGCGCGTATCCCTCCGGGCATAGGCGACCACCTGCCGCGGGCCGAAGGCGATGACGTAGAAGCCGCTGTCATCCCGTGCCGTCTCCAGCCCGTTATTACCCGCCAATTGCGTGCCGGGCAGCAGGCGAAACACCCGATCCCGTGGCCCGCGTTCATACACCCCGCCCGTATCGCGCCCCATCACGAAGTCCGTGATGCTGGTGCCGGGCCGCGTCAGCACCGTCGCGATCACCGTCCCGTCGCTATAGGATGCGACGCTGTTGGCGACATGCCCCGCCGGCATGGCGAGGCACCCCTGCCAACGCAGCAGGGGCGCGGCATCGGGGCGGCGGAAATCGACCGCGAATATCTCGATCGCCTCCCGCCCGCCATGGTTGACGACCAGCAGTCGCGCCCGTCCCGGCGCCGTTACCCGCAGGCTGATCCCCCGCGCGGTGAACAGCGCCGGATTGGGCGGCCCTGCGCAATCGGGATAGCGGGCATCGGGCGCAACCTGGTCCGTCCGTCCGGTGAACCATTTATACGCCCGGCGCGCGCGGCCATCGACGATCTTCAGCCCGGCCCCGGTCGCAAAGCCGCTCGCGATCACCCATCGCGTTCCGGGCACCACCGCCAGATCTTCGGGCTTCGTCGCCCCACAGACAAAGGCGAATTGCGACGTCGCCGCACATGTCGGCTTCGCTGTCTCGTTCGACAAACTGGCGCACCCGCCGATCAGGGCGACGCCGAGGCAGAGCGCGGCCCGCTTCATGTCACCTGATAGACGCGAATGCGCACCGACGGTGTGGGCGCGTCCGCCGGCGGCGGGCCGATCGTGCCGATGAAGATCGCCTGGTTAAGCCAGCCATGCGGGCCATCGGGCGCCTCGAAGCGTGGAACCGTGCGCAGGTATCGGGATGTCGCACCGGCAACACGGCTGTTGGTCAGGCCGACATTGCGCACATGGATCAGCGCGCCGTCCTGCGCCCGCATCATATAATCGGCCTCGATCACCGTCCAGTCGTCGGCGCGTTGGAGTTGCCAGTCCGCACCGCCGCTCAGCACCGTGCCCCGGATCCGCGGACCAGCGAAGGAGCCACCGGTGATCGGCACGCGCCGGCGCATGCCGAGCGGCGTGCGACCGACCTCGACCATGGGCTCCAGCGTGACGATCGCCTCATAGACGAAGACCAGGCCGGGCTCGTCGTCGCGCGGCGGCGCTGCCGCGAGCGGCGCCGCGAGCAACGCCATGCCGCCGCCGATCAGACCGCGACGGCTGACCATCGGTCCGGCGCTCAATCCCGTACCCTCGGACGTTCGACCGGCGCGGCCGGCGCGGAGTTTTCGAGCAGCGGGAGCGCGCGCCAATGCGGCCAGTCGGCCATGCCGCCCGTCACGTCCAGCCGCCTGACTCGCGGCCGCGCCGGCGACCAGGCGGTCCAGCCCCCGCCCGGGTCGCCCGAGCGGGCGAAGGCCAGCAGATGCGCCATCATTTGCGATGACAGGGCGCGATCCTCCGCGGTCCAGTCGCGGGTCGGGCGGAAGAGGTTGAGGCTGTCGAGCGTGCCGAGCCAATAGGGCACGTCAGCCGTATGATAGGCGCCGACCGTGGCGGGATCATGATCCGCAAAGCGGACGCCGGGCCGATAGGGATGAGTCCGGGTGAAGAAATAGGCATAGACCGGCGCCTTGCCCGTCGCACCCTGCCCCCTGGCCCACTGCGCCATTTGCAGGCCCAGCGTCAGGTCGCGCTCCAGATCGCGCGCGGCCCGGCGCGCGGTTTCCGCCGATGTTGCGGGATAAGCGGCGAGCACGCGCTCCGCTGTGGCGGGGAAGGTCACGCGCACCGCTTTTTCGAAATCGACTACCGAATGGACCGGCCCCAGCGAGCGGAAGCTTTCATCCTTGGTGAAGCCGATCATAGTCGGAACGTCGCTCTGTGCGCCAGCGGCAAATATCGCCTGCGGATCCTGCGTCACCACCCGACCATCCAGCACGATCGGACGACGCCTGACGGTAGCCGACAGCGCGACCAGCCGATCGGCCGCCATGTCGCGCATCGCCTCGATCGAGGGGGCGTCCACCGCCTGCTGCACCGCCAGTCCTTCCGCTTCGGCCTGGTCCAGAGGGGCAGGCGCCATCTGGCCGCCAAAGGCGCCGCCGCTCATGCCCACCACGCGATGAAACAGCCCCCTGGCCGCGGGGCTGGCCTGCAGCAGAGACACCGACATCGACCCGGCCGACTGCCCTGCGATAGTCACATTGCCTGGATCGCCGCCGAAGCCGGCGATATTGCGCTTCACCCATTCCAGCCCGGCAATCTGGTCCTTGAGCCCGTAATTGCCCGATCCGCCTCCGCTTTCCGCGCTCAACGCCGGGTGCGCGAGGAAGCCCAGCACGCCGACACGGTAGGCGATGCTGACATAGACTGCGCCCTTGGCGGCCAGCGCTTCGCCCGCATAATTGGCCATGGACGCCGACCCCACATTGAAGCCGCCGCCATAGATCCAGACGATGACGGGATAGGTCTTGCCCGCGGGGGGCGGGGCGGGCGGGGCCCAGATATTGAGATAGAGGCAATCCTCGCTGGTCGCCTCCTCACCGAAATAATGATTGATCGTGCGGCCGCGCAGCGACTGGATACATTCGGGCGCGGGTCGATCGGCGTTCCAGACGCCCTGCCAGGCAGCCCGCGGCTGTGGATCGCGCCAGCGCAGGTCCCGCAGCGGCGGCGCGGCAAAGGGCACCCCCAGCCAGGCGCGCACGCCCGAGGCCAGTTGCTTGCCCGCCACCAGGCCGGCCTGCGTTTGCACCGGCGGCCCGGCGGGACGCTCCACGATCTGCGCGGGCGCCGGACCCGTCGCCAGCGCGGCGCATGCGAGCGCCACCCACCAGGCGCGCATCAGCGCGCCGCCTTGAGTTGCGCGTCGAAGAAGCGGAAGCTGAGATCGAGCGCGCGCAGGCTCGCCGCGCGGGTGGCGACGGCGTCCGCGCCAATCCAGCTGTGACCGACATCGGGAATGACTTCCAGCGTTACCGGCGCCTTGGCGGCTTCGAGCTTCGCCGCCAGTTCGCGAGACTGACTGGCGGGCACGACCTTGTCCTGCGCGCCATGGATCAGCAGCATCGGCGGGTCCTTCGCATCGACATGGGCGGCAGGGCTCGCCGCCGCGACACGGTCGGCGGGACAAGCGCCCTTCTCGCAATCAAGATAGGCATTTTCCGCGTGCGGAATGGCCGATTGGGGCATGGTCGAAAAATCATAGACGCCATACCATCCCACAGCGGCCTGGACGCAGTCGCCCTGTTCGGCATGAGACTTGTCCTCACCGCCTGGTTCGCGCCCGCAATCCAGCGCGGCAAGCGCGGCCAGCTGCCCGCCCGCCGAACCGCCCCAGATGGCAACGCGGCGCGGATCGATACCATAGCGCGCGGCATTGCCCTTGAGGAAGCGGATGGCGGTGCGCACGTCATCGATCGCGGCCGGGAAAGGCGCTTCTTTCGACAGCCGATACTCGAGCGATGCCACGACGTAACCGCGCGCCGACAGGTCTGCGAGCACCGCGGTGAAATCGCTGAACGCGCCGGACTGACGCGTATGGCCATTCATCCAGCCGCCGCCATGGACATAAATGACCAGCGGCAGCGCGGTGGATCGCTCGGCCGGACGGTAGAGGTCCAGGGTCAAGGGCCGGTAGCCCGGGATGGTCGAATAGATGACGTCGGCGCTGACGCTGACGCCGTGGGCCAGGATCAGAACCCGGTCGGGCATCGGATCGCCCAAGGCGGGCTCCGGAGAGGTTGCAGGACTGGGAGGTTGCGCCTCCGCTGGAGCGACCCCCGCCAGCATGAGAAACGCAGCGACGGACTTGGCGGCTTGAAGGCGCATATCTCTCTCCCACATGGTCTACAGCTTCATTGAGCGAACCATTTCGTACATGGATAGGCCAGGCCGCGCCGGATGGCAACCCGCCTCAGGCGCGGCACCAGCTTTCGATCACGTCGATTACGCTCATCCGCCGCCGCGCCAGCGCCTTGGGCGAACTCATGTCGCGCTCGAACCCGAAGGAGAAAGTATAGCGGTTGGAGACATTGTAGAAGCAGAGCGCGCTGATCGTCATGTGCAGTTCGACCGGATCGACCCCTTCGCGAAAATGGCCGCTGGCAACGCCCCGCGCCAGAATCGCGCGCAACTGATCGATCACCTTGCGGTTGCGCTCGCGGATGCCCGGCACCTCCCCCACATGCGCGCCTCGCAGGATGTTCTCGTTCATCACCAGCCGGACGAATTCGGGATGCTGGTTGTGATAGTCAAAGGTGACACCAACGACGTCCCGCAGCGCCGCGTCCGGATCCAGATCGTCGCGGCGATTGTCGGCATCCACTTCACGCACCGCAGTATAGGCCCGCTCCAGCACTGCCCGATACAGGCCTTCCTTGCTGCCGAAATAATAATAGATCATCCGCTTGGACGAATTGGTGCGCTCGGCAATCTCGTCGATGCGCGCGCCGCTCAACCCCTTGTCCGCAAATTCTGCGGCCGCGACCTCCAATATGTTGAAGCGCGTCTCCTCGGCATCGGTTGCCCGTGTCCCCCGGCCAATCTCCTTCTTCTTCAGGGCGGACTCAGCCACGTTTTTTCTTCCTTCAATCCTGCTCGCGATCCTTCACATATTCGGCGCGCCGAAATGTCAGCAACTAAATTCGCACCGCGCCGGCTCCGCCGGATGCAGCGCCGGGTCGATATGCGCGAAGATGCGCGGGTCAGGGCTCCCGTCGGATCGGGTAGAGATGGCGGAAAGGGCTGCGGTCGGGCAGGCGATTGGTCAGCCAGTCGAGACGCGCGTCGGGATCGGCGGCGAAGGCGGGATCGGCGGCGAGCCTGGCTTCGAACGCCTGCCTGACCGATGCATCCCGCGCCAGCAGCGCTTCGGCAAGCGGCGCGCGGACAAAATCCTCGGCGCCGGGACCGGGCGAAAGCATTTCGGGAAAGAAGCCCGATGCGAGGAAGGAGTCGGGCGCTTCGGGCTCCAGCAGCGCGGCGGCGAGAAGGCCGAGCGACTGGTCGGACGGCACGCGGATCGAACCGGCGGGCATGGTCTGCGTCCTGTTTTCGTGCGTGAAGCGCGCCTTCAGCGGCAGACGCCCATCCTGCGCCCGCTGCACCGCGGGTTCATGGACATGAACCTGATCGAGCATCAGGGTGCGCGGCGCCGCGATGGTTTCGAAACGGATATTGTGCAGCCGCAGTCGGTCGATCACCTCGGTCTGCGCGGGCGATATCCACCAGGCCTTTGGCAATGTAACCGTCTCCACCGGCTCTTGCCCGATGATCGGCATGCGGAACTGGATGGGCGTCCCGGACCAGCGCTGCTCCAGCCGGCCCGTCGCCGCCGAGCGATAGGTGTTGAAGGCAACGCCCTTGAAATTCTCGATCCAGTCGACCGGCTGCGTCGCCGTCTTCCAGCGTGCCAGCATCGTCGCGGGTCGGCTCGCTCGATCGCGCGCCTTCGCCGCGATGATGCTGTCCTTGTCCTCGCCCGCCAGTTTGAGCGCGGCTTCCAGCAGCACATAGGTGCCCAGCACGCGCTGACGATAGGGTTTGAGCATGTGATTTTCGACCAGCACCGTCGGCACGCCGATAAAGTCGCCATAGCCGGTGGAATAGCGCGGGCCTTCGGGCGCCTGGCGAAGGCCCTTGGCGGGATCACGCGTGTCGATCGGACTGGGATAGAGGATCGGGAGATGCCCCGCCTGGTCGAGCGCCGCCGTCACATGCGGGCCGAACCGCCCCATCAGCCAGTTGGCCGTTGCGCGATGATAGGCGTAGCGCCCCCAGCCCGCATAGGTGAAGGTCACATCATATTGCATGTCGAAGCCATCGCTGACATGGCAGTCGATGTAGAGAATGGGATCGAGCCGCTGAAGCAGCGCGATCATCGCGCGGGTTTCAAGGGCATCCGCCTTGGCATAGTCGCGGTTCAGATTGATGTTGCGCGCATTGCCGACATAGCCTTTTTCCAGCGGGCCGCGCAGGGCTGGGAAGTTCCAGCGGCTCATCCGTTCATGCCCGTCGATATTGTAGATCGGCACGAACACCAGATCGACCTCGTCCAGCAGGCCGTCCTTGCCGCGCAGCGCGATGTCGCGCAGCAGCATCAGGCCCGCGTCCTTGCCGTCAATCTCGCCGGCGTGGATGCCGGCCTGGACCAGAACGACAGGCTTGCCCGCCCCGCCCTTGCTGGCGCGCACCATCAGCAGATCGCGCCCCTCACCCGTGCGGCCGAAATGCTCGACCGTGATGAGCGGAGATGCGGCGGCCAGTCGCTCCAGCCAGGCCCGCATTTCGTCATAGCGGGGCGTAGTCGCGAAGTCGGATCGTTCGGCCGGCGTGATCCAGGGATCGGACTGCGCCACGATCAGTCGTTCGCTGGCGCCCGACCAAGGCAAGGCGGGCGGCAGGATGGCGGCCGGCAGCGTCGCAAGCGGCGCTGGCGCCGCATCCTGCGCGATCGCGCCATGAGCGCCGAACAAGGCAGCGAGCACCGGCAGGAGGACCTTGCTTTTCATATCGCCTTCCCTCTCATAAGCGAGCACGCAGGCCGATGGTCGCGGTGCGCCGCGCACCGGGCTGGACCCAGACCGACGCATAGCTGCTGGCATACCAATGTTCGTCGAACAGGTTGGTCACCGTGCCGAACAGTTCCAGTCCGTCGATCAGCTCGATATGGCCGAACAGACGCACCAGCGTATGCGAAGGCAGCATGAAGTCGGTTCCGGTTTCGCCCGATCGCTTGCCGACATATTGCACCCCGGCGCCCAGCTGTCCCTCACGCTCCGCAATCATGAAATGCTTGGCCGCCTGCACATTGAGGCTGTGCCGGGGAATGTTGATCAGCCGGTCGCCCGGGTTGATCTGAAAGGAATAATTGGGATCGAGCACGCTCGACCGAGCTTCCGCGTCGGTATAGGCGTAGCTCAGCAGCACATCGACGTCGCCGGGCAGATGGCCGTTGAGGTCCAGTTCCACGCCGCGGCTGCGCGCCTTGCCGATGGCGACCGAGAAGCCGGGATTATTGGCGTCGCTCGCCAGCACATTATCCTTGGTCAGCTGATACAGCGCGACTGTACCGGTCAGCTTGCCGCCCAACGCCGTCAGTTTCAGCCCAGCCTCGATCGACTCGCTGGTTTCCGGATCGAAGATGACGCCTTTCGCATCCGTGCCCACGTTGGCGCGATAGCCCTGGCCATAGGCGGCATAGAGGGTGAGCGGGTCGTTCAGTTCGTAGACGATGCCGGCCTGGGGACTGAAGCGGCTGCGGCTGCGCTCGCTCAGCACGGCGGAAAGGCGGTTCTCCGTTTCCAGCCGTAGATTGTCATAACGTCCACCGATGCGGATTTGCAATCGGTCGGTCAGTTCGATCTGGTCCTGCACGTAGAAGCCGAAGCTGCGCTGGGTATCGAGGCGATTGGTGATGACGGCCGTTTTCGGGAGCGGATATTGGCCATAGACCGGATTGTCGATGTCGATCACATAGCCCGCTTCATTGCTGGGCGCGCTGCTGACGGCTGGCGGGCGGAACCGCGTGAAATAATTATCATATTCGAATTGGTCGAAATCCCCGCCGATCAGGATGCGATGGCGCAGCGCTCCCGTGTCGAACTGGCCCGACAATTCTGCGCGCAGAACGCTATGTTCGGCATCATAGCGGCGCGACCGGCGCTGGCGCGAGAGCGAATGGCCATCGACATACAGCATCTGCCGCGATGCCACGGTTTCGGCATCCGAGGAGAAGCCGGTCAGCAACGTGTCGCGATGGCTTGCGCCGACGAGCAGGCTCCAATCGTCGTTCAGATCATGCTCCAGCCGCAACTGATGACCGGTCGCGCGCGCCACCGTGTCACCGTCGCCGGGTTCGCCCAGGAAGCGCGACCGCGGCACCGTGCCGAAATCGCCATTCAAGACCACGATGCCGCGATCGAACGGCACCTCCACCCGCGTCCATTCGAAATCATAGGTCAGGCGCGTGCGGTCGCTGAGTGCCACGCCGATCGAGGGGAGGAAGCCCCAGCGCGTCTGATGCACATAGTCGCGGAAGCTGTCGCCTTCCTCATAATAGCCGATCAGCCGCGCCGAGACCCCGTTTGTCAGGGCGAGATTGGCGTCGGCGTCGGCGCGGCCCCGGTCATAGCTGCCATATTGCAGCGTCGCCGTGCCGAAATTGCGGCCGACCTCCGCCTGTTTGGTGACCAGGTTGATCGTTCCCCCGGGCTCGCCCCGGCCGATGAGGGCCGCGGCAGGACCTTTTAGAACCTCAACCCGTTCGATGCCGGCGACATCGCGCTGGCCGCCAAAGCCGCGCCCAGCGTTGAACCCATTGACCAAATAGCCGCTCGGCAGATTTTCATCACCGGCAAAGCCGCGAATGGCGAAGCTGTCCCACAGGCCCCCCAGCGTATTTTGCCGCGCGACCGAGGCATTCATGTCGAGCGCATCGGTCAGGCGCAGGATGTTGTTCTGCTGCAGCGTTTCGGCATCGATCTCGGCAATGGACTGCGGGATTTCACGCACGGCGAAGTCACCACGATAGGCCTGGCGGACGCCCGTGACGGTAATCGCATCGGCGTGATGCACGGCATCGCTGGTCTGGGCGGCGGCAGGCGCGACGCAAAGAGCGATCGCCAGCGGCAGGGCCAGCGTGGTGGAGCGAAGACGCTGAATGCGCGTGGAGACAGCGCGGCTGCGCTGCGAGCGGATGCTGGACATGGTTCCCCCTGATCAGGATGAGACGGCGTCTCATTGAACGCCGCCCTTACAAAGTCAGAGCGCGCGAGGTCAACAACGTTATAACATTTCATTGACAAGTTGCTGCGTTGCCGAAATGCTGGGGGACGATCATCCAGGGAGCCATCATCCATGTCTCTGACCGCCAACGGCCAGCGCATTGTCGTGAACGACGTTCATCTTTCCTATGGCAGCCATGCCGTGCTGCGCGGGCTGACGCTGCATGTCGCGGCGGGCGAGATCTATGCGCTGCTCGGCGGCAATGGTGCGGGGAAGTCGACCACCATGTCGGCGCTGCTGGGCTTTGTCCGGCCGGACGCCGGCACGGTCGAGGTCGCAGGCTATGACCCGGCGACGCAGGCGGATGAGGCGCGGGCGCAGATCGCCTATGTGCCCGAGAATGTCGCGCTTTACGATCATCTGACGGCGCGCGAAAATGCCGCCTATCTGCTGGCGCTGGCCGGTCGCCACCCCGAGCCGCAGGCAATCGACGCCGCGTTCGAGGCGACCGCTTTGCAGGAAGCCGCCTGGGACAAGCGCCTAGGCGGCTTTTCCAAGGGCATGCGGCAGAAGGTCGCGATCGCGATCGCCCTGTTGCGCGACGTGCCGGTGCTGCTGCTCGACGAACCGTCCTCGGGCCTCGACCCCAGGGCAACCGCGGACTTCAACCGGCTGGTCCATGATGTCGCGCGCCGGGGCGCGGCCGTGCTGATGGTGACGCACGACCTGTTGTCGGCGGCGGACATCGCCGACCGCATCGGCTTCCTGGAGGCCGGGCGGATCGTCGACGAAGCCGCGGCGCAAGGCGCGGATCGGTTCGACGTGCGCGACCTGCACCGCAAGTTTGCGGCAGACGCGGTCGCCGCATGAGCGCCATATCGCTGATCGCGCGCGATGAACTGCGGTTGATGCGCCGCAACCGGGTTGCCGTCGTCGCCTTCGCGCTGCTGGTTCTGCTCACGCTGGCCGCCGCGTTCATCAGTTGGTCGCACCAACGGTCCATCGCCGAAACCCGCGCGCGCTTCCAGACGCAGGCGGCGGAGGCATTTCAATCGCAGCCCGATCGCCATCCGCATCGCATGGTGCATTATGGCAATTTCATCTTCCGACCCTTGGGACCGCTCGCCGCCTTCGATCCGGGTGTCGACGCCTTTACCGGAAACAGCATGTTCCTGGAGGGGCACCGGCAGAATACGGCGAATTTCGGGGACGTCCGCCAATCGTCTCTGCTGATCCGCTTTGGCCAATTGACTCCTGCCTTCGTGCTGCAGGTCATCGCGCCGCTGCTGCTGATCTTCCTGGGCTATGGGGCCGTTGCGCGCGAACGGGAACGCGGCACCTTGCGCCAGATGCTGGTGCAGGGGGTGTCGGCGCGGCAGCTGGTGACCGGCAAGCTGCTGGCGCTCGCCGCCGTGGCGGCGTTGATCGGCCTGCCGGCGATGATCGCGTTTCTGCTGATCGCAGGCCAGCCCGGCGCACTCGCTGGCCCCATGGCGGTCATCGCGCTGGGCTATGCCGCCTATCTGGCGCTATGGGCCGTCATCGTCATCCTGGTGTCCGCCCTGATGCGCCGCGGCCGGGACGCGCTGCTGGCCTTGCTGGCGCTCTGGGCGGTGCTGGTGATCCTGGTTCCGCGCGTCGCGCCGGACATAGCCGCCAAAGCTCATGCCCTGCCCACACGGCTGGAAACCGACATCGCGATCCAGGAGGATTTGCGCCGCCTGGGTGACAGCCACAATCCCGACGATCCTTTCTTCACCGCCTTCAAGCAGAAGATGTTGCGCCAATATGGCGTCAGCCGCGTCGAGGATCTGCCGGTCAACTACAAGGGGCTGCTTGCGTTGGAGGGAGAGAAGCTGACGTCCCGCCTGTTCGACGACTATGCCGATCGCAGCTACGCCATCCAGTCGGCGCAAAGCGGGCTGATGAACGGCTTTGGCCTGATCAGCCCGACCGTGGCGCTGCGCCGGCTGTCGATGGCTGCCGCAGGCACCGATCTGGACGGGCATCGCCGTTTCCTCGAGCAAGCCGAAGCCTATCGCTTCGCCATGGTCCAGCAGCTCAACCAGTTGCAGGCCGATGCCGTGACCTATGCCGACGATGTGGCGCAGGATGCAGGCGCCGACGCGCGCAAGCGCATTTCCGCCCACAATTGGCATGTCGTCCCGGAATTCCGGTTCCAGCCAGCCCCGGCAAGCGACCTTCTGCGCGCCAGCCTGCCGGGCCTGCTGCTGCTGCTCGTCTGGCTGGCGATTGCCGCCCTGGCGCTCATTCCCATCGCCCGTCATGTCCAGAAGGCCCGTCGATAATGTTGCTGCGCACTGAACTGACCCTGTTGTTGCGGGCGCGCATGGCGATGCTAGCGCTGATCCTGGTCGTCCTGCTTTCGGTCGCGGCGGTCGCGGCCGGCATGGCCGAAGTGGCGCGCCAGCGGGACGTCATTGCCAGGATCGCGCCGCAACAGGAGCGCGACCTTGCCGCCATCGCCGCATGGGTGGATCAGGGCAAGGACCCCGGCAATGCGGCCTATTACAGCTTCCATGCCACCTGGGACACGCCCGAACCGCTCGCCTTTGCATCGCTGGGCCTGCGGGACGTTGCGCCCTATATCCTGCGCGTGCGCGCGCTCGGGCTGGAGGCGCAGCTTTATGATGGCGAGGCGTTCAATCCCGAGCTGGCGCTGCCCGGCCGGTTCGATTTCGCGTTCGTGCTCGTTTACCTGGCGCCGCTGTTCGTGATTGCGCTGTTCCATGACCTGGTGTCGGGCGAGCGGGAGGCAGGACGGCTGCGGATGCTCGACGCGCTGCCGGGTCGCGCACGACGGCTCTGGGTGCGGCGCGTGGCATTGCGCGGCGGCCTGCTTTATGCGGCGCTGGCGCTGCCGCTTCTGGTGGGGATGCTGCTGTCAGGCGTTTCAGCGGGCCAAGGCCTAGCGGTGCTCGGGCTGATCGGCGCCTATCTCCTCTTCTGGATCGGCCTGACCCTGCTCGTTGGCCGCCTGCGCTGGAGCTCCGTGGCCAACGCCGCGACGCTCGCCGGACTGTGGCTGGTCCTGACCCTGATCCTGCCGACCATAGCGCATGTCGCCATCAACCAGGCGATCCCGGTCGGACAGGGCGTCGAACTCAGCCTGGCGCAACGTGAGGCGGTCAACCGCGCCTGGGACATCCCGCGCGACGAAACGATGACGCGCTTCTATGCAAGCCATCCCGAATGGCGCAACAGCCCGCCGCTGCCGCCGGCCTTCCACTGGAAATGGTATTTCGCCTTTCATCAGGTCGGTGACGAAAGCGTCGCGCCCAAGGCGGCAGCCTATCGCAACGGCATAGAAGCGCGCGATCGCGCGGCGCGAGCGCTCGGAT
This sequence comes from Sphingobium naphthae, assembly GCF_043589935.1. Taxonomy (NCBI): domain Bacteria; kingdom Pseudomonadati; phylum Pseudomonadota; class Alphaproteobacteria; order Sphingomonadales; family Sphingobiaceae; genus Sphingobium; species Sphingobium naphthae. The sequence goes on along the minus strand of NZ_CP171455.1, from coordinate 335,066 downwards.
GGGTGCTGCCATCGGTCGGAGTGCAGGCGGCGCTGGCACGTCTGGCGGATACGGACATGCAGGCGCAGCTTGCCTATCAGGACCGCATCCGCGCCTATCACCAGACGCTGCGCCAATTCTACTACCGCTATCTCTTCACCGACACCCCGTTCGGCAAGGAAGATTTCGCCCGAACGCCGCGGTTTCCGTCCTCCTGATCGAAAGTGACCCGTTGCAACCCTTCCGGTCGGAATGCTTCGCATGGAGGACAAGGGTTAGGAGAGGATGATCGTCGACTGTCTGGTTCCTGGCATGCAGCCAAGTCGGCGTGGCCCGACAGGCTGCTGCGGGTCGCAAACGCGCAGCCTGACGCTCCCAAGCCGCCTGATCTGATCGTCGATGCGGGGAAACGATGCTTGTTCAGCCGGTCATGTCGAGGGCGGTTCGATCACGAGAATTCATTACTTTCGGGTCTTATGAGAATGTTTCGATAAGAGCTGCCCATGTAGAGGGATTGCTGGCAGAAGGTTGCTCTTTCACTGGTCTACAGGCAGAAGCTTCGCCCCTCACTGCCCATGTCTTAGGATAGGTTCATCCACATGCCTGGTACGTCCTATCCATCTGACGACCGCCCGCTTGCCGGCGTCGAACTGGGTGGCACAAAATGCATCTGCACGCTGGCGACGGCGCCGGGCGCCATTCTGGATCAGCAGACCATCCCCACCACCACGCCCCAAGACACATTGCCGGCCATCCTGACGATCCTGGGACAATGGCAGGCGCAATGGGGCTTTTCGGCTCTTGGTCTTGCATCCTTCGGACCCGTCGACATCCGTCCTCAGTCCGCGACCTATGGTCATATACTGGCCACGCCCAAGCGCGGCTGGCCGGATGCCGACATTGTGGGAACCCTGTCGGCACCCTTCGGCGTGCCAGTCGCCTTCGACACCGACGTCAATGGTGCCGCCATGGCGGAGATGCTGTGGGGCAGTGGGAAGGGCCTGGCCGACTTCGCCTATGTGACGGTCGGCACCGGCATCGGCGTCGGCCTGATCGTTCATGGCGCACCGACGCGCGGCATCGGCCATAGCGAAGTGGGCCATATTCGCGTGCCGCGCATGGCCGGGGATGATTTCATCAGTTGCTGCCCCTACCATGGTGATTGCGTGGAAGGCCTGGCATCGGGGCCTGCACTCGTCGCTCGGCTCAAGGGCCGTGCGCCCCACGACGCGCCCCATGACGATCCGGTCTGGGCACCGATCGTCCATGGGCTGGCGAGCATGGTCCATGCCCTGGTCTGCAGCACCGGCCCCTTGCGCATCGCCATGGGGGGCGGCGTGCTCGCGAACCAGCCCCATCTTCTGCCCCGCATCAATGCAGCGCTGCTCGACAGCCTCAACGGCTATATGGCGTTGCCGGACACCAGACCCTATATCGTGGCACCCGAACTGGGCGCCCAGGCTGGGCCCCTGGGCGCCATTGCTCTTGCGGCAACGGCATTGGAAGAAGCACGCGCATGACCTGCCATCGACTCGCGCATCATGTCGTCGAAAAACCATGGGGACGAACGGACGTTCCGGCGCGCTACGGCGCGACGCCGGACCAGCACATCGGCGAAGTCTGGTTCACTGGGCCCGACAACATGCCGCAGCCGCTGCTGGTCAAATATCTATTCACCAGCGAGCGGTTGTCGATCCAGGTGCATCCCGATGACAGGCAGGCGCAGGCTCGGGGCCTTGCCGGCGGCAAATCCGAATGCTGGCACGTACTAAAAACGGAAGGCGATGCGCGCCTCGGCATCGGCCTGACGCACCAAGTCGGCACCGACGCCCTGCGGGCCGCCGCGCTCGACGGATCGATCGAGCAGATGATCGACTGGAAGCCTACTCAGCCTGGAAGCTTCTACTACATCCCCGCCGGAACGATCCACGCCATCGGCCGCGGCCTCACCCTAGTTGAGGTGCAACAAAATAATGACGTCACCTATCGGCTCTACGACTATGGCCGACCGCGCGAACTGCATCTGGATGATGGCCTGTCGGTGAGCCGCGCCGAACCTTATGCGCGACCCGACCACTATGTTGCGGAAGATGCCAGCAGCGTCCTGCTCGATGAGCCCGGCGCGCCCTTCTTACTGGAAAGCGTCATCGCTGGGCCCGGTGATGCACTGCACTGGGAGCATCCATTATGCTGGTTCGTTCCCCTGCGCGGATCAGGCCTGATCGACGGTCAGCCATGGCGGGCCGGCGAGTGCTGGCTGATTGAGGACAGCGCCGATCTTTTGGTCGATGCTCCGACGCACGCGCTGGTGGCGCGGCCCACGCCATAGGATTTGCTGGCGTTGTCGAAGGCGCAAGGGCGTGCCCCCTGCCCTTCGACCTATTTCACCGACTGTTCCCGCATCCCGGCCGGGATGGGCAATATCTCCACCTTGCTGGTCGCAACGTCATAGATGGCAGGTGCAACCTTTAGCTCGCCCGCATTGACCTTCGCCTCGATCACGGGGGACGCGTTGATCAACGTTGCGGCCTGAATGATCGCATTCTGCCGCGTGACCGCCATCGGATCGCGGCTCTGGCTCATATAGACGGCCGGTAGCAATGCCGGGAAGAGGGCGCTGATCTGACCGGGAACTTCGGGATTGTCGATCGCAGCCTTCACAGCGCCGCAGCTCGAATGCCCCATGACGACGATCGCCTTGATGCCAAGAACCGCCACGCCATATTCCAGGCTGGCGATGATCTCCGGCGTGGTAATGTTGCCCGCAACCCGCGTGACGAACAGCCGCCCGATCGGCTCATCGAACACCATTTCCACCGGCACGCGCGAGTCGGCGCAGGACAGCACGCCCACGATCGGCCACTGGCCTTCGGCGGCTTTGGCGCGGATGATCGCCAGGTCGCGCATATGAGCAACGGGCGCGCCGGCCACGAACCTGGCATTACCCGCCATAATCTCCGCGAGCGCCTGGTCCGGCGTCAGCGCCGCATTTTCCGCCAGGGTGGCGCCAGCCGCAGGGTCAGGCGTCATCGCCAACCCGCCTGCGATACCCGTCACAGCCAACGCGGCCAAAAGGTCACGTCGCGTGGACGGACAGCGCATCGCATCGTCATCATCAGGCTTCGAGGCATGAGTCATCAGGCGGCTCCGACGGTGGTGATATAAGCATGCTACAGCGAAATACCGGCCAGAGCCAGACGTGCGTGCGTTCAGGCCGGATGGACAGGAAGGGCTGCACCAGGCAAGCTGGCGGACCCAGTTGAGGAGGATCATTGCCATGCGCATCGCCGTGTTCGGCACCCGCAGTTACGATCGCGAATTTCTCAGCGCCGCAAACGTCAATCATGGCTTCGCCCTTGATTTTTTCGAGACATCGCTGACGGCCGCGACCGCGACATTGGTGCAGGGTCATGACGTGGTCTGCCTCTTCGTGAACGATATAGCCGACCGCCCCGTGCTGTCCGCCCTCGCGCAGGCGGGTGTTCGCCTCCTCGCCCTGAGATGCGCTGGCTATAATAATGTGGATCTGGTCGCCGCCCGGTCGCTGGGGATCACGGTGGTGCGCGTGCCGGCCTATTCGCCGCATGCAGTGTCCGAGTTCACCATCGCGCTACTGCTGGCATTGGACCGCAAGATCCACCGCGCCTGGTCGCGGGTGCGCGAGAATAATTTCGCGCTCGACGGACTAGTGGGGCGCAATCTATTTGGGCGAACAGTAGGCGTGGTTGGAACCGGCCAGATCGGGGGGCTGGTGGCCAAAGCTCTGCATGCAGGCTTCGGCTGCCGAGTGCTCGCGAGCGACCCCGTCATCGACGCAGACCTGGTCACAATAGGAATCGAATATGTTTCCCGCGAAACATTGCTGCGGGAGGCTGAGATTATCAGTCTGCACTGCCCCCTTACGCCCGAAACGCGACACCTGATCGATGCGGAGGTCCTGCGCGTGGCCAAAGCCGGGCTCGTCATCGTCAACACCAGCCGCGGCGCGTTGATCGATACGCGGGCGCTGATCGACGCGCTCAAACAGCGGCGGGTCGCCGGCGTCGCGCTGGATGTCTATGAACAGGAAGCCGGTATTTTCTTTGACGATCTGTCCAGCGAGATCATCGACGACGACATGCTCCAGCGCCTGCTGACCTTCCCCAATGTCCTGCTGACTGGCCATCAGGCTTTCCTGACCGAGGAGGCGTTGACGGCAATCGCGCGGACGACCTTGGGTAATATCGCGGATTTTGCAGCCAAGCGGCCGCTGGCCAACCAGTTGCTCTGAATAGCTCGGCTTGCTGATCGCCACCTTCCGCCACATGTCTGGCGCTCGAGACCGTCATAATGCTGTGAGCGGCGCCCCGCTGATCGGACAGCATAATCGGACGCGGTTGTTTTGCGCGCTGGGCATAGATGTTGTTTGCGGGCGCAGGATCGGCGTGCGACGTTGGGGGATGAGTTTTAGACGTGTTCCCACAGGTGCGAAAGACGCGCCTGGTTGCTGAAGGTCGGTCTGTGTGGATAACTCGCCCGATGGGGACGACATATGTGCCGCAGCTCTTGAGGTTTTTCGCGTGGGGCGATGACGCTACGACGCCCAGTCCTTTGGGCTGTTGGCCTGTGGCTATGTGCTGCTTGGGGGATTTGGTTGCGGGAGCAGGATTTGAACCTGCGACCTTCAGGTTATGAGCCTGACGAGCTACCGGGCTGCTCCATCCCGCGCCGTGGTATATCCGGTCCTCAGTCGCCGGCGGATGCATCCATGTTTTTGGGCGCATCCTTGGGCTGTCCTCCCCGGCTGATGCCGGGTCCGGGCGGCCATTTGGCCTTGCGGGCCTTGCGGCCCGTTGGCGTTTTGCCCGGGAGGGGTGTGAATGGGTTTATTGTCAAAAGCGCGAGCTTCAATGCCTGGCGACGCCCTACTCTTCCGGGGCTTGAGCCACAGTACCATCGGCGCAGTCAGGTTTCACGGCCGAGTTCGGGATGGGATCGGGTGGGTCACTGACGCTATGGTCACCAAGCAATGGAGCTGGCGCTTTTGGGTTTAATCGATGCCCGTGCGGACTTTATCTTGATATCTGGCTGCTTTCACGACCGCCATCTGGCGACAGATCAGAGCTGTCGTTGATGGTGGGGCCCTTAAGCGCGAACAGAGCAATTAGGATCGGTTAGCTCCACGCATTACTGCGCTTCCACATCCGACCTATCAACGTGATGGTCTATCACGGCTCGATGAAATCTTATCTTGAGGGAGGCTTCCCGCTTAGATGCTTTCAGCGGTTATCCCGTCCATGCATAGCTACCCTGCTGCGCCCTTGGCAGGACGACAGGTACACCAGAGGCATGTTCAACCCGGTCCTCTCGTACTAGGGTCAACTCCTCTCAAATTTCGACGCCCACGGCAGATAGGGACCAAACTGTCTCGCGACGTTCTGAACCCAGCTCACGTACCACTTTAATTGGCGAACAGCCAAACCCTTGGGACCTGCTCCAGCCCCAGGATGTGATGAGCCGACATCGAGGTGCCAAACGATTCCGTCGATATGAGCTCTTGGGAATCATCAGCCTGTTATCCCCGGCGTACCTTTTATCCGTTGAGCGATGGCCCTTCCACGAGGGACCACCGGATCACTATGACCGACTTTCGTCTCTGCTCGACTTGTCAGTCTCGCAGTCAGGCGGGCTTATGCCATTGCACTCTAACAGACGGTTTCCAACCGTCCTGAGCCCACCATCGCGCGCCTCCGTTACTCTTTAGGAGGCGACCGCCCCAGTCAAACTACCCGCCACAGAGGGTCCCTGCACCGGATGACGGTGCGAGGTTAGACATCAGAAAACAACAGGGTGGTATTTCACCTATGGCTCCACGACAACTGGCGTCATCGCTTCAAAGCCTCCCACCTATGCTACACAGTTCTTTCCTAATGCCACTCTGAAGCTGCAGTAAAGGTGCACGGGGTCTTTCCGTCTAACCGCGGGTACTCCGCATCTTCACGGAGAATTCAATTTCGCTGAGCATATCCTGGAGACAGTGGGGAAGTCGTTACGCCATTCGTGCAGGTCGGAACTTACCCGACAAGGAATTTCGCTACCTTAGGACCGTTATAGTTACGGCCGCCGTTTACCTGGGCTTCAATTCAGAGCTTGCACTCCTCCTCTTAACCTTCAGGCACCGGGCAGGCGTCAGGCCCTATACGTCGTCTTGAAGCCGACTTAGCAGAGCCCTGTGTTTTTGCTAAACAGTCGCTACCCCCTGGCCTGTGCCCCCCACAAGTGCTTGCGCATATGTGGGGCCTCCTTCTTCCGAAGGTACGGAGGCAATTTGCCGAGTTCCTTCAGGATACTTCTCTCAAACGCCTTGGTATACTCTACCATTCCACCTGTGTCGGTTTAGGGTACGGTCTATACGGTGGGGCTATTTCCTGGGACAACTTCCCTGCCCGGACCAATCCAATAAGGCCGAACAAGTTACGCCATCCGTCACACACCACCAGGCCCACGAATATTAACGTGGTTCCCATCGACTACCCCCTTCGGGCTCGTCTTAGGGGCCGGCTTACCCTGCTCAGATTAGCTTTAAGCAGGAACCCTTGGAATTTCGGCGAGAGGGCATCTCACCCTCTTAATCGCTACTCATGTCTGCATTCGCACTTCCGATACCTCCACGGTCGGTTACCCTCCCGCTTCAACGGCCTACGGAACGCTCCGCTACCGCTCAGTCCAAAGGACTGAACCCTAAGCTTCGGTGCACGTCTTGAGCCCCGTTACATCTTCGCCGCAGGATCTCTTGTTTAGACCAGTGAGCTGTTACGCTTTCTTTAAAGGATGGCTGCTTCTAAGCCAACCTCCTGGTTGTTTTGGAAATCCCACATGCTTTCCCACTTAGACGTGACTTGGGGACCTTAGCTGTAGGTTAGGGCTGTTTCCCTTTTGACGACGGACCTTAGCACCCGCCGTCTGTCTGCCGGACTAGACTCGTTGGTATTCGGAGTTTGGTTAGAATTGGTAGATCTCGCGACCCCCGCATCCATCCAGTGCTCTACCCCCAACGGCAATCATCCGACGCTCTACCTCAATAGATTTCGCGGAGAACCAGCTATTTCCCGGCTTGATTGGCCTTTCACCCCTAAACACAACTCATCCGATAATTTTTCAACATTAAACGGTTCGGCCCTCCAGTGCGTGTTACCGCACCTTCAGCCTGGTCATGCCTAGATCGCCGGGTTTCGGGTCTAATGCATCGAACTCATGGTCGCCCTGTTCAGACTCGCTTTCGCTGCGCCTACACCTAACGGCTTAAGCTTGCTCGATACACTAAGTCACAGACCCATTATGCAAGAGGTACGCTGTCAGGCTTCAAGAGCCCTCCAACTGCTTGTAGGCATCCGGTTTCAGGTACTGTTTCACTCCCCTCATCGGGGTGCTTTTCACCTTTCCCTCACGGTACTGGTTCGCTATCGGTCATGTACGAGTATTTAGGCTTGGAGGGTGGTCCCCCCATGTTCAGACAGAGTTTCACGTGCTCCGCCCTACTCAAGTCCTGACACTTCATTTTCGCATACGGGGCTGTCACCCGCTATGGCCGAACTTTCCAGATCGTTC
>NZ_CP171455.1:242500-322500 GCF_043589935.1 Sphingobium naphthae | reverse complement strand
ATTCTGCCGGGCCGAACCCAGTCGGCGGCCGAATTGAGCTGGCTGAGCAGCAGGTTCCGATAGATTGAGCGATCGAACTCAGCGGGAAGCGGGAGATCTGCGACGAGGCTTCGGAACAGCTGCTCGAACCGGTCGCGCCGATCGATCAGGGCGACGCGGACCTTTTCGGGCACTTCCCTGAAATCATTCATCATCGGCATGGTGAGCGAATGGGGATCAAGCTGGATGTCCAGCAATGTCGCGCAGGCGGCTTCCAGACGAATCCAGGGATCATCGTGGCAGTCGATGGCCGCCGCGATCTGCTGTTCGGCGGCATCGAGCGCCGCGTGATGCAGCTCGACGAAGAGCGCATCCTTCGACTTGATATGATGATAGAGCGACCCGCCCAACACGCCCGCGGCTTCGCCAATGTCGCGCATGGACGTTCCGCGATAGCCTTTGCGCGCGAAGATCTGCGCCGCGATTTCCATGATCTGCCGGCGGCGCCCACCCGCCGCTTCGCCTTCGTTCATCCTGCTCATGCCGTGCGTCTAGCATGGATGGCGGGGACAGATCATCCGCTTCAGGCTCTGAGCGTCGCGCCGCCATCGACATAGAGATCCGTCATGGTGATGTGGCCGGCCCGATCCGACAGAAGGAACAGGACAGCCTGGGTAATGTCGTCCGGCGTTGCCAGCTTGCCGAGCGGGATGCCGCTCTTGAACGTCTCCAGGCTGCCGGAGATGACGCGCGCGGCGCCCTGATCATCGGCCCACATGCCTGTCTGCATCGGTGTCAACGTCGATCCTGGCGCAACGATGTTGCACCGGATGCCATAGGGCGCGAGTTCGAGCCCTAAGCAGCGGGTGAACATGGTCGCCGCCGCCTTCGACGCGGCATAGGCCGACATGGCGTGACGCGGGATGCCGGCCGCGTTGGAGCCGACGGTAACGATGCTGCCCCGGCCGCGCGGCGCCATCGCCCGCCCGAGCGCCCTACCGACATGGAAGACGCCATGCGTGTTGACGTCGAAGGTGCGCCGCCATTCCGCATCGCTCATGTCCAGCACGGTGGAGCCGGAGAGGATGCCCGCGACGTTGACGCCAAGGTCGATCGGTCCCCAGTCGCGCTCGACGGCGTCGACGAGCATGTCGACCGCAGCACTATCGGCAACGTCGAGCGGCGCTGTCCAGACGTCCTTCATGGGAGTGGGCGCGGCGATATCCGTCGCAACGACGCGCACGCCCTCTTCCAACATCGATCTGACCAGCGCAGCGCCGATGCCGCCCGCAGCGCCCGTGACGAAGGCAATGCGCCCTTCAAGCCCGAGCCAGCGACTCATGCCGGCACCGCCTCGCGCGCGGCCATGCGCTGCGACAAGATAGGCGCGATCAGCGCCGATGCCGCAGCACCGGTCATCTCGGAATGGAGGAAGGGGACGGCGACGCCCTCTACCAACGCAGCATGAGCGCGCCAGAGGTCTGCGGTCAATTCGGGGCGACCCTTGTGATCATTGGCGGCGCGGATATGGGTGAGCGTCCCATCGAAGGCGCGGTGATGATGGCCGCGCACGAGACGATTGGTGTCGAGCACGGTGCGCACCACCCCATCCAGAGTACGCGCGGGCAGGCTGCCCAAGGGACTATCGCCCGCGCGAAGGAACGCCGTAACTGCTGCGCGGGTGGCGAGATGCGGATAGGCGTCGGGATCATGTCCGGCAATGGCGAGCAGCGCGCGCAACGCCTGCGCCTGTGTCGGCTCGGGCGCGTCGCGCCAGCATTCGGCGGGATAGGCGTCCAGCAGGGCGACCAGCCCGACCTCTCGGCCCATGGCCTGCAATTCCGCCGCAACCGCCTGCGCCAATATCCCCCCAACCGACCAGCCGGCCAAATGGCAGGGACCGTGCGGCCATGCTTGCGATATGCGACGCGCATATTCTGTGGCCAAGGCATGGATGCTGGCAGGCGGCGGAGCATCCGGGTCCAGCGCAGGCGATTGCAGGCCGAAGACAGTGCGCGCAGGGCTGAGCACCATGGCGAGCGTGCGATAGCCCCAGCACAGGCCGCCCGCCGGATGGATCAGGAACAGCGGGGACATCGCCTCTTCCGATGCCCGGCGCAGAGTGATGAGCGGGCCGGTGCCGGCGTCCCCACCATCTGCCATGGCGTCCACATGAGCGGCCAACCCGGCCACGTCGGGCCATTCGAACAGCGCGGCGAGTCCCGGATCGCGTCCGGTCCGCTCGCTCAGGCGCAATGTCAGGCGCACGGCGGACAGGGAATCGCCGCCCAGCGCGAAGAAGTCGGCGCGCCGCGTGGGCGGCGCATCCAGCTTCAGGATCTCGGCGTATAAATCAGCGATCAGCTGTTCGGTGGGCGTTGCCGGTCCTTCCCCGTCTCGTTCTCCAAGGACTGGCCGTGGCAATGCCTTGCGATCCAGCTTGCCATTGGCTGTGACCGGCAGCGCCTCCAATTCCATGAGCGCTGCAGGCATCATATAGTCGGGCAGGCGCTTGGTCAGAAAATGGCGCAGCTTGTCCGCGCCATAATCGGGGCCGGGCGTCACATAGGCAATCAGCCGCCCTTCCCTTGCGATGACCGCCTGCGCGCGCGTCAGGCCGGAGGCGCCGATCGCCGCTTCAATCTCTCCCAGTTCGATGCGCAGCCCGCGAATCTTCACTTGGTCGTCGGCGCGGCCCAGGAAGAGAATGGCGCCGTCCGATCGCCGCTTCGCCAGGTCGCCAGTGTCGTAGAGCCGCTCGCCAGGAGCGAAGGGATCAGGAATGAAGCGCTGCGCGGTCAGATCCGCGCGCCCCAGATAGCCGCGCGCCAACTGCACCCCGCCCAAGAACAGCCTGCCAACGACGCCGGGCGGCACGGGGCGGAGACGATCGTCTAGCACCAGCAGGCGCGTATTCCAAACCGGATGGCCGATCGGCACCGGCCGAGAAGCATCGCCGGCATCGGCTGGCCAGTAGCTCACATCCACGGCCGCTTCGGTGGGGCCGTAGAGATTGTGCAGCTGCGCGCTCATGCGTCGATGAAAATGATCGCGTAGGTCCGGCGACAATTCCTCACCACTGCAGAAAACCCGCGCCACCTGCATGCCGGCTGAGTCCGGCGCATCCAGGAAGAGGGCGAGCATGGATGGGACGAAGTGCAGCGTCGTTACCCCATGATCGCGGATCAACCCCGCAATCGCGCGCGGATCGCGATGTGCGCCGGGCGGCGCAACGACAAGGCGCGCGCCGCTGATGAGCGGCAGAAAGAATTCCCACACCGATACGTCGAAGGTTGCCGGCGTTTTCTGAAGGACGACGTCATGGGAACCAATGTCGTAATGGCTTTGCATCCACAGCAGGCGGTTCACGATCGCACGATGGGTGATGACGACACCCTTGGGATCGCCGGTCGATCCCGACGTGAAGATCACATAGGCCGGGTCTGTAGCCGAAGGCGGCGAGAGAGAAGCTTCCCTTTCCTGCGACCAGTGCGAGGGGCTGAACAATCGATCGCCATATAATCTTGCCGGATCATCCTGCGCCAATATCAGCGTTGGGGCCGCCTGCGCGAGGATGGTCGCTATGCGTGCGGGCGGGTGATCGAGATCGATCGGCAGATAGGCGCCGCCCGCGCGCAGGATGGCGACCAGCGCCACCACCAGTTCTAATGATCGCGGCAGGGCTACGGCAACGATCGCCTCGGCTCCGACGCCGCGCTCGCGCAAATCCTGCGCCAGCGCCAAGGTGCGGCGATCCAGTTCGGCGTAATCCCATGTTTCCGACCCGAACGACACCGCCGGCCGGTCGGGAAAGGCCCGCACCGCATGTTCGATCAAAGCGGCAAGGCTAGTGTCAGGCAGTGGGTGGGCCGTGGCATTATAGGCCTCAAGCTCTCGCCTGGCTTCCTGTGGCGTGGCGGTCGGCACTGCGGCCAGCGTGTCGGCTCGCACGGCGTTCGCCAAGAAAATGGCCAGCCGCTCGCCATGGGCAGCCACTTCCTCCGGGGTGTAAAGGTTGGGGTTCGCGTCGATTTCCAGAGTCAGGCCCTGGGCCGCATCGCCGCGAAAGGTGAAGTTTATATCCTCCACCGGACCAGTGCCGGTAACATGCAGCGTCGCGTCGAGCCCATGGAAACGTGGCGGACGATCATAGGGCTGCACATTGACGAGCGGTCCATATAGCCGCTTCGCGCCGCCGATGAGCCCCAGGTCGCGACGCAGCTGTTCGCTGCGATAGCGCCCATGCTTTCGCGCCTCCGTCAGCGTGGCGGAAAGCGCGACGATATAGTCGGCGAGCGGGCCATTTTCGTCCGGCGCGGCGCGGATCGGCAGGACGTTCATGACCATCGCCGGAACCCGCGCCGACACGCTGCCGAACCGGCCCATATGCGGCACGCCAATCAGCAGCTCGCTCGTGCCCGTGAAGCGACGACAATAGGCGCCGACCAGCGCAGTCAGCGCATCGGGCCAATTGACGCCGGCTTCCTTGGCCAATGCGAGCAGGGCTGTGCGCGTCTCCGCCTCCATCGCATGTTCGTGGCGATGGAAGCTTCGAGCGGATAGGGCGCGGCCCCGCGCCATGCCCACAACATCATCAATGCCGGCCAGATAATGATGCCACCACGCAGCGTCCTGGCTGCGGGCGGCTGACGCCACATAGGCCGCATCCTCGGCCCAGAGCTGATCGATCGACGTGAAGGGCCGCCCGGCCGCTCGCGCGCCACATGCCGCGCCATAAAGTTCGGCGACCCGGTTGGTGAGCAGCACCATGCCATAGCCATCATTGACGAGGTGATGCACACGCTGGGCCCAGATATGATGCGCGTCGGCTAGGCGGTAGAGCGCCTGCCCCACCAGCGGATCAGTCAAGGGATCGACCGCGCGCCCCATATCCTTTTGGATCGCGTCCAGCGCGGCTGCCTGTGGATCGCGCTCCGCGCGCAGGTCGATAATGGCGAGGCGGGGACGGCGGTCGGAGTCTACCTGCTGCGATGCGCCTTCAGGCTCCTCCGTAAAGCGCAGCGCAAGCGCCTGCGCCTCTTCGCCGACCTGGTCCACCGCAGCCTGAAAGGCGTTCAGGTCCAGCGGTCCCTTGAGGTCGATATATTGGCCCGTATTGAAGATCGGATTGGCAGGGTCCAGCCGCTGTGCGTACCAGAGGCCCGATTGCGCCTCGGTCAGCGGCGCCGTCTCCCCGCCCGTCACGGTTGCCGCGCGTCGAGCATCGTCCACAACTCCCGCAGGGTGGGCGCTTCTGCAAGATCGGTGAAATCCAGCGGCACGCCGGCCTCCTCCCACCGCATGGCAAGGTTCATCGCACGCATCGAATCCAGCCCTATGTCGATGAGATTGTCATCTTCACCGATCGTGACCGGCTCCTCCAGCATCTCCTCGATCTGAGCGCGCAGCTGGTTCATGGTCAGGCGAGTCATGCGATACGGTCCATAAGGTTGCGGGTGGACAGGACATGGGCGCAGCAGTCGGCTGCCTGTGCAAGCGCCATGTCATGCCAGGCGCGCGAGAAATCGCCGAGGGCGTCGGCAGCGAAGAAGGGCTGGATGTCCCGCTGAAAGGCTTCGGCCGCGGTGAACAGGCAGCCGATATGCGCATAGACGCCGCAGATGATGAGCTGGTCACGCCCGCGCGCACGCATCAGCGTGTCGAGATTGCTGCGCTGGAAGGCGCTATAGCGATGCTTGACCAGCACCATGTCCGCGCCTTCCGGCTCGAGCGGCAGGATGATCGGCTGATGGTCGGCGATATGACGCATGCCTGGCCCCCAGAGATCGGCCTGCAATCCCCGGTCGCACCGGTCCTGGTCGCCATGCTGGGCGGTATAGAAGACCGGCAGCCCCGCCGCGCGAGCCGCAGCCGCCAGCGTCGCGATGTTGGCTACCAAGCCGGGAACGGGATCGGCCTCAGGCGTGAAAGCGTCGACGAAATAACGCTGCATGTCATGGATCAGCAACGCGGCGCGACCCGGCTCCAGCGTCCAGTCGGCCCGCGAGGCCGGCCATTCGCTCTCCTTGGGGAGCGCATAGGGCTGGATCGAGGGCAGGCGCCGGCTGGTCGTCATGCGTGTTTCTCCTGCGCCAGCAACGTGGCGCGTAGGCTGGCGCGCAATTCCTTGCGGCTGATCTTGCCGATCGCAGTCGTGGCGAATTCGGGCACGAAGATGATCTGGTCGGGTATCTTGAACGCGGCGATAGCGCGGCTGCGCATCCATGCCTTGATGTCGGCAGGCTTGGGCGCGTCGCCCTGCGCGATCAGGAAGGCGCAGCTGCGCTCACCCAGAAAGGCGTCGGGTACCGAAACCACCGCGGCATCGAAAATGTCCGGATGAGCGAGCAGATGATCCTCGATCTCCTCGGCCGAAATCTTTTCGCCCGCACGATTGATATGGTCGGTAGCGCGTCCTTGCACGACCAGATAGCCGCCGGGCAGACGCTTCACCACGTCGCCGGTTCGGTAAAAGCCGTCGGTGGTGAAGGCGCGGGCATTGGCTGCCGGATCGTCATGATAGCCGCGGATCGTATAAGGCCCGCGGGTCAACAGATTGCCAGTCTCGCCATCTGCGACAGGATTGCCGGCATCGTCGAGGATCAGCACCTCATCATCGGGCGAGATGGCGCGACCCTGCGTCTCGGTGATAATCTCTTCGGGATCGTCCAGCCGCGTATAGTTGACCAGCCCTTCGGCCATGCCGAACACCTGTTGCAATGTGCAGCCCAGCACCGGGCGGACGCGCCGCGCTGCTTCGGGCATGAATTTGGCGCCGCCCACCTGCAGGACCTGCAGGCTGGACAGGTCATGCGACGTGCGCGGCGCCGCCTGCAGCCACAAGAGCGCCAGCGGAGGCACCAGACCGGTGATGGTCACGCCTTCTCGCGCGATGAGGGGGAAGGCGATGTCGGGCGTGGGCTGCGGCGCCATGACCACGCGCGCGCCGGCATAGAGCGCGCCGAATATGCCCGGTGAGCTCATCGGAAAATTATGCGCCACGGGGAGCGCGGCGAGATAGACGCTGTCGCGATCGACGCCGCAGAGAGGGTTGCTGGCGCGAATGCTGTAGAGATAGTCCCTGTGCGTGCGCGGGATCAGCTTGGACAGACCCGTGCTGCCGCCCGAAATCTGCACCAGCGCGACGTCCGACGGGTCCGCCTGGCCGCTCGGCAAGCGATCCGGGTCAGCCGCGAACGCGTCGAACGCGACATGATCGCCCGGATCGCCGACGACGATGACATGACGGAGCGCCGGCACGTCCGCCTTCACGGCATCGGCCAATAGGCGATAGTCAAAGCCGTCATGCCGATCGGCGATGACATAGGCGGCCGCGCCCGACTTGCGCGCGAAATGGGTGATCTCCGTCAGGCGATGCGCTGGCAGGGTGAAGACAGGGATCAGGCCCGCACGGAACAAACCGAACGTCACCGAGAGAAAAGCCGGGATGTTGGGGAGTTGCACGATCACGCGATCGCCGGGCTTAAGCCCCAGCGCGAGGAAGCCCGCAGCAGCGATGTCCGCCCGCTCCGACAATTCGGCATAGGTCCAGCGTATATCGCCGCCGACGACGGCGATCCTGTCTCCATGTCTTGCCGCGCGTTCGGGCAGGAGGAAGCGGAAGCTGTCGTCGGTCCAATAGCCCTTCGCCTGATAACGCTCGGCAAAGGAGGTCGGCCAGCATTGGGTCAACGGCGCGCTCAACGATCCAGCTCCTGTTGCGTGGCCATGTCGTCCAGTTGCACCGCGCGCAGCATCGCCTGGAACTTGGCCTGCGTCTCCGCCACCTCGGCATCCGGATCAGAACCGGCGACGATCCCCGCCCCCGCGTGCAGGATTATATCCCGGCCCCTGATTTCCGCACAGCGCAAGGCGACATACCAATAGCCATCGCCCGCCGCATCATCCCAGCCGATCGCGCCGCCGTAAAAGCCGCGGCTGTTGGGTTCCAGCGCGGCGATGGTAGCCAGCGCCGTTGCCTTGGGCACGCCGGCAACGGCCGGGGTGGGATGCAGCATCGCAGCGAGCGCAGCCGCGGACAGAGCGCCGTCGCCTTCCTCCCGCAATTCGCCCTCGATCCTGGTGCCCAGATGCCACATACTCGCGGTGGATTGCAGCGCGGGACCCTTGCTGGAGAGGGAGGTGCAATGCGGCGCCAATATGTCCATGATATAGTCGACCACGAGCGCATGCTCGCGAATGTCCTTTTCCGACTGCAGCAGGGCGCGGCCGGCCTGCTCGTCCCGCCACGGATCAG
This sequence comes from Sphingobium naphthae, assembly GCF_043589935.1. Lineage (NCBI taxonomy): Bacteria > Pseudomonadati > Pseudomonadota > Alphaproteobacteria > Sphingomonadales > Sphingobiaceae > Sphingobium > Sphingobium naphthae. The sequence continues at coordinate 314,264 of NZ_CP171455.1, read as the reverse complement.
CTGACCTCTTGGCTGAACCGGCCAGTGGGTTGGACCGGATATGACGACCCTGGCGCGCGATCAGCAATTCGGGCGTCGCGCCCACCATCCAATTGTCCGCCAGTCCGGAGATTGGCGACAGATCGACAAGGTATGTCAGAACGGACGGATCCTGCGCCAGGCGACTGGCAAGAGCGATGGGGTCCAGCGGCTCGTCCGATCGCCCATGCAGCTGGCGAGCCAGTACGACCTTGTGCAGATCGCCCGTTTCGATCTGCACAAGCGCCTGAAGAACCGTACGGGCATAATGATCCGGCGACGGCGAAGGCGACAGCACGGGAGGCGAGGACGGTCGCTCCGACGAACCTCTACCGGCAAACAACTGAGCGACTCGGACCCCGGTCGAGAGCGCGCCCAGCGGCAGGAAATGGGCGGGCTGCTGTCCCGAGAAGGGGATCAGTCCGGCCGTCGCAGAAGGTGGCGCGGAAGCATTCACACGATGATGGAGGAGCCTGCCCAGCGATTCGACGGGCGCGCTATAATGGCCTTCATAGGCGATTGCCGCCAGGGCCTGACCCTGGCCGTGCATCAGAAACACAGGCTGTTCGGTTTCGCTCACGCCGGGTCCATAATGCGATCAATTCTCATCTGCAATAGCATAGGCGCGCGTGGGCAACGCAGATCCGACCTGAATATCGCTTATTCCGAAAGGTAGCCCGAACCGATCACAAGCTGGTCGCAAGGCGCAGCGCGGGCGCTATCGTGGCGCCGAACGTTGCGCCATGGGGCAGTGGCCCAAGGTCGACCTGTTTCAAATCTACGGCCGATTGCGCCTGCAGGCGGTGATAAAAGGCTGCTCCGTCTGCAGCGTCGATCTGGAATCGCGATCTGCGCGGGCGCTCTTGCCGATCCTGCGCCACGGCGCTGCCTTCGCCGATCAGGAGGGTGCAGTGTCGGGGACGCGTCGGCGCGGCCACCGCCATGGTCATGATTGCGCCTCCGTCCCACCAGAGCGAGGGGCTTGCGGCATAATAGCCGGTAAAGGCGTCCGGTCTGCGCATCAGGCTGTGCAGAACGAACAAGCCGCCCAGACTGTGGCCCCAGATCGTGTGGCGTCGCGGGTCGATGGACGCAACACGCTCGACCTTCGGCCGCATGACGTCCAGGATCGTGGCCAGGAAGGCATCGGCGCCGCCACCCAGGCGCGCGCCTTGCCCGGCGCTTGGTGCGGTCGGAGTATAATCCCGCGTTCGTTCGGGCCCATCGAGCCGCAGGGGCGTGTCATGCCCGATCGCGACGATCACCGGCGGACCGGCCGCGTCCAGCGATGCCAGCAGCGCCTCGTCCACATGAGCCATGGCAGCTTTGCCATCGAGAAGCCAGGCAACGGGGTAGCCGGATTGGGGCGCCATTCTGCGCGGCACAGCGACGATCAGCCGATAGAATCGCGCACCGTCTTGCGACGCAACTGGGATCGTTGAAAACCGATACAGCGCCGAACCCCGGTCCGCGATCGTCGGCGGCGCCAGCCTTTGCATATCCGGCTGCGCGAACGATCGGGTCGGAATGCTCAGCATGCCAAGCGCGCCACTGATCAGCACGCCGCGGCGCGACAATATATCCTGCCCCGGCATCATGGCCGGCTCGCCAGGCGCAGGGCACGGGGCATGGCTGCCGACACCAATGAGGCGTGATCCTCTTCCGGCAGCAGGCGGAAACAGCAATGACCTGGCGGTAGATGCGCGGCCATGCGCGCATATAATGCGCGGGCCGTTCCGATCATGTCGCGCTCGGCGCGGCGCGCGCGGACGCGGTCGGCATCGGGCTCCCGCGCTTGCCAGGGCGGCAGGTCGCCTTCCCACTCCCCCATCATGATGTCGATATGGCTCTCGCGGCCAGCGAGGTGTGGCAGGCGCGCGAGCAGATGATCCTGATCCCACCAGATCGACGGGCTGGCGGCGCACACCCGGTCGAACGGGCTATCTTCCTGGAACAAGCTCCAAAGCGCGAAATAGCCCGCGAGGGAATGGCCAAAGAGCGTCAGGCGGCGCATGTCGATGGAAGCGAGTCGATCGATCATCGGCAGCATGTCGGATCGCAGGAAGCGCAGGAAATCGGCTGCGCCGCCCGACGTGGAATCGTCGTCGGAGCGTGGCGTGGTGAAGTCGCGCTGCCGCATCGCCGGAGCATGGCCGCCGACAGGAACGAGACCGACGATGACCATGTCCGTCACTGCGGTGGCATCAGGTCGGCGCGCCATGCGGCGGAGCGCTTCTACCGCAGTTGCAAAACAGCCGTCCGCATCAAGGAGGAACAAGGCCGGCCACCCCTCCCGGGGAGCCGGGCTCGCGGGCTGAAGCAAATGGAACTGATAGCTGTGGGTGGCGGTGTCGACGACGCCTGTACGGGCATTGCCCAGTGAGAAGGGTTGCATGCGGGGACCTGATAGCGGGTAAATGAAAGAATTTGGGTTATAGCCCTTGCGAATGGAACATGCTCTTTACAATCATTAGCAGATAAATGACAGGCAGCTTTGTCGGGAGCATGGAGCAAAATATGGGGGCCATGGAAATATCGGGCAACGCGCAGACCCGTGCGCGCTGGTGGAGCGTTGTCCTGGCGACGCTGGGCGCGCTTTTGCTGATGTCTTGCCTGAGCAGCTGCGCGCCAGAAGCCAAGCAGGAAGCGCCGTCGGGAAGCGCTCTGGTCGATCTGCGTGGTCGGCCGATCGCACTCGATAAGCCCGCGACTCGGCTGGCGATCGACGATAGTCGGTATCTCGTCGCACTGGGCCTGCTGCATCCCGATCCTGTGTCGCTGCTGGTCGCCTGGCCGAAAGATATCAACCGGCTTGGTCCCGAAACCTATGCGCAGTTGCTGCGCAAATCCCCTGCCCTCGCCGATCTTCCCAAGATCGGCAGTTCCGCTGGCGCCTTCGATGCCGAATCGCTGCTGGCGGCACATCCCGACATTGCCATCCTGTCGCTCGAAAGCGGCGTGACGGACAGCCAGATCGCCCAACTGGAGCAAGCAGGGATCAAGGTGGTGGTGCTGGACTTCTTTCAGAAGCCGTTCGAGCATCTGGAGAAGAGCTTGCTGCTGCTGGGCAAGATCACCGGGCGCGAGGCGCAGGCGCGCGAGTTCGTCGCCTTTCGCGCCGGGCATATGAAGCGCATTGCCGATCGCGTGGCGCGGCTTGCAGTAGATGATCGTCCGGCGGTGTTCGTCGAGGCTCATGCCGGCATGACGCCCGACTGCTGCAATTCGCCCGGACGCGGCAATATCGGCGACTATATCGATTTCGTCGGCGGCCATAATATTGGCGCGGATGTTATCGACAAGCCGTTCGGCAAGCTGAACCTGGAATATGTCATCTCGCAGCGGCCGGCCGTCTATATCGCGACGGGCGGTCCCCATCTGGCCAAGGCCGGCGGGCTAGTGCTGGGCGCTGGCTATGATGCAGCGCAGGTGCGGGCGTCGCTGGCGAAGGTGGCCGCCCGCCAGGGGCTGTCCCAACTGCCCGCCGTGCAATCGGGCCGGACCCATGGCTTTTCGCATCAGTTGATCAATTCGCCGCTCGATATTGTCGCAATCGAGACATTCGCGACCTGGATCCATCCCGACCAGTTCAAGGATGTCGATCCGGCGCAGACCCTTTCCGAGATCAACCGGCGCTTCCTCGCCATACCCTATCAGGGCACTTACTGGACCAGCCTGAATTAGGCCGGCGGTGTCCTTTTCGCTTTCATCGTCAGGAGTAATGCCAATGTCTGTCTTGCGTGCCAAAGGGGCCGCGATCGGCCTGTTGCTGGCCAGCGCCGCCACCGCCTTCAGCGGAGGCGCAGTCGCGCAATCCGCCTTTACCACCCTCGACCGGACAGGCGAGGCGCAGGTCAGCTTCTCCGGTCCGGAGCGCGGTGCGCCGATCCTGGCGGGCAGCACGGTCAAGGTATCGGGCCAGAAATTCCGCCCCGGCCAGAAAGTGACCTTGCTCTACGGCGCGGAGCCGCTGCCGGGCGGCAGCTTCACCGCCGACGCCGAAGGCAAGATCGCCGGCAGCATCGCCATTCCCGCCAACGCCGTGGCGGGAAGCTTCCCGATCATCGTCGTCGCCAAAGCCCCCTATTTCGCGACCGTCGAAGAACTCAAGGTGTCGCCTACCATCCCGCTGTCGGGACAGCAGGACTACAGGATCAGCCAGGCGCAGACCGCGCGCGGCGTCTATCAGTCGGCCTATAGCGCCAAGAACAATGCGCTGTTCACGGCTTCTTCCCAAGGTCGGCCGCCGGTCGCCAATTCCGAACTGGTGAAGCTGGACGCGGCCACGATGAAAATCCTGGCGCGCGTGACGCCGGCGGTGGCGCCCGAACCCGAGCGGCGGGGCGGACAGGCCGGGCGACCCGGCGGCCCGGGCGGCAACGCTGATCGTGGGCCGGGAGTCTATGCCGTCTACGGGGTTGGCGTCGACGACGCCAAGGACACCGTCTGGGCCACCAACAGCCGGCAGAATACGGTTGCCGTCTACAAGCAGTCGGATCTTTCGCTGGTGAAGCAGTTCCCCTTCGGCACGGTCAATCACGCGCGCGACGCGGTGATCGACAGCACGCTGGGCAAAGCCTATGTGAGCGCCACCTTCCAGCCGGAAGTTAAGGTGTTCGACACCGCGACGCTGGCGGAGCCCAAGAGTGTCGTCATTCAGTCGCTGGCGCGCGGCAAGGATTTTTCGGCCGCCAGCCTGTCGCTCGATCCCGCCGCCCACAAGCTGTACGTGGTCAGCAACGCCACCAATGAGGTTGCGGTGATCAACACCCGCACCGACATGGTCGAGCATGTCTTCCCCGTCCCCGGCGGCCGCAGCACGATCGGGATCAGCCATGATCCGCAGACCGGGCGCATCTATGTCGCGGGCCAAGGCAGCGACAATCTGGTCGTGCTGGATGGAACGAGCGGGGCGGTGATCGCCGACACGCCGGTGGGCGCAGGCGCGCTCAACGTCGTGTTCGATCCGGTCAAGCGGCGGGCCTATGTCGCCAATCGCGGCGCGAGCACCATCGCTGTCACGGATGCGGACGGAAAGCTGGTCGCCAACCTGGGTCCGGCGCCGACGCCCAACCATGTCGCGCTCGGCAAGGGCGGCACCGTCTATGCCGTCAACAAGTCCGCCAATGCGACCGGCGAGGAAGCCGATAGCATCATGGTCATCCAGCCCAAATGAGGCCAGGGATACGGGCGCCTGAAACAGGGCGCCCGTATCCACCGATCAGGACAGCGAAAGCGACACGTGGAGCGACATTGCGCCAAAGGCCGTCGCGGCCGTCGCCTCAATCGTCCAATATATCCCGCAGGTCGATATGCAGTCGATCGGGCGGGCCGCTGATGTCGGCCGCGACGCGGTAGACGGACGCCAATATGTCGGGCGTGATCGCCTGCGCCGGGGGGCCGTCTGCGACCAGCCGCCCCTCCGCGAAGACCAGGATGCGGTCTGACCAGCGAGCGGCGATCGACAGGTCGTGCAGCACCATCAACGCGATCATCCCGCGCTCGGCGGCAAGTTCCCGCACCAGTTTCATGACTCGCAGCTGGTAGTGAAGGTCGAGCGCGCTGATCGGTTCATCGAGCAGCAGGATGCGCGGCCCCCGCGCCAGCGCCTGCGCCAGCGAGGCGAGCTGGCGCTGTCCGCCCGACAGATGATCGAGCCCCGTCATGGCGAGCGCGCCGATGCCGACGCGCTCGATCACCTCCATCGCGCGCGCCAATATGGCCTGGTCACTATATATCGCGCCATCGACGGGCGACGCGCGCAGGGCGCTGACGACCGTTTCCAGCACGGTCAGCGCGACGCGCTGCGGCAGGGACTGGGGCATATAGGTGACGAAGCGCGCATGATCGGCCAGCGGCAGGCGCAGCAAGTCCCGGTCGCCCAGGCGCACCGATCCTTGCGCCGGATGCAGGCCGGCGAGCGCCCGCAGCAATGTGGTCTTGCCCGCCGCATTGGGCCCGATCAGCGACACCACCTGCCCCGGCGCGACCGGGGCAAGATCGAGCGGATGGACGATCGTGCGTCCGCCATAGCCGGCGCTGAGGCCGGTAACGCCCAGCGCATCATCGAAACCCGCCATCATGCCCGCTCCGGCCGGCGCAGGATGAGCGCGAGGAAGACGGGAACGCCGATCATCGAGGTAACGATGCCGACAGGCAGCAGCGTGCCGGGCACCAGCAGCTTGCTGGCGACCGAGGCCAGCGACATGATGAGCGCGCCCGTCAGCATGGCCGCGGGCAGCAGGAAGCGATGATCCTCCCCCAGCAGCAGCCGGGCGATATGCGGGCCGACCAGGCCGATGAAGCCGATCGTGCCGACGAAAGCGACCGATGTCGCCGCCAGCGCGCTGATGCGCAGCAACGAGAAGAAGCGCAGCCGCTGCACGTCGATGCCGAAGCTGCGCGCCCGGTCCTCCCCCAGGCGCAGCGCGGTCATGGCATGGCCGGCGCGCAGCGAAAAGGGCGTCACCGCCGCGATGACGAGCGCGAGCACGAGCAAATTGGTCCAGGTCGCCCGGCCCAGCGATCCCATGCTCCAGAAGACAAGCTGCGACAGCGCTTCCTGACTGGCGATGAACTGGATCAGCGCGACCAGGGCATTGAAGGTGAAGACCAGGGCGATCCCGAACAGCACGACGCCTTCGACCCCTGCGGCGCGGCTGCGCGCCAGCGCTTCGAGCAGCAGCACGGATGCGAAGGCGCACAGGAAGGCGTTCACCGGCACCATCCAGTCGGCCGACACGAACGGCAGGCTCAAGCCCATGACGATCGCGAGCGCCGCGCCGAACGAGGCGGCCGACGACACGCCGAGGGTGAAGGGGCTGGCGAGCGGATTGTTGAGGATGGTCTGCATTTCCGCCCCCGCCAGCGACAGGGCGGCGCCCACGAGGATGGCCATCAACGCATAGGGCAATCGCACCTGGCGGATGATTGTCACCTGCGCGTCGGAAAGCGCCGACGGGTCGAACAGCCCGGCCCAGACATCGCGCAGCGGCAGCGAGGAGGGCCCCGTGGAAATATCGAGCGCGAACGCCAGGCCGCACAGCAACCCGATCAGCAGCAGCAGTTGCAGCCGGCGCTGCATCATGCGCCGGTAGGATCGCAACGTCGCGTCAATATGGTAGGAAGCAGTCAGCCTTTTTTCTCCATTGCGAGGCAGTTGCAACAGCCGATAGGGAGCATCCTGTCCGAGGGCAAGCGCGCTTGGCCGCGCCCCGCGACGCCAAAGGATGGGCAACAGCAGGAAGGAAGAGCCGATGAAGACGGTGGAGCAGATGGAGCGGCTGGCGCCGGCCATGACCGAGTGGCGGCGGGACTTCCATCGCAACCCGGAGCTGGCGTTCCACGAATCGCGGACCGCCGCGATCGTCGCCGACCGGCTGCGCGAATTCGGGCTGGACCCGGCGACCGGGATCGGCGGCACGGGGGTCGTCGCCGTGATCGACAGCGGCAAGCCGGGTCCGTCGATCGCCCTGCGCGCGGACATGGACGCGCTGCCGATGGACGATGCGTCGGGCAAGCCCTGGCACAGCCACAGCCCCGGCGTCGCCCATGCCTGCGGCCATGACGGCCATAGCGCAGCGCTGCTGGGAACCGCGCGCCATCTGGCCGATCATCCGCCCGCCGCCGGGCGAGCCGTGCTGATATTCCAGCCGGCCGAGGAAAATGGCCTGGGCGCGCGGGCAATGATCGCCGACGGCCTGCTGGAGCGGTTCCCCTTCGACGAGGTCTATGCCTTCCACAACATGCCGTTGCTGGACCCCGGCGTCGCGGCGGTGCGGGCCGGGCCGACGCTCAACGGCTATATCATCTGGGATATCGAGATCGAAGGCGTGGGCGGCCATGGCGCGGCCTTCTTCAAGACCGTCGATCCCGTGCAGGCGGCTGCGCGGCTAGCCATTGAGATCGGTTCGATCGTCGGCCGCTACCTGGATCCGGCCGAGAGCGGGCTGATCACGGTCTGCGCGCTTCAGGCGGGCGCGTCGCACAATGTCATTCCGGAACGCGCGACGCTGAGCGGGACGCTGCGGGCATTGCGGCCCGAGGTGATGGACCTGCTCTACGCCCGGCTGGAAACAGCGTGCGACGGCGTCGCGGCGCTGACGGGATGCAGGATCAGCCTGCGTCAGGCGGCGCAGGTGCCCCCGTGCGTCAACGCGCCGGACGCAGCGGACCGGGCGGCAGCGGCCTGCGCGGAGATATTGGGGGCGGACAAGGTGATCCGCGACCATGCCCCCTTCCCCTTTACCGACGACATGGCGCTGCTGCTGCAGGCGGCGCCGGGCGCCTATCTGTTCCTGGGGCAGGACAGCGCCATGTGCCATCACCCCGAATATGATTTCGATGATGCGCTGTTGCCGGTGGCGGCCAGCATCTTCGTCGCGCTGGTGCGCCAGCCGCGTTGAGGTCCGCCGAGAGTCAGTCCCCCGGCTGACCCGCGGCGGACATGGCGAGCCACTGCGCCACGATGCGGTTGAAGGCGTCTGGCGCCTCGGCCGGCAGCATATGGCCCGCATCCGGCACCACATGAAGGCGCGCGCCGGGGATGGCCGCCGCGATCGCTTCATGCTGAGCGACCGGCGACCAGCGATCCTGATCCCCCACGATAGCGGCGGTCGGACAGTTTATGGCGGGGAGCAGGGCGTCGAGCGCCGGACGATGGAGGAGCGCTTCGATCTGCGCTTCGAAGACGGCAAGCCCTGCCGACACGCACATGGCGGTGAGGCGCGCCATCAGCGCGTCGTCGCGCGCCGCCGCGTCCCCCATCATCGGCGGCAGCCATTGCGCCACCAGCGCGGCCATGCCCTGCGCGCGGCCCAGATCGCGCAGCCGATAGCGCCCTTCCTGTTCGCCGGGCTTCACCGGGTGCACGCCGGTGTCGACCAGCGCCAGCCGCTCCACATGGTCGGGCGCCTTGCGGATGATCTCCAGCGCGACCCGCGCGCCCATCGAATGGCCGAGCAGGGCAGCGCGGGAGGGCATGCGCTCCAGGACATGGTCGGCCATCGCCTCGAGCCGGTCAGCGCCGCCATAGAAGCCGTCCATGACGCGGCTTTCGGGAAAGGCGGCGAGCGTCTCGCCGAACATGCGGGAGTCGCAGATAAGCCCGGGAAGAATGACGAGCGGGGCGGCGGGTGTGGGAGACGCAGAAGCAGGCATGATGCTGTCCCTACAGGATAAAGGCTGGGCACGCGGCAAAAAATGTGCCGCGACAAGCGAACCGCGCCTCAACCCGCATCAGCCCCTTTCCATTTGCAATGGGGGCGGAAAACCCCAAAGGAGGCGGCATGAAAAAAGCCCTGCCGATCGTCCTGCTGTCGACCCTGCCCTTCCCCTGTTGGGCGCAGACCCAGGATCAGGCGCCCACGATCGTGGTGACGGGCGCGGGGCTGGACCTGCCGCCGGGGACGCCCGCCTATGGGTCAGTCGTGATCGGGCGCGAGCGACTGATGGACAGCGCGTCGGGGCGGATCGAAAATATACTCGGCGATGTCGCCAGTTTCCAGCAATTCCGCCGGTCTGACAGCCGGTCGGCCAATCCATCGGCGCAGGGCGTCACGCTGCGCGCGCTGGGCGGCAATGCGTCGAGCCGGACGCTGATGCTGCTGGACGGCGTGCCGCTGGCCGATCCCTTTTTCGGCTATATCCCCTTCGGCGCGCTGGCGCCCGAGCGGCTGTCGGTGGTGCGGGTAACGCGCGGCGGCGGCAGCGGCGCCTTCGGGTCCGGTGCGGTGGCGGGCACGATCGAACTGGCAAGCGCAACTCGGGAGCAATTGCCCGATGTCGCGGTGAGCGCGCTCTATGGCAGCCGCGACGCGACAGAAGTGTCCGCGACCGTGACGCCGGACCTGGGCGGTGGCTATGTGTCGCTGTCGGGACGTTGGGACCGGGGCGACGGCTTCTACACGACGCCGCGCGACCAACGAGTCGACGCGAGCGCGCCGGCAGCCTATGATGGCTGGTCGACCAATATTCGCGCGGTGGCCCCGCTGTCGGCCGATTCCGAACTGCAGTTCCGCGCGACCCTGTTCGAGGACAAGCGCACGCTGCGGTTCAAGGGCGCGGACAGCATGAGCCAGGGGCAGGACGCCAGCATCCGCTATGTCGCGCGCGGCGCGTGGCAGGTGGATGCGATCGCCTATATCCAGGCGCGCAACTTTTCCAACATCGTCATATCCTCCTCCACCTTTCGCAGGACATTGGACCAGCGCAACACGCCGTCCACGGGATTGGGCGGCAAGGTCGAACTGCGGCCGCCGGTGGGGCCGGACCATGTGCTGCGGATCGGCGCGGACACGCGCCAGGCATCGGGCGACATGTATGAGGACGCCTATAATGCGGGCATCGCCAGCAATCCGCGCACATCGCTGCGCCATGCCGGCGGCGAGCAATGGACGGCAGGCATTTTCGCCGAGGATGACTGGACATTGGGCCGCCTGATCCTGACGGCGGGCGCGCGCGCGGACCATTGGACGATCCGCAACGGCTTCTACCGCCAGGTCAGTGCGACCACGGGGGTGGCGAGCGGCGAGGATTTTGCCGACCGGTCGGGCTGGGAAACGACGGGACGGGTGGGCGCGCTGTTCCAGGCGAGCGAGGCGGCGGCGTTGCGCGCGGCGGCCTATAGCGGCTTTCGCCTGCCCACGCTCAATGAGCTTTACCGGCCCTTCGTCGTGTTCCCGATCACGACGCAAGCCAATGCGGCGCTCGACCCTGAAAAGCTGAAGGGTGTGGAAGCGGGCATCGACCTCCGCCCGGCGCGCGGCGTCAGCCTGTCCGCCACCGCCTTCTACAACCGGCTGGACGATGCGATCGCCAATGTGACGATCGACGCGGAGACTCGCCAGCGCCGCAATGTCGACCGGATCGTCGCCAAGGGCGTTGAGCTGACGGCAGCGGTGGCGCTTGGCGACATGCGCCTGTCAGCCTCCTACGCCTATAGCCACAGCCGCGTCCACGCGCCGGGCGAGGCGTTCGACGGCTTCACTCCGGCGCAGACGCCCCGCCATGCGGCGAGCGCGACCCTGGCCTGGGCGCCGCGGCAAGGGCCGTCGCTGTCCACGACCCTGCGCTATGTGGCGAACCAATATGAGGACGACCTTGAAAGCGACGTGCTGCCCGACGCGCTGACGCTGGATGCGGTCGCGCGGCTGCCGGTCGGGCAGGGCGTAACGCTGGTCGCGCGGGGCGAGAATTTGTTCGATGAGACGGTCGTCACGCGCAACGCGGGCGGGTCGATCGACCTTGGCACGCCGCGCACCTTGTGGATCGGCCTCAGCTTCCGCGGCTGAGCGCGGGGCGCCGCGTCAGAACCAGAAGCGCAGGCCCATGACCAGGCTGGTGGTCGATGGCCCCTCCCCCGCGGCGCGGGCGAAGCGGGCGCTGTCGCCGACGCGGCGTTCCCAGTTGATGCCGACATAAGGGGCAAATTCGCGCGCCAGCTCATAGCGCAGGCGCAAGCCGAGCTCGACGTCGGACAAGCCCCCGCCGATGCCGAGTTCCGGCACATCCTGCGCGGCGATGTTCAGCTCTGCGGCGGGTTGCAGGATGAGCCGCTGGGTGATGCGCTGGTCATAGCTGCCCTCGATCCGAAGATGAGCGTCGCCCCGGTCGGACAGGAAGGCCTGGGCCTCGACCTCGAACCAGTAGGGCGCGAGGCCTTCAATGCCGATGGTGGCGTAGCTGCGCTGGGGCCGTGGGCGGATGTCGTGGCGCACGCCCGCGATCAGGTTCCACCAGGGATCGATGGCGCGGCTGTAGAGCGCCTGCAGTTCGGCGCTGTGCAGCGCGCCGTCGACGGCCCCCTCCCCTTCCGACTTGATGGCAAGGCGATTGATGTCGCCGCCGATCCAGCCTTCGCCTTCCCAATGATAGCTGTCCCCGCCCTTGTGCGCGCGATATTCGGCGCGGTCGACCATGAGTTGCGAGAAAGTCATGCCGCCATTTTCGCGCATCATCGCCGCGCGGGCGCGCGCCATGACGGCTGGGTCATACAGGGCGTCCGCAGCATGATCGGTCGGGATCGGCGGCGGCGCGGCGGCGGGCATGGACGTCGGCGCGGCCGGCATGACGTGACCGGCATGGGGATCGGCAGACGGGTTCGTCACGGGCTGCGCGGGTTGGGCGCCATGATCCATCTGACGATGGTCCATATGGCTGTGGTCCATCGTCTGCGACCAGGCCGGCGGGGTGAGGAATCCGCCCAGCATGAGGATGGCGGCCACGCGCATCATGCCGCCGCCTCCTCGTGCCGCACGGTCACGATGCGCATCATGCCCGCATGCATGTGCAGCAGCATGTGGCAGTGGAACGCCCAGTCGCCGATTGCGTCGGCCGTCAGATCGAAGCTGATCTTGCCGCCGGGCAGCACGTTCACCGTATGCTTGCGCGGGTAATGGGCCGCGTCTTCGCCGGTGACGAGTTCGAAGAAATGGCCGTGGATGTGGATGGGGTGCGGCATCATCGTGTCGTTGATCAGCGTCACCCGCACCCGCTCCCCATGGCGGAAGGGAATGGGATCGGCGCCGTCCGACAGCTTCACCCCGTCGAACGACCACATATAGCGTTCCATATTGGCGGTGAGATGAATGTCGAGCGTGCGGCTGGGCGCGCGGGTGTCGGCATTGGACTCCAGCGCGCGCAGATCGGCATAGGTGAGCACGCGATGGGCGACATGCTCAAGACCCGTCGGCCGATCGGCGGTGCGATCCATCGGCATGGGCGACAGGGTTGCGACGCCGGGGCCCAGCGGCAGGGCGGGCGCGACGGAAGGATCGCGCATTGCCATGCTGTGGCCGCTCATGGCGTGCGCGCCGTGACCGGCCGGCATGGCCATTCCCATGTCCTTCATCCCCAGCAGGGGACGCTGACGCAGCGGCGGGACCGGGGCGACCATGCCCGCCTGCGGTGCGAGCGTCGCGCGGACGAGGCCGGAGCGGTCGATGGCTTCCGCGATCAGCCCATAGGGCCGCGCCTCGGTCGGCTGGACGATCACGTCATAGGTTTCGGCGATGCCGATCTGGAACTCGTCAGTATCGACGGGCCGCACATTCTGGCCATCGCACTGAACGACGCGCATCGGCAGTCCGGGCAGGCGGACGTTGAAATTGGTCATGGCCGACGCGTTGATGATGCGCAGCCGCACGCCCTCGCCCGGCTGGAAGAGGCCCGTCCAGTTTTCCGGGGTGCCATGGCCGTTGACCAGATAGCTGTAAGTGGCGCCCGTCACGTCGGACAGGTCGGTCGAGTCCATCCGCATGGCGCCCCAGTCGAAGCGCTCCTCGAGCGACTGGTCCTTTCCTGCCAGCAGCCCCGAGAGCGTCTGGCGCTGCATATTATAATAACCGCCCATCTGCTTGAGGCGCTGGAGCAGCCGGTGGGGGTGGACCGGGGTCCAGTCCGACAGCAGGACGACATGCTCCCGATCATAAGCCACGGGATCGGCATCGGTCGGGTCGATGACGATGGGACCATAATGGCCCATCGCTTCCTGCATGCCCGAATGGCTGTGATACCAGTAGGTGCCCGCCTGGCGGACCGGGAATTCATAACGGAAGGTCTCACCCGGGCGGATGCCGGGGAAGCTGACGCCGGGCACGCCATCCATCTGGAACGGGACGATCAGGCCGTGCCAGTGGATCGACGTGTCCTCCGCCAGGTCGTTGGTGACGGACAGGCGCACCATCTGCCCCTGCTTCAGGCGGATGAGCGGCGCGGGCAGCGTGCCGTTGACGGTGATGGCATGCCCCGACCGGCCGCCGGTGCGAAAATGAGTTTCCCCAACGGTCAGAGCAATGCCTTCGCCCGAAAGAATGCCAGGCGCGGGGTGCAGCCCAGCCGTGCCGCTGCGCGCCCAGGCGGGAAAGGCGCCCGCGAGGGTGAGCGCAGCAGCGCCCCGGAACAGGCTGCGCCGGTCGAGAGGAAGATCGATCATAGGCGGGAATACGCGGGAAAAGGATCAATCCCTCAATATTTCGGCGAGCCGGCTGCGCGCGCGGTAGAGCCGCGTTTCCACCGCCTTTTCGCTGATGCCGAGAACCCGTGCGGTGTCGGCCTGGCTCATCTGTTCGATCGCCCGCAGCAGCAGCACCGGCCGCAGGCTTGCGGGGAGCGACGCGATGGCGGCGTTGATGCGGACGAGTTCGGCGCTCGATTGCAGCGCCTGTTCGGGCGTGGCGGCGGTATCGGCGACGGCGCGCGCGTCCTCGATCGGCCGGGCGAAGGCGAAGAAGCGGCGCACCGCGCGCCGCCGCGCCCAGTCGCGGCATTTGTTGAGCGCGATCCGCGTGATCCAGATCCGGAACGGCCGCGCGGCATCATAGCGGTCCAGCGCGGCAAAGGCGGCGACGAAGCTTTCCTGGACGATGTCGAGCGCTTCGTCGCCGTCCCCGACATGACCGCGCGCAAGCCTCCAGACCGCATCGCGGTGTCGCTGCATCAACGCGCTGTAGGCGGATTGATCGCCAGCGCACGCGCGGCGGGCCAGCGCGCCATCATCGACATCGGTGTCGGGTGAGAGCGACGCCGTCACCGTGCCGGCTGAGTCAGCGCCCTGACGACCGCTGCGTCGAACTGCGCGGCCTGGTCGGGGCGCAGGACCGCGCGCATCGCGAACATATGCTGCAGCGTCTCCTTCTGCAGCTGTCCCATCACCTGGTGCGAGCGATCGACCGCCTGCGCGACCTTGGGCCCATAGCCATGTTCGGCGGCGATGGCGGCGGCCAGCCGCTGATTGTCGGCGCGCATGTCCGCCTCCAGCGCGGCGCGGCGCGCGGCAAAGGCGGTTTCGAGCGCATGAATGCGTTTTTCCTGCGCAGCATCCAGAGTGAGACGTTGGTGGAGGAGGCTGTGGACCTCGCTTTCGACCGGTGGGGACGGCGCGAGCCATAGGCGCGCGACCAGCACGGCGGCGAGCGCCGCGACAAAGGCAACCAGCGCGACCGGCAGATAGCGACGCCAGCTCATCGCCCGAGCAGCCGCGACGGAGCATAGTCGGACATGCCGATGGCGACCGGCGAGGCGGCGGCAGGCGTCGCCGGCACCATGCTGCCGATCCAGCCGGTGCCCAGCGCGATGAAGCCGGCGACCAGCAGGCTGCGCCGCACCGCCATGCGATCGCGCCGTCGGGCGACGCCATCGAGCACCGATGGCGCCAGCGCCCGCAACCGGGGGTCGCTCGGCGATGCGCGCAGCGCATCCAGCATGTCGTCAAGATCGGTCATCGCATCGTCTCCGCAGCGTCATCATGCCATACGCAGCGGACGCCGCCACCCCTCATGACGCAGCCCTTTTCCTTACTTGGCAAGAGCGGTCACACCTGCCGCAGCGCGCGGGCGGGACGGACCGACAGCAACGGCAAGGCGCCGGCCAGACCGATGCCCAATGTCAACAACGCGCCGCCTGCCAGGGTCGCGAGAACAACATGCCAGTCCGGGGCCCAGGTGAAGTCGAAGATCTGGACGATGACGAACCAGGCCGCGATGCTGCCCAACGCCAGCGCGACCAGCGCCAGGAGCGTGGCGAGCAGGCCATATTCCAGCGCCTGCCCGCCGAGCAGTTGCATTCGGGTGGCGCCCAGCGTCTTGAGGATGACGCTGTCATAGCTGCGCGACTGGCGCGCCGCCGCGATGGCGCCGACCAGCACGGCGATCCCCGCCAGGATCGCGACCGAGGCGGCGACCAGGATGGCGCGCGACATCTGCGTCAGGATCATGCCCACCTGATCGACCACGTCGCCCACGGCGATGACCGAGACGCCGGGGAAAGCGGCCAGCAAAGCGCGCGTCATGGCGGTGTCGTGGCGCGGGTCCATGGTGATGGTCGCAGCGACGCTGTGCGGCGCGGACCGGAGTGTGACAGGCGAGAAGACGAGGACATAGTTGAAGCCCATCGTGTCCCAGTTGACCTTGCGCAGGGAGGCGATGCGTGCCTCTATCTCGCGGCCCAGGATCGAAACGGTCAGCCGGTCGCCGACGCCTATTCCCAGCGTGTCGGCCGCTTCGGCGTCGAGCGATACGAGCGGCGGGCCGCGATAGTCTTTGGGCCACCAGCGGCCGGCGACCAGATCGCTGCCTTCGGGCAGCGTGGCGCTATAGGTGACGCCGCGCTCCCCGCGCAGGAACCAGGCGCCTTCGGGCAGTCGCTCCAGGTCGGCGACGCGCTGTCCGCCATAAGCGGTGATCGTGCCGCGCAGCACGGGCACGATGTTGAGCTGCGCTTCGGGCGCCTGGCGCAACGCGATCGCCCGGAAGCGCGCCTGGTCGGCGGCGGGAATGTCGAGCACGATCTGCTGGGGCGCCTTTTTCGGCACAACCTGCCGGATTTCGGCGTCGAGACTGGTTTCGATGCCCGCCAGAGTGACGAAGAGGGTGAGCGCGAGGCCGAGAGCGACGATAAGCGCGGCGGTCTGCGCGCCAGGACGGTGGAGATTGGCCAGCGCGAGCCGCAGCCAGGGGCGCTTGGGCCGTGGCAGGCGCCTCGCGCCCCATCGCACCGCGATGCCGATCCCCAGCAGCAACAGCAGGACCGCGCCGACCGCGCCCAGGACCGCCGCGGCAAAGAGCGGATCGCGCGCCGTGCCGAGCGCCAGCGCCACCAGCAGCGCGCCGGCCCCGCCCATGGCGGCAAGGCTGCGCCGGTCGAGGCCCGAGCGGCTGTCGACCGCGCCGCGAAACAGGGCGGCCGCCGGCTGGGTGCGCGCCCTGGCCAATGGCGGGAAGGTGAAGAGAAAGGCGATGAGCAGGCCGTAAAGCGCGCTCGTAAGGAGCGGCAGCGGGTGCAGGCGGAAGCCGGGGCTGACCGGCAGCAGGTCCTCGGCCAGCGCCACGACCAGCGGCGGCAGCGCTGCGCCCGCCAGCAGGCCCGCGCCGATCCCGAGCAAGGCGACAGCGCCGACCTGCTGCCGGTAGATGCGGGCGATGTCGGCGGCGGTGGCGCCCAGCACCTTGAACGTGGCGATGCCGCCCCGCTTGCCGGCCAGATAGGATGCGACGCCATTGCTGACGCCGATGCCCGCGATCACGAGCGCGGCAAGGCCGATCAGCGCGAGAAACTGCCCCATGCGTTCGATGAAGCGGTTGGCGCCGGGCGCTGCGCGATCGCGATCCTTGAACGTCCAGCCTTCGCTGGCGCGCGCCTTTTCCCAGTCCTTGCGCACGGTCGCGGCATCGAAGCGCGGGTCGAGGCGAATGCGATATTTGGCCGCGTAGAGGCTGCCCGGCTGAATGAGGCCGGTGCGGCGAAGGCCGTCCATCGACACGATCGCCACGGGGCCGAGCGTGAACCCCTCCCCCAGCCGATCGGGTTCGTCGGCGATGATGTCGCTGACGATGAAGCGCGCATCGCCATAGCGCAGATGCGCGCCGCGGCCGATGTCCAATCGTTCGGCCAGCGCTTCGCCGATCACGATGTGGCCGGCATCCAGGGGGCGATAGGCGCCATGGCGCAGGATCAGCGCGCCATAGAGCGGATAGGCGGGGTCGACCCCCTTGAGTTCGGTAAGGATCGCGGGCGGCGCGTCGCCCCTGCCCTGCCCGACCCGCTGCGCCATGGCGCGCATGCGGATCGTTTCGCTGAGCGCGCCGAGCTGGCGGAAGGCCTGTTTGTCGCCAAGGCTCGCCTGGCGCTGGGTCATGCCGATTTCCACGTCGCCCCCCAGGATCACCCGGCCGCGATCGCGCAATTCCTGTGTGATCGCGCTCGTCAGGCTGCCGATCGCCGCCAGGGTGGCGACTCCCAGGAACAGGCAGAGGAAGAGCAGGCGCAGGCCGCGAAAGCCCAGATGCAGGTCGCGCCGGGCGATGCGCCAGGCGGCGCGCCAGCCAAGGCCGTTCATGCCGGTCGATCCGACAGGATGCGCCCGTCGCGCATTTCGATGATGCGGCCGCAACGCTGCGCCAGCAGGGGATCATGGGTGATGATGAGCAGCGTCGCGCCGGCCGCGCGCTGCCGATCGAACAGCAGGTCCATGATCGACGCGCCGGTCGCGGCATCGAGATTGCCGGTGGGTTCGTCGGCGAAGAGCAGGGTCGGACGCGGGGCGACGGCCCGGGCGATGGCGACGCGCTGCTGCTCGCCGCCCGACAGCTGCGCGGGATAATGATCGAGGCGATGGCCAAGGCCCACCGCGCGCAATTCATCCGCCGCCCGCGCGAACGCGTCGGCATGGCCGGCCAGTTCCAGCGGCACGGCGACATTTTCCAGCGCGGTCATGGTGGGCAGCAGATGGAAGGATTGCAGGATGATGCCGATCCGGCCGCGGCGCGCACGCGCCAGATCATCTTCCCCCAGGGCTCCGAAATCAACGCCGCCAATGTCCACCCGGCCGCCGCTGGCGCGCTCAAGGCCCGACAGCACCGCCATCAGCGAGCTTTTGCCCGATCCCGACGCGCCCAATATGGCGACGCTTTCGCCGCGCAGGATGGTGAGGTCCAGCCCTTTCAGGATCGCCACCGGCGCGTCGCGCGTTCCCAGCTGGAGCGTGACATTCTGGGCGCGGATCGCGATAGTCGCGGGATCGACGGGCGAATGCATGAAGAGGGAGCGTTCCTTGGCGGGCAGGTTGATGCAATATGGGGCGCTGACGCTGATTGTCCATCTGGCGAGCGGCTGTTCCGACCAGGCGCCGCCGCCTCCCCCGCCGACCAAGGCCGCCATCAGCGCGGAAGGCGCGGCGCCCGCCACGCCCGCGGCGGACAGGAAGCTGGTGGTCGCCTTTGGCGACAGCCTCTATGCCGGCTATAATCTGGACCAGGGCCAGGGATTGGCGCCCGTGCTGGAAGCCGCGCTGGCCGCGCGCGACGTCAAGGCGCAGGTGGTGAATGCCGGCGTGTCCGGCGACACCACGGCGGCGGGACGAGCGCGGCTGGCCTTCACGCTCGATGGATTGCCGCGCACGCCCGACCTGATGCTGGTGGGCCTGGGCGGCAACGACATGCTGCGCGGTTTGTCGCCTCAGGAGACGCGCGCCAATCTGGCCGCGATCCTGGCCGAAGCGAAGGCGCGCGGGATCAAGGTAATGCTGACCGGGATGCTCGCCTCCCCCAATATGGGGGCGGATTATGCCGCCGCCTTCAATAGCATCTACCCCGATCTGGCGCGCCAATATGATGCGGCGCTCTACCCCTTCATGCTGGATGGCGTGCTGGGCGATCGGGCGCTGCTGCTGCCCGACGGCATCCACCCCAATGCGCAGGGGGTGAAGAGGATCGCCGGGCAGCTGGCGCCGCTGGTCGCCGAGGCGCTGGCGCCCTGATCCGCCCCTATTCCAGCGGCTCGCCATCCCAGGTTTCGGTGTCGATCTGCGCCTGGGCGGCCTTGGGATAGCGGGGGCCGGACACGGCCTCGAACGTGAAGAGCGCGTCGACCGCGGCCAGCGTATCGGCCGAGACGTCGATGGTCAGCGTCGCGAGATCCTCGTCCAGATGGGCGATGCTGGTTGTGCCGGGGATGGCGACGATGTTGGGGCGGCGCGAGAGCACCCAGGCAAGGCTGAGCTGCGCCATCGTGCAGCCGGCGGCTTGAGCGATGGTCCGGAACCGCGCGGCGAGATCCAGATTATGATCGAGATGCGGCGGGTGGAAGCGCGGCATCGCATGGCGCACATCGCCCTGCGCCACACCCTCAGGCCCGACGCTGCCGGCCAGCACGCCGCGGGCGAGCGGCGAGAAGGCGACGAAGCCGACATCGAGTGCGACACATGCGTCGAGCACCGCCACTTCGGCATTGCGCGTCCAGGGCGAATATTCGGTCTGCATCGCCGCAATGGGATGGACGGCATGAGCGCGGCGCAGGGTCGCGGCGGACATTTCCGACAGGCCGATCGCGCCGATCTTCCCCGCCTCGACCGCGCGGACGAGCGCGCCGACCGAGTCCTCGATGGGCACGTTCGGGTCGAGCCGATGGAGATAATAGAGGTCGATATGGTCGACCCGCAGGCGCCGGAGCGAATCCTCCAGCGTCGCGGTGATCGCCTGGGGCGAGCCATCCAGCCCCCGCTGCCCGTCCTTGCCGCCGAGCACGCATTTGCTGGCCAGCACGAATTCGTCCCGCCAGTCCATCAGCGTGCGCCCCAGCAACTCTTCATTGGCGCCGAACCCGTAGAGCGCAGCGGTGTCGAAGAAATCGACGCCCCGATCGAGGGCGTGCAGCAGCAGCTTTTCCGCGTCGCGCGGATCGGGTCGGGGAAGATAGGCGTGGCTGAGGTTCATGCAGCCAAGGCCGATGGCCGATACGGTGAAGGGACCGATGGAGCGGGGCGAGGGCGCGACAGTCATGGGCGTGATGTTCCTCTGTCAGATCGGGAAGATGGTTTGCCCATAGCCGCAGGGGACGGCCGGTTCCAGCGGCCTGCAACGACTTTCCTATCGGTGGGCGGCGCAAAGCTATTGGCCCGGTGCCGCGACAATCCTGGATAGGCAGCCCATGGCCGGTTCGATCAGACGATGATGCAGGAACCGGTCGGGCGGAACATGACAATGAGGAGAGCCGAACTGAAGCCGATGCCCCTGAAGGTCCATGCCTGGCTGGCGTGCCTGGCTTTCCCGGCCGTCTCCGCCGCCGCACAGGAAGCAGCCGGAGCGGACGAGGCTATGTCGGCGCCGACCATCGCCCGCAGCTTTGGCGACACCGGATTGATGGCGCGGTTCAACAGCAGCGAACAATATGGCGCGGTGCAGGCGCGCACCGGCCTTTACACGGCCCATGCCAATGTGGCGCGCGCCGGCGGCGTCACGACGGGTTTCAAGGACGATGTCACGACATTGGTCACGCCCGTCAATATGATCATGCCCCTGCGCGGACTGGGGCAGGGACTGCATGTCAAGCTGGGCTACGCCAACATCCTGTCGCGCGGTTCGGAGGGCCATGCGACGCAGGTGGACAATGACAGCCAGACGGGGCTGGCGCAGTTGCTGTGGTTGATCGGCGATCAGGCCCTGATCGGCGGCGGCGTGATTCACGAGGTATCGAATATCGGGCTGCGCCACAATGAAGGCGGGATCACGACCCAGGGGGCCGGCGTGCGCGTCGACATGCTGTATCGCTTCGCCTCCCACTGGGGCGCATCGCTGCGCATTTCCCGGCTTTCCGGCGAAGCCGACAGCAAGATTCCCAGTACGCGCCTGGGCGTCATCGCCAGCCGGCAATCGTTCCGCCGCACCTATAGCGAAGCGTCGGTCGTGGGCACCTATCGCGGCGCGCAGAGCGCCTTTGTGCCCCATGGCTGGATCATGCGCCCCTCGGCAGCGTTCATCTGGCAAGACAGTCGCTTTTCGGCGGGCACGAACAATCTGGGCACAGCAGTGGATAGCCGCTCCGAACAATATATGCTGGGTACGGCGACCGTGCGGCTGGAGCAGGATGGGTTCGCGCCCTGGCGGGTGCGGAGCTATGGCGAAGCGGGACTGGAACAGGAATTGCGCAACAACGTGGCGCAGGTCGATGACGATCCCACCAGCCTCTATATCAAGGCCGGCGCAGCCATGAACATGGGCGGCAAGGGCCGGCTGGACCTCTATGTCGCACGCCGGGACAGCATCAAGGGCAGCTTCCAGTCCACGACGGTCAACCTGTTGCTGAGCATGGCCTTCTAGGTGCGTGCGCCAGCGGTCGCCCTGGCGAACGGCCGGCACGCATTTGCCATCAAGGATTTCGGTTGGTTCTGGTCGATCCATCACCCACAGTGACGCGGTTCGGCCCTGACGAGGAGGAAAGCATGACTGATTTCGACGCCGGCGCGGCCACGGGCGCTGCCGATTTTCCGCGCAAGGTGCTGGACCTGTTCGACGCCTATGTTCATGGCGCGCTCGATCGGCGCGGCTTCCTCAATCAGTGCGCGGCGCATGTCGGCGGGATGGTGTCGGCGACCGCCGTGCTGGCGGCGCTCAGCCCGGATTTCGCGCGCGGCCAGGTCATCCCCGCCGATGACGCGCGTGTCGCCACCAGCCGCATCGACATCCCCTCCCCCCAAGGCCATGGCACCGTGCGCGCCTATGTCGCGCGGCCGGCGACCAAGGGTGATGGCGACCTGCCGGTCGTGATCGTCGCGCATGAGAATCGCGGTCTCAATCCCCATATCGAGGATGTCGCCCGGCGGCTGGCTCTGGAGGGATTCATGGCGGTCGCGCCGGACGCACTGACGACTTTGGGCGGCTATCCCGGCGACGAGGACAAGGCGCGAGAGATGTTCGCAACGCTGGACCGGGCGAAGATTGGCGAGGATTTCGTCGCTGCGGCGAACCATGCGCGCACCATGCCGGGCAGCAACGGCAAGCTGGCGGCGACGGGTTTCTGCTTTGGCGGCGGGATCGCCAATCTGCTGGCGACGCGCCTGCCGGACCTGCGCGCGGCGATCCCCTTTTACGGCAGTCCGCCGCCGCTGGAGGACGTCCCCGCAATCAAGGCCCAACTGCTGATCCATTATGCGGGCAACGACACGCGCGTCAATGCGAGTTGGCCGGATTACAAGGCGGCGCTGGACAAGGCCGGCATAGACTATCAGGTCTTCATCTACGAGGGCGTCGAACATGGTTTCAACAACGACACCACGCCGCGCTTCGACAAGGAAGCCGCGGCGCTGGCGTGGAGCCGGACGCTGGAGCTGCTGCGGCGAACCCTGATCTGAGCGCGTGGCGGCCGGTCAGCGGACGAAGGTGATGCTGACCGGCTTGGGCGTCGGCGTGCGGCGCCCGGTATCGGTGAGGCGACCGGAGCGGCGATCCACCGCGAAGATGCTGATCCAGTCCGATCGTTCATTGGCAACCAGCATCCAGCGGCCGTCGGGGTGCAGGGTAAAGCCCCACGGCACCTCTCCGCCCGCATCGATCCGCTGACGGAAGGACAATGTCCCTTCCTTCGGGTCCACGGCGAACACGACGATGCGGTTTTCGGCACGATTGCCGGCATAGACGAACCGGCCATCGGCGCTGACGAGGATTTCCGACGCGCTGCTGGCGCCTGCATGATCCGGGGCGTCGGTGGCGATGGTCTGAACAAGGTCGAGCCGCCCGTCGCGAGCGTGCCAGCGCAGCACCTGCACATCGGCCGTCAGTTCGTTCACCAGATAGAGAAAGCGGCCATTGGGCGCAAAGGCGATATGGCGGGGGCCGCTGCCGGCCGCAGTCACGAAATGCCGCGCCTTTTCGGCGGGTTCCGTGCGGATCGCGTGTTTTCGTCCGTCGAAGGGATAGACGAACAGGCGGTCAGCGCCAAGATCGGCCACCAACAGGAAGCGACCGGTCGGATCGACCAGGACGCTGTGCGCGTGCGGCTTGGCCTGTCGGCGATGCGGGCCGGACCCGCTGGCCACCACGAGAGAAACCCGATCGCCGAGACGGCCGTCGCTCAGGATGGGAAAGCTTGCAACCGATCCGCCGGCATAATTGGCCGCAAACAAGGTCATCGAACGGGGATCGAGAGTGAGATAGGTGGTCCCGCCGCCACCGGCATCGACTTCGTTGAGGCGAGTGAGCGCTCCTGTCGCGGGATCGACGCGATAGGCGATGACGCTGCCATTGCGGGTCCCGTCATTGCCATCCTCGTTCGCGGCGTAGACGATGGGCAGACGGGGATGACGGACGATCCAGGTGGGACGCGGCACGGCCGCGACTGGTCCGATCATCGCCAGGTCGCCGGACCGGGCATCAAAGCGGCCCGCCCTGATTTCGGGTCCGTGCATGCCGACATAGACCAGGTCCGACGGCGCCGGTGCCGCAGACGCGCTGCCGGCGACGGCCAGAAGCATCAGCAAGGCGCTCCAGCATGGATTATGCGTCCCTGTTTTCATGTTGCTCGCCATAGCCTCCTCTCCCGCTCCTGCTTGCAGGCCGATGTCGCATGAGCGCATGGGGTGACGCTATAAAAAGCCGGGCGTGCGCCATCAAATCTCACGCGCCGGCCACTCGACCGCCGTCACGCCCGCTGATAGCGCGGCGGCACGATGACCGCCCCGCGTCACCCCTTCGCCTATCGCGATTTCCGCTATCTTTGGATGGCGCGCGTCTGCGCCATGCTGGCCCATAGTGGCCTGGTGGTTGCGCTGGGCTGGGCCGTCTATGACGAGGCGCGACTTTCCATGGGCATTGGCGCGGCTGCCTTGCGGTTGGGCCTGATCGGCCTCGTCCAGTTCCTGCCGATACTGCTGCTGAGCCCGATCACGGGGCTGGCCGCCGACCGGTTCGATCGTCGCCAGGTCGTTCGCCTGGCGCTGCTGGGCCAATTCCTCTGTCCGGCGGCCTTGACGCTGATGGAGATGGGGCCGGGACAGAGTCTCTATGCTCTTTACGGCGCGGCCGCCCTGTTCGCGGCGGCGCGGGCTTTCTACATGCCGGCGATGAACGCCCTGCCTGCCGCCCTGGTGCCGCGGGAAACATTGCCGCAGGCCATCGCGTTCAGTGCCATCGCCGGTCGGGTCGGGGGCATATTGGGACCAGTGCTGGGCGGGTTCGCCTATGCAGCGGGCGCGGTCTGGGCATTCGCCCTATGCGCAGCGCTGCTGGCGACCGCGATCCTGTTGCAGTTTCAGATCCGGCCGATCGTGCAGCGACCGATCCAGGGAGACAGGCGCGCGCTGGCACAGATGATCGAGGGATTTCATTATGTGATGGGGAATGGGCTTCTGCTCGGTGCGATCAGCCTGGACATGTTCGCCGTGCTGCTGGGCGGCACCAATGCGCTGCTGCCCCTCTTCGCGCGCGACATATTGCATATGGGTCCCGAAGGTCTGGGCGCCTTGCGCGCGGCCGCCTCGACGGGGGCGCTGACCATGGCGGGCTGGCTGGCCTGGCAACCCGTGCGCGACAATGTCGGGAGGAAGATGCTGGTCGCCGTCGCCATCTACGGCATTGCCACCATCGGCTTCGGCCTGTCGCGCACGCTGTTCCTGTCCCTTCTGTGCCTGGTCGTCCTGGGCGCCGCCGACATGGTGTCGGTCTATATCCGCCAGTCGCTGGTGCAGATCGCCACGCCCGACGACCGGCGCGGCCGCGTGGGCGCGATCTCCGGACTGTTCATCGCCGGATCCAACGAGCTGGGCGAAATGGAGTCGGGCGTGGCGGCCGCCTTGCTGGGTCCGGTGGGCGCCGTGCTGCTCGGAGGAGCGGGCGCGATCCTGCTCGCCGGGCTCTGGGCACGCCTGTTCCCCGAACTCCCCGCCGCCCGACGGTTTGAGCAGGTCGACGCGAACTGACGCCGGGCGTCAGGCCGGCTCCAGTTCCATGACGCGCGGCCGGTCGGTGATTTCGCTTTCGACATGATGGCGGATCATCTCGATGAAATCCGCATGCAGCCGCGTCGGCAGCCAATTGGCGCGGGTGGTGACGCCAATGACCGGCACGGGCGAGATCGGCCCATGGGCGATCGCGGTCAGACCCTGCCCTTCATGCTGAAGCTCATAGGATGTCATCAGCGTCAGCCGGTCGCTGGCTGCGAGCAGTGGACGGATGATCGCCAGCGCGGATGTCGCGATGGGCGCACGCGCGGGCGGCCCGCCCTGAAACAGATGATCGAAGCAGGCGCGTCGGCTGGAGCCCGGAGCGCCGATGAGCCAGTCATGGCCCCGCAGATCGGACACAGCAACATCATCCCTGCCGGCGAGAGGATGACCATCGCGCGCGACGATGGAGTAAGGGGTGTGCGCGAGCGGCAGGGTATCGAGATCATCTGCATCTTCACGCGGCAGCAGCCCGACCACGAAATCCACATCGCCTGCGCGCAGGCTTTTCACCATTTCCACGGCGCTTTCATTGCGAATGACGACCTGCGCATTAGGCGCGCGCGCCATGTAATCCTCAAGCATGGAGGCAAGCAGGACGCTGCCGCCCAGCGGCATGGCACCCACGACGATCGGCGCGGTCGTTTCGCCCTGTAGGGCCGCCAGTTCCTGAACGCCCCAGTCGATTTCCTGAAGACAGAGTTTGAGCCGGCGACCCAGTTCGATACCATCGGGCGTCGGAATGGTGCCCGCCGCCGTCCTGTAGAAAAGCGGCTTGCGAAGATTGCTTTCAAGGTCGCGCGCAGCGCGCTGGAGGGTGGCGGGCGACAAGCCGAGCGCTTGCGCGGCCAGAGGGAAGGAGCCCTGCTCCACAATCGCGATCAGCGCCCGGACCTGAGACCGCAGCAGGCGCGCCGCGACGACCTTCGCCCCGGCTTCGCCGCCTTCGACGCCGAACAGGGTGAGCGCCCGGTCGAACTGGGCCAGGAAACGCACCACGCGGCGGTGGAACAGGTCGCCATTGGCATTGAGATAGCTGCCGCTGGCGCGCCGTTCGACCAGCTTGACCCCGACGAGCTGCTCCAGCTTGCTGAGCGATTGAGTCACAGCAGGCTGTGATAAGTTACAGTCCTCCGACGCGCCCCGCACACTCTCCAGCCTGCCGACGCTTTCAAACAGCCTGAGCTGCCGGAAGCTGATCGATTCAATCATCTCTTGCGACATTTTATTATCCTTTGCATCCTCTTTCCAGTCACGGCGGTAGCATGAATTTTATACCTATTGAAAGAGTGTGGAGCGACGCGGGGTGGATGCGCCTGATTGAAAACATGCCGCGCCTCTTTGGTAAGCCGTGCGGTCGCGTTGACTAATGTCCCGCCGCGGCGCTTCACGATGAACGGCAAATATCGAAGCGGGAGAGTCCCTGTGTCCAAGGTTCATCTGAAAATCGCCGTGGCGGAACATCCGCACACATCCGCCATTCGCGACGGGTCGATCCCGATCGAAGGCGTCGACGCCGAAATCGTGACGGTCAAGCCGCAGATCGGGGCATTCCGCCGGATGGTCCGCGACCTGGAATTCGACGTCTGCGAGATCGCGCCGACGACCTACATCATCGCCCGCGCCTATGGAAAGAAGTTCAAGGCGCTCCCCAT
Organism: Sphingobium naphthae; assembly: GCF_043589935.1. Taxonomy (NCBI): domain Bacteria; kingdom Pseudomonadati; phylum Pseudomonadota; class Alphaproteobacteria; order Sphingomonadales; family Sphingobiaceae; genus Sphingobium; species Sphingobium naphthae. The sequence continues at coordinate 287,384 of NZ_CP171455.1, read as the reverse complement.
CTTCGTGGTGCGCCGCTTCCACCATGCAGGCCTGCTGGTGCGCCCGGACGCGGGCATCACCAGCCCGAAGGATCTGGAAGGCAAGAAGGCGGGCGTGCGCGCCTATTCGGTCACGACGGGGGTGTGGACGCGTCAGGTGCTGATCGACGAATATGGCGTCGACAACAGCAAGATAAACTGGTTCGTCGATGACGAGGAACATGTCCAGGAACTGAAGCTCCCCCCCAATGTGAGCCATGTCGCGGCCGGCGACAGCCTGGCCGACATGATGGCGCGCGGCGACATCGTCGCGGGTTTCGACGCCGCGGCCGGCATCGGCCGCACCGGCGCGCCGACCGGCGGCTGGCAGGAGGTCGAGGCCAATTATCCGGACCTCTTCCCCAATGCCGAGGAACTGGAAGCGGACTATTATGCCCGCACCAAGGTCTATCCGATGCACGGCACCATCGTCGTCAAGGACAGCGTGCTGGAAGAGCATCCCTGGGTTGCGCGCTCCATTTACGACGCCTTCACCAAGGCCAAGGACGAGTGGGTCGCCAAACTGAACAGCGGGGAAGCGACGGGGGCCGGCGCTGACAAATATCGCAAGCTTCAGAACATCGTGGGGGCAGACCCGCTGCCCTATGGCATCGAGGCCAATCGCGCGACGATCGAGGCGCTGGAGAAGACCGCATTCGACCAGGGGCTGACCCCGCGTCGCATGAGCATCGACGAACTGTTCGTCGACCCCGAGCAGGTGCCCGCGCTCACCGCCTGATCCCTTTCCAGGTGCGGCCATCCGCACCCCTTGGCGGCCACAGCGCCGCGCCAAGCCACCACGCCGCACCAGGCGGACGGAGAGTTCAATGATTATCGATTGCCATGGTCACTTCACGACAGTCCCCCAGTCTTTCCGCGAATGGCGGAGCAAGCAGGTCGCCGCCGCCGACGATCCGGCCAATGCGCCCAAAGTGGCGGACTGCATCGTCACCGATGACGACATTCGCGAAGGTGTGGGGAACGGGCAGCTCAAGCTGCAGCAGGAACGTGGCAGCGACCTGACGCTGTTTTCCCCCATTGCCGGCCTGATGAGTCATCATCTGGGCAATGAGCGCACCAGCCTGGAATGGGCGACGATCAGCAACGACCTGGTCCGCCGGGTGTGCGACATCTATCCCGACAATTTCGTGCCGGTGGGCATGCTGCCCCAGTCGCCGCTGGCGCCGCCGAAAAATTCGATCCCCGAGCTCAAGCGGATCGTCAACGAACTCGGTTTCGTCGGGGTCAATGTGAACCCCGACCCGACCGGTGGCTACTGGACCGGCAAGCCCTTCACCGACAAGGAATGGTATCCCCTGTTCGAGGCGCTGTGCGAGCTGGGCGTGCCCGCGATGGTCCATGTCGCGGCAAGCTGCAATCCCAACTTCCACGGCACCGGCGCCCATTATCTCAATGCCGACACGTCGGTGTTCATGCAGATCCTCCAGTCCGACCTTTTCAAGGACTTCCCGACCCTGCGCCTCATCATCCCGCACGGCGGCGGCGCGGTGCCCTATCACTGGGGCCGCTATCGCGGCATGAGCCTGGAGATCGCTGGCAGACCGCTCGAAGGGCTGCTCGACAACATCTTCTTCGACACCTGCGTCTATCACCATCCGGGCGTCGAACTGCTGACCAAGGTGGTGCCGACCAGCAACGTCCTGTTCGGGTCGGAGATGATCGGCGCGGTGCGCGGTCGGGATCCCGACACGGGCGAATATTTCGACGACACCAAACGCTATGTCGACGCCTGCGAGGCGCTGTCCCAAGCCGATCGCCACGCCATCTTCGAAGGCAATGCCCGCCGGGTCTATCCGCGCCTCGACGCGCATCTCAAGGCGAAGGGTCTGTAAGCCATGACCGTGATCGACATTCATCCGCATATCATTTCGGACGATGCGGATCGCTATCCCCCCGCTCCGCTGTTCGGCAAGCGGTCCGACTGGTCGCAGGAGCGACCGTGCACCGTCGCGTCGCTGATCGCGGCGATGGACGAAGCCGGCGTCGACAAGGCCGCGGTCGTCCATTCGTCCACCACCTACGGCTTCGACAACAGCTATGTCGTGGACGGCTGCAACGAATATCCCGACCGGCTGATCGCTGTCGGATCGGTGGATGTCGCCGCCGACGATGCGGTATCCACCATCCGCGCGTGGACCGACAGGGGACTGAAGGGGCTGCGGATCTTCACCGGCGGATCGACCAAGGATTTCGACCCCAGCGAGCTCGAAAATCCGGCCGCCTACCCCGCCTGGGACCTGCTGGGCGAGCTGGGCATTCCGATGTGCATCCAGACCGGCCCCATCGGCCTGCCGCAGGTGCGCGATCTTGCCGTCCGCTTCCCGAAGGTCAACATCATCCTCGACCATCTGGGTCGTCCCGATGTCCTCGACGGTCCGCCCTACGCCAATGCCGACAGCCTGTTCGCCATGGCGGACCTGCCCAACATCTATCTGAAGCTGACGCCTCGCATCATGAGCGACGTGACCAAGGGGCAGGCGAGCGCCGACACCTTCTTCCCCAAGGTCGCTGCCGTCTTCGGCGCCAACCGCATGGCATGGGGGTCCAACTTCCCCACATCGCCGGGCACGCTTTCGGACATTCTGGCGACGGCGCGAGACCGGCTCGCCTGTCTCAGCGATGAGGATCAGAACTGGGTCTTCGCCAAGACCGCGCAGACGCTTTACCCGGCGCTGAAAGACTGACGAAAATAGATAAGGAGAGGGTTCATGGCCACATCACCGATACCGAAGGAGGCGCCGGCTTCGGCCGCGCGCCTGCCAGAACTTTCTCCCGCCGCGCGCTGGCTGGTGCTGTTCCTGCTGGCGACCGGCGTGCTGATCGCCTTCGTCGATCGGACCAGCATTTCCTCCGCCCTGGCCGATCCGCCGTTCATCGCGCATTTCGGCCTGTCCGATGTGGATCGGGGCTGGCTGAACTCCGCCTTTTTCTGGTCCTATGGGCTGGTGCAGATTCCGATGGGCTGGCTGGTCGATCGCTATGGCGTGAAAGTGCCCTACACGATCTGCTTCGTCCTGTGGTGCCTGGCGACGGCCGCGATCGGCCTGGTCGACGCCTTTGCCGCGTTGCTGACCATGCGTCTGATCATCGGTGCGGCCGAAGCGATCGTGATGCCCGCCAGCTATCGCTGGATCCGCAATAACTTCACCGAGCGGCAAAATGGCACCGCCGTCGGGCTGTTCGCGATGGGCAACAAGCTGGGTCCCGCGATCGGCGCGCCGGTCGCTGCCTGGCTGATCGTCAATTATGACTGGCGCATGATGTTCATCCTGACGGGCGTCGCGGGCTTCATCTGGCTGGTGCCCTGGATGCTAACCGTCCAGAATGACTGGCCCACCCCCGAGGAACGCGCCACCGCCAAGCGCAAGGCCGCGTCCGTCACCTTTTCCAGCATCCTCAAGAGCCCGCTGGTCTGGGGAGCGATGATCGTGAATTTCTGCTACGGCTATTTCACCTTCTACTGCATGACCTGGATGCCGGCCTATCTGGTCGAGGAGCGCGGCCTGTCGCTCAAGCAGTCGGGCCTCTACACCTTCTTCAGCTTCGCCGGCATTGCTATCGTCGCGGTGATTGCAGGCTGGGTCGCGGACAAGCTGATCGAGCGCGGCGGCGATCCCGTGTTCGTGCGCAAGGCCTTTGTCATCGCGGGCTTCATCGGCGCATGCACCGTGCTGCTGGGCGCTTATTCGCCGAGCCTGTCGATGGCCTTGTTCTGGAACGTCTTTTCCCTTTCGTTCCTGGGGCTCGCCACCGCGAACAACTTGGCGCTGTGCCGCCTGACCTTGATCCCCAAGCCGGCCATCGGGCTGGTGACGGGCGTTCAGCAGGTGGCGACGTCGCTGGCCGGGGGCGTGGCGGCAAGCCTGTCGGGCTGGCTGCTGCATGTCAGCGGCGGCTATGACTTGCCGATGCTGGTGATCTTCGTCTTCCTGATCATCGGCGCAGCCGCGACATGGATCCTGCTGCGCCCGCAATGGGCGCCCCGAATTTCGGAATAAGCAATCGCACGGAGCGGGCTTTGGATTGGCCGCTTCCCACCAGGGCGCATAATCTGCCCGCCGTACAAACAGAGGATATTATGGCGAAGATCGTATTCGGGATGGCGGTGCCGCATAGCGGCATGCTGGGGCAAAAGCCGGAGGACTGGCTGAACAATGGCGAGCGGGATCGCAACAATCCCGAGCTCTGGTTCCAGAACCGGACCTGGACCTATCCCGAACTGGAGGCGCATCGCGGCGCGGCGTTCGAGCCTTATCTGACGATCGAGGAGCGCATCGCCCGCGCCGGACGCTGCCGGGCGGCGCTTGACGCGATGGCGGAAGCCTACAAGGCGGCCAAGGTGGACGTCGCGATCATCCTGGGCAAGGATCAGAAGGAAATCTGGCCCGACCAGTCCCCTTCGATCACCATCTACACCGGGCAGGACGTGCATAATGGCCCGCCGCAACGCGCCGTATACGCCCCCGACCATCATGTCGTGCATCAGGCCTATCCGGATCTCGCCACCTACCTCATCAAGACTTTCCAGAAGGAAGGGTTCGACCTCAACGACTTGATGGCGTGGCCCGAAAATGTCTGGATGGAGAAGAATCAGGGGCGGAAAGCCGACTATCCGGTCGTGCCGCACGCCTACAGCTTCGTCTATCACCAGATCATGGGCGATGACGTGCCGCCGCATGTGCCGGTGCTCTTCAACCTCTTCTACCCCCCTACCCAGCCGTCGATGCAGCGCTGCATCCAGTTCGGCCGCGTGCTGCGCGAAGCGATCGAGGCATGGCCCGAGGATGTTCGGGTCGCGGTGATCGCAAGCGGCGGCCTGTCGCACTTCGTCAATGACGAGGAGTTCGACCGGGACGTGATGGAGAAGCTGGCCGCCTATGACTATGAGGGCCTGGCGGCGATCCCGGACGGCTATTATCAGTCGGGCACGTCGGAAGTGAAGATCTACTCGATCGTCATGATGGCGCTTCAGCACACCGGCGCGCAGATGACGCTGGTGGACTATGTCCCCTGCTGGCGCACCGCCGCCGGCACCGGCGAGGGCATGGGCTTCATGTACTGGAACGCGCCGGAATAAGCGGCGCTTCCCTTTTCCCATTCACACAGGACGATCATCATGACCGAAACGCGCCTCAACGGCGTCATCCGCGCCTTTGAAGCCGGCAAGCCCGCCTTCACCTGCTTCTCCAAGGTCGACAAGCTGACCGCGCAGGAACTGACCGACGCGCCCTATGACGGCATCGTCTTCGAAATGGAGCATAATCCCTATGACGTCGGCGGCCTCGGCGACGCGCTTCAATATATGCTCAACCGCAAGACGATCGCCGAAAGCGGCGCCGTCGCGCCTTCGGTGACGCCGCTGGCGCGCATACCTGCCAACGGTGCGGAGATGAACCAGTTCCAGGCCAAGCAAGTGCTGGATCGCGGCGTCTATGGCGTCATCACGCCGCATGTTTCGACCGTCGAGCAGGCCTATAACATGGTCGCGTCGTGCCGCTACGCCAAGCCGACCGGCGCCGCCCTCTACGAGCCCAAGGGCGTGCGCGGCGATGGACCAGCGACGGCGGCGCGCTACTGGGGGGTCAGCCAGGCGGACTATTATGCCAAGGCCGATGTCTGGCCGCTCGCCCCGCATGGCGAGATCCTGGTCGGCATGATGTGCGAAAGCCCAGAGGCGATCGAAAATCTGGACGACATCCTGGCCAATGTGCCGGGCATCGGCCTGGTGCTGATCGGCGAGGGCGACCTGAGCCAGGCGCTGGGCTACCCACGCCAATATGATCACCCGGAAGTGGTCAGCGCGATGAACCGCATCGTGGAGGTCTGCAAGAAGCATAATGTCGTCGTGGGCAACCCGCACACCAATGCGAAGAATGTCGAGCGACTGATCGGCGAGGGCTATCGCTTCCTCATGTCAGCGCCCACCCGCAGCTATGGCGTGGTGGGCCAGGGCCGCGAACTGGCGGGATATTGACGCCATGAACGGTGCGGAAAGTCTGGTGTCCACCCTGGTCGACCAAGGTGTCGATATCTGTTTCGCCAATCCCGGAACGTCGGAAATGCATTTCCTAGCGGCGCTCGACAATCCGAGGATGCGCAGCGTCCTGTGCCTGTTCGAGGGCATAGCGACGGGCGCAGCCGATGGATGGTACCGGATGAAGGACAGGCCCGCTTCCACCCTGCTCCATCTGGGGCCAGGGCTGGCGAATGGCCTCTCCAACATCCACAATGCCAAGCGCGCCTCGTCGGGCATGGTCAACATCATTGGCGAACATTCGGTGGCGCATCTGCGTTATGATCCGCCGCTGCAGTCGGACATTGAAGGGCTGGCCCGCCCCTTGAGCCACTGGGTCCGACGCGCCGACAGCGCGTCGACCATCGCCTGGGACGCGGCACAGGCGGTCGCGACGGCATCGGAGCATCCCGGCAAGATCGCAACCCTGATCCTGCCTGGAGATACCAGCTGGCAGCAGGCCGACAGCGCCGTCACTTTGCCCAAGATCGACCAGCGCCGCCCTGCACCCGCGTCCGCACGGATCGATCATGTCGCCAAGGTGCTGACGTCAGGCGAGCCCACGCTGATCATCCTGGGCAACAAGGCGACGCGCGGCCGCGCGCTGGAGCTGGCTGGCAAGGTTGCAGCAGCCACCGGTGCGCGCCTGGGATCGCAATTCTTCACGGCGCGGATCGAGCGCGGCGCGGGACGAACGCCGATCGAGCGCATTCCCTATGCCGTGCCGCAGGCGATGGCGTTCCTGGACGGCTTCAAGCATATCATCACGGTCGAAACACGCGAGCCGGTCGCCTTCTTCGCCTATCCCGACAAGCCGAGCCTGATGAAGAAGGAAGGCACGCTCGTCCACCCTCTGGTGGAGGAGCATGAGGACAGCGCAGCGGCGTTCGAGATGCTGCTTGACGCGCTCGGCGCGAGCGCCACCCAGCCGATCGTGCAGGCCAGGATCGAAACGCCCTCTCCCACCGGCGCGCTCAATCCGCTCAGCATCGCCCATGCGCTGGCCGTCGCCCTGCCCGAAAACGCGATCCTGGTCGATGAATCGCTGACCACGGGGCGGGAATCCATGGGCCATACGATGGGCGCGCTGCCGCACGACCTCATCAACAATATGGGCGGCTCGATCGGCTATGGCACGCCGGTCGCTACCGGCGCGGCGCTCGCCTGCCCGTACCGGCGCGTCTTCTGCACCGTGGGTGATGGCAGCGCCATGTACACGATCCAGTCGCTCTGGACCCAGGCGCGTGAGGGACTGAACATCACCACCATCATCTACGCCAATCGCAGCTATGCGATCCTGAAGGCCGAATATGCCAATATGGGCGCGGGCAGTCCGGGGCCGCAGGCGATGGCGATGATCGACATCGACCGGCCGACGATCGACTGGATCGCCATGGCCAAAAGCATGGGGGTGCCGGCAGTGGCGGTCGAAACGGCGGAGGATTTCGTCAAGGCGATGCAGAACAGCGCGCGCGAGCCTGGTCCGGCGCTGATCGAAGTCAGACTGTAGGACACGGAATAAGGGGTAGAGGATATGGCGACGAGCGCCCAGGACATACTGACATTGCGCACCAACCTGGCCGAATATCCGGTGACGAAGGCGATCCGCGACGGGCGAGTCACTTCCGACATCGTCAAGCTGGACTGTTGCGGGCCCGAGCCGGCGCAAAACGGGTTCAAGGACATGGTCCGCCGCAACATGTATGATGCGGGCGAACTGGCAATCGTCACCTATTTGCAGGCCAAATGCTACGGCAAGCCATATGTGCTGCTGCCCGCGCCCGTTTCGGGCCGGTTCCAGCATCATTGCGCGGGCTATAATCGCGATCTCGGCCATCTCGATCCCAAGGACATCGAAGGCCGCCAGGTGGGCGTGCGCACCTATGCGCAGACGACGGGCCTGTGGGTGCGCGGCATCCTGCAACATGAATATGGCGTCGATCTCGACAAGGTCACCTGGATGACCGTGGGGGAAGGCCATTTGGAGGAATATAGCGATCCCGCCAATTGCGTCCGGTTGCCCAAGGGCTCCGATATCGGGCAGATGATGCTGCACGGGGAACTGGCAGCCACGCTCCAAGGCGTCGACCTGCCCAAGGACCCGCGCGTCGAACGATTGATCCCCGACCCCTTCAATGCCGCCAAGGACTGGTTCGCGCGCGAGGGCGTGGTGCCGATCAACCATATCTTCGTCGTGCACCAGGATATATCGAAGAACCGTCCCGATGTGGTGCGTGAAATCTACCGCATGATCGGTGACAGCCGCGCGTTGACGCAGGGGGGCGTGCCCGATCCCTTCCCGCCGATGGGGCTGGAAGCCAATCGCAAGGGGCTGCAGCTCGCGATCGACTGGGCGTTCGAGCAGAAGATCATCCCGCACAAGCCAAGCGTCGATGAACTGTTCGACGACGTTACGGGAACACTGGGATAACGATACGAAACGAGGCGGCAGGAATTGATAGGCTGCCGCCGCCTTTCTTATAAGCGCGGACACCGCTTCTCTTCTACCTAGCGTTCACAATCCGATAAAAATGGATTGAATAACCAGCGCACCATGGGGAGGACACATCATGCGCCGCTGCAACTTTTCAATACCCGCCCTGCTCGGCGGGATTTCCATCGCCGCGCTTGCCGCTTCGCCCGCCTTCGCCCAGCCCGTGGAGCCGCTCGCGGCCGCCCAGGAAGGCGTTTCCGACATCATCGTCACCGCCCAGAAGCGCAGCGAAAATGCGCAGAATGTCGCAGTTGCGATCACCGCGCTCAGCACGGAGGATATTGCCGCATCCGGCGTGACCAGCACCGAGGATTTGCGGGCAGCCGTGCCTTCGCTCAACGTCACGACGGCAGCAGGCGGCTTTGGCCTGCCACGCATTCGCGGCGTCGGCGCCACCGGCCAGGGCGCCGGGATCGAGAACCCGGTCGCGGTCTATGTCGATGGCGTCTATTACGGCTCCGCCATCGGGGCGCTGCAGTCGCTGTTCGATGTCGAGCAGGTCGCGGTTCTGAAAGGGCCGCAGGGCACGCTCTTTGGCCGGAACGCGACAGGCGGTCTCATCCAGATCACTACGCGCAAGCCCAGCTATGACTATACCGCCTCCGCACGCTTCGGCTACGGCAATTATGATACGGCCAGCGCCGCAGCCTATGTTTCGGGCGGCCTGGCCCCTACCCTCGCCTTCAGCCTGGCGGCTCAGTATGAAAATCGCGGCGATGGCTATGGCCAGAATGTTTTCACGGGCAACGACATCCAGACCGATCGCACCTATTCGCTGCGCGCCAAACTGCTTTGGGAGCCGGGTGACACTACCTCCATCGTCCTGTCCGGCGACTATTTCGGTCGGGAAGCGGCCGATCCGGCGTTCGTCACCTTCAGCCGCAACAGCGCCGGCCAATATGTGCCCGACGTCATAGAGTCTCTGGGCGGCGACCCGCAGCGCGACATCTATGCCGATATCGATCCCACGCTGCGCGGCCGGCAGAAGGGCATCAGCCTGTCGATCGACCAGGAATTGGGCGGCGTGAACCTGCGGAGCATCACCGCCTATCGCAAGACCGCGCTGCGCACCTATTTCGATCCCGACGGGACGGTGGCGCCGCGCCTGCGCATCGACAATAATAACCGCGACAAGCAGTTCACGCAGGAGATCGACCTGATTTCCGACAATGACGGGCCTTTCAACTGGGTGATCGGCGGTTTTTACATGAAGAGCAGCGCCGGTCAGTATCCCGGTCGCACCACGGGCCTGACGACCTTCGGCGGGAACGGTTACTCCGACGATTTCACCGATATCGGCCTCGAATCGATCGCCGGCTTTGCCGACGGCACCTATGAACTGGGTGCGAATACCAAGATCACGGCTGGCATCCGCTATACCTATGACAAGCGCGATATTGATGCGACGCGCATCACCTACAATGGCAATACCGGCGTAACCACGACAACCATTTTCGGTCCTGACAAGCGCAATTTCGACAAGCTGACCTGGCGCCTATCGATCGATCATCGCTTTTCGCCCGAGCTGATGGCCTATGCGAGCTACAATCGCGGCTTCCGCAGCGGCACGTTCGTGCCGCAGATCGCGACGCCGTTCAACGTGCTGGAGCCTGAGGTCGTCGATGCCTATGAACTGGGGATCAAGACCGATCTGTTCGACCGCAAGGTGCGGCTGAATGTCGCGGGCTATTATTACGACCAGTCGGCGGTGCAGGTGATCCAGGTCATCGCGGGCGTGAACAACGTCTATAATGCCCGGCAAGGTGCACGCATTTATGGCGTCGATGCCGACCTGACCTGGCAGGTGAGCGACAATCTGCGCCTCTTCGGCGGGTTTAACTGGACCGACGCGCGCTACAGGGATTTCACCGACGCAATCATTTCCATCCCCTATCCTGTTGCGGCCTATTTTTCGCCGTCCAACTATAGTTATGTGGACAGCCAGACCGGGCAGACGGTCGCCAACACCGCTTGTCTGGGCACATTTGGCGCTCCGACGGCTCAGTTGGGGGGCAATTGCCTGCTGCGCGGCGATGCGTCGGGCAACCGGCTGCAGAACACGCCGGAAATCACCTTCAGCCTTGGCGGCAGCCTGGACATCCCCACCAGCGCGGGCGTCTTCACCCTGGCGGGGAACTATTACTATAATGATGGCTTCGTCGCGACTGCGGACGAGCGCGTCACGCAGCCAAGCTACAACACGGTCGACGCGTCGATCACGTGGAAGGAGCCCGGGGAGAAATTCTATGTCCGCCTGTGGGGCAAGAATTTGACCGATGCCTTCTACCGCAGCCAGATCAGCGCCACTAACAGCGGTGACAATGGCTATGCAGGCGCGCCGCGCACCTATGGCGTGACGTTCGGCTTCGACTACTGACCCAGCGGCGTCTAACGCCCCTGTTCGCGAAACGCCCGCCATCCCCTTCGATGGCGGGCGTTTTGCCGTTCCAGCGGCCACAAACCCATCGTCGCGGACACAACTTGGGCTGTTCAGTACCTCGGGCTAGCCAGCCAACGCCGAGGAAAAGACGGCCGTCCGTGACGTCATCAGCGTCAGTTGTCGATCAGTGGATGCCCACGAGTTGATCGCATTCAGGAGCGCAACCATGACCGGCATATCGGCTTGCCGGCCGAACGATTGCCAGACGCAGCCGGGTCCTATGGCATCCTTCAGATGCTGAACCTCGGCGTTCAGATTGATGTGGCCGATCGCGCCAGCCTGTTCGCGGCGTTCGCCACCAGCCGCCCATCCACCATTGCGGGATGCCGGATTTCTACGCAATATCGTCAATCAGGCCGGTGGTGGTTCTATGCGCTTGCGCGAAGACCATCGCCGATCAGCGGCAACAGAAACAGTCGATGTGCAGAGCCGAACCGCAGGCAGCAGCAATATCGCGCGCGCTTTGAAAAAAGATGCTTTGAGCGATCCAGCCTGCTTTGAAATCGCTCTGTCGTTGCGCTGAATTTCTGCCCCCCCTCGGTTCTGGGTCGCCGACGCCCCCCATGCCCAGGACAGCTATAATGCGACCGCGAAAACCGCGAACACGTGATAGGAGAAGCGAGGCTCTCTCATGAGTTTTTGGCTCGTGTGCCAGTAATGCAACAGAAGCTCTGGTCATTGTGGAAAGAGAAGGCTCTCGATCACTGCCGGCCTCCTCTTTCCCTTAATCCCCTGCTTTATTTGGGATCGCTGAGATACAGCGGCATGGAATCTTCCCATTTGCTGTCGGTCAGCAGCCGCTTGTTCGAGCCGTCGGCGTTCATCACATAGATTTGGCCATATTGCTGGAAGGTCTGATCGTAGAGCGCGGCCTCGTCACGGAAGCCGTGTTGCGATCCGCTCCACATGATCCGGCCGTCAGGCGACCAGACGGCATGGCCGTCGCTGGACGGATGGGTGGTTGCGCGGAACAGGCCGCTGCCATCAGGCTTGATCGTGTAGATATCGAAATTGCCGTCGTCGCGCTTGCGCGTGAAGACGATCCGCTTGCCATCGGGCGACCAGCCGGGAAGATTGTCCAGGCCCTGCGTGAGGACGCGGATCTTGCGGGTGTCAAGATTGAGGATGCGCAGCCCCTTTTCCGTCTCGCCCCAGACGCGGAACACCAGCTCCTTGCCATCGGCCGAATAGCTGGGGAAACCCGAATGGAGGCTGCCGTCGGTGAGCTGTTCGGCGCCGGTGCCATCGCGGCGGACGCGCCACAGCGCGGCCGTCATCTTGCTGCGTTCGTTGAACCAGTAGCCCAGGCCGAAGGCGATCCATTGGCCATCGGGCGACCAGCAGGGCTGGAATGCCCCGGCCAGACCCATTTGCACCTTTTTTTCGTCCAGACCCCGGCCGGAGGATTCAAACACCTTTCGCTTTTCGGAGCCGTCCGGCCGCATGATCCAGACCGAGCTATTGCCCAGCTGCTTTTCGGTAAAGACGACCCAGCCGTCCCGCGACAACAGGGGGAAGACGTCGACATGCTGATAGTCATAGTCTTTGTCCCAGCTGAACAGCGGCTTGTAGAGCGGGCGCACGGGTTTGAAAGCGACCTTTTCATAGATCACCGACTTGCCATCCGGGGTCCAGTTGGGCGCGCGGATGAAGGCCTGGCGACGCGCCGGGCGATCGGAGGTGTAAGCCAGCCCTTCATTGGGGCCATATTTGACAAGATAGCCAATCTCACTGTTGCTGAGAAATTGCGGATGCAGCTTGAGATCGACACCTGTCGTGTGTTCGACTCGATCGCCGCCGTTCACATCGACGGAGACAATCTGCGAAGGAGCCTTGCCGACATAGTTGGGACGGCGCGCACCCCAGGTTGCTTCGACCGTCATTTCATAGAAGACGATCCGCTTGCCGTCCGGCGACCATTTGGGCGAGCCGAGACAATAGCCCGGCTTGGAGGCCACTTTGCGAAATCCGGTTCCGTCAGGGCGGATGACGTAGATGGACAGTTCCTGCGTATGTTCCCAGCCATGTCCCTTGTCATGTCCCGTCCAGCGCGTGTTGCGATCACTGGAAAAGGCGAGCCATTGTCCGTCAGGCGACCAGGCCGGGCGGAAATAGCAGTCCGGATAGAGGTCTTCGCCATGAATGTCGCCAATGCCGGTCAACTGGCGGGTTCGACCGGTGAACAGATCCTGCAGCCAGATGTTGGCGCGATAGCCGTTCCGGGTGGACACAAAGGCGAGCGTCCGGCCGTCGGGCGACAGCACAGCGGCGTCATCCATGCTGTCGGTCGTGATGACAGGCGCAATACCCGTGCCGTCGGCCCGTGCGCGGAAGATATCGGACTGGCCGTCCCCGCGACGTTCGGACGTGAAGATCAGCCACTGTCCGTCGGGCGACATTGTGCCATTATATTCGAAATCCGTGTCGACGAGCAGCTTGCGTTCATTGCTGCCGTCCAGATTGGCCATCATCAATTGAGAGATGGAAGGCGCGATGCGGTTCATCAGCATCACACCCTTTCGCCCCAGCGGCACGTCCGCTGCACGCGCGGCGCCGGCGGCCAGCGCCCCCAAGGACAGTCCCATGAAATTTCTACGGTTCATCACCCTACTCCGATAATATGCTCTGTTGATCGGGACCGCTTCTGCTGGCGATCGCCCTCGTTATCCCATCCATTTGCTCACCGGCACCGCCGACTCTTCCAGCGGCTGGGCGATAACGTCGATCAGCGTGGGACCATCATGAGCGATCGCCTTGCGCATGATGGAGTCAAGCGCTTCAGGATCATCGACGGTCCAGGCCTTCACGCCATACGCCTCCGCTATGCGTGCATGGTCGGTGCGCGTGAAATCGACCGAGAAATACCGCCCGCCATAGCCCTCCTTCTGACTTGCCTTTATCCAGCCGAAGGACGCATTGGAAAAAACGATCATGGTGATGGGCAAGCCCTGGCGCACGATCGTTTCCAGCTCACCCACCGCAAAGCCGAAACTGCCATCGCCCATCACCGCCACCACCTTGCGGTCGGGCGCGCCGATCTGCGCACCGACCGATGCAGGCAGCGCAAATCCCAGGGCGCCATGCGCGCGATTGGTGATGAAGCGGCGCCCGCTCCCACTGAACTGAAAATGACCTGAAAAATAGGGGCACGGCGTGCCGGGATCCGCCACGATGATGGCGTCGGAAGGCAGAGCCGCCTGCAGCGCGGCCAGTACGCGCTCCGGGCGAATTGGCCGCTCGCTGGATCGAGCCAAGCGATCGAATGCGGCACGCTTCTGGGCCTTCAGGCGTGCGACCTGCTCCGCAGCGCCATTGTGGCGCCGCGCACCCGCAAGCCGCATCTCTATCTCGATCCGCAGCGCCGACAGGCACAGCAGCGCGTCGCCGACGACGCCAGCCTCCACGCGATAATTGCCCGATACGACCATCGGATCAATGTCGATGTGGACGATCGGCGTGGTGCGCGATGGCACGCTTCCATGCTCCGTCGTCGTGGACCCCGCGCGGCAACCGACGAAGATCACGCAGTCCGCCGCCGCAATGACCGCGCGTGTTTCGTCCGTACCGCCATTGGCGCCGACCACGCCGACCGCCAAGGGATGATCGTCGGCGATGGCGCCATGACCGCTCACCGTCGAAGCCACCGGTGCGTCGAGCAGTTCAGCCAATTCGGCGAGCAGGTTGCAGGCGCCCGAAAGGATGACGCCCCCGCCACAGATGAAGGCCGGCCGCTTGGCGGCGAGGATGACATCGGCTGCGGCAGCAATCAGTTCGCTGTCCGGGCCTGTGCGATAGGCTGGGAAGCTCGCGTGGCGCGGGTCCGCCCAGATGTCGGCTGCCGACAGATGCTGCTTTTGCAGGTCATAGGGCAAGCCGATATGCGCGGTGCCCGGTCGACCCGTCGTCGCCGCGCGGAAAGCAGTGCGGAAGATATGCGGGATCTGGCTGACATGGTCTACGACGCTGTTCCACTTGGTCAGTGGCGCGAACAAGGCGCGCTGGTCGAGTTCGGTCAAGGAATAGCGACCCCGTGCCGTTACGGGGATGTCGGAGGTGATGGATAGCAAGGCGACGGAGGATTCATTGGCTTCGATGACGCCTGGAAGGATGTAGGTCGCCCCTCCCCCGCTTGGTCCTTCGCAAACCCCTACCCTACCCGTGACGCGCGCATAGGCATCCGCCATATAGGCCGCGCTGCGCTCGTCGCGCGTGAGAACATGGTCGATACCATGATCCAACCGCGCCAGCGCGTCGTAGAATGGCAGGCTCGTGTCGCCGCACAGGCCGAATATATGACGCACGCCATGCGCCTGCAGCATCCGAACGGCCGCCTCTGCGCCCGTGACGGCCGCAGACTGGCCATCAGGGGCAGCCGGTCTATCCGATGAGAGATCGTCAGGGATCATGCAGGCAGCATGAAGCATCAAAAGCCCCACTTCCTTATCGAAAAGCGAGCACAGGCGATTGATGGGGCAATTTGAACGTCTGGCCAGCCCAAACAGCGTCATTAGCCATCACTTGCTAAAGGTGCTATATCGTTGATTATATCGTGCTATATAGCTGTTTTAGCTTCTTATTAGTGGCGTGGTTATGAACACAGAGTTGAGTCTTATAGCCCATTATGCTGCGGCACAATCCACGCTGGAACGGCTTGAGGAACGTTTGAAGCTCAGCCCCGTGCGTGTGCCTTTGCGAAGCCGCATGCAGATAGCCGAACGCCAAGCGCTGGCGCGTATAGATGAGACCGTCCTGGTGGATGAGGATGTACATGTCGACGGGCGAAGAACCGTGCGCACGTCGCCTTTTGACCTGAGTCGCAGTCGGCACGCGATTTCCGCTCCCATAACGCTTGAGGCCTTGTCCAAGGACCCAGGCGCAGTGCTGGAATGGCTTGATGCGCCAAAGGCCGTAGCGGCTGAACGCGCCGCGCTAATGGTAAGTGTAGTGGAGCGGGTCAGGGCTTGGCAGGACGCGAGCGACGCATTACCCCCCTCCCCTCCCCTGCTCAGTGGCGCACATATGGCGCGGCTGTGGCGCGTGCATGCGCCGCTTGGCCAAGGCGACCTAGTGGCGAGTTTGCTGATCGGCGATCGCTGGGGTCCAGGGCGATGGGACGGGTCCAAAGGCGGATTGGTCGCCATGGGTCTTGAAGGCAGCCACCAGCCCTGGAAGGTCGCGGAGGGCGAGCAATTGGAGCGCGTCTGGCTCGAAGCAATTCGACAGGGGGCACAAGCCCATCTAGACCTTGAGCTGCGCCTGCGTGCCTATGCTGTGCGCGCCGCGCGCGCCCTTCAGGCTAGGCGCAGGCCTGGCCGACTTAAGGACGTGCTTCTGCTCGCCATGATACGTCCGCGCGTCACCAGCAGCATGGTTGCCAAGGCGCTCGGCATCACCAGTGCTGGCGCCATCAAGTTGCTGACGATTGCTGCCGAGGCAGGCCTGCTGGTGGAACGAAGCGGACAGGCAAGCTATCGCCATTATGCCATTCCCGTGGCGGCATCGTCCGAAATGCCGCGCCAGTTGGCCGATCCCTTTGATCCCGGGGAAGATTGGAACTGGGAACCTGAAGACGTTAGGGGCATATCGAGCTTGGCGGTTTGACGTCTTCCCGACTGGTCACGCAGGAGGTAATCACAGCGGCCCGGCGATCGTATTTGGTGAGGCCGCTTTCGTTCCTTGGCACTAGCATCGGAGTGCCCGCTTCCAGGCTGGACAATCAGCCTCTCGAACAGCTCGTTCGGGCGATTCTGATAACACGTCGATATTGATCAAGGCTTAGGGCCGACCGCCTTTTGATACCGTATCGAGCGGGCGTCAGTTCCCGCCATCCATAAAACGGTCCTGGCCCATCACTCGTTGCACCTGCTCAGCAGGCGAAACCGGCAAGATGGTGAAGGTGCAGGTCGTCGCAAGCGGCAAGGGCCGATTTCGCTCAAGCGTGCTGAATTCTTCCAGGCCAGAATTGCCGGTCGCATCGTGTTATCAGAATCACGCTGGTCACCGTTCAGGAGCACCCGCCAAGACCGAGCGGTTGGCGATCTCATTGGATAAGCAGGACATAGGCAGGTTCGGTGCACCAACGCCCAGGCTCAGCGACTGATTCCGAAAACACGTCCGCGTCAGAGCCGGAACTTGTTCCGGCGATGATGTTCCTTGACGAAGCCGTAGAAGCGCTTCGAATAGTTGCGCGGCAGCTCGTCAGGGTTGGAGCCCAGGAAGGTGTCAAACCGTTCCATCAGGGCATCATAGTCCCAGCCTGGGAAATCCGCGCGGATGGCGGCGTAAACCTCGTGATCCAGCACCTTGTTCGCGCGGGGAGGGACGGCGGGGGAGGGGGCGCGTGCGGGTCTGCGCTCCGATCGCTTGGGCGCGACTTCGGTCCCTTCGTGTCGGAGGGGCACACGCAGCCCCTTTCCCAAGCCGGCGATGATCCCGTGCGTGAGGCGGGGATCGATCAGATCATCCGACATGTCTGACGTGTCATCGGATTCGCCAATCTCAACCGATTGGGACGAGGAGGGGAGGGGGCGTTTCCGCGGTTTCGTCGGGTTCAGATGACGGCGCATCACCATCTTGAGCTTCGGCTTGATGCTGTCTTCATCGACCACTTCCAGGCTGATGTCCGGCAATTCGTTGTGACGCGCCAGTTCCATCAGTTTGCGCTTGAACACTGGATAGCTGCTCTCGCTACCGCTTTTCTGATGCAGCGTTTCAAAGCCGATGGTGAAGCCTTCCGCGCCATTGCCGCCGGCATGTTTGCGCGATGCGCGATACAGCCATTTGCCGAGGCCGCTGGTGATCTCGAAGTAGAGCGGCGAAATTGATAGCACGTTGCGCTTGTCCATCACGCCATCGAAAAACCATTTCGACAGGGTGATCTCCATGCCGAGTGATCTTTGCGTGCGCTCATCCACCAAATGGGTGTAACTGTCGATCCAGGAGAAGGTCGTCTCCCGGCTTTTGTTGCTGGCGCGTATATTGGTCTTGATCGTGGTGGCCTGTAGCCGATCTAATGCGCTCACCAGCCGCTCATAGGCGCGGCCGCTGGTGCCCCAGCAAATGCGCTTGAGCAGATCGCCAGGCTGGAGGCGGATCACTGGCGAAATGTCGTTGGTGCCACGCTCCCGCATTTCGTTAAGATGAGAGGCGAGATAGATCATGATGTCCGCGTCCCAAATCGTTGCCATGCCATACGCAGAATTGGGCAGGACCTGCACGGTCACCGTGCGGTCGGGACTGACATAATCGATGGGTTTGATGCGCTTGCGCTTCGACAGGCTGAAGAAGGGCCGCTGCATCGTTTCCTGATAATCGCGCAGGGAAATGTCGCTGAAATCGGGCAGCGTGAAGAACATTTCGAATTGGACCTTCCGCTCCTTGAGCGGCGTCCTTGCTTCGCTGTCTTCGTCTACCTGTCCCATCCCATCCCCGCTTCCCCCCGGAGGGAAATCCGATACAAGTCATTGATATTAAAAGAACAATAGCCCTTTTTCAGCTTTTCATCCCCAGTTAGTGCCTGCGGGGCGATCGCATCTTCGCTTGCTCGATCACGGGTCGCAACGCCTCCAATATCTCATCCACCGTCAGATTGCTGGGGGAGAGGGAGAGGGTGAGGACCTTCTGCTGATCCTTCTCCACCTGGCCGATGGCATCGCCGCGCGGCGCGACGATCGCGGCGCGCTGAATCCGTCCTTTGGTCGTCGTCGATTGGACCAGGCGCGACATCACTTCCGGCCCCGTGATGGGCTGCTCATCGCCTGAACGCCGGAAGCTCTGCTCCGCGGCAATCTGATCGGCGGCAGCCTCCAGCTTCGCGCGTGCGGTTCCATCGCGGAGCAACGGCAGCAGCTTTTCGGCATATTTGGCCTGAAGGTCCATCGGCGAGTGAAAGGCGCTGACTACGAAAGGCGGGATTTCCGTCAACGCGATATAGCGCGACAGCTGCGACTTTGAGATTTTGAGCCGCTCCGCCATGCGCAGCTGTACGCCACCATAATAGCTGTCGACCGCGGCCTTGTAGTTCAGGCCGCGCTCCAGATCCGAAATATCCTCCCGCTCGCGATTTTCGATGTCGGCCAGGCGGAAAGCCGCTTCGTCGTCGAGATCCTCGATGATCGCGATCAGATCGATGTCAGGATAGTGATTGGCGTTGAGCCACGAGATCGCCCAGTGGCGACGCGTGCCCGTCACCAGCTCATAGGGGAGGGGGCCGCCCGGCGTTCGACGAACTACCGCGGGAACGCGGTTGCCGCCTTCGGCAAGGATCGAATCGATGAGGCTGCGCAGCCGGAACTCGTCCAGCATCGAATAATCGCGCGCATTGCCGGCCCAGATCGAGCATTCGGCCGGTTTCAGGCGGATGGTGGGGCGCTTGACGATGCGCGCGGCCTCGCCAAACGCTTCCAGCCGCTTGTTGGTGAAATTGGGGCGCGGCGTTGCCGGCGTTTCAGGCGCGGGCGTGGCGGACGGTTCGCTCGGAACCGACGCGAGCGCTTCGCCGATGAGGGAGCGCCGGCTCATGCGGCGACACTCACGTCAGCGGTAAGGCTGGTGGAGGGCCATTGCTGGCGGATCTGTTGCTCCACCTCGGCGAATACGGCGTCGAGATTATCGCGGCAGCGCGTGTAGGTCTGGTGCGAAGCCGAGGGTTTGGACTCATAGATGGAGCGGAACGCCTGAGTGGCGTTCTTGATTTCCTCAGACGCGAGGATCGGTTGGCCGAGCAGCAGCCCCGCATAGGTCGCTTGCATGATCCGCCACATGTCGTTCTCGCCCGGCTTGCTCGGCGAAAAGGCCGAACAGACGACGCGGATGAACCCATAGCTGACTGGCGTGCCATTTTGTTCGAGTATCTCGATATTGTCCGCGATCGTATCCATGAAGTGGATCGTCGACAGATAGTCGAGCTGCCGCGCGGGCACCGGGATCAGCAGCCCGGTCGCCGCGGCCATGACATTGAGGCCGAGGAACCCCATGGCTGGCGGCGGGTCGAGCAGGATCACATCGAAATCCTTGGTTACGCTGGCGATGCCGATGCGCAGCGCCTGCAGGCTTTCGCGCACCGCTTGCCCGCCTTCGCGCAGAGTGGAGGTGAGATCCCACTCTGCATCCTGAAGGCCAAGGCTGGAGGGCACGATCTTGATCGTCGGCCAGGGCGTGTCGCGAATCGTCTCGGCGAAGTTGCTGAAGGTGCTGCGCGGTGAGAGGAAGGCGCCCAGCGTATGTTCGTCGTCGATCAGCGTTTCGGGCTGGATGTCGAACATGGTCGTGGTCGACGCCTGCGGATCGCAATCAATCACCAAGACACGATAGCCGTGGAGTGCAAGATAATCGGCAAGATGCTTGGTGATGGTGCTCTTGCCAACGCCGCCCTTGAAGTTCTGAACCGCCAGCACGACCGCATCTTCATCTGGTTGCTTGCCGACATGGATGCCGAGGGCGCTGCGGATATGGGTGAGGTCTTCGAGCGTGTAGTAGCGCCGGCCATTGGGTTGCGTCTTGGGCTGGGGCAGGCGGCCCTTGGCTTCCGCCTTGGCAAGAGCCTCGGGCGTGCGGCCGATGAGTTCGGCGGCGATCGTCGGGCCGAAGCTGATATCCAGCGTCTTGCGATTGTCGGGGCGAAACACGATCGTCTTGATGTGATCGCGCATTTGTTGGCAAGCCGTAGTGACGTTGCGCAGCGTATTGACGGTGAACGACATGATGCCCCTCATGCTCGAATCGGAAGCGGATATAGGTTAGCGTTTAATGCGCCGATTTTAGCGCGAAAGTCAAACCGGAAGCCAAGATGCCGTGACGACGGGCGTCAGGCAGATCAGGTGCCTTGGAAGGCAAACCTCGATGCGTGTTGCGGCCGTTGCGTTTTAACGCTTCTGGAAAGCCTATTGGAACCGACCTGGCGATCACAACAAGGTCGAGATGGGTTCTGCGGGCTCAGCGGTCGCCATTATGGATTTATTCAGGGATTATGAGGGTTAGGCTTGGGGCCGTGCGGTCGTTTACGGCGCATTTCGGCCACTGCTGGATGCTTTGAGCGATCCGATGACACGTCAGACCGTGACCGAAAACACGTTCGCGCGATTTCGAAACCACGCTGGGGCGGGCGCGATAACACGTTGCGCAATTGTTGCCGCAAGGCGATAGGTCATGCCGAGCCCGCGCGCCAAGGCGGGTCGGAAATTCCTCTGATGCTATTGCGCCGGGGCGGCCTGCTTGCAATATGCCCGCGACGCGGGGGCGTCGTAACGAGAGTGTAGAGAATCAATGCCCTCCCTGTTCGGGATGACGCCGGCGCGATCCGCGACCCTGCTTCATATCGTCTTGCTGATCTTCATGATTCCGCCTTTCCTGGCGGACATGACGTTACCGCTCGGCATGTCGGTCTGGGTGCTCTATCTGCTCCCGATCACCTTATCTTATTTGACGTCGCGCGCGATCATCCCGCCGCTCCTCGCGGTGATGGCGACGCTGCTGAT
Organism: Sphingobium naphthae; assembly: GCF_043589935.1. NCBI lineage: Bacteria > Pseudomonadati > Pseudomonadota > Alphaproteobacteria > Sphingomonadales > Sphingobiaceae > Sphingobium > Sphingobium naphthae. The sequence goes on along the minus strand of NZ_CP171455.1, from coordinate 265,923 downwards.
GGTGATCGGTTACCAGATCGCGCCGGCGGGCGTCGATCCGTCGGTGGCGCAGGTCAATCGTTCACTGGGCGCGCTGACCGCATGGCTGCTGGGCGGGCTTGGCTACCTGTTCGTGCGCAACAAGCTCGCCATCCGGCGCGAGGAGTGGGTGCAGCGCTCGCAAATCGGTCTTGGCCGAGCGATGGCGGGCGAACGCAATCTCCAGATCCTGAGTGAGGATTTGCTGCGCTATCTGACCAATCGGTTGGAGGCGCAGGCGGCCATGCTGTTCGTGCACGATGACGCCACCTATCGCCAGGTTGCCAGCATTGGCGTGCCCAAGGGCGTGGACGTCATTCGTTCGACCGGAGCCGACGACGGCTTGATCGGCGTTGCGATCACCGAGAACCGGATCGTGCGCATCGGGCCGGTGCCGGCCTCCTATCTGAGCTACGGGACGGCAATGGGCCATGCTGCGCCCACGACCATGCTCGTCGCACCCGCCTGTGCCGACGATGATGTCGTTGCGGTGCTGGAGATGGGCTTCGCGCAAGAGCCCAGGGAGGAAGCGCTGACCCTGCTTGAGCGCGCGGGCGAGGCGATCGGCAAGGCAATCCGGGCGGCGCGCTATCGCGAACGGCTTCAGGAACTGCTGGAAGAGACGCAGCAGCAGGCCGAGGAGCTTCAGGCGCAGAGCGAGGAATTGCGCAGCGCCAATGAGGAACTGGAGGAACAGAGCCGGGTGTTGCTGGATTCGCAGGCGCGACTTGAAACGCAGCAGGCCGAGCTGGAGCAGACCAACGTCGAATTGGAGGAGCAGACTCAACAGCTGGTCCAGCAGCGCAACGACCTGACGCGCGCGCAGGCATCGCTGGAGGAGCAGGCGCGTGAATTGGAGCAGGCGAGCCGCTACAAATCCGAATTCCTCGCCAATATGAGTCACGAATTGCGCACGCCGCTCAATTCGCTGCTGATCATGGCGCGGCTGCTGGCCGACAACCGGGCCGGCAACCTGACACCGGACCAGGTGCGTCATGCCGAGACGATCGAAACGTCGGGCAACGACCTGCTGCTGCTGATCAACGACATCCTGGACATTTCCAAGATCGAAGCTGGTCATGTTGACCTGCAGACGCGGCATATCCGCATCGCGCCAATGGTCGAGAAACTGCATGCGCTGCTGGAGCCCGGCGCGCGGCAGAAGGGGATCGCACTGCGCATTCCATCGGCCGCCGACATGCCCGCCGAGATCGAGACCGATCCGCACCGGATGGAGCAGATCCTCAAGAATTTCCTGTCGAACGCGATCAAGTTCACGGAGAAGGGCGAGGTGACGCTGACGGTGGAGGCGGCGGCGAACGATTGCATCGCCTTTACCGTGCATGACACAGGCATCGGCATTCCAGCCGAACAGCAGCAGACCATCTTCGAACCTTTCCGCCAGGCTGATGGATCGGTCAGCCGCAAATATGGCGGTACGGGCCTGGGACTGTCCATCTCGCGCGAACTGGCGCGGCTGCTGGGCGGCGAGATCAGCCTGGTAAGCGCGCCGGGGGAGGGGAGCAGCTTCACCCTGACGCTGCCGCGGAATTTCAGTGAAACGCCCGTCGCAACCCCGGTTTATCGCCCCGCGCTGCGCGAAACGACGCCGTTGCTGGCGACTCGCACCGACATCCCGGCAGCGCCGGCAAGACCGCGAGCGGTCGACGATGACCGTGACTCGCTGACTGGCGACAGCCGCGTCATCCTGTTCGTCGAGGATGATCCGGCCTTCGCCCGCATTCTGTGCGACCTCGCACGCGAAATGGATTTTCAGTGCCTGCTGGCCGAAAGCGCGGACGAGGGCGTGATGCTTGCGCGGCAATATCTGCCGCAGGCCATCATCCTCGACATGGGGTTGCCCGATCATAGCGGGTTATCGGTGCTCGACCGACTGAAGCGCGACGTCAATACGCGCCATATCCCGGTCCATTGCGTGTCGGTGGCCGACCACTCCCATGCGGCGCTGTCGAACGGCGCGGTCGGCTATATGTTCAAGCCGGTCAAACGGCAGGAACTGGCCGAGGTGCTGGAAGGGTTGCAGCACCGGTTCGCCGCCCGGATGCGGCGGGTGCTGCTGGTCGAGGACGATGCGACCCAGCGCGAGAGCCTGCGCCTGCTGCTGGCGACGCGGGATGTCGACACGGTCGAGGCGGCGGATGCGGGCGAATGCCTGGAGCGGCTGTCGACCCAAACCTTCGACTGCATGGTCATGGACCTCAACCTCCCGGACGCCTCGGGGTTCGAACTGCTCGAACAGCTGAGCCGCGACGACAGCCTCTCCTTCCCGCCGGTCATCGTCTATACCGGGCGCGATCTGTCGGCCGAGGAAGAGCTGCGCCTGCGCCGCTATTCCAAGTCGATCATCATCAAGGGCGCAAAGTCGCCCGAGCGGCTGCTGGACGAGGTGACATTGTTCCTGCATCAGGTTGTGGCCGACCTGCCCGCGCGGCAGCAGGCGATGCTGGCGACAGCGCTCAATCGCGACGCGCTGCTGGAGGGACGGCACATATTGGTGGCGGAGGATGATGTCCGCAACATCTATGCGCTGACCAGCCTGTTCGAGCCGCATGGGGCAACCGTCCATATCGCGCGCAATGGCGCGGAGGCGCTTAAAATCCTTGCGGGCGCGCAAGGTCCGGATATCGATCTGGTGCTGATGGACGTGATGATGCCGGAGATGGACGGGCTGACCGCCACCCGGGAGATCCGCGCCAATCCCGACTGGCGCGACCTGCCGATCATCAGCCTGACCGCCAAGGCGACGGCGCAGGACCAGGCGCAGTGCATCGCCGCCGGCGCGAACGATTATCTGGCCAAGCCGCTGGACGTCGACAAGCTGCTGTCGTTGGTGCGGGTATGGATGCCGCGATGATGGCCGATTTGGCCACGGCGCCCGAGGCCGAGGAACAGCTGCAGCTGCTGGAGCTGGATTCCCTGCTCGACCTTCTGTGGCGTCGCCACCAGTTCGATTTCCGCGGCTACTCCCGCGGCTCGATTTTGCGGCGGATGGTGCGGGCGCAGCAATATTTCGGGTGCGAAAGCCTGTCGATGCTGCAGCACCGGATGCTGCACGAACCCGCCATCCTGCCCGACCTGCTGAGCTTCCTCACCATCCATGTGAGCGAGATGTTTCGCGATCCCGCCTATTTCCGGGCGCTGCGGGAACAGGTGCTGCCGCATCTGGCGACCTTTCCCTCGCTCAAGGTCTGGATCGCGGGATGCAGCACGGGGGAGGAGCTTTATTCGCTGGCCATCCTCTTTCGCGAGGAGGGATTGGACAGCCGCACCCTATTCTACGCGACGGACATCAGCCCGGCGGCGCTGCGCAAGGCGGAACTGGGCATTTACGACATGGACCGGGTGGCCGGCTTCACCGCCAACCATCAGGCATCGGGCGCGCGCACGTCGCTCAGCCACTATTATACCGCCGCTTATGGCGGCGCGCGGTTCGATCCCAGTCTGCGCGAACGCACCCTGTTCGCCGAGCATAGTCTGGTGAGCGACCAGGTGTTCGGCGAGGTGCATCTGATTTCCTGCCGCAACGTCCTCATCTATTTCGACCGTCCATTGCAGGACAGGGCGGTGGGCCTGTTCCGCGAGTCCCTGGTTCGGGGAGGGTTCCTGGGGCTGGGCGCGAAGGAAACGCTGCGCTTTTCAAGCCATGCGAATGGCTTTACCGAGTTTGCGGCCCAGGAACGTATCTACTGGAAGGCGAATAGCGCGGGGAATGTCGTTCATGTCTGAGGAAGCGCCCGTCAATTTCCTGCTGGTGGATGATGTTCCGCAAAATCTGGAGGCGCTGGAGGCGCTGCTGGCCCATGACGGGCTGCGGCTGTTCAAGGCGCACTCGGGCGCGCAGGCGCTGGAGCTGATGCTGGAGCATGACTTCGCCCTGGCGCTGCTCGACGTGCAGATGCCCGAAATGGACGGGTTCGAGCTGGCGGAGATCATGCGATCGACCGAACGCACGCGCGCCATCCCCATCATTTTCCTGACCGCGGTCGCGACCGACGAACTCCGCCGGTTTCGCGGCTATGAGGCGGGCGCGGTCGATTATCTGCTCAAGCCCATCGACACGCGCATGCTGCGCAGCAAGACCGATGTCTTCTACGAGCTGAGCCGGCAGCGGCAGATATTGGCGCGGCAGCGCGACGAGCTGCGCGATACCGCCGACCGGCTGGCAACGACGCTTAATCGCCTGACCGCCCATCGTGACAATTCGCCGCTGGCGATCATTGAATTCGAACCGGACCTGCGCCTGATCAGCTGGACCAGGGGCGCCGAGCGGCTGTTCGGCTGGTCACCCGACGCGGTGCTGGGCCGCCATGCCGGCACGATCGGCTGGATGGATGTGGAAACGGCGAGCGCGGTCACGCGCCATGTCGCTGCATTGACGGTCGGCGGCGAACATCGCGACATGCAGGTTCATTCGGTCCGCCGCGCCGATGGGGCAACGCTGGAGTGCGAATTCTATTATTCGCTGCTGCTGGACCGCAGCGGCAAGCCCGTGTCCGTCAGCGCGCAGATATTGGACGTGACGGAACGCCGGCGCGCGGAGGAAACGCAGCATCTGCTGATCGGCGAGCTCAATCACCGGGTGAAGAACACGCTGGCGTCGGTCCAGGCGATCGCGTTCCAGACGCTGAAGGGCGCGCCGAGCCCGGCGGAGTTCGCCGACAAGTTCACCGGCCGGCTGCAGGCGCTGGCGCAGGCGCATTCGCTGCTGAGCCGCCAGACATGGCAGAGCGCCAGCCTGTCGCAGCTGGTGCAGGATCAGTTGGACCTCGGCACGATCGACGAAGGGCGCTGCTCCGTGTCGGGGCCCGCGGTCGAGCTGCCGCCCAATCTGGCGCTGCATCTGGCGCTGGTGCTGCATGAGCTGGGCACCAACGCGGCCAAATATGGTGCCTTGTCCAACAGCGAAGGCCATGTCTTCATCGACTGGCGCTTGCAGGATGGGCGGCTGCTGCTCAACTGGCGCGAAAGCGGCGGGCCGCCGGTGACGCCGCCGAGCCGCAAGGGTTTTGGCAGCGTGCTGGTCGAGCGCAGCCTGCTGGGCGAGGGGGGCGTGGTGAACGCCGACTTCCGGCCCGAGGGCGTGCAGTGGCAATTTGAACTGCCCTGGACGCCTTCGGCGCTCGACGCCGTCGAGCCGCGGCCGGCGGCCGGACCGGAGGCCGTCGAGGCGCCCATTTATGGCGAGCGGCTGAACAGCCATATCACGCTGGAGGGGCTCGATTTCCTAGTGGTCGAGGATGAGCCGCTGATCGCGTTCGAACTGTCCGACATGCTGGCCGATGCGGGCGCGCGGGTCGTGGGAACGCCATCGACCCTGGACGAAGCGGCCAACGCCGTCGCCACGCTGGCCTTCGACGCTGCGATCCTGGACGGTAATTTGCAGGGGGCGGCCGTCGATACGATCGCCGAAGCGCTCGCCCGGCGCGGCATTCCGTTCCTGTTCCTGTCGGGCTATGGCCCCGAACATCTGCCCGTTGCCTTTAACAGCCGGCCATTGCTCAACAAGCCGTTCGACCGCAGCAACCTGCTGAGCAAGCTGCGCCATCTGGTGGCGACCGAATTGCCCCAGCCAGCGCCGGGCCGTGCCGCCCTGAATTGACGGGCGCGGCGTTAGGCGCTGAGCTCTTCGGGCCAATAGAGGCGCATCGGATTGTCGATCAGCAGCTTGCGCTGCAGGTCGGCGGTCGGCGCGATGCGCGGGATCATGTCGACCAGATGGCCATCGTCGGGAATTGCATCCTCCATGTTGGGGTGCGGCCAGTCGGTGCCCCAGAGCACCCGGTCCTGATAGTCCGCCACGAGCGGCGCCACGGCATCGGCAAAGGCGTCCCACGGGTCGCCGGCAGGGTCGAGCCGGTCGGGACAGGTGGCCTTGAACCAGATGTCGTCACGGCTTTCCAAGAAGGCGCGGAACGCCTTCATGTCCGCCCCATCGGGCCCCTGGGTCACATCGGGGCGACCCATATGATCGATCACCAGCGGCACGGGAATGGCCTCCATGAAGGGGCGCAATTCTTCGAGAATGTCAGCCTCGAAATAGATGACGACATGCCAGCCGGCGGGCAGGCGGCTGGCGACGTCGAGAAACTTGTCCTTGGGCGCATCATCGACGAGGCGCTTGAGGAAATTGAAGCGGATGCCCCGAATGCCGCCGTCATGCAGCGCCGCGAGATCGGCTTGCGAAATCGCGGGATCGACGACGGCGACGCCGCGCGCCTTGCCTTCGGATTTGGCGATGGCGTCGAGCGTGGCCGCATTGTCGGTGCCGTGACAGCTCGCCTGCACGATGACGTTGCGAGCAAAGCCAAGATGATCGCGGAGCGCGAAGAGCATGTCCGGCCCGGCATCTTCGGGCAGATATTTGGCCTTGGCCGAGAAGGGAAAGTCCGCCATCGGCCCGAAGACATGGCAATGGGCGTCGATCGCACCGGCAGGCGGCGTGTAGAGCGGCTTGGACGGTTGGCCATGCCAGGAAGTGATGCGAGTCATATCCGAAAACTCCGTTCGCCCTGAGCGGATTGCCGGGCTTTTCCTAAGACACAGAGAGGCGCGGCAGGACGTTCAGGCGAAAACGATCCCGTCCATCAATTTGCGCGCGGTGCGCAGCATCGCAGCGCTGATGACCGCGCCGCGATCGTCCAGTTCCATAACGCAGGTCGTTTCGCCCGTGGGATGTTCGACCGACAGGGTCTTGCGAGGGCCATCGGGAATGGCGGCGACTTCGGCCGCGGGCGATCCTTCGATCAAACAGGCGGTAGCGACGCTGACCGCGCCCAGGACGCCGATCGATGCATGGGCGCGATGCGGAATGAAGCTGCGCACCGTGATCGCGCCGCCATTGCGGGGCGGGGCGACCAGCATCATCTTGGGCACCGACTTTTCCTTGACGTCGCCCAGGTTCATGGTCGAACCTACGGCAAGGCGGATCTTCTCGATACGGTCCTTGAGCGCGCTGTCCTTGTCCAGCGTATCCCGGTCCTCATAGCCGGTGATGCCGACATCCTGCGCCTTCATGACGACGCAGGGCATGCCATTGTCGATCAGGGTGACGCGCACGCCCTCTACTTCGTCGACGGCATTGCCGCTGGGCAGCAGCGCACCGCAGGAGGAGCCGGCGGTGTCGCGGAATTCCAGCGGCACGGGCGCGGCCGCGCCGGGCACGCCGTCGATCCGCGCGTCGCCGTCGTAGCTGACGATGCCGCCGGGCGTCTGCACCGTGGCGATGGCGATCTGGCCGGTATTTTCCATGAAAATGGCCACGCGGGTTTCGTCGTCCTGCGCCGCCACCAGACCGCGCTCGATTGCAAAGGGGCCGATACCCGCGAGGATGTTGCCGCAATTCTGGGCGTCGCTGACGATCGCCTGATCGACGAAGACCTGGAGGAAGAGATAATCAACATCGACGCCCGGCCGATCCGACTTCCTGACGACCGCGACCTTGCTGGTGAGCGGGTCCGCGCCGCCCATGCCGTCGATCTGGCGCGGGTCGGGCGAACCCATGACCCGCAGCAGGAAGGCGTCGCGCGCGGCCGTGTCGACGGGCAGGTCTTCGGCAAGGAAATAACCGCCCTTCGACGTGCCGCCGCGCATCCACATCACGCGCGATTGACTGTGCGCCGTCATATACAGCTCCGTTCGTTCGAGCCCCTGATCGGCTGCCGCCGGGCTCCATATCATTTCGTCCGCCTTACGGATGCGATCTCAGCCTCAGATATATTTAAGGCCCATTTCCTCAAGGCGCGGACGCATATTATAGATGTCGAGGCCGAGTTCTCCGGCGGCGAGGCGAACGCGCTTGGCTTCCTCGGCGGCTTCGCGCGCCTGCGCCTTTTCCAGCACCGCCACCGCATCGGCGCGCGGCACGACGCACACACCGTCATCGTCGGCGATCACCACGTCGCCGGGATTGACTAGCGCATTGGCGCAGATGACGGGGATGTTCACCGAACCGATGGTGTTCTTGACCGTGCCCTGGGCGTGGATCGCCTTGGACCAGACGGGGAAATGCATCTGGGTGAGGTCGCGCACGTCGCGCACGCCCGCGTCGATGATGAGGCCGCGGCAGCCACGCGCCTGCGCCGAGGTGGCAAGCAGGTCGCCAAAATAGCCGTCGGTACAGGGGCTGGTGGGTGCAAGCACCAAGATATCGCCTTCCTTCAGCTGCTCGATCGCGACATGGACCATCCAGTTGTCGCCGGGCGCTGCGGAGATGGTGACGGCGCTGCCGGCAATCCGCGCGCCGCTATAGATGGGGCGCATATAAGCGGCGAGGAGGCCGGTGCGGCCCTGCGCTTCGTGCACGGTGGCGACGCCGCACTGGGCGAGGCCGTCGATGACCGACAGGTCCGCGCGTTCGATATTCTGGACGACGATGCCGGACATGGCTGTGCTCCTTCTCCCGAATGAGACAGCGACATGGACAGGTGCTGCGTGATGCTCAAATGCGATCTGGCGCCAGTGCATTAGTTTTTGCTAATCATCGCACATGAAGCCAGACCAGTTCAATATCCGCCATCTCGCCGCCATGGCTGCGATTGTCGACCAAGGCAGCGTCAGCCTGGCGGCGCGAACGGTGAACCTGACCCAGCCAGCGGTGACTCAGGGCATCGCCAAGCTGGAGGCGCAGCTGGGTGTCGCCTTGTTCGAGCGGCAGCCGGGCGGGATGATGGCGCTGGAGGCTGCGCGCAGGCTGAAGCCCCGGGTCGATGTCGCGTTGCGCCTGATCGGCAGCAACCGCGTGACGGCGACGCAGGTCCGCGCCTTTGTCGCGCTGGCGCGTTCGGGCAGCTATGCCGCGGCGGCAGCGGCGACGGGCGTCGCTGAACCTTCGCTGCACCGCGCCGTGGGCGATCTGGGCCTGGCGGTGGGCAGCCGCCTGGTCGACCGGCGGGGCAGGGGCGTGATGCTGACCAAGGCCGGGGTGGCGCTGGCGCAGCGGCTGCGGCTGGCGCTGGCGGAGCTGCGGCAGGGGCTGGAGGATCTGGCGGAGCTGAAGGGCGAGGAGGGCGGCCGCATTCTGGTGGGCGCGATGCCGCTGTCGCGCGCGCGTCTGCTGCCCGATGCGATCGGGCGGTTTTGCAGCGATGCGCCGCAGGTGGCGATCAGCGTGCTGGAAGGATCGCATGCCGAACTGGTGGGACCGCTGCGCGAGGGCGAGATCGACATGATGATCGGGGCGCTGCGCGATCCGGCGCTGGCGATCGACCTGAACCAGCGCCCCTTGTTCGAGGATCGGCCGACCATATTGGCGCGGCGCGGCCATGCGCTGGAGGCGGGTTGGGACGCAGATGCGCTGCGGCGCTATCCCTGGATTCTGCCGCCCGAAGGCACGCCGCTGCGCCAGTTGTGGCAGGCGATGTTCGCGGAACTGGGCGGCGACGCGCCGCCCGTGCCGATCGAATGCGGATCGGTCATGACGATCCGGCAGCTGCTGGTGGGTGGCGACTATCTGACGCTGTTGTCGCAGGACCAGCTGGCGCTGGAGTTACAGGCGGGGCTCCTGTCCGACATTGGTCCCACGCCTGGATTGGTCAGCCGCACCATCGGCATCACGAGTCGTGCCGACTGGCGGCCGACCCGGCTGCAGCAGCAGTTCATGGCCGCGATCGAGGCCGCGGCGAGCGTGACTTCGTAATTTCTTATGCAAAGCAAGGGGATTCGATTGGTCGCGATGCGCGCGATACGCCATGTATCGGCTCATGGAGCAGGATGTTTGTCTGATCGGATTTGGCGAGGCGGGCGCGACCTTCGCCCGGGCGGGCGACTGGGCCGCTGCCGCGCATATCTTCGACATCAAGACCGATGATCCCGCGACGCGCGACGCGATGCTGGCGGCCTATGCCGATGCCGGCGTGACGGGTGCGGGGGCGCTGGAAGACGCGCTGCGGGACGCAGGGTTGCTGCTGTCGCTGGTGACGGCCGACCAGGCGCTGGCGGTCGCGACCGCGGGGGCGCGCGCCATCGCGCCTGGCGCCCTCTTCTGCGATTTCAACAGCGTCGCGCCGCAGACCAAGCGGGCGGCGGCGCAGGCGATCGAGGCGGCCGGCGGCCACTATGTCGACGTCGCGGTGATGGCGCCGGTCGATCCGGCGCGGCTCAACGTGCCCTTGCTGCTGAGCGGCGCGCACGCGGAGGCGGCGCAGGCGGGGCTGCGGGCGCTGGGCTTCACCAACAGCCGCATAGTCGGCACGGACGTGGGGCGGGCCTCCTCCATCAAGATGATCCGGTCGGTCATGGTCAAGGGGCTGGAGGCGCTGACCGCCGAATGCGTGCTTGCCGCGGCCCAGGCCGATGTTCTGGACGAGGTGCTGGCGTCGCTGGATGCGAGCGAGAAGGCGAAGCCCTGGGACGTGCGCGCCGACTATAATCTGGACCGGATGCTGGTCCACGGGACGCGCCGCGCCGCCGAAATGGAGGAAGTGGTCAGGACGCTGGAGGATCTGGGCACGGGTGCGGCGATGACTCGCGGCACCGTCGCCCGGCAGCGCGCGATCGGTGCGCTGGGCGTGAAGGCGGTTCCCGAGGGATTGAGCGCCAAGATAGGCGCGATCAACGAGAGATTTTTCCGTCGTTCCCGCAAAGAAGGTATCCCTTCGGCGGCCTTCGCTTTGGCCGATCAGTCGGGAGACGGAGCCTCGCAGTCGCGGGGGTGACGACATGAAGAGTGGAGACGCGAGCGGATGAGCCTGATTATCGATTGCCACGGACATTATACCGTCCTGCCCAAGGGGCATGACGCCTGGCGCGAGCAGCAGAAGGCCGCGTTCAAGGCGGGGACGCCCTGTCCGCCCTATCCCGAGATCAGCGATGACGAGATTCGCGAGACGATCGAGGCGAACCAGCTGCGCCTGATCAAGGAGCGCGGCGCGGACCTCACCATCTTTTCGCCGCGCGCATCGGCGATGGCGCCCCATGTCGGGGACGAGGCGGTCGCCAAGGAATGGGCGATGCGCTGCAACGACCTGATCGCGCGCGTCGTCGCCTTGTTCCCCGAGACGTTCGTGGGCGTGTGCATGCTGCCCCAGTCGCCCAAGGCCGACATGACCAACAGCATCGCGGAGCTGGAGCGCTGCGTCGACATGGGCTTCATCGGCTGCAACCTCAATCCCGATCCGGGCGGCGGCCATTTCCAGCATCCGCCGCTGACCGATCGTTACTGGTATCCCTTCTACGAGAAGATGGTCGAGCTGGACGTGCCGGCGATGATCCATGTGTCGGGCAGCTGCAATCCGGCCATGCATGCGACCGGCGGTTATTATCTCGCCGCCGACACGGTCGCTTTCATGCAATTGCTGGAAGGCGACCTGTTCAAGGATTTCCCGACGCTGCGCTTCATCATCCCGCATGGCGGCGGCGCGGTGCCCTATCATTGGGGCCGCTACCGGGGCCTGGCGGACATGCTCAAGAAGCCGGACCTGTCGACGCACCTGATGAACAACATCTTCTTCGACACCTGCGTCTATCACCAGCCGGGCATCGACCTGCTGGCGGACGTCATCGAGAACAAGAATATCCTGTTCGGGTCGGAAATGGTCGGCGCGGTGCGGGGCATCGACCCCACGACCGGCCATTATTTCGACGACACCAAACGCTATGTCGATGCGCTGGACATCAGCGATGCGGAGCGGGACGCGATTTTCGAGGGCAATGCCCGCCGCGTCTTCCCGCGCCTCGACGCGCAGCTGAAGGAGCGGGGCCTATGATCACCGAAGATCCCAGGCATCAGGACATTCACGAATATCTGGCCGAGTTTGAGGATATTCCCGGCACGCGCGTCTATACCGCGGCGCGCGCGCGGCAGGGCTATCATATGAACCAGTTCGCGATGAGCCTGATGAAGTCGGAGAACCGCGTCCGCTGGCTCGCCGACGAGCGCGCCTATATCGACGAATGGCCCATGACAGAGGACCAGAAACAGGCGATCCTGGACCGCGATTATAATCGCTGCCTGGAACTGGGCGGGAACATCTATTTCCTGGCGAAGGTGTTTTCGACCGATGGGCTGAGCTTCCTGCAGGCGGTCGGCACCATGACGGGGATGAGCCCCGAAGACTATCAGGCGATGATGATCGCCGGCGGCCGGTCGCCCGAGGGCGTCCGGTCCATCAAGGAGAAACGCTGATGGCCCGCATCACAGCCGGCGTCGCAACGAGCCATGTTCCCGCGATTGGCGCGGCGATGGACCTCAAGAAAACCGCCGAGCCTTACTGGCAGCCTTTGTTCGCCGGCTATGACTGGTCGCGTCAGTGGATCGCGCAGGAAAAGCCCGATGTGGTGATCCTGGTCTATAACGACCATGCGTCCGCTTTCGACATGAAGATCATCCCGACTTTCGCGATCGGTTGCGGCGAGCGTTACAAGCCGGCGGACGAGGGATGGGGGCCGCGCCCGGTGCCCGACGTGATCGGCGAGCCGGACCTGGCCTGGCATATCGCGCAGAGCCTTATCCTCGACGAGTTCGACATGACGATCATCAACGAGATGGACGTCGACCATGGGCTGACCGTGCCGCTGAGCCTGATGTATGGCCAGCCCGAGGCCTGGCCTTGCAAGGTGATCCCGCTGGCGGTCAATGTCGTCACCTATCCGCCGCCGTCGGGCAACCGCTGCTGGCGATTGGGCGAGGCGATCGCGCGCGCGGTTGAGAGCTTCCCGCAGGATCTGAACGTTCAGATTTGGGGCACCGGCGGCATGAGCCATCAGCTCCAAGGGCCACGAGCGGGCCTGATCAACGCGGAATGGGACAATCGCTTCCTAGACCTGATGAGCCAGAATGATGGCGAGGCGCTGCGCGCGATCCCCCATATCGAATATCTGCGCGAGACCGGATCGGAAGGGATCGAGATGGTCATGTGGCTGATCATGCGCGGAGCGCTGGGCCGGGCGGTCAAGCCGCTCCATCGCCATTATCATGTCCCCGCGTCCAACACCGCAGTCGGGCATCTGGTGCTCGAACCCGCCGGCTGAATTTCACCTCCCCTTGGAACGAAGGGGCTTTAGATGGAGAAAAGTGCATGCGTATTGCCCTCGCCGGCGCCGGCGCCTTTGGCGAAAAGCATTTGGACGGTCTCAAGAATATCGACGGCGTGACCGTCACGTCGATCGTCGGCCGCGAACTGGACGCCACGCAGAAGGTGGCGGAGAAATATGGCGTCAGCCATGTCACGACCGATCTCGACGAAACGCTGGCCCGGGACGATGTCGACGCGGTGATCCTGTGCACGCCCACGCAGATGCATGCGGCCCAGGCTATCGCCTGCATGGAGGCGGGCAAGCATGTCGAGGTGGAGATCCCGCTCGCTGACAGCTGGGCCGACGCGCAGGCGGTGCTCGCCAAGCAGAAGGAGACGGGACTGACCTGCATGGTCGGCCATACCCGCCGCTTCAACCCGTCGCATCAGTTCGTTCACAACCGCATCAAGGCGGGCGAGTTCAACGTCCAGCAGATGGACGTGCAGACCTATTTCTTCCGACGCAAGAATATCAACGCCAAGGGCGAGCCGCGCAGCTGGACCGACCATCTTCTGTGGCATCATGCTGCGCACACCGTCGACCTGTTCGCCTATCAGGCGGGCAAGATCGTCGAAGCGCATGCGATGCAGGGGCCGATCCATCCGGAACTGGGCATCGCCATGGACATGTCGATCCAGCTGAAGAGCGAAACGGGCGCGATCTGCACCCTGTCGCTGTCCTTCAACAATGACGGGCCGCTCGGCACATTCTTCCGCTATATCGGCGACAGCGCGACCTATATCGCGCGCTATGACGACCTGGTGAACGGCAAGGAAGAGCCGATCGACCTGAGCGGCGTCGCTCTCTCCAACAATGGCATCGAACTGCAGGATCGCGAGTTCATCAGCGCCATTCGCGAAGGGCGCGAGCCCAACAGCTCGGTCGCCAAGGTGTTCGATTGCTATCGCGTGCTGGGCGAGCTGGAGCAGCAGCTGGGCTGAGCCGCACCATCATCCCTTCGGGGTCGCAGGAAGGGCGTGGCCGGGCAACGGACTGCGCCCTTTTTGCCGTCAATGATGCAGCAGCGGATGCGCGAGACGGACATCGTCGAGCAGCGATTCGATAAGGGCGACGTCTCGCCCCATGCCTGTCGGGTTCGCCACCCAGTTGCAATGCGGATGCGTCGTGGCGCTGTACAGGCGAATGGGCCCGATCGCCTTGCGCCAGTGATGCTTGCTCTTGCCATGATCCCGCACGAGGCGCGCGATAAGCAGGTCAATCATCTCGTTTGCGGTCATGCCACGCAGGTAGGCGACCGGGCCCGCCCTATCAACGGGTTGAGGCCATGAGCCGAGGACAGGAAGAGGCGGCGCCAGAGTCGATCCGGGCCTGCGTGGCGCGGCAAGATCGGACGTAGCGCGATCAGCTGCCCCGCGCTGCGCGATAGGCGCGTGGTGACTGGCCGATATGGCGGGTGAAGAAGCGGGAGAAATAGGCCGCATCCTCGAAACCGACCGCATAGGCGACTTCGGTGATCGACAGCTGCGAATAGAGGAGCAAGCGGCGCGCTTCCAGCAAGGCGCGATCATCGAGCATCTGCGCCGGAGAGCTGCCCGCCACGCGTGCGCAGGCCTGGCGCAGGGCCGTGAGGCTGGTGCCGAGCGCGCGGGCATGGACGCCCACGGGCTCGCGCTCGCGAAACCGCTGCTCGATCCGTTCGCGCAGGCGAGCGACGAGCGCAGCCTGCTTTGCCGTGCCCGGCGACGTTTCCTGCGCCAGCTGCCCGTGGCGCAGCGCCAGCACCATGAGCTGCAGCAGCGCGGCCTCGATCGCGGCGCGCTGGCCGCGGCCCGACCAGCCCAGTTCCCGGGCGAGGCCGATAATCAGCTGCTCCGCGGCTCTCCCGTCCTCCTGCGGCAGCATCAGCGCGCGGGGAGCGGCGAACAGGGGCGCGAGATCGGCATCCCGGTCGAGGAGATGGCGCAGATAGGTGTCGGCGATGGTCGTGACATGGCCCTGCGATTCCCGGTGGCAGTCGAAGCCATGCACGATGCCGGCGGGGATCAGCAGCAGGCACGGCGCTTCGAAGCGGACTTGCGCCGCCTCCGCGCGCATCGCGCCGCCGCCGTCGGCGATCAGGAAGATATGGTTGAGATCGCGATGGACATGCGGGCGGATCGTCCATTCGCTGGGCCGGGAACGATCATCGAGGCTTTCGACGTGGACGAAGCCTTCGCCGACGCTTCGTTGCGGTTCGCCATAAAGATAGAAGCGGGGGACGGGGGGATGAGTCATGATGAAAAGTCCATATGGCAACGTCGCTCTCGCCGGGCAAGCGGGCGAGCGACAGGCCGTTCGTTCAGCCAGCGGCAAAGTTTCGCGGCTAGGGAAGGGGCGTGCCTGTGAACCTGCTCGGCTCCTGTGGCGTTCATGCCTCGCTCTTGGCTTGTCCGCCCCGATGTGGAAGACGAGCCGTCGCACCCGATCCGACCGACTGACAGGAAGATGCGCTTGCCACTCAACAGGATGATCATCGCCCGATGGAGCGCCGCGCTGCTGGCGCTGTGCCTGGCCGAACAGCTCTCCGCCGCCGATCCTGCCCCGTTCGAGTTGACGGGCCCGTCGCTGCGCATCCGGGTGACGCGTGGTGACCAGACGCTACCCATCGCGCAGGTGCCCAGCCTTTCGGAAGGCGACAGGCTATCCGTCCAGGCCGACCTGCCCCAGGATCAGGGCGCGCGCTTCATCCTGGTGTCCGCCTTTCTGCGCGGCGCGACCAACCCCCCTCCCAAGGACTGGATCCACTTCGCCGAAACCTGGAAAAAGAAGGCCAAGGACCGGGAATTGACGCTGACCGTGCCCGAAGGCGCGCGGCAGATGGTGCTGTTCCTCGTCCCGGACACGGGTGGCGCGGAAGGCACGCTGAGCGATGCGGTGCGCGGCAAGCCGGGCGAGTTCGTGCGGGCGACGCAGGATCTCAACCAGGCGTCGCTCGACCGGTCGCGGCTCGACAGCTTCATGGGGGCGATCCAGGCGCAGGAAAATACCCATCCCGAATATCTGCGCACGATTGCGCCCGTGCTTGCCCGCAGCCTGTCCATGAAGCTGAATGAGGATTGCCTGTCCAAGGTGATCGAGATGCAGGCGGCCTGCCTGCTCGACAATCGCGATACGCTGGTGCTGGCCGACGTGCATAGCAGCTCGATGGCCGAAACGCTGACCGGCGCGCCCACCGACCTGGCGCTGCAGTTGAGCGCCACGCGCGAAGCGGGCTATGGCTATTACAGCCCCTATATCGGCGTCGCCCGCGACATCGCGCGCATCTTCGGCGCGTTCAGCAATCCGGAATTCGATTATCTGCCGACCCTGAGCGTGCGGCGCGACGACGCGATCAGCCTGCTGCTGAACGCTGCCCCGTCATTTCAGAAGCCCAAGTCGGTGATGGTGGTCGCCATGCCCGCGATCGAGGCGGACAGCCCGCCGCGATTGCGCAGCGGCGCCGAAGGGCCGATCTGCGCCGTCCGGCCGGGCGCGGTCCTGCCGGTGGAAGGCGCCCCGCTCATCTATTCCACCGCCTATGCCCGTGAGATGAAGCTGGCGATCAAGGCCCCGTCCGGCGAGACGATCGAGCTGCCGGTCAAGGCGCGGGCGGACCGGGGCGGCTATGTGCTGACGGACAGGGCGGCGTTGCCGGCAGGCCTCAGCGGTTCGGTGCGCGGACATCTGTACGGGCAATGGGGCTTTGACCGGTTTGACGGGCCGGACTTCACGCTGCAACTGCCCGACTCGCGCGGCTGGAGCGTGCAGGGAGAAGATGCCGCGCTGGTGACGGGGCGGGATAATGCACTTCTGCTCAAGGGCGGCGCGCCAG
Source organism: Sphingobium naphthae (assembly GCF_043589935.1). Taxonomy (NCBI): domain Bacteria; kingdom Pseudomonadati; phylum Pseudomonadota; class Alphaproteobacteria; order Sphingomonadales; family Sphingobiaceae; genus Sphingobium; species Sphingobium naphthae. Next base: position 249,062 of record NZ_CP171455.1, on the reverse strand, counting down.
CCTGCGTCGAGAGCGTCACCTTGCGCGCGCCCGGCGGACAGGCGCAGTCGCTGGGCTGGACGGTGAAAGGCCAGGATGCGATCGCGCTGATCCTGCCGCTGGCCGGGCGCCGCGCGGGGCCGCTGGAGCTGGCGGTCAAATATGTGGGCGTGGCGGAACCGTCCGTCCTGCCGCTGCGCAGCTATGCCGAGGCGAGCCGGCTCGACGGCCTCAGCATCCATGCGGGCGACAAATCGGCGACCCTGTCCGGCCAGCGTCTGGATCAGGTCGAAAGCGTCGACCTGGGCGGGCTCACGCTGCGACCCGATGGGCTGGCGCGCGAGGGGCAGATCGACCAGCTGCGGCTGGTGGCGCAGGACGGCCAGCCGCTGGACGCCGGACGCGCCATGACCGCGCGCGTGGCGCTGCGGGATGGGCGCAGGATCGACATGCCCGTCACCATCGCCGCGGCGCGGCCGCAGGTGCGCCTGCTTGGCCGGACGATCACGCCCGGCGAGGCGCCGGCGGGCGCCAAGCCGCTGGCGCTCGACGGCGCGGAGTTGCTCCCAGACGATGGCGAGTTGACCTTTTCGGTTGCTGTGGACGAGCGCATCCGCCTGAACGCCAGGGATGCGATCGAGGTCGCGTCCGCTGATGGCGCGAACCCAGTCCGCCTGACCATGGGGCAGGGGGTGCGGATGGAAGGCCCTCATATATTGGTGGCGCGACTCGATCCGGCCGATCTTGGCCCGGCCCTGTTCGGACCTTTGCGGTTTCGGCTGGTGCATGATGGCGAGGCGAGCGACTGGCAGCCGCTGGTGACGCTGGCGCGACTGCCGAAGATCGAGGCGGTGGCGTGCGCCGAACAGGGGGAGGGCTGCACGATCCGAGGGCGCGACCTCTTTCTGATCGAGGCGGTGGGCAGCACGCCGGCGCTGGCCGATGCGGCCACGGTCGCGCACGGCTATACTGGCGCCGTGCTCAAGGCGCCGCGCCCGCAGGCCGGCAAGCTCTATCTGCGCCTGCGCGACGCGCCGGACAGCGTGGTCGTGCTCCCGATTGCCTGATCGTCCAATGATGCACTGACCGCCTTCCGCTTTTTTCTTGGGCGCTTCAAGGAGTGCGGACAGGCGGGGGCGGTGGATCGTCCAGGATTTCGGGCGAAGCCGCTCTGTCTTGAGTCGTCAGACCCCGGCATGATGCCGCACAAATTGGCTTGTCGGAGAGGATGGCGTGAAGACTCAAGTTGCGATTATCGGCGCTGGACCTGCGGGTTTGCTGCTGGGCCATTTGCTGCGCGCCGAAGGCATTGATGTGATCATCGTCGAGCGGGCGTCCAGCGATTATGTGCTGGGGCGCATCCGCGCGGGCGTGCTGGAGCGCACGACGACGGACCTGATGGACCGGCTAGGCGGCGTGGACAAATTTGAGCCAATATCTGGCGGTGGCGAGATGGACCATTCCGAGGAAGCTGTTGGCAAGCTGATCGTAGCGGGTGGCGATAGCGCGGTTGACCTTGAGGTGGCCGAACATGCGCTCGATGCGATTGCGCTGCCTGTAGAGCGCGCGGTCATGCTCGATCTTCACGCGGCGATTTGACCGGCCGGGAATGACAGCCTCGATTTTCCGTTTGGCAAGGTCAGCACGGATTGCGTCGGCGTCGTACCCCTTGTCGGCAAGCAACGCGCCAGGAGCGTGCTCAGGCAGGTCTATCAGGGCGTCATAGGCTTTACAGTCCGCTGCTTCACCGACAGTCAGGTGGAAGGCGAGCGGTCGTCCAAGGGCATCAGCCAGGCAGTGAAGCTTACTGGTGAACCCGCCCCGCGAGCGGCCAAGAGCGCGTCGATGAGTCCCCCTTTTCCGCCCGCTGCCGAAACGTGGGCGCGAACGGTGGTGCTGTCGATGCTGTAGTGGCCGCTGTCTGCCATGACCTCAGCGAGTGTCACTGCCATGGTCTCCCAGACCCCGGCCTCGCTCCAGCGTCGGAACCGGCGATAGATTGTGTTCCAACTCCCATACTTGGGCGGCACGTCGCGCCATGGAGCGCCACACCGAAGCCGCCAGAGGATGCCGTTGATGATTGAGCGGTTCTGCTCGGGCGGGCGGCCTCGGCCACGGTTCTCAGGCTCGATGGGTAGCAAGCCCTTCAGAATACGCCATTCAGCTTCGGTGAGATCGCCCCGGCTCAAGCCTGCCTCCAAAAAGCAGCCTTGAATCAAGCACTGCGCTCCACGTCAATCATCTCCACATGTCAAACGGCGTTCAAAAGGGACCCCCGATCGGCGTCGAAGAGGGACCCCCTTTTCAGATAATATGATGCTGGTTTGTTGAAGATGGCCTTGCGCTGCGTGCGGCGGAGGGCGGGCGTAGCCCGACCGGAGGCGCGCGCAGCGCAAGATAGATTTTTGAAGGCGCCGAAGGTGGCTGTCAGCTGCGGTTTTTGAAGCGCCAGCTGTCGTTGCCCGTCTCGACGATATCGCAGTGGTGGGTGACGCGGTCGAGCAGCGCCGTGGTCATCTTGGGATCGCCGAACACGGTCGGCCATTCGCCGAAGGCGAGGTTCGTGGTGATGATGACGCTGGTCCGCTCATAAAGCTTGCTGATGAGGTGGAACAGCAACTGCCCTCCCGAGCGGGCGAACGGCAGATAACCGAGCTCGTCGAGAACGATCAGGTCGAGCCGCGACAGCTGCGCCGCCAGGGTCCCGCCTTTGCCGATCCGGGTCTCCTCTTCGAGGCGTGTCACCAGATCGACGGTGTTGAAGTAGCGGGCGCGAGCGCCCCTTCGCACGACATTGGCGGTGATCGCGATGGCGAGGTGGGTCTTGCCTGTCCCCGTGCCGCCGACCAGCACGATATTGCGGCGAGGCGGGAGGAAGGAGCCATCGTGAAGGGAGCGGATCATCTCCTCATTGATCGGTGTGCCCTCGAAGCTGAACCGCTCCAGGTCCTTCACCACGGGCAGCCTCGCAGCCGTCATCCGATAGCGGATGGAGGCTGCATCCCGGTGGGTCGCCTCAGCACGGAGCAGGTCGGTCAGTATCTCCATGGTGGTGCGCTTGCGCTGGAGGCCGGTGGTGACCGCCTCGTCGAACGCCGCCGCCATGCCCTTGAGTCCGAGGCCGCGCATCGTGTCGATCATATCATGCCGCTGCATCATAGCCTCGCAGCAGATCATAGCGGGCACAGTCGGCGAGCGGAGGATGCTGCAGCATCCGGTCTTCCGAAGTGACGATGCTGTGGGGTGTCGCCGGCTCGCGGCGCCGGGAGAGGATGTTGAGGATCAGCTCGTCGCTGGCCGTTCCGTTCGCCAACGCTTCGCGCACGGCAGCCTCTACCGGCTCCAGGCCATCGGTGAGCACCGCCGAGAGGACCCGCACGAACCTGCGATCGGCCTCGTCCCCGGTGCCGAGCCTTCGCCGTAATCGGTGCAGGGCGGGCGGCAGATCCCAGTCCTGGAACGGTGCGCCGTTACGCAGCGCGCCGGGCTTGTGCGCGAGGACCGGCAGATAATGCCAGGGATCGTATATCGTGCGGTTCCGACCGAAGTGGCGCTCATGCTCCCCGACGATCGCATCGCCGCAGCGTATGACGATGCGATCGGCATAGGAGCGCACCTGAACGGTCCGGCGTGCGGCCGTCGACATGACCGAGTAGCGGTTGCGATCGAAGCTGATGAGGCAGGTGCCGGTGACGGCATGCTCGCTCTCATGGAAGCCGTCGAACGGTGCCAGGATCGGCTGCAGGGCCGGTCGCTCCATATCCAGCGCCTCGGCGACGGTAATATCCCCGCGTTCGGGATGGGCATGATGCTCGGCCCAGCGCCGGCACTCGGCCTCCAGCCACCCGTTGAGCTCGGCCAGGCTGGCGAACCGGAGCCGCGGCTGGAAGAAGCGGCCTCGGATTGTCTGGACCTGCTGCTCGACCTGGCCCTTCTCCCATCCCGCCGCCGGCGAGCAGGCGGTCGGCTCGACCATGTAATGATCGGTCATGATCAGGAAGCGGCGGTTGAACACACGCTCCTTGCCGGTGAACACGGCCGTCACCGCCGTCTTCATATTATCGTAGATACCGCGTCGCGGCACACCGCCGAAGAACGCGAACGCCCGGGCATGGGCATCGAACAGCATCTCCTGGCCCTCGCGCGGATAGGCCCGGACATAGGGTGCGCGCGAGTCGCAGAGACGCATATGCGCCACCTTCACCCGCATCGGCTTGCCGGCGATCTCCACATCCTCGTGGCTCCAGTCGAACTGGTAGGCCTCACCCGGCTGGAAGGTCATCGGGATGAACGCCGGTGCGCCTTCGCCAGCATCCTTCCGCCGCGCAGCACGCCAGCGCGCCGCATAGCGGCGCACCGCATCATAGGATCCATCGAACCCCTCGCGCACCAGCAGGTCATGGATACGCGTCATCCGTAGCCGATCGCGGCGGCCGCGACCTTCGTTCTCCTCAAGCAGCGCATCGAGACGATCCTGATAAGGACCGATCCGCGGCAGCGGCTGGACTTTGCGCTGATAGTTGAACGCCGCCTCCGGCGACCGGATCGCTTTGCGGACGACCTTCCGCGACAAACGAAGGTCACGAGCGATCGCCTTGATCGCCTTACCCGCTGCATGCTCACGCCGAATCCGAACCACTGTCTCCACGATCAACATCCCGTTCTCGCCAACTGATCAAAACCAGTCGGCCGACTAAATCCCCGGGATGAAGGGGTCCTTTTTGCACGCCGATCACCCCACGAAGGGGGTGCCTATTGCACGCTGATCCTCAATCTCCACACAAGTGGTTGGCGAAACCCGCAGATATTGCGATCACGCTCGCGTGGAGGGCTTTATGGCTTTGGTTGAAGTGTTCGAGGGCGAGGATCTGGAAAAGCTGCTGTTCGTGGCCGAGTTCGACTTCCTGCCGCGTGTTGGCGAACACCTTGCCCGAGATATAGACGACTACTTCCACTATTATCACATCGTCAAAATCTGGCACCGACAGGACGCAGCGGACGGTGCCTTTCGGGCATGCCTGCTTGTCACGCTGGACGATTGATAACCCCGAATTTGTCCACGCCGCCTAGGGCTCGGCGCGCGCATGCATGCCGAAGGACTGCCGCATGACGGCTTTCATCTCGCCGACGGCGAGCGGCTCATCCGCATCGACATCGCTGCCCTGACGGGGCGGCAGGTGATGGTCTATGGCCAGACCGAAGTAACGCGCGACCTGATGGCGGCGGCGCCGGAGCGGGGTCTGCAGATCATCTATGACGCCGCCAATGTCGCGCTTCACGATATCGAGAGCGATCGACCCTCGCTTACTTTCGAGAAGAATGGAGCGGTCCAGCGCATAGAGGCGGATTTCCTGTGCGGGTGCGATGGTTTTCACGGGCCCTCTCGCAAGGCGGTGCCGGCGTCCGTCGCTTTGGCTTATGAGAAAATCTATCCCTTTGGCTGGCTCGGCGTTCTGGCGGACGTGCCGCCTTGCACCCACGAACTCATCTACGCCAATCATGCGCGGGGATTCGCGCTGGCGTCGATGCGGTCGGAAACGCGCAGTCGCTATTATGTTCAGGTTGCGCTGGACGAGAAGATCGAGGATTGGCCGGATGACCGGCTTTGGGATGAGCTGGCGCTGCGGCTCGGGCCGGAGGCGGCAGCGAATCTCACGCGCGGGCCATCGCTGGAAAAATCCATCGCGCCGCTGCGATCCTTCGTCTTCGAACCGATGCGCCACGGCAGGCTCCTGCTCGCCGGGGACAGCGCGCATATCGTCCCGCCCACGGGCGCGAAGGGCCTCAATCTGGCAGCGTCCGACGTTCACTATCTGTCGGGCGCGCTGATCGGCCATTATCGGCGGAACGATCGGGACGGCATCGCCGGCTATTCGCGCAAGGCGCTGGCGCGCGTCTGGAAATCCGAACGCTTTTCCTGGCAGCTTACCAAGCTGATGCACCGCTTCCCCGACGGCGATGCGTTCGACCGGCGCATGCAGGTGGCCGAGCTGGACTATATCGCGTCGTCGACCGCAGCGCAGACCAGCATTGCGGAAAACTATGTGGGGCTCCCGCTATAGGCCCGCATGTTCTGGCTCGGGGCGAGCAATGGGGAGCGTGGCGCGGAAATTTTCGCAGGCAGCGTTTTTCCCTGTTGACCGACTCGATTGGTGGACCTAGATGCCACTCCACCGACGCGGTGAGCGCCCCTGGTTCTCGCTTCGCTTGGTCGCCGACATGGTAGGACAGCAGTCCCCCGAAACGTGATGGATCGGGGTGGGATGCTTGTCCGCTTGAAGTGTTGGATGGTTCTTTGACATTGTGATTTAGATGAAGGGACATGTGGGCGGCGGCTCGGTGTCTGGCGTGCTTTAGGGCGTCGGGTATCGTAAAGCTTAAGCCAGTTCATATGTCTCAATACATATCCACAGTATATGTAATGTGCAGGAATTGGCTCCTAGAGAATGAGCGGTTTTGGTTGGGATTATTCCTCCTGGCCAAGATCGGACATCAAACTTGAGAGTTTGATCCTGGCTCAGAACGAACGCTGGCGGCATGCCTAATACATGCAAGTCGAACGATCCCTTCGGGGATAGTGGCG
>NZ_CP171455.1:0-240000 GCF_043589935.1 Sphingobium naphthae | reverse complement strand
CGAACCCGGAGAACTGAAACATCTCAGTACCCGGAGGAAAAGACATCAACCGAGATTCCGTTAGTAGTGGCGAGCGAACGCGGACCAGGCCAGCGCCTGGCACTTAATTAGCAGAACGATCTGGAAAGTTCGGCCATAGCGGGTGACAGCCCCGTATGCGAAAATGAAGTGTCAGGACTTGAGTAGGGCGGAGCACGTGAAACTCTGTCTGAACATGGGGGGACCACCCTCCAAGCCTAAATACTCGTACATGACCGATAGCGAACCAGTACCGTGAGGGAAAGGTGAAAAGCACCCCGATGAGGGGAGTGAAACAGTACCTGAAACCGGATGCCTACAAGCAGTTGGAGGGCTCTTGAAGCCTGACAGCGTACCTCTTGCATAATGGGTCTGTGACTTAGTGTATCGAGCAAGCTTAAGCCGTTAGGTGTAGGCGCAGCGAAAGCGAGTCTGAACAGGGCGACCATGAGTTCGATGCATTAGACCCGAAACCCGGCGATCTAGGCATGACCAGGCTGAAGGTGCGGTAACACGCACTGGAGGGCCGAACCGTTTAATGTTGAAAAATTATCGGATGAGTTGTGTTTAGGGGTGAAAGGCCAATCAAGCCGGGAAATAGCTGGTTCTCCGCGAAATCTATTGAGGTAGAGCGTCGGATGATTGCCGTTGGGGGTAGAGCACTGGATGGATGCGGGGGTCGCGAGATCTACCAATTCTAACCAAACTCCGAATACCAACGAGTCTAGTCCGGCAGACAGACGGCGGGTGCTAAGGTCCGTCGTCAAAAGGGAAACAGCCCTAACCTACAGCTAAGGTCCCCAAGTCACGTCTAAGTGGGAAAGCATGTGGGATTTCCAAAACAACCAGGAGGTTGGCTTAGAAGCAGCCATCCTTTAAAGAAAGCGTAACAGCTCACTGGTCTAAACAAGAGATCCTGCGGCGAAGATGTAACGGGGCTCAAGACGTGCACCGAAGCTTAGGGTTCAGTCCTTTGGACTGAGCGGTAGCGGAGCGTTCCGTAGGCCGTTGAAGCGGGAGGGTAACCGACCGTGGAGGTATCGGAAGTGCGAATGCAGACATGAGTAGCGATTAAGAGGGTGAGATGCCCTCTCGCCGAAATTCCAAGGGTTCCTGCTTAAAGCTAATCTGAGCAGGGTAAGCCGGCCCCTAAGACGAGCCCGAAGGGGGTAGTCGATGGGAACCACGTTAATATTCGTGGGCCTGGTGGTGTGTGACGGATGGCGTAACTTGTTCGGCCTTATTGGATTGGTCCGGGCAGGGAAGTTGTCCCAGGAAATAGCCCCACCGTATAGACCGTACCCTAAACCGACACAGGTGGAATGGTAGAGTATACCAAGGCGTTTGAGAGAAGTATCCTGAAGGAACTCGGCAAATTGCCTCCGTACCTTCGGAAGAAGGAGGCCCCACATATGCGCAAGCACTTGTGGGGGGCACAGGCCAGGGGGTAGCGACTGTTTAGCAAAAACACAGGGCTCTGCTAAGTCGGCTTCAAGACGACGTATAGGGCCTGACGCCTGCCCGGTGCCTGAAGGTTAAGAGGAGGAGTGCAAGCTCTGAATTGAAGCCCAGGTAAACGGCGGCCGTAACTATAACGGTCCTAAGGTAGCGAAATTCCTTGTCGGGTAAGTTCCGACCTGCACGAATGGCGTAACGACTTCCCCACTGTCTCCAGGATATGCTCAGCGAAATTGAATTCTCCGTGAAGATGCGGAGTACCCGCGGTTAGACGGAAAGACCCCGTGCACCTTTACTGCAGCTTCAGAGTGGCATTAGGAAAGAACTGTGTAGCATAGGTGGGAGGCTTTGAAGCGATGACGCCAGTTGTCGTGGAGCCATAGGTGAAATACCACCCTGTTGTTTTCTGATGTCTAACCTCGCACCGTCATCCGGTGCAGGGACCCTCTGTGGCGGGTAGTTTGACTGGGGCGGTCGCCTCCTAAAGAGTAACGGAGGCGCGCGATGGTGGGCTCAGGACGGTTGGAAACCGTCTGTTAGAGTGCAATGGCATAAGCCCGCCTGACTGCGAGACTGACAAGTCGAGCAGAGACGAAAGTCGGTCATAGTGATCCGGTGGTCCCTCGTGGAAGGGCCATCGCTCAACGGATAAAAGGTACGCCGGGGATAACAGGCTGATGATTCCCAAGAGCTCATATCGACGGAATCGTTTGGCACCTCGATGTCGGCTCATCACATCCTGGGGCTGGAGCAGGTCCCAAGGGTTTGGCTGTTCGCCAATTAAAGTGGTACGTGAGCTGGGTTCAGAACGTCGCGAGACAGTTTGGTCCCTATCTGCCGTGGGCGTCGAAATTTGAGAGGAGTTGACCCTAGTACGAGAGGACCGGGTTGAACATGCCTCTGGTGTACCTGTCGTCCTGCCAAGGGCGCAGCAGGGTAGCTATGCATGGACGGGATAACCGCTGAAAGCATCTAAGCGGGAAGCCTCCCTCAAGATAAGATTTCATCGAGCCGTGATAGACCATCACGTTGATAGGTCGGATGTGGAAGCGCAGTAATGCGTGGAGCTAACCGATCCTAATTGCTCTGTTCGCGCTTAAGGGCCCCACCATCAACGACAGCTCTGATCTGTCGCCAGATGGCGGTCGTGAAAGCAGCCAGATATCAAGATAAAGTCCGCACGGGCATCGATTAAACCCAAAAGCGCCAGCTCCATTGCTTGGTGACCATAGCGTCAGTGACCCACCCGATCCCATCCCGAACTCGGCCGTGAAACCTGACTGCGCCGATGGTACTGTGGCTCAAGCCCCGGAAGAGTAGGGCGTCGCCAGGCATTGAAGCTCGCGCTTTTGACAATAAACCCATTCACACCCCTCCCGGGCAAAACGCCAACGGGCCGCAAGGCCCGCAAGGCCAAATGGCCGCCCGGACCCGGCATCAGCCGGGGAGGACAGCCCAAGGATGCGCCCAAAAACATGGATGCATCCGCCGGCGACTGAGGACCGGATATACCACGGCGCGGGATGGAGCAGCCCGGTAGCTCGTCAGGCTCATAACCTGAAGGTCGCAGGTTCAAATCCTGCTCCCGCAACCAAATCCCCCAAGCAGCACATAGCCACAGGCCAACAGCCCAAAGGACTGGGCGTCGTAGCGTCATCGCCCCACGCGAAAAACCTCAAGAGCTGCGGCACATATGTCGTCCCCATCGGGCGAGTTATCCACACAGACCGACCTTCAGCAACCAGGCGCGTCTTTCGCACCCGCCACTCTGCGCCCTCACGCGGGCACCCCGATCATCGACATCTGCCGGCCATAGCCCGGCTCGCCCAGATGACAGGAACGGCGATAGCTGAAGAAGCGATCGGGCTGCGCATAGGTGTCCTCGTCCAGCATCTCCACCCGCGCCACCCCCGCCGCCGCCAGGCGCGCCGCCACATAGCCGCCAATGTCGAACTGCAGATGCCCCGCACGACCCGACGAAAAATACCGCCCATTCTCCCCAGCCCCAGCCTCGAAACGATGGGTGAGTGAGTATGGCAATGATCGCGACCGCCCATGACTCGGATATTTTTCCGTTGTGCGGGTGGCAAGGATCGCTGCAAAGGCTGACCTTCCGGTTTTGGTCAGAGACAGGGGGCGAGCCGCTACGGTCAGGAGGATCGTCGCGCCGATCCTCCTGATCGCCAAACATGTGCGCTGACCTTGCCGGCTTGTCAGGCGGCCGAGAGTTCCTGCCGGACGATCTCGGCGCCGGCGCCCAGAGCGTTCAGCTTGCCCCGCGCAATGCCCCGGGAGAGGGGGGCCATGCCGCAATTGGTCGACGGATAGAGCTTGTCGGCGTCCACGAACGCAAGCGCCTTGCGCAGCGTTTCGGCAACATCCTCCGGCGTCTCGATCCTATCGCTCGCCACATCGATCGCCCCCACCATCACCTTCTTTCCGCGGACCAGTTCGATCAGCTCCATCGGGACGTGGGAGTGGTGGCATTCCAGCGAGATAATATCGATGCTGGATTTCTGCAGATTGGGAAAGGTTTCCTCATATTGCCGCCATTCCGACCCCAGCGTCTTCTTCCAGTCAGTGTTGGCCTTGATGCCGTAGCCGTAGCAGATATGGACCGCGGTCTCGCACGTCAGCCCTTCGGCAGCCTTTTCCAGTGTGGCGATGCCCCAGTCGTTCGCCTCCTCGAAGAAGACATTGAAGGCCGGTTCGTCGAACTGAATGATGTCGACACCCGCAGCCTCCAGTTCCCTGGCTTCCTCGCCCAGGATCCTGGCAAATTCCCAGGCCAGCTTTTCGCGGCTCCGATAATGGGCATCGTAGAGCGTATCGATCATCGTCATCGGCCCCGGCAGGGTCCACTTGATCGGCTGGTCGGTCTGCGCGCGCAGAAATTTCGCGTCTTCGACAAAGACCGACGTTGCCCAGGACCGGGTGGACATTGGTTGTGCGATGATAGGTCTTGCTGCTCGATACGCTCAGGCAGATGACGGGGGACTTGCTGGAATGGTCCCTGTAGGCATCCGAATTCAGGAAATGCCTGAACAATTTGCCATGCAGGTCGCCAAAGTCCTGCGGAGCCTCGGAACCCGGGTGCGTTTTCCTGTGGTGGGGCAGGACCACGCTGAAATCGTAATCGCGCACATAGGATGAGAAGTTGTTTCCGACAACGCCGGGGATGCGCTCATTGGTTTTTCGGTCGAGGATGCTGGTCTGGAGGATTTCGATCAGGGGAAATGCTTCGGAGCCGCGATCGGCGTCGACCTGCATTTCGACAGAGATGATCGTCAGTTCCACCGAATAGCGATCACCCTGAGGATTGTCCCAATGGGCCAGGGAGTTGAAACGATTATCGATCATCCGCAGGGTGTTGCGCAAATTCTCCTGGCGGCTGTCGCCCCTGGCTAGATTGGCGAAATTGGTCGTGATCCGCGTCGTGTCAGCCGGCCGGTAATTCTCATCGAAGGCAATGGTCTTGATCGAGAAGGTAAAGCTGCTGTCGGTCATGATCGGTATCCTACCTGCATGTGCCGGGCAGGAGGCCAAGGAAGAGCGCGCGAGAGATAGCTCGTGCGGCCGAAAGCCACGAGCCCTGCGTCAAGCGCGATCCACCGGAGGAACCCCCGTCCGAGGAAAGTTATCGCGTCGGAGGCAGGTCTCCTGGCTCACGGGTCATCACGCCAGCCCCGGCCTTCCCGCCGCCACTGCCGATCGCTCGGAACTGGCGTCAGTGACACGTCATGGGGCCGCCGCTCGCCGCTTACAGTTGCGGGGGCAGCGCCGGATTCCGCTCTCGCAAGCGCCACCGGCTTCCCGTCTTAGCCCTGTCGCCCGCCATCATCATGAACGGAAACAGGGAACCTCGACATCTTCTTCATCGCGATTTTCAAGACGCTCGTCAAGGCGTATATAAAGAAATCTTTATATCGCTCCGATGTGCGTGCTCGATGGAAGGACTATTGCAGCCACACGGCGCGCTTATCGCACGGCGGCGAAGCATAGGCTGAGCCTGGGTCGCTATGTCTGCCTCCACATCATAGCCCCTGGGTGAACAGACGTTGGACTGTCCTGTCGCGATCGATCGGCTTGGCGCGTCCTTCATCGTCCACCGACACCATTGTGAAGGTGGCCGTCGCGGCGTGGCGCCGCGCGCCATCCAGCAGATTTTCGGCCCAAAGCTCAACTTCTGTCAGGATGGAACTACGACCGATCTCCCGTACCTGGGAGATGAGTTCGATCATCTCGCCCTCATGAACGGGAGAGACGAAATCAATGCGATGGGACGCCGCCATGACGATCACGGCGCGACTGCAGCGCGTCGCTGCGATGAAGGCTGCCTTGCCCATCATCTTCAGCGCGTCGCCGCCATAGAGGGTGCCATAATGGTTCGTTTCGCCCGGGAAGACCATGTCGACCATATGGAGCCGGCCATCGTCTGTCGGTGCGGCGTCCTTGAGCGGCGGCAAGGGCAAGCGCGTGTCCGGTCCCTTCACCGCCACGAGCGTGAAGCGCCCGCGCGTGCAGAGGCGCCTCTCGGCGTTCACCGTGCCCTCCGCGATCAATTCGACCTCGACATCGAGCGACCTGCGCCCGACGCGGATGATACGGGCGGTCGCCTCGATCATCTCGCCTCTATGAGCGGGCGCGGCGAAATCGATCTTTTCCGACGAGGCGGTGACGAATGGTGCGCGACCATGGCGCGCGGCCGCGATAAACGCGATCTTGTCCATATGGGCTAGCGCCACGCCTCCGAACAGCGTGCCATGGTGATTGGTATTCCCGGGGAAGACCATATCGATCACTTGCAGGGCGGCGGCGGGCGCCTGGGGGATGTGGATAGTCATGGCTCTCGCAATATGTGCGGGAGGACGCAGTCCAGGCGCAAACATGCCAGGGCCCGACTGGCCCTCGCACAGCAGCGGCCAGACCGGACACCCCGCCGGTGGTCGTTATCGCGTCGGAGGCAGGTCTCCTGGCTCACGGGTCGACACGTCGGTCCCGGCCTTCCCAGCGCCATGCCCAATCGCTCGGGGCAGACCGCCAGTGGCGCATCCAGGGGCCGCCGCTCGCCGCATACAGTTGCGGGGGCAGCGCCGGATTCCGCCCTTGCGAGCGCCACCGGCTTCCCGTCTTAGCCCCACCCCAAAGCTGAGATGAGGAACCTCGACCATCGGCAGATCGCAAGGATTGGTCCGGTCGTCAAGAATGGCGCATGTCGATGGGGAGGATCAAAAGCTGCGAGAGCATGTGCGAGGTCGCGATAAGACCGACCAAGAAGGCGGTGCCCGTTGCAAATCCTACAGTAACCAGCGACATGCGTGTCCATCATCGGAACAATGCAATGTGGCGAGCTGCGAAGGGACCGCTCCGCTGAACCAGATTTCAGCGTCAGCTTGTTCATGCATCAGTCAGGGTGCAAGGCGCTCACTCGCGGCCGAGTTGCGCTTTCAGCGCGTCGATCTCTTTCGACGCCTCCGCCTTGCTCAGTCCTTCGGCGGGCGCATCGACGCCGGCCTCTTCGCACAGGGTGGTGAGGTAGGAGGCTTGTGCGCCGGTCATCGGATCGTCGCCCGATACCCAGCTTTCCGGATCCTTCTCCGTATTGGAGCCGGGATGCGCATCGAGCTTGGGATTATGCAATTCGTCGGCCATGGTGAAGATGCTCCATTTGTTCCTAATTCGTTCTTGTCAAACGGGCGTGCGTGCGGAACGTTCCCGAAGCTTGCGTGAGCATTTTTGCAGGCGACGCATTTTGGTCGCAGCCGCCGACCCGCTCACTCCCCTGTGGGCACGCGGCGGAGCGGCTGCGTCAGGCAGTGGACGCCCCCGCCACAGGCGGTGAACTGCGAGATATCGACTTCCATGACGCGATAGCCCGCCTGGCGAAGCAGGGGCGGGACGATAGCATCGGTGCTGGTGACGATCCGCCGGTCGCCCAAGGACAGGATATTGCATCCCAGCGACGGCGCGACCGTTTCGGGAAGGGGGATGAGCGACACGCCATGCACGCTCAGCGCCCGGACGAAACCGGGGTCCAGCAGGTCGGCGCAGCCAATCGCCTGATGCCGGTCCACCATGCAGAAGATCGTGTCGAGATGCAGATGGTCGGAATGGAAAGGGCAGATAAGCACGTCCCAGCCGGCCGCGCGGAAGGGGGCGGAGAATTCCTCGACGCCAGCGGCCGAGCTGCGCTCGCCCGACATGCCCAGGATCAGCAAGCCTTCGCGGGCAACGCAGACATCGCCGCCTTCGATCGTGCCGCTCGTGATCCGCCGCACCGGCACGCGCCAGTCGCGATAGGCATTGGTCAAGCGGTCGACCTCCGCCTGGCGGTGCGGCATGGCTGGATTGAGCGCCACCATGCCCCAGGGCGTCGAGACGCCGACATCGCGGGTGAAACACATGTCGGCAAGGTCGGGATCGGGCGTCAACATGTGGCAACGCACGCCCTGCGACTGGAGCAACTGCACCAGCACGCCATGCTGCCGCTGCGCTTCATCCACTTGCGTCACCAGCCCCTGCGCGAGATTCTGCCGCGTCACGGCGCAGCAGGGCACGGGCGCTAGATAATGGGGCGGGCATAGCAGAACATCCGTCAGCCGGTCGGTTTCGCTCGACAGCTGGAAGGACCTGTCTTCAAACGCAAAGGGTGCAGCGGTCGCGCCATCATAAGCGCCAAAATCGATTTTCATGATCGTCTCCTGCCGCCTGTAACCCCCTGTTCTGCGCGCCGTTCCCCGGCGTCCCACGTATTGAAACGCAGGTTAAGCTGTTTTCCGGCGGCTTTGCTCATTTGGCGACGTCGTCATTCGCCCGTCCCGGGTCCGGTTGGTCGGGGTCTCGACCCTGCTGCCGGTCCATGGCGCGCATGACCGGCGTGACGCTGAGGCCGTGGAGCAGGATGGACAGAAGCACCACCAGGCCAATGATCGCCCAGAGCCGCTCGCCCGATCCGAAATCGCCATGGTTGAGTGCATAAGCGAGATAGTAGAAGGACCCGACGCCGCGGATGCCGAAGAAGGCGAGCGTCATCTTCTCGCTGCGCTCGGCCGGCATGCCGATGAGGCCGATCAGTCCCGCGGCCGGTCGCACGATAAGGATGATCGCGATGGCGGCGACCAGATCCTGCCAGACCAGCGGCGCCAGCAGTCCGCTGACCAGCGCGCCGCCGAACAGGATCAGCAGCACCATCATCGCCAGCCGCTCCACCTGTTCGGTAAGGGCATGCATGTCGCGCTGAAACTCATGATCGCGGTGCGACCGGCGCAGCGTCAGGGCGGTGACGAACACCGCCAGGAACCCATAGCTGTCGAGCATCTCTGCGACGCCGTAAGAGATCAGGGTAGCCGCGATCGCGATCAGCCCGTCGCCGGTCTGAACCAGCCGGCTGCGGGCCGGGACATGGAAGGTCAGCCAGCCGAACAGCCAGCCCACGGCCCAGCCGCCCAGCAGGCCGACCGACACTTCCCACAGCACATCATGGAGCAGCCATTGCTGCAGCCAGGACTCGGACGCGCTCGACGCAGCGGCCAGCGCGATCGCCAGATTGACGAAGGGGAAGGCAAGCCCGTCATTGAGCCCGGCTTCGGACGTGAGGCCGAACCGCACCTCGTCCTCCTCGCCGCTTTTGGGCGGGCCGACCTGCACGTCGGCGGCCAGCACCGGGTCGGTGGGCGCAAGGCAGGCGCCCAGCAGCAGCGCGACCGGCCAGGGCAGGCCGAGCAGAGTGACGCCGATCAGCATGATCGCGGCGATCGACAGCGGCATGGTGATGCCCAGCAGCCGCCAGGTGACGTTCCACCTGCGCCAGCTGAAGAGGCGATCGAGCTTCAGCCCCGCGCCCATCAGCGCGATGATGACGACGAATTCGGTCAGCCGTTCGGCAATGTCCGGCAGGATCATGGGCAAGGGGCGAAAGCTGACGGCCGGGATGAGGAAGATGGCGGCCCCGGCCGCCATGCAGATGATCGGCAGCGAGAGCGGCAGGCGCTTCAGCGCCAGCGGCAGCCACGCCACCAGCGTGATCAGCACGCCCGCGCCGGTCAGCCAGAGAATATAGGGTTCGGGAGAGGAAAAAGCCGACATTCCAGCTTAACCCTGAAATGCCGCCTTATGTTCACCGGTATGTTCACCGGCGATCAGGGCGCCGGCGCGAGCGTCTCGATCATCTCGCGTATCTTGGCCGAGAGGACATCCATGGCGAAGGGCTTGGCAATCATTTCCATACCCTGACCCAGAAACTCCCCGCGGATCGCGGCGCGCTCAGCATAGCCGGTGATGAAGAGGATGCGAAGGTCCGGTCGGTCGCCGCGCAATATGTCGGCAAGCTGGCGTCCGTTCATCCCCGGCAGGCCCACGTCGCTGATCAGCAGGTCGATGCGGCGCATGGTCTGCGCCAGCGCGATCGCGGCCTGGCCGTCGGGCGCCTGCCATACTTCATAGCCCAGGTCGTTGAGGACATCGCAGACCAGCAGCCGGACGGACGGATCATCCTCGACCAGCAGGACGCACTCGCCCGGTTCGGCGACGCGCACCTCGATCCCGGCCGCGCCCGCCTCTTCCTGCTCGCCGACATGGCGCGGCAGCAACAGCCGGATCGTCGTGCCCTGTTCGGGCACGGAAACGATGCGGACATGGCCGCCCGATTGCCGGGCAAAGCCATAGACCATCGACAGGCCAAGACCGGTGCCCGCGCCAATCGGCTTGGTGGTAAAGAAGGGGTCGAACGCCTTGGCGAGCACATCCTCGCTCATGCCCGTGCCGGTGTCCGACACGCAGATCTCGACGAAGTCGCCGGCCTGCAACCCGTCCACGCCATCGACCTGCGCGGCGTCCAGCGGACTGTTGCGCGCCTCTATGGTGAGCGTTCCACCATGGGGCATGGCGTCGCGCGCATTGATGGCAAGGTTGAGCAAGGCGCTTTCGAGCTGATTATGATCGGTCCTGACCAGCCAGGTGTCGTCGGCCAGGCGCACGTCGAGCCGGATATTCTCGTCCAGCGTCCGCCGCAGCATGTCCTCCATGCCGGCGACCAGACCGCTGACGTCGACCGCCGTCACATCGAGCGACTGTCGGCGCGAGAAGGCGAGCAGGCGCTGGGTCAGCGCCGCGGCGCGCTGGGCGGAGGTCATGGCGGTGTCTATATAGCGCGCGACGCGATCGGCGCGCCCGGTCGCCAGATGGCGTTGCAGCAGGTCAAGCGACCCGATCACGCCGGTCAGCATATTGTTGAAGTCGTGCGCTATGCCGCCGGTCAACTGGCCCACCGCCTCCATTTTCTGCGCCTGGCGCAGTGCCTCCTCGGCGGCGAGCAGCTGGCGCGAACGCTCCTCGACCCGCTCTTCCAGGCTGGCGTTGAGTTCGGCGAGCGCCGCCGTGGTGCGGACACGCTCGATATGCGCCCAGGACCGTTCGGCGACCGAGGCGATCAGCCGCAGTTCGGACGCGGTCCAGTCATGCGGTTCATGGTCGTGGATGGCCATCAGCGCGGTCAGGCGGCTGCCCTTGATCAGCGGCATGCAGATGGTCGCGGCGATGCCGATGTCCTGAAAGGTCTTGGCCTCATGCGGTGGCAGATCGCGCGCATTGTCGTTGATGATGAGCGGCAGGCCTGCGTGCAGCCGCTCCAGCGCGAGCGCCCCGAAATCCCGCAGGTGGTAATGCCCGATGATCGAGGGCGAACCGGGCGCCGCCCAGTCGCCCCGGATGGTGAAGCCGTCCTGATCCTCATCCATGTCGGCATAGGCGCAATTGGACAGGCCAAGATGCGTCGCCACCATGCGGGTGGTGATCGCCATCACGGCGTCCGCGTCATTGGCGTCGGCGATTTCGCGGCTGAGATCGTCCAGGAAGCGCAGCCGCATCTCGTTGGCGGCCAGCGCCTCCTCCTGTTCGCGCTGCAGCGTCACGTCGGTGTGGATGCCGACCCATTCGCGCAGGCGTCCGTCGGCGTCGAACATGGGCACGGCGCGAATGAAGAAGCGGCGCCACTGCCCGTCCGCGCAGCGCAGGCGATGTTCGAATATGAACATGTGACGCTGCGCCACGGCTTCGTTCCAGGCATCGATCGTGGGCTGGGCATCGTCGGGATGGACGGCGTTCGCCCAGCCATAGCCCTGATATTCCTTCTCGCTCTGACCGGTAAGCGCGGCCCAGCCTGGCTGGTGGCCGCGCATTTCCCCGTCCGCGCTGTTGGTCCACAGATAGCCGTCGATCGCCGCGACGGCGGCCTCGAACCGTTCATTGCTGGCGGTAAGCGCCAGTTCGCGCTCCCGCCGTTCGGTGAGGTCGAGCATCGCGCCGATCATCCGGGTCGCCTTGCCGGAGGCATCGCGGATGATGAAGCCGCGGTCGAGCACCGGCGCATAGCCGCCGTCGGCGCGGGCGAAGCGATATTCGTCCGACCAGTTGACGGCTTTACCGTCGATCGCCTCATGAATGCCGTGGGCGACCCGCTCGCGGTCGTCGGGATGGATGTGGCCAATCCACCAGTCGCCCGTCGGGCCGACATCGGCGGGGCTGTAGCCGTAGGTCCGCTCGATCGCCTCGTTCCAGAGGACATGGTCGGTCGAGAAATCCCAGTCCCAGATCGCGTCGTTGGTCGCGCGGCTGGCCAGGCGATAGCGTTCCTCAACGCTGCGGAGCGCGGATTCGGCCTCGGCGCGCTGGCCGATCTCCGCGCGAAGGTCGTCGGCGCGGCCGTCGGTCAGCGCGATGATCTTGCGCAGCTCCAGCTGGGTCATGACCTGCCGCGCCAGCACTTCCAGCACGCGGCGCTCCTGATCCGTGACGCCCGCGGCGCGCGGCTTGTGGTCCAGGACGCAGAGCGTGCCGATCGGCACGCCGCTGGGCGCCCGCAGCAGCGCGCCTGCGTAGAAGCGCAGGCCATTGTCCGCGGTCACGAGCGGATTGTCGATGAAGCGAGAGTCCTGCCGCGTGTCCGGCACGACCATGAAATCATCCTGCAACAGCGCCTGCGCGCAGATCGACACGTCCAGCGGCATTTCGCGCACGCCAAGGCCCACCTGCGCCTTGAACCACTGCCGGTCGCTGGCGATCAGGTTGATGACCGCGATCGGCGCGTCGAGCGCCTGCGCCGCAAGCAGCGCGATGTCGTCGAAATCGGCCTCCGCAGGCGTGTCGAGGATGGCGTAGCTTTCCAGTGCCGCGATGCGTTCTGCCTCGCTCCAAACAGGCGAGAGTGGGGATGGTCTGCGCGAGGCGTCGATGGTCATGGCGCACCATTATCAGCCCAAGGGAAAAAGCAGCATCGAAATTGCCTTAACCTCGCGCAATATTGTCAGGAGGGCTCCCCTCCTTGTTCCGTGCCACCGCGATGGATCGCTTGCGCCATCTGACCGGTTATTGGGCGAGGACAGGAGGCGTGCATGCGGATCGAAACCTATCTTCTGGCGGAACATGGCTGGGTGCCCAATAATGCGAAGCTGCCGGTCATTCTTTACCGCCAGGCGATGACGCCTGCATCGCGCGAAGACGCGGCCGCCGCGTTCGAAGCGCGCTTCCAGCAGCATGGCTGGCCCGCCCAGTGGCGCGACGGCATCTATGACTATCATCATTATCATTCGACCGCGCATGAGGTGCTGGGCGTCGCGGCCGGGTCGGCAACGCTGATGATCGGCGGGCCGGATGGACGAGAGATCGAGGTGACAGGGGGCGATGCGCTGCTGCTGCCGACGGGCACGGGTCATTGCGCCTGCCAGAGCAGCGATGATTTCCTGGTGGTCGGCGGCTATCCTGAAGGACAGGCGTGGGACATCCGGCGCGACGCGCCCACGCCGGAGGATTGGCGGCGCATGCTGGACCTGCCCTTTCCCGCCACGGACCCGGTCGCGGGGCTGGACGGGCCGCTGTCACGGCATTGGGTGTCGTCGGCCCATCTCTGAGCGTGGTGCGTGTAACGGTGGCATCCGCGCGCCGAGTGGCCGCATCCAATCCGCGCATGACGCGTTCCCCTATTTTCCCCGAGGAGATGACCATGGCTGATCTAAGCGCAATCCGTGAGCATATGAACATCATCGGCGCCGACGGCGTGCATGTCGGCACGGTCGACAAGGTGGAAGGCGACCGCATCAAGCTGATCAAGGCCGACAGCGGATCGCACGACGATCATCACCATTATATATCGGGTGGGCTGGTCGCCGAGGTCGAGGGCGATACCGTGCGCCTCTCGGCCAATGGCGCGTCGGCCGTGCTGCTGGAGGAAGAGGAAAGCGGCGGCGCCATCATGGACGACGACGCCTGAGGCATCCGATCGACGAAGACGCGCATGGCCCAGAGTTTCATCCCCACCCAGAAGATGGCCGCGGCAGCACGACGCGGCCTTCGCCTGCCGGAGAAATTCGGCCGTGGCGGCACGGACGTTGGCGTGCGCCGCGCACAGCAACTGGCCGAGCGGCGCGAGGTGGATGAGAAGGATGTGAAGTCGATGCACAGTTTCTTCGCCCGCCACGCCGTCGACAAACAGGGCAAGGCGCATGCGTGGGATTCGGACAGCGATCCGTCCGCCGGCTTCATCGCCTGGCTTCTGTGGGGCGGCGACGCCGGCAAGGCATGGGCGGATCGCAAGATGAAGGCGCTCGACTGAGCCGCGGTCCGGAGGAGATTGGCCCATGGTTGAAGGCGGCTGTCTGTGCGGAGCAGTGCGGATCGCCATGACGGGCGCGCCCGAACGGGTGGCGATCTGCCACTGCATGGATTGCCGCAAGCATCATGGCGCAGTGTTCTACGCGGCGGCGATCTTCCCGGAAGGCGCGGTGTCCGTGACGGGAACGCCGCGCCGCTTTGGCAGCCGGAATTTTTGCGACGTCTGCGGTTCGTCGGTCTTTGCGGCCAGCGCCGGTGAGGTCGAGGTGCATCTGGGCACGCTGGACGCCCCGGATATTTTCACGCCCGAGTATGAAAGCTGGACGATCCGGCGGGAAAGCTGGCTGCCGCCCTTGCCCGTCCAGCACCATCATGCGCGCGACCGGCCAGTGACATGATCGCCTCGCCCGCCGTCGTGAAGGCGTGCGCAACAGGGAGACAGGCATGAGCATCAACGTCAACGGCGCGCCGGTCGCGCTTCCCCAGGACCCGCGCATGTCGCTGCTCGATCTGCTGCGCGAGCAGGAGCATCTGAGCGGGACCAAGAAGGGCTGCAACCAGGGCGCCTGCGGCGCCTGCACCATCCTGGTCAATGGCGAGCGCATCCTGTCCTGCCTGGCGCTGGCGGTGCAATATGACGGGCAGGAGATCACCACGATCGAGGGCCTGGGCAGCGCCGACGACCTGCATCCGATCCAGCGCGCCTTCGTCCAGCATGACGGGTTCCAGTGCGGCTATTGCACGCCGGGGCAGATATGCTCCGCCGTCGGCATGATCGCCGAACTGCAACGGGGCGTGCCGAGCCATGTCACCGAGGACCTGGGCGACGAGGCGATCGCATTCAGTCAGGAGGAGGTGCGCGAGCGGATGAGCGGCAATCTCTGCCGGTGCGGCGCCTATAACGGGATTATCGACGCGATCACCGAAAGCGTCGCGGAGGTGGCGCAATGACACCTTTCACCTATCATCGCGCAGCGACGACGAGCGAGGCCGGGCAGCAGGCCGGCGCTGCGGGCAAATATCTGGGCGGCGGGACCAACCTGGTCGATCTGATGCGCGAGACGATCGAGCGGCCGGCGTCCCTGATCGACGTCACCGGACTGGACAGCGCGATCGCCGAGCAGCCCGATGGCGGCCTGCTGATCGGCGCGGCGGCGCGCAACACGGCGGTGGCGGAGCATCGGCTGGTGCGGGACCGCTACCCGCTGCTCGCGCGCGCGATCGTCGCCGGGGCGAGCGCGCAGATCCGCAACATGGCGACGGTGGGCGGCAACTTGCTCCAGCGGACTCGTTGCCTCTATTTCTACGATGTCGACGGCGCGCGCTGCAACAAGCGGGCACCGGGCGAAGGCTGCGACGCGATCGGTGGACTGAACCGCAACCACGCCATATTGGGCGCGTCCGACGCCTGCATCGCGACTCATCCGTCCGACATGTGCGTGGCGCTCGCGGCGCTGGATGCGGTGGTCCATGTGCAGGGGGCGGATGGCGCGCGCGCCATTGCCTTTGTGGATTTCCATCGCCTGCCCGAAGATCGGCCGGACGTGGAGACGCTGCTTCGACCCAGAGAATTAATCACCGGCATCGCCTTGCCGCCCTTGGCCTTCGCGCGGCGATCGACCTACCGCAAGGTGCGCGACCGGGCGAGCTACGCCTTCGCGCTGGTGTCGGTGGCGGCAGCTCTGGACATGGAGGATGGGCGGATCGCGGACGTGCGGCTGGCGCTGGGCGGCGTCGCGCACAAGCCCTGGCGGGCGACCCGCGCCGAAGCGGCGCTGCGCGGGCAGCCGGCCAGCGCGGCGCTGTTTCTAGACGCCGCCCGCGCCGAACTGGCCGATGCGCGGCCGCTGCGGGACAATGGCTTCAAGGTCGAACTGGCGCAGCGGACCATCGTTGCGGTCCTGACCCAGCTGATGGAGGAAGCATGAGCCTGATCGAAAGCGGCAAGGCGCTGGCGCAAGGCCTGATGCAGGGCGCGATGGCCAAGGCGGTGGCGCTCGCCCCCGACAGCTGGATACCGGGCGGCGAACCTGACCCGCTGATCCGCCACCAGCATGGATCGATCGGCAAGCCCGTGTCGCGTATCGACGGGCCGCTCAAGGTCGCGGGCGCGGCGCCCTTCGCCGCCGAATTCCCCATGGCGGACATGGTCTATGCGGCGATCGCCTATAGCAGCGTGGCGCGCGGCCGCATCGCGTCGCTGGACGTCGCGGCGGCGGAGGCGGCGTCGGGCGTGGTGCTGGTCATGTCGCACCATAATGCCCCGCGGCTCAAGCCCGCGCCGCTGTTCATGAGCGATCCCAAGGCCGCGGCGGGCGACAGCATCCCGGTGATGCAGGACGACGCCATTTGCTGGAACGGCCAGCCGATCGCGGTGGTGCTGGCGGCGACGCAGGAACAGGCGGACCATGCCAAGTCGCTGATCCGCGTCACCTATGAGGCGGAGGCGGCGGACACGGATTTCGAAGCGGCGATCGCGGCCGGCACCAAGCCGTCCCAATTCATGGGCCAGCCGCTGCACGACAAGCTGGGCGACGCGGAAAAGGCATTGGCAAAGGCGCCGGTCAGCATCGAGGCGGACTACCGCACGCCGCGCCACAATCATAATCCGATCGAGCTGCATGCCGTGACGCTCGCCTGGGACGGCGATACGCTGCGCATCCATGACGCGCAGCAGGCGGTCGCCCATTCGGCCTGGACGCTGGCGCAGGTGTTCGAGCTGCAGCCCGAGCAGATCCTGATCACCTCCCCCTATGTCGGCGGCGGCTTTGGCAGCAAGACGCTGTGGCAGCATCATATCATCGCGGCGGCGGCGGCCAGGCTGGCCCAGCGGCCGGTGCGGCTGATGCTGACGCGCGAAGGCGTCTATCGCACGGTGGGCGGCCGGTCGCTGACCCAGCAGCATGTGGCGCTCGGCGCGGAGAAGGATGGGACGCTGACCGCGCTGATCCATCGCGGCGTCACCGCCAAGACGGCGCATAACGTCATGCCCGAACCCTTCATCCTGCCGACGCGCAGCGCCTATGCGGCGCGGACCATGTTGCTGGACGTGCAGCAGGTGGAGCTGGACATGATCAGCAACACCTTCATGCGCGCGCCCGGCGAGGCGGTCGGCACCTTCGCGCTGGAATGCGCGATGGACGAGCTGGCCGAGAAGCTGGGCATGGACCCGATCGACCTGCGGCTGCGCAACGAGCCGGAGAAGGACCCGATTTCCGGCCTGCCCTTTTCCTCCCGTCATATCGCTCAGGCCTGGCGCGACGGGGCGGCGCGGTTCGGCTGGGACGCGCGCAGCGCCGTGCCCGCCGCCCGGCGTGAGGGCGAGTGGCTGGTGGGCGTTGGCTGCGCGACCGCGACCTACCCCTATTATCGCATGCCCGGGGGCGCGGCCCGCATCACCCTGTCGCGCGAGGGCGAAGCGACGATCGACATTGCCGCGCACGAGATGGGGATGGGAACGTCCACCGCGCAGACGCAGGTCGCGGCCGAGCGGCTGGGCCTGCCGATGGAGCGCATTCGCTTCAACTATGGGGATTCGACCCTGCCTGGCCTGGTGCTGGCGGGCGGATCGCAGCAGACCGCGTCGATCGGCGCGGCGGTGATCGCGGCCTATAACAAGCTGGTGGCGGAACTGCTGGCGCTGGCGGGCAATGACTCGCCGCTGGCGGGGCTGAAGCCCGATGAGGTCGGAAGCCAGGATGGCGGCCTTGCCAAGCTGGACGATCCGAGCCGGCATGAAAGCTATGCCTCCATCCTGAACCGGGCGCAGCGCACGACGATCAGCGTCGAGGCCGAGCCGCCCCAGCCGCTGGAGACGATGCACTGGTCGATGCACAGCCATGGCGCGATGTTCTGCGAGGCGCGAGTGAATGTCGTGACCGGCGAACCGCGCGTCACGCGCTTCCTCGGCTCCTTCGACTGCGGCCGCATCCTCAACCCCAAGACGGCGGCGAGCCAGTTCCGGGGCGGCATCATCATGGGGCTGGGCCTGGCGCTGATGGAGGAGACGCAGTTCGACGAGCGCAGCGGCCGGATCATGAACCCGAGCCTGGCCGAATATCATGTGCCGGTGCATATGGACGTGCCGGAAATAGACGTGATGTGGACCGACATTCCCGATCCGCATACGCCGATGGGTGCGCGCGGCATCGGCGAGATCGGCATCACCGGCACGGGCGCGGCGGTCGCCAACGCGATCTACAACGCGACGGGCAAGCGCGTGCGCGACCTGCCGATCACGCTCGACAAGCTGCTGTGACGCTGGCCTAGGCCGGCGGCGCGGGTTCCAGGATGAGGGTGCGGCCCTCGACCCGCCAGGAGGCAAGCTGGGTCAGGAAGTTCATGCCCAATATGTCGACATCGCCCAGCGCAGGCGAGACGACGACGCTGAGATCGCGGGCTTCCAGGCCATCGAGGGCCAGCCGATCCACGGTGCCGGTCTGGACCCGGACAGTGCCGTTGGCGGTCCGCATAAGGACGGGGACCAAGCCATCCTGCACCGTCACCGATGCAGCGCGGGCAGTGTCTTGCGAAAGGGCGGTGACGGTGGCGCCGCTGTCGATCAGCATCCGGCGCGGCACGCCATTGACCGTGGCGCGAGCCCAAAAATGGCCGTCGGGCGACATGCGGATGCGCACCGTGTCGCCGACCGCTGCCTGTTCGCCAAGGCCAAGGCGCGACTGGATCTGCGAGAGGGCAGGATCGAACGGGACGCGCTGGGCGAGCACCAGCAGCCCGATCGCCAGCAGCCCGATCGACAGCAAGGCGCGCAGGATGCGGCCGATGAAGGGGATGCTGAAGAACAGGAACAACAGCAGCGCGCCGCCCAGCGCAGAGGGAAGAAGGCGCTGCCATTCGGGATTGATCGCGATGTCCATCAAGGGTCAAACCAGAGGGCGAGGCTTTCGATCCCCTGAAGCGATAGCAGCAAGTCGGACAGCGAAGGCGACACAAGCGCGGAGCCAGCAAATAATAGTTCGTTAGCTAACTAACAATCTGTGAAATTACCCGGGTTTCGAGGTCGCGAGACCGCTCGGGTCGCGTTCTTGGCGATCAGCGCGGATTTCGCCGATGGCCTGTCCATAGGCGGGGGCGAAGCGCTGATCGAGGACATCGAGGCGGAACTGAAGCCGGGGATGGCCCAGCTCATTCCATTTATTTCCGTCCGGAAAAGCAGCGCGACACGGTGCGGGTCGCACTGCATGAGGAGCAAATCTGTCGATGAGGACAGTGACGCCGATGCGCCACTGCCCCATGGGTAACGATCAGAAACGGTAGCTGGACAGCAGCCCGAAATAATTGCCGTTGCGCCCACCATTGCGCGCGAAACCGTCGCCCGCGGAAAAATAGGTTTCGAACAGGCGGAAGCTCAGCCGCCGGGTCGTCTACCAGGAGGCTTCGAGATTGAGCGCCGTGCCGACATAGCGCGATCCGTCATAGGGCGCGAAGGACGCGCCAGCCGGGCCGATATAGACGCCGTCCGCCTTGTCCTGGCGCCAGAGGAAGTCCGGGCCTGCCATCAGCGTGACATTGTCGACCGGCTTGAGCGTCAGCGAGGGATAGAGATCCATCATGTTGGAAAAGTTGAAGAAGGCGGCTTCGCTGTAGAGCGGCAGGCGGGGCGCGGCCGCAACGAACGTGCCGGCCTTGCCGTCGCTGAGGTCATCATCGCCGCTGAAGGCGTTGGCGCGCAGGCCGAGCCGCGGCTTCATCGGTATGGACGGCCAGCTATAGCCGGCTTCCAGCATGACGCCCCAGGCGCGAATATCCTGATCGGCAAAGCTGCCGCGCTGGATCGTGCCCTCCAGGTCGAAGTCGAATCGCGGCGTGCGCTTCCACAGGCGCGCGCCCCAGTTGGTGCGCTGGTCCTCGCCCATGCCTTCGCGCAGGGTCGCGTTGCTGCGGTCATAGCGATACCAATAGGCGTCGGTGCCGAAGCCGGCGATCGCCTTGGGTGCGCTGACGTAGATGCCCTTGAACGCCTTGCCGGCGTCGCCCGTATCATCGAAGCTGTCGGCCGAGATCGCGACCGGGCGCAGAGCGAAGGCATCCACCGACAGCTTGCCGGGAAGGATATAGGTGGTGCGCAGTCCCTGATAGGTGAAGCGCATGTTGAGCCCTTCGCGGATGCCCACGAGCTTGCCATTGCCCAGCGGCATTTCGAAACGCCCGGGGCGGACGGTCAGCTTGCCGGCGTCGCCCAGCGGCACGGTGACGTCCATGAACGCCTGATAAAGGTCGATATGGTCTTCATTGGGCGCCGTGGCGAATTGTTCGCCATGCTCGCGATTGTCGCCCAGTTCGACATAGGCGCGGACATAGGGGCCGACATGCAAGTCGCCGACCAGCCGCAGCCGGGTCTGCACCGGATCATTGTCGTCATTGGCGCGCAGGCCAAGGGTCGAGTGCTTCCAGTTGGTGTAATAGACCCGCGCCTCCCCGCCGATGGAGAGATAGACGTTATCGTCCGCATCGAGCGAGATGTGGCGGATCTTCTCCAGGAAGGGGGCGTCGTCAGCCGGCTTCTTCGACCAGTCTTCGGTCCAGCGGATCGCCTGCGGCACGCCGGGCGGGCCCTTGCGCCCGCCGGGCAGCGCTTCTGCGGGGGCGGGCTGCGACCGGGCGGGCCGGATGCCCGGTGGCGAGGCGGAGGCCTGCGGGCCGCCGGAACTGTCCTTGGCGTCATCATCGGGGGCGACGGACTGGGCCGAGGCGACGGACGCCAGAGCCAGCGAGAGGGGCGCGGCGCAGGCAAGGCCCGCAAGCCGCGAAAAACGGCGCGACATATATCTTCTCCTAATCAATCGCAGGCGAACGGGCAAGCGGGCGGGCCTCAGCCCGCCCAGCGCATCAGGCGATGGCGTTTTCGCGGTAGCGCACCAGCGCCAGGGCGATGCCGCCGACCAGCGTGCCGCCCGCCATGAGGAGGGCGACGAGCGAGAGCGGGGTGCCGCTGGCGAAGAGCAGGCCGGCGACGATTGGCCCAAGCGCGGCGCCCGCGCGGCCGACGCCGATCACCAGGCCCGTGCCGCCGGCGCGCAGCGCGGCCGGGAAGGACTGGGCGATGACGGCGTAGAGACCGGCGGTGGCGGCATTGGTGAAGAAGCCGCCGATGCAGGCGATGACGCCCAGGCTGGCGAGCGTGCTGAAGCCCTGGCCGAACACCGCGACCGCGACGGCGCCGCAGATCATCGCGCCGATCACCAGCGGACGTACGCCGACCTTCTGCGTCATCAGGCTAAGCACCAGGCAGCCGGTGGCGCTGCCGACATTGGCCCAGACCAGCACGCTGCCCGCCAGCGCGGGCGGGTAGCCCATGTCGGTGACGATCTTGGGAATCCACTTCACCAGGAAGTAGAAGGTCATCATGTGCGCGAAATAGGCGAGGATCAGCAGCAGGGTGACGCTGGCCATGCCGGGCGCGAAGAACTGGCCGAAGCTGAAGCGTTGCGGCGCTTCGTCGCGGGGCGGCAGGGCGTCGAGCGGGGCGCGACCCTGGCGCACCATGGTGCGGTTGATCTTCTCCAGCGCGCCGGCGGGCCGCTTGTGCAGCAGGAAGGCGATGGTTTCGGGCACCAGCCACAGCACGATGGGGATGAAGCAGGCGGTCAGGATTGCGCCGAATTCGAACACGGTCTGCCAGCGGCCGGTCGAGGCGAGCAGCAGCGAGGCGATCGACCCGCCGATGATCGCGCCGACGGGATAGCCGCCCGCCATGATCGCCACGGCCAGGTTGCGGCGGCGCGCATTGGAACATTCGGCGACGATCGCGTTGGTCGCCGCCAGCATGCCGCCGATGCCGAGACCCGTGAAGAGCCGGTAGGCAGAGAGGATGGTGACATTCTGCGCCGTCGAGGCGAGGAACATGCCCGCCGCCATGATGACGAGGCAGGAGAGGATGGTCGGGCGGCGGCCGATCCGGTCGGCCATGGCGCCCAGGATGAGGGCGCCGATGCCCATGCCGATCAGCTCCATCGACAGGACGAGGCCGAGCGCGGCGCGATCAATGCCCCAGTCCCGGGCGATGCCGGGCGCGGCGAAGCTGATCGACAGCACGTCGAAGCCGTCGAGCGCGTTCAGCGCCGTGGCGATGCCGATGGCGATCACCTGGCGAAAATGCATGGGTTCGCGCGCGATGATCGCCCGCGGGTCCAGTTCACTCATATCCTCTACCTACTTTCCTTGAACATGCCCGCGGGGACGATCAGTCCTGGTCGACGGGCGCGGCGACCGAATAGATGACCTGCTGGTTGCGGGTCTTTTGGAAGTCCTCCAGCGTTTCGCCGCGCATGGCGGCGTAGATGTGGAGGTTGGAAACGCCACTGACGGCGCCGAGCTTTTCCAGCAGGAAGAAGATGGCGCCATGGTGGATCAGCCCGCGCCAGTCGCGCCGGCGGATGAGGTCGCGCTCTTCGTCGCTGAGGTCGGCGGCGGCCAGTTCGCTCGCCTCGTCGGCGAGGAAGCGGGCGCGGTGGTCGGGATCGACCAGGCGATGGAGGAAGCGATTGACGCGCCAACCCTGGGCGCTGCGTTCCTGCGTATAGGGATAGGTGCCCTCCAGCGCGTCGGCGCCGCGCAGCTGATCGGCCATGCGATCGCGGTGTCGGGCGGCGT
Source organism: Sphingobium naphthae (assembly GCF_043589935.1). NCBI lineage: Bacteria > Pseudomonadati > Pseudomonadota > Alphaproteobacteria > Sphingomonadales > Sphingobiaceae > Sphingobium > Sphingobium naphthae. The sequence continues at coordinate 217,308 of NZ_CP171455.1, read as the reverse complement.
CGCCTTCGTCCATGGGCGCGGCTTCGTTTTCGTAGATGGCGGTCGCGATCGCGGTCATCGACGGCAGATAATAGCTTTGGTGCACGCGGTTGATCCGCGCCGACAGCGCGCCGCGCATGATCAGCCACATGATGACTTCCGAGCCTTCCATGCCGCCCAGGCGCGCATAGTCGGCATGAGTCATGCGGGTGAGCGCTTCGGGATCCTTTTCGAGCAGGTCGAGGAAGCGCATGTCCCAGTCGGTATTGTTGAAGCCGCAGCGTTCGCCATGAACCTGATGCGACAGGCCGCCGGTGGCGACGATCGCGACCTTGATGTCCGGCGGATAGCTTTCGATCGCGCGGCGCAGCGCCTGGCCCAGGCGATAGCAGCGCCCGGCCGTGGGGATGGGGAATTGCAGCACGCCCACCTGCAGCGGCACGATCCGCGTCGGCCAGCCCTGTGCGTCATGGGGCATCAGCACCGAGAGCGGCGAGAAGATGCCATGGTCGAGCGGCTTGTCGCGAAAGCTGCTCATGTCGAATTCGTCGGTCATCAGCGACTGGAGGATGTGGCGCGAGAGCGCGGCGTCGCCCGCGACCGGCGGCATCGGCCGCGCGCCGCCGCCTTCGTCGGCGACGGCATAGCGATCGTCCACGCCCAGGCAGAAGGCGGAATAATGATCGAAGAAGAAGGAAGTGATATGATCATTGTAAATCATCAGCAGCACGTCGGGCCGCTTGTCCTCAAGCCAGTGGCGGATCGGCCCATAGGCGTCGAAGATCGGCTTCCAGGCCGGATCGTCCTGCTTGCGGGCGTCGAGCGCGAAACCGATGGTGGGGGTATGGGAACTGGCAATCGCGCCGATAAGGGTAGCCACGTCAACGTCCTGCGTATGGACAGCCCGGCAGGATGGCGGCTGCGCGCGAGAGGGCGCGCGATGCGGCTGACCTGACCAAGCATCGTCTCCTAAAAAACGTCGATCCGCCAGGCCAAAACCCGCCCGATCAATTGCGTGATCTTCTGCTTTGGGGTAGAGCGAGTCCATGGCGGTAACGGAAAATCATTTGGACTTTTCGCCAAAGATGCCGGGGGGGAACAGCGTCAGCGCCGCCGCCGTGCCGCGCTATATCCTCTATGGCGATGCCCGCGACCGGCCCGACTGGTTCGTCAATGTCGAGCCGCTGGACAAGAGATGCCGTGAGCGGGGCTGGATCATCAAGCCGCACACCCATCCGCGCATGACGCAGATCGTCTATTGCCAGCAGGGTCAGGGGCATATGATGATCGACGGCGACAATCAGGCCTTCGCGCCGGGCTGCGTCATGGTCGTGCCGCCGCACCGCATCCATGGGTTCCACTATGCCGGCGCCGCTCAGGGATGGGTGATCACGATCGAGACTCATTATCTCGACGACCTGCTTATCCGTGCGCCCGAATTGCGTCATGTGCTGGAGAGCGGCGGCGTCTTTCCGCTGGCCGCGCGCTGCGACGCGCAGGTGGAGCCGGCAATGGCGGCCCTGACCGAGGAATTGCAGGCGGGGCGCCGGGGCGGCGCGCTGGGGGCGGAAATCCAGCTGATGTCGGTGCTGCTGCTGTTCCTGCGGCACTGGCCGGTGCAGGACCGGCCTGACGCGGTGCTGACCGGACGAGCCGAACTGGTGCGGCGTTTTCGCCTGCTGGTTGAGGCGCAGTATCTCCGCCAGCCGCCGGTGTCGGACCTGGCGGCGCAGCTATGCGTCAGCGTGTCGCAGCTGCGCCTGGCGTGCAAGAGCGTGACCGGCATGTCGCCGATCGAATTGCTGCACGACCATCTGCTGGCCGAGGCGAAGAGATGCCTGGCCTATACGCCGATGAGCGTCAGCGAGATCGCGCATCGGCTGGGCTTTAGCGACGCGGCCTATTTCTCGCGCTTCTTCGCGAAGCTGGCGTCGATGCCGCCGACCGCCTTTCGCCGGCAGCAACTGCACCCGGCGGCGATCGAGCCCTGAGCGTCGGTCAGCGCCGGGCCTGAAGCGTCACGGCGCCGCGGGCCAGCCCATCGGCGGTCGCGCTGACGGTCAGGCGGCCGGCGCCCGCGCCGCGCACCAGCGCCACGGCATGCCCGTCGAGCGCCGCGCGATCCGGCGAAGCGAAGGGCGTGTGATCGACCGAGGAGCCATTGTCGGTGGCGACCAGCGTTCCTGCGCCAGCGACGGAGAAATGCAGGCGGTGGCTGGCGGACGGCACGGTCACGCCATGGGCATCGACGACGCGCGCCCGGACATAGACGAGATCGTCGAAGGTCGAGCCCACGGTCGGCGCGTCCGCCTCCAGTTCAATGGCGACCGGCGGGCCGGCAGTGCGCAGACTGTCGGAGACCTGCGTCCGGCCCGCGTCGAGGCATTGGGCGCGCACCTCGCCCGGGGCATAGCGCACGGTCCAGCGGCGCGGCGACGCATCGGCATGGATCGGCTGCGCGCCAAGCGAGCGGCCGTTGAGAAAGGCCTCCACCCGGTCGCAATTGCTGTAGACTTCGATCACTTCGTCATGCGGGCTGCTGTCCTGCGGCGTCCAATCGTCGAACAGGGCGACCTTGGGCCGGGGCGTGGCAACGGCGATCATGGTGGGCAGGGCGGGCTGGTTGGGCCCGCCCGCGCCGTCAGTCGCCGGGCCGGCGGTATCGGGATCGGCATTGCGCACGACATGGAGGACGGGCTTGTCCGACCACCAGCTTTCGCGCTGCATGCCGATGATCTTCCGCCGGCCGGTGCGGTCGAGCAGCCCGGCGGGGCTCTGGATATTGGGCCAGCCCGAACGGTTCGCCTCGCCGAGATAATCAATGCCGGTCCACAGGAACATGCCGGCATAGGGGGCATAGTCGCGCACCGGCACCCAGTTGCTGCGGTTATGGCCGTTTTCGGTGCCGATGATCTTGCGGTCGGGCTTTTGCCGGCTGGCGGCGATCAGTTCATTCTCGCGGTAGTTCTGGCCGATGACGTCGAGCATGTCGGCCAGGCCATTGTCATAATCCTTGGTCACATTGGGGCGGAACAGCGCCATCGTCACCGGCCGCGAGGGATCGGCGGCGTGGATGATGTCGAGGATGCTGCGCAGCGCCGCCTTGGCCTGGACCGGATAGGCGGTATCGTGAATCTCGTTGCCCGCGCTCCACAGGATGATGCTGGGATGGTTGCGGTCGCGCCGCACCATGTCGAGCGTGTCGCGCTTGTGCCAGTCGCCGAAGAAGAGATGATAATCCTCCGGCGTCTTGGCGACGTTCCACTGGTCGAACAATTCGTCCATGACGAGGAGGCCGAGTTCGTCGGCGAGGTCGAGAAATTCGGGGCTGGGGACATTATGGGCGGTGCGGATGGCGTTGACGCCCAGCGCCTTCAACGCGGTGAAGCGCTGGCGCCAGACGTCGAGCGGCACCGCCGCGCCGACCGCGCCGCCATCATGATGGAGCGCCACGCCCTTCAGCTTGATGTTGCGGCCATTGAGCCAGAAGCCGGTCGCGGCCTCGAACCGCGCGTCGCGCACGCCAAAGCGCACCTGCCGATCATCCAGCACCGCGCCGTCGGCCGCGAGCAGGCGGATCGTCGCGCGGTACAGGGCGGGATCGTCCAAGTCCCAGCGGCGCAACTGCGTCAGCGGCACGTCCAGCGCCACGGTGCGAGTGCGGCCGGCGTCGACCAGGGCGGCGGGCGCGGCGCGGTGCGCGACCTGCCGCCCGTGCGGATCGGTCAGCACCAGATCGACCGTCACCTCCGCCGCCGTCGCGGCGGCGTTGCTGATGTCGGTGGCGACGGCGATGGTCGCGCGGTCGCCGTCGATCGCGCTGGCATGGACGAAGGCGCCGCCCTGCGGGATGTGGACGTCGCCGGTTTCGATCAGGCGGACATGCCGGTAGATGCCTGCGCCGCTATACCAGCGCGAGGACGGAGCGGCGGAGGTGTCGGCGCGCACGGCGATGATGTTGCGCCCGTCCGCGCGCAGATGGCGGGTGATGTCGTAGCGCAGGCTGACATAGCCCATCGGGCGATAGCCGACATGATGGCCGTTCACCCAGACGCCGCTGCGTTCCATGATGCCGTCAAAGTCGAGGAAATAGCGCCGCCCCGGCTTTGGCGCGAGCGGCAGGGCGCGCCGATACCAAGCGACGCCGCTGGGCAGGAAGCCATTTTCACCCGCCGCCTTCGCATCCTTGTCGAAGGGGCCGGCGATCGCCCAGTCATGGGACACCGACACCGGCCGCCAGCCGCTGTCGTCAAGCGTGGGGCTTTCCGCGCCCTGCGGGTCGCCCTGATAGAAGCGCCAGCCATCGGGCAGGGGCGTGACCGCGCGAGGCGCCGCCTGCGCCTTGTCCGCAAAGGCGGCGCCGGGTCCCAGCGCGCAGGCCAGAAGCAGGAAGAAGGCCAGGCGAAAGCGCCGCCAGAATGGCGCATGGCGCGCGCCGATGGTGCCGCATATTGGCATGATCCAACCCCTCCCGATGCGTCGAACCGCCATGGCGGCGCGCTTTCGCAATGAGGCTAATCGATGCTGCCATCATGTGCAACATGAGTCCAACATGCGGGCTTTTCCTGCCAGTCGTTCGGTTGTCCTCACAAGCATTTGTGCATGGTTACCGGCCTCGCCTCGCAATCTCAGGCCGATCGTCGCTTTGCTGCGAGAAATTCTGCGATGACCCGTCGCGCCCGGCGATCATCCACAACGAACCGGGTGTGGGCTACCGGCTGGCCTGACGGACCCGGCGCGCACCGGGGGTCGGCGGGATCAGCGAGGCGCTCATGTCCCGGTCCGCCATGAGGCGGCGGATGTCGGCGTCGCCTTCATTGGCCATCTGTATGAGGGCATTGGCGGTATGCGGATCGGTGGTGGTGATGGCGAGGCGGCGGCACAGGTCCACGCGCCCCCACATGCGCCGCAGCAATTCCGATTGTTCCATGCCTGCTTCCCGAAAGGCCGATCGCTCGCCCAATGAACAGCGGCGATGCTGGTTCCATGCCCTATCGCGCGTTGGACGGTGCGTCCAGCGGCGGCGATGCCGTCAGAAGGGGATTTCCTCGCCCTGATAGTCGAGCAGCTTGCCGCTGTCGGTAGGTTTGAGCGCTTCGATCACGTCGAGCAACTGCATTGCTGCGCGTTCGGGGTCGAACAGGCGGCCGTCGGGGACATTGGCCTGGAACGGGCGGGAGAGGGCAGTGTCGACCGTGCCGGGGTGGAGGGTGACGAGGATCGACCGGTCGTTGCGGCGCTTTTCCTCGATGGCGAGCGTGCGCACCAGCATGTTGAGCGCGGCCTTGGACGCGCGATAGCCGTGCCAGCCGCCCAGGCGATTGTCGCTGATCGACCCGACCCGCGCCGACAGGGCGGCGAAGACGGCGCGGCCGGTGCGCGGCATCAGCGGCAGGAAATGTTTGGCGACGAGCAGCGGGCCGATTGCGTTGACGGCATAGCTGCGCGCCAGCCAGTCGGGATCGATGTCGCGCAGCGCCTTTTCCGGGCCGCGATCGCCGTCGTGCAGCAGGCCCGTCGCGACGAGGACGAGAGCGGGCGCGGGGCCGCGCGCGACATGAGCGGCGGCGGCGGCGATGCTGGTTTCGTCCAGCAGGTCGATATGGTTCGCGCCGCTGAAGGATCGGGCAAAGCCGTGCACGGGCGCGAAGGCGCCTTCCTCCTCCAGCAGCGTCCGGAACGCGCTGCCGATGCCGCCCGACGCGCCGATGATGACGGCCGCGCCGCTCATGCGCGGGTGAAGCGCCACATGTCGGCGTCGCTTTCCGCCGCGTCGAAGCGATAGCCGTCGCTGTCGAAGCCGCGCATGGCGTCGATGTCGGTGACATGATGTTCGCACATCCAGCGCGCCATCATGCCGCGCGCCTTCTTGGCATGGAAGCTCACGAAGCGGGGGCCGTCGGGACCGGGCTCGCGGAAATCGACGTCGATGATGCGCACGCCGTCCAGCCGGCCCTTCACCGCGGCGAAATATTCCTGGCTGGCGAGGTTGAGGATGGCGTTCGAGCCTTCGGCCGCCAGTTCGTCGCGCAGATAGGCGGCGATCCGGTCGCCCCACCAGTCGGTCAGCGCCTTGTGCCGGGGCGCCCAGCGCGTGCCCATTTCTAGGCGATAGGGGCGGATGGCGTCGAGCGGGCGCAGCAGGCCATAGAGGCCCGAGAGGATGCGGACATGATCCTGGGCGAAGGCGACGCCGGCGTCCTCTAGCGTGTCGACTTCAAAGCCGGTGTAGACGTCGCCGGCGAAGGCGAAGAGCGCGGGGCGCTGCGGCAGGTCGGGGAAGCCGGCGAAGCGGTCGGCATTGAGCTTGGCGAGCTTGGGCGAAATATGCATCAGTTCGGCAAGCCGCTTCTGGCTGAGCCGCGCGGCCGAGCGGGCGAGGCTCTGCGCTTCGTCCGCGAAATGCGGCGTGGTCGGGTCAAGCGGGGGCAGGGTGCGCTCGAAATCGAGCGTCTTGGCGGGCGAGAGAAGAGCGATCATGGCGGGCGGGTTAAGCCGGGCCGCGTGCCGCGTCAAACGGATCGAAGGGCGCGCGGCCGATTGGCGCGCGCCCTTCGCACGGTCCTCATTTCATCGTCGGGATGACGAAGCTCTGGTCGACCACGACGCCGCCCGAGGGCCAGCGCTGCGTGATCTTCTTGGTGCGGGTGTAGAAGCGCACGCCATCCTCGCCATATTGATCGAGGTCGCCGAAGCCCGACCGCTTCCAGCCGCCGAAGCTGTGATAGGCGACCGGCACCGGGATCGGCACGTTGATGCCGACCATGCCGACTTCGACATCGGCGGCGAAGCGGCGGGCATAGTCGCCATTGCGGGTGAAGATGGCGACGCCATTGCCATATTGATGCTGCGAGGGATAGCTGAGCGCTTCCTCGAAGCTTTCGGCGCGCAGGATCTGGAGCACGGGGCCGAAGATTTCGTCCTGATAGCTTTTCATCTGCGGCGTGACCCGGTCGATCAGCGTCGGCGCGAGATAGAAGCCTTCCTCATAGCCCTGGAGCGAGAAGCCGCGCCCGTCGACGACGATTTCCGCGCCTTCATCGGCCGCCATCTGGATATAGCTTTCGACGCGCGCCTTGTGCTGGCCAGTGACGAGCGGGCCATATTGGGCCTGCGGGTCGCTGGGAATGCCGGGGCGCAGCGTTTCGATGGCGGCGACCAGCTTTTCGCGGAAAGCCTGCGCGGTTGCTTCGCCGACCGGCGTCACCACGGGCAGCGCCATGCAGCGCTCGCCGGCCGAGCCATAAGCCGCGCCCACAATGTCGGCCACCGCCTGGTCCATGTCCGCGTCGGGCAGGATGATGCCGTGATTCTTCGCGCCGCCCATGCACTGGGCGCGCTTGCCGTTCTGCGCGGCGCGGGCATAGACATAGTTGGCGATGTCGGACGAGCCGACGAAGCTGACCGCCTTGATGTCGGGATGGTCGAGGATCGCGTCGACCATTTCCTTGTCGCCATGGACGACGTTGAAAATGCCTTCGGGCAGGCCCGCCTCCAGCGCCAGTTCGGCGAGGCGCACGGGAGCCGAGGGATCGCGTTCCGAGGGCTCGAGGATGAAGGCGTTGCCGCAGGCGATCGCGACGGCGCCCATCCACAGCGGGATCATCGCGGGGAAGTTGAACGGCGTGATGCCCGCGACGATGCCGAGCGGCTGGCGCAGCGAATAGACGTCGATGCCGGGGCCTGCGCCCCCAGTATAGTCGCCCTTGAGCAGATGGGGGATGCCGCAGGCGAATTCGACGACTTCCAGCCCGCGCTGCACATCGCCCTTCGCGTCGGCGATCACCTTGCCATGTTCGGACGAGAGCAGCGCCGCGAGGTCGTCCATATTGGCTTCGATCAGTTCCTTGAAGCGGAACATGACGCGAGCGCGGCGCTGCGGGTTGAAGGCCGCCCATGCGGGCTGCGCCTGGCGCGCGGACGCGACGGCGTCCTCCAGCAGAGCGGCGTCGCCCAGCAGCACCTGCGCCTGGACGGCGCCGGTGGAGGGATCGAGAACATCGGCGCTGCGGCCGCCATCGCGCGACTGGGCGGCGCCATGGATGAAATGAGTGATGGAGCGCATGGGCGAATTCCTCTCCTTGCTTGTCGGGGCAGCATAGGCATTTCTGTTTGGCGGTGATACAGCCAGGGCGACACATTGGTTGTGCGGAAATGCCCATGCTGAATTCGGATGACCTGCGCCTGTTCCTGGCGGTGATGCGCGAGGGCAACATGCTGGCGGCGGCGCGGCGGGCGGGGATCGACCACAGCACCGTGGCGCGGCGGATCAGCGCGCTGGAAGCGGCGCTGGCGGCGCGGCTGTTCGACCGGTCGCCGCGCGGCGTCACCCCCACGCCCGCCGCCTTTGCGCTGGCGCCCCATGCCGAGCGCGTGGAAAGCGAATTGCTGGCGGCGGCGGCGAGCGTCGCGGGGCGGGACCGCGATGTCGAGGGGGTGGTGCGGTTGGCGACGCCCGAAGCCTTTGCTGCGCATTTCGCCGCGCCGCATATCGACGCGCTGCGCCAGGCGCACCCCCGGCTGACGCTGGAACTGGCGTCGGAAAGCCGGGCGGCGAGTCTGTCCAAGCGGGAGGCGGACATTGCGGTGATGCTGAAACCGCCGCCGCGCGGCCGGCTGGTGGCGCGCAAGCTGACCGATTATCGGCTGGGGCTCTATGCCGCGCGCGACTATGCGGCGCGCCATGGCCTGCCCGAGAGCCGGGCCGCGCTCGGCCGGCATGTCTTCGTGTCCTATATCGAGGAGCTAGCGGGCTTTCCCGAGATGATGGCGCTCGACCAGATCGTGTCAGGCGCGAACATCGTCTTCCGCGCCAGCTCCAGCGCGGCGCAGCAGGCGGCGGTCGCCGCCGGGCTGGGGCTGGGCGTGCTGCACTTGTTCGCGGCGGATGCCGACGACCGGCTCGTCCGGCTGATGCCGGGCGAGGCGGAAGTGTGGCGCAGCTACTGGCTGGTCATGCATGCCGACCTGCAGCGGCTGCCGCGCGTGCGCGCGGTCGTCGACTGGCTGGAGACGGTCGCCCACGCCATGCGCGAGCGACTCTAGCCGCGGTCTCCTATTTCGCCGGGGGCGGGCAGCTGGGGGTTTCGCCGACGCCTTCGGTCAGGATGTTGCGGATGCTCACCGACAGGCCCGCGCCGGCCGAGAGGCGCAGCGGCGTGCCGACGGCGGTGACATCGGCGCCCGCATCGGCGAAGCAGCGCAGCGGGACGCGCAGGGTCGAGGGGGCGCCCACTGGCAGTTCCGCGATCTTGCCGCTGATGTCGAGCCGAGCGCCGCCGAAGCTGAGGACCACCGGCGTGCTCTTCGCCGCGTCGACGCGCCAGTCGATGCGCAGCGCGAAGGCGCCGTTCAGCTGGCGGCGCATGTCGACCGGGGGGCCGTCGATCGCGATCGCGCCGGGGGCGGTCCAGACGAACTGGCGCGCATCCTCCTGCGCGGCGACGTCGATCGCGCGCGCGGATACGCTGCTGTCGATGCCGAGCCGCCAGGGATCGACCACCTTGCCGGTGCGCAGAAACTGGCTGTCGCTGGCGGCGGGGCCTTTTTCGACGCGGGGATCCTCATTGACCGGCCCCTGGGCACGGGGATGGGCGTAATCGAGGCCATAGCCCGTCGGGAAGAGCGGGGCGGTGACCGGCGAGCGCGCGTCGGCGGGCCAGGCGAAGGGCAGGCGGCCGGTGAAGTCGCGCAGGCTTTTCCCGTCCTTGCCGGCGACCAGCACATCGGCGACGCCCTGCCCCTGCGACCCCGGCAGCCAGGCCGCGACGAAGGCGGCGGCGGCGTTCAATTCGGGGCCGGTGAAGAGCGGCCTGCCCGAAAGGAAGACCGCGACCGTCGGAATGCCCTGGCCTTTCAGCCTTTTGAGCAGCGCAACCGCGTCCGCGCTGTCGCGGAACAGGAGATTTTCGGCGTCCCCCTGAAATTCGGCATAGGGTTGTTCGCCAAAGAGGATGATGGCGACATCGGGCTTTTGCTCGACGGCGCCGGTGGGGTCGATCCGGGCGGTGCCGCCCGCAGCGGTGACGGCGTCCGCGATCGCGCGGCCGATGGTCTGGCCGCGCGGGAAATCAGCGGCGGTCGTGTCGGTCCCCTGCCAGGTGACGGTCCAGCCGCCCGCCTGCATCGCCATATTGTCGGCGCCCGGGCCAGCGACCAGCACCCTGGCGCCCGGCTTGATCGGCAGGACCGACCCTTCATTCTTGAGCAGCACGAGCGATTTGGCGACCGCTTCGCGGGCGATGGCGAGATGATCGGGCGCGCCCAGCCTGTCCGGGTCGCCGCGCTCCACCGGAGACGGGCCCATCAGGCCGAGCTTATATTTGACGCGCAGGTTGCGGCGCACCGCGTCGTCGAGCCGCTGCCCGCTGATCTTGCCGGCGCGGACATCGCGGACCAGGCTGTCGAACAGCCCCTTCCAGCTGTCGGGCGCCATATAGAGGTCGAGCCCGGCATTGAGCGCGGCGGCGCAGTCGGTGACGGTGCAGCCGGGCACTTGCCCATGGCCGTTCCAATCGCCCACCACCAGGCCTTCAAAGCCCATGCGCCCCTTGAGCACATCGGTCAGCAGCGTCGGATTGCCGTGATTCTTGACGCCGTTCCAACTGGAGAAGCTGGCCATGACGGTGAGCGCGCCGGCGTCGATCGCGGCGGGATAGCCCTGCGCATGGGTGCGGACCAGTTCGGCCTCGGAAATCTGCGCGTCGCCCTGATCCTTGCCGTTGCTGGTGCCGCCGTCGGCGAGGAAATGCTTGGCGGAGGCGGCGACATGGAGGGGGCCGAGCGGCTTGCCGGCTTGCAGGCGGCCCTGCAGCCCTTCGACCATTGCGGCGGAATAGGATTTCACCAGCGCGGGATCGGCGGCATAGCCTTCATAGCTGCGGCCCCAGCGCAGGTCCTGCGGCACGGCGAGCGTCGGGGCGAAGGTCCATTCGATGCCCGATCCGGCGATTTCCGCCGCCGTCGCCCCGCCGATGCGGCGGATGAGGTCGGGATCATGAGCCGCGCCAAGGCCGATATTGTGCGGAAAGATGGTGGCGCCCGGCACATTGCTGTGCCCGTGCACGGCGTCAACGCCGAAAAGGATGGGAACGCCCGCCCCCGCCTTGAGCGAGGCGGCGCGATAGTCCTGCACGAGCTTCGCCCAGGTGGCCGCATCCGCGCGCTCGTCGCCATAGGGGCCGCTATTGCCGCCCGCGAGGATGGAGCCGAGCGGATAACGGGCGAGGTCGGCGGGGGTCACGGAACTGATGTCGCCCTGCACTACCTGGCCGACCTTCTGTTCGACGGTCATGCGGGCGAGCAGGGCGGTGATCGCCTGTTCGGTCGCGGCGTCGGTGATGGCGGCGGGGCTGCGGGCTGCGGGCCAGGCGGCGGGATGGGCGCGGGCGGCAGGCGCTACGGTCGGCGCCTGTTGCGCGGGCGCGGCGCTGGCAAGCGCCAGCGCGCTGGTGAGGAACATGGCGGCGTGGCGCATGGGCATCCTTCCTGACAAGATTATTGTGAACGTTCTCATCAAAGGTCCTGTCATGTCCGGCAGGAGAAATCAAGTCTGGCCTCAGCGGCCGGCGCGTCGCTCGCCCAGCGCCAGTCCGCGCAGCAGCGCCGCCGCGCCCAGCGACAACAGCGCCATCACCGCGAACAAAGCAGGGAAGCCGAGCAGCGGCACGAGGCCGATGGTGAGCGAGGGCATCACCAGCGAGGGCACGGTGTTGGTGAGGTTGAAGAGGCCAAGGTCGCGGCCGCGCGAGCGGCTGTCAGGCAGCACGCGCAGCGTCTGCGCGCTGTGCAGGGCAAGGAAGATGTTGGTGGCGAGGCCGAAGATCAGGAAGCCGATGGTAGCCTCCACCCCGTCGTCCGCAAGCGCCATGGCGAAAAGGCCGATGGCGGCGACGACGGCGGCGATCCGCAGCGGGCTGACCGGACGGCTCCGACGGTCGGCCGCATAGCCCGCCGCCAGCGCCGCCGGCGCGGCGAGCAGCAGCACGACCGCCAGCAATCGGGCGATGGTCGCGTCGCCGAAGCCGTTATCGACGCCGCGCAGCCAGACGTAGAGATAGGCGAAGAGCGCGGCCTCCGACACCTGGATCATCAGGCGCGCGAACCACATGCGCGTGGCCATGGCGCGGAGCAGCGGCACCGGGGTCGCCTGCTCGGGCGGGGGTTCATCCTCGACCCGGCCCGTGCGGCCGAAGAGGATGATCGGCAGCACGCAGGCGGTGGTGATCGCGGCGACCAGGCCAAGGCGCAGCGTCGGGCCGGCTAGGCCGGGAATGGTCACGAGCGCGCCGGTCAGCGCGCCGGACGCCGGCGCAAAGGCGAGCAGGCCGCCCAGCAGCCCCTTGTGCCGGTCGGGCACGACATCGGCCGCCCAGGCGGCGAGCGGTCCCAGCATCATGTTGAGCGCGCCCTGCCAGGCGAGGATCAGCGCGGTGAGCGCGGCCAAGCTGTGCGCGCGGGGCACCAGCATCAGCAGCCCGCCCGACAGCAGCAGCCCCGCCAGCACCCAGGGACGGCGCGTGCCGCTGCGATCGCTGAGCCAGCCGAAGAGGATATTGGCGGCGCTGGCCATGATCGCGCCGCAAAAGGTGGTGACGGCGAGCCACTGGACGTTCTCGCCGCCGCCCACCAGTTCGATCCGGACCGGCAGCAGGATGGTGAGGAAGGGCGTGTAGGCGATCGTCCCGCCGGCCCAGGCGAGCGCATAGAGCAGCAGGAAGCGGCGGTCCCGGTCCGGTCCCGTTCGGTCGATCATGCGGCGGGCGGCGGGGCGGTGGAGCCGCGCGTCACCAGCGTCATGGGCAGCAGGGTGGCGGGCGGCGGCGTTGCGCCTTCGCGCTGCGCCTCGATCAGCAGCCGCACGGCGGTGGCGGTGGTTTCAGCGATCGGCTGGTCCACGGCGGTTAGCGGCGGGGTGGTGAAGCGCACCAGCGGCGTGTTGTCGAAACTGACGATGGACAGGTCGCGGGGGATGTCGAGCCCGGCGGCGCGCGCCGCCTCGATCGTGGCGAGGGCCATCTGGTCGTTGCTGGCGATGATGGCGCTGGGCGGCGCGGCGCGAGCGAGCAGGGCGCGCGCGGCGCGCGCGCCCGAGGCATAGCTGAAGTCGCCCGCCTCCAGCCATGCGTCGCCGTCCAGGCCCGCCGCCGCCATTTCCGCGCGCCAGCCATCGACGCGCCAGCCCGCCAGCCGATATTCGGCCGGTCCCGATATGAAGCCGATGCGGCGATGGCCGAGATCTATGAGATGCCGGGTGGCCAGCCGCGCCCCGCCTTCATCGTCCATCGACACGCGCACGCCTGCGGGCGAACCGCCATCCTCATCCCCCAGCGCGCCGATCCGGGCATAGGGCACATGGTGGCGGGTGAGGATGCGCAGGATTTCCTGATTGTCGCTGTGCGGCGGGGTGAGGATCGCGCCATCGGGCTGAAGCGCGGCGAGCGCAGCGCCCAGTTCGCGCTCCAGATGATCCTCATGCGTGTCGACCAGTTCGAAGATCAGGCGATAGCCATGTTCAGCGCATTCCAGCATGCCGCCCAGCAGCATCTGGTCGACCCAGTCGGTGCCCTGCCGCGCGCGCCAGTCGGCGATGGTGCGTTCGCGGTCGTTGAGCGCGAGGATGAGATAGGATTTGGACCCGCTCATCCGCTGGGCCGCGATCGAGGGGACATAGCCCAGCCGGTCGATCGACGCCTGCACCCGCTCGCGCATTTCCGGGCGGACATTGGGTTCATTGTTGATGACGCGGCTCACCGTCTGCAGCGAGACGCCCGCGTCCGCCGCAACATGCTTGATCGTGACCGCCAGCCGCCGCCGCGCCATAGACTGTTTACCGTCCCCCGCTTTCGGCCGCGGGCGCCGCGTCCTTTTGCCAGACGCGCACCCAGTCGACCTGCATCATTTTCGGGAAGCCGCTGTCGTCGACGCCCTTGTCATTGCGTCCTTCGGGCAAGTGACCGCCAATGGCAAGGTTGAGGATCAGGTGGAAGGGACGGTCGAACGGCGCGCCCGGCGCATCCGAGCCCAGGCTGTGCCATTCATGCGGCGCGCGGCGCGCGAATGCGACGCCATCGACGCGCCAGACCATGCCCTGCGCGTCCCATTCCAGTTCATAGACATGGAATGCCTCGCGCGATCCGGGCAGGGCGGTTTCATCGCCGATATAGCGGTTGCGCGGCGGCTGCCCGCCGAAATGGATGGTGCCGAGCACGCGGTTTTCGACCCCGCCCGCGCAGTCGGGGCACGGCGTGCCGAGATTGACCGCTTCCATGATGTCGATTTCGCCCGAGGCGGCCCAGGCGCCATAGTCCCAGCCTTCGGGCAGCATCCAGATGGCGGGCCATGTTCCCTGTCCCTGCGGCAGCTTCGCGCGCACCTGCACCTTGCCATAGCGCCAGCTGGCCTTGCCGTCGGTCGACAAACGGGCGGAGGTGAAGGGCTTCGTGCGGCTCGCCTGGCGCTTTTCCGGCGTGTTGCGCTGGTCGGGCGGGAATGCGGGGCCGCTATGGCTCTGGCGGCGGGCGATGATCGAGAGCAGGCCGCCGGCGACGTGGTGATTGGCGGGCGTGGGGGTGTAGCATTGCCGCTCTTCATTGCCGCCGCCCCAGCAATTGTCGGCGAGCGTCCATTTGCTCGCGTCCAGCGAGGCGCCGTCAAATTCGTCGGACCAGACCAGAGACCAGCCGGGATCGCTGCCGGGCGCCTCGGCGGCGGATGCGGGCGCGGCGAGGAGCGCGGCGGCGAGGAGGAGCGGGCGCATGTTCATGCCGCCGCCACGTCCTGCGCGCCGCAATAACGCGCGATATAGGCTCCATGGTCGGGCAGGGCGGCGACCGTGCGGGACACCTGTTCGCGCAGGGTGGCGAGCAGATGCTCCAGTTCCTGCGGGCGGAGCTTGGCGGCGACGGGGTGATAGCTTTGCGGCGTCACGCCCTGTCCCATCATCACCTGCACCCAGCTGTTTTCGGCGAACAATTCCTCATTCTTGCGGAAAATGCGGCCGGTTTCGCGGAACAGTTCGATGCGGTGCGTGAGGCTGTCGGGCACGGACATGGAGGCGCAATGGCGCCAGAAAGGCGTATCGCGCCGGTCGGTCGCCTTGTAATGGAGGATCAGGAAGTCGCGGATCTGCTCCATGTCCGCCATTTGCTGGTCGTTGAACTCGGCGATGTCGCGCGGGCTGATCGCGCCGGCGGGCAGCATGCGCAGGATGCGCAGCACGGCGCGCTGGATGAGGTGGATGGAGGTGGATTCGAGCGGCTCCATGAAGCCGCCCGACAGGCCGACGGCGACGCAGTTGCGATGCCATTGCCGCCGCCGCGCACCGGTGCGGAAGCGGATGGGATTGGGCTGCACCAGCGTTTCGCCCTCGACGCTGTCCAGCAGCATCTGGAGCGCGGCGTCGGGCGTCATGAAGGCGCTGCAATAGACGATGCCGTTGCCCTGCCGGTGCTGGAGCGGGATGCGCCACTGCCAGCCGGCGTCATGCGCGATCGCGCGGGTATAGGGGACGGGCGGGCGCTCGCTGGCGGTCTGGACCGCGACCGCGCCGTCGCAGGGCAGCCAGTGCGTCCAGTCGTCATAGCCTGCATGCAGCGCACCTTCGATCAGCAGCGCGCGAAAGCCGGTGCAGTCGATGAACAGGTCGCCCTCGATCCGTCGGTCGCCGTCGAGCCGCAGGGCGGCGATGTCGCCGCTCGTCCCGTACAGGTCGACCGCGACGATCCGCCCCTCGATCCGGGTGGTGCCGTCGCCTTCCGCCATGGCGCGCAGAAATTTGGCGTAGAGGCCGGAATCGAGCTGATAGGCGTAATTCATCCGGTCGGGCAAATGGGAGAAGCGGCCGGCCTGCGCCGCCTGCAGCTCCAGGCAATAGTCGCCATAGGGCGCGTCATGGCCCTGCGCCTGGCCATGCATCCAGAAATGCTGGAAGCCCGCCGACCAATGATCCTTGCCGGTGCCGCCGAAGCTGTGGAAATAGCTTTCGCCCGGCACGCGCCAATGTTCGAAATTGATGCCCAGCTTGAAGGTCGCCTGGGTCGCGCGCATGAAGTCGGCTTCGTCGATGCCGAGGATGCGGTTATAGGCGACGAGCGGCGGGATGGTGCTTTCGCCCACGCCGATCGTGCCGATCTGTTCGCTTTCGACCAGCGTCACCTGCGCCACGGGGCCAAGCGTCCGCGCCAGCGCGGCGGCGGTCATCCAGCCGGCGGTGCCGCCCCCGGCGACGACGATGCGGCGAGGGAGGGAAGGCTGTTTCATTGCGACAGGCTCCTCAGCAGAAACTGGTGCATGCGCGCGGCCGATTGCGCGTCGAGCGGCGCGAGCACGCCCTGGCCATGGGCAGGCACATGGGCGCGCGCGTCCGCGCCGCCCGAAAAGACATAATGGTCGAATATGGCGCGCCAGACCGCGCGCTCATGGTCGGGCAGGTCGCGGATCGCCATGATCGCATGGTGGAGGGCGTTGTTGGGCTGGCCCAGATAGCGCGGCGTGTCGCGCCACCAATAGTTCATCAGGATGTTGAAGCGCGCCAGTCCTTCGACCTGATGATACCAGAGCGAGGGGATGAAGAGCGCGTCGCCCGGCTCCAGGTCGGCGACCTGCGCATGGGCGAGCGCTTCGCGAAAGGCGGGATGGGCGGCGAAATCGGGCGCGGCGCCATCGACCATGGAGATGGGCCGGCCGGCCGGCGTGATGTCTATGGGGCCAAGATAGAGATTGGCGAACTGGTCGGGCGGGAACAGGGTGAAGCGCCGCCGCCCCGCCACCACACAGGCGAGATTGTCGGGAAAGTCGTTATGCGCCGCGATCCGCGTCGCATTGCCGATCCAGAGCGAGAGCAGGGGCTGGCGCGCGCCGAGGTCCAGGCCATTGTCCTGCGCGACGCCGTCGAAAAACTGATGGACGTCGACCGAGCCCAGATAGACGGTCGGCACCTGATCGGCGGGCAGGCCGTCGGCCTTGTCGAAGCCGGCGAAGATGTCGGGCAGGCGGCCCTTGCCCATGCGGAAATTGACGCCCATGGCCTCGTCGTAGAAGAGGCGACCGCCAATGTCGGGGCCGGCCATGGACACGGTGAAGTCCAGGGCGCGCGCGCGATCGGCGAGATAGGCCCGGACCGCGCGGTCGCCCTGCCGCGCCGCCCGCACCAGTGGCCAGTCGCTGACCAAGCCGCGCAGGATGAAGGGCGTTTCCTCGCCCGCGAGCAGCGCGTCGAGCGCCGCTGCGTCCGCCACCGCCAGCTCCCGCACCGGGGGCAGCGCCGGGAGCGCGCCGTCAGCCACCGGCGATCCTGCGGTTCTTGCGCGCGACCAGCTCGCTGAATTGCGCGACCGAAGCCACCGCCATGAACAGTGGCATCAGATGGCCGGCGCCATGCAGGTCGGCAAGCGCGTCGGCATCCAGCGCCTGCAGCCGATCTTCATTGACGATATGGAAGCCGACGAGGCTGTTGTTCGACCCGTCGATCAGCGGCACGTCGATGGTGAAGGGTTCGAGCAGATCGTGCCGGACCAGCGCGGCGAAGAAATCGGCGCTGGCGCGATAGGCGGCGTCGAGATCGCCCAGCCGCTGCGCGATGAGGTCGAGATAGGGGCTGGGCTTGCCCGCCGCGTCGAACAGCGCTTCGCCATCCGTATTTTCCGGGCCGCCGCGCAGGATGCGGGGGCTGTCGAGATCGACATGCACCTGGCCGCCCGGCTGGCCGTCGGCGCTGCGGCCGATGAGGAAGGGCTGGACCGCCTGCGCCAAGGGCTTGTAGCCAGCATCCCAATGGCCGCCCTCCAGGAACAGATTTTCGCCATTGTCGAAGCCGAACAGGGCGATCGCGCTGAACGCGCCGCTGGCCTGATCGCGGCGGAAGAGGATGGGGAAATGGGCCTGCGCCTGGCGGAATTCGGCCGGCATCAGCAGGCAGGCCATGACGCCGTCGCCCAGCTCGGCCGCGCTGTCGGTCCGCACCCACAGGTCGCGATGGTTGAGGGAATCGAGAAGCTGATGCTGGCTCATGAAGAAAGGGACGCTCCACTCCTTGGCCCTGTGCCCCTGTGGCAAGGCCGCGCCCTGGCTTGCGCCGGGCACGGCCTTGTCCCACCCCCGGGAAGGACGATCAAGCCGCGTCAGAAATTGACGCGGATGCCGGCCCCGTAACGGGCATAGCCGGGCGAGGCGAAGGTGACATTCTGGTCGCTGCGCAAATGGCCGCGGCGGCTGGTGCCGGTGAGGTTGATCGCCTCGACGAAGGCGGTGTAGCCCTTCCGGAACTCCCAGCTGGCGCTGGCATCGACCTGGCCATAGGCTTCGACATAGAAGGGGTTGGGCCCGGTGCCCGACAGGAATTCGTCGCGCCAATTATAGGCGACGCGCGCCTGGATGCCGTTCTTGTCGTAGAAGAGGACGGCGTTGGCGCTGTCCGACAGGCCGGTGAGCGCGAACTGGGCGACGCTCGACGGCTGGCTGTTGTCATAGGTCGCGTCGCCGCGGACGATGGTATAGTTGAGGATGGTGCCGAAGCCGGTTTCCCAGAAATTATGCTGGATCGCGAATTCGAAGCCATAGAGATGCGCCGACTGGTCGGAGTTGATCGGCGTCGTCACCTGGAAATTGACGGGATTATCCTCCGGCAGGCCGAGGATCCGGCCGGTATAATTGCCCGTCACCGGATCGAAACTGTCGATTTCGACCGAGGCGGGATAATTGGCGAAGATATAGTTGCGGATGTCGGTGGTGCTGGCATTGGCGCCCAGGGCCGCGACCGCCGCCTGGTAGCGCGGGCCGTCCGCCGGATTGGTGAGGCCGAAGGCTTCGGTATCGACCCGCGTGCTGGAGATGAAGTTGCGCACCCGCTTGTCGAAGAAGCCGACCGACAGGTAGCTGGCCGGGGCGTAATACCATTCGGCCGACAGGTCGATATTCTTCGACTTGTAGGGCAGCAGGCCCGGATTGCCGCGCGATCCGGTGCCGCCGCCGATGCGGAACAGCTGGTCGAGCGTCTGCCCGCCCTGCATCGAGGCATAGTCGGGCCGCGTGATGGTGTGGCTGTAGCTGGCGCGCAGCTTCACATTGTCGATCGGCTCGAAATCGACGTCGAAGGCCGGCAGCCAATTGTCATAGTCGCCGCGGAAGGTGGTGAAGTCGCTTTCGCCGCCGAAGACCAGGTTGAATTCGTTGATCGACACCCACTGGGTCGCGGTCGGGATCGGCACCAGCGCCGATGATTTGATCTTGGTCTTTTCATAGCGCAGGCCGGCGCGGAAATGGGCCGGGCGGTTGGCGACGTCCAATTCGAAATTGCCCTGGATATAGGGCGCGATGGTGCGTTCGCGGATGCGGCGGTCGACGGTGAAGCTGGAGAGGCAGTCGCCATCGCCGCCGCAGATGCCGTTCAGATCATCGAGAAACGCCACCATCTTTTCGAAATTGAAGGTGTAGAATTGCTGGATCATCGCCGGATCGCCGGCGCCCGACAGGCCCTTGAACTTGTCGGGGAGGCTGACGAGCGTGAAGAGGTCGTCGGGCATCTGGTCCTTGGTGGTGGAGCCGCTCCAGGTGTCGTTCTGGATATAGCCATAGGCCGAGCGCACCTTGTTTTCGATATAGGTAACGCCAAAGTCAAGGCTGTCGAGGATGGAATTGTCGAAGTCATAGCTGCCGCGCAGCTGGGCTTCGTTGATGCGATCCTTGAAATAGGCGTTGCGGAAAGCGTTGCCTGTCGCCTGGATATTACCTGCGTCGAGTGGGTCGATGCCGTCATGCATGTCGACCGAGATGACCGGCAGGTCGTTGGTATAATCCACCGTCTGGCTGGCGACGCCGAAGATGGCGGTGCCGACCGAGGTGCTGGTGCCGTAGGGATTGTTCGCGCCGGACTCCGCGGTCGAATGATGTGCGTCCAGCTCCAGCCGCAGGCCGCCCGGGCCGTCCCAGGCGATGTTGCCGCCCAGCGACTTGTTTTCCGAGCGATTTTCGGTCAACGAGCCCGAATAGGACAGGTCCTTGCCTTCATTGACGCCGAAGCGTTCGGTGTAGAAGTTGGGGCCGGCGACGGGGCCGTCGGTCCAGCTGCTCAACACGTCGTTGAAGTTGAACCAGATGCCGACGTTGGAATTGCGCACCTGAACGGTGTTGCGCGAATAGGTATAGTCGATCGTCGCGGTGAGGTTTTCCGCGGGGCGGACCTGGAGCACGACCTGGCCGTTCAGGCGCTCGCGATTGATGTCGTTGAGGTCGTAGCTGGCGTTCTGCTGCACCTGATAGACATCATTGGGGCCGGGCCGGTTTTCGATATTGGCGGCGCGTGGATCGTCGGGCTGCGGCAGCGAGCCCCAATTATTTTCCGATCCCAGATAGCCGTCGCGCCAGCCGACATTGGCCTGGTTCACGCTGGCCTTGCGCTTCTGCCACGACCCGGTGATGGCGATGCCGAACAGGCCGTCGGCAAAGGTGTCGGAAATGATGCCGGACAGTTCGGGCGTGATCGGATCGCTGTTGTTGCGCGAGCTGTCATAGACGCCCTTCACCGCGAAGCTGCCGCGCAGCCCCGGTCGGTCGAGCGGACGGGGCGTCTTGATGTTGATGGTGGAGCCGATGCCGCCGCTGGGCAGCGTGGCGCGGCCGGACTTGTAGACTTCCACCCCGGCGACACCTTCGGACGCCAGATTGGCGAAATCGAAGGAACGAGTCGCGGGCGCGCTGGCGCCGTCGCCCAGGCTGGAGGTCGGCATCTGGCGGCCGTTCAGCAGCACCAGGTTGAATTCGGGGCCGAAGCCGCGGACGGTGACGGTCGAGCCTTCGCCGTTGGAGCGGTCGATCGACACGCCGGTGATGCGCTGGAGCGATTCCGCGAGATTGGTGTCGGGGAATTTGCCGATATCCTCGGCCGAGATGGCGTCGACCACGCCCTGCGCGTCGCGCTTGATGTCGCGCGCGGCGGTAAGGCTGGCGCGGATGCCGGTGACGACGATGTCGGCCGCCTGTTCATCGGCGGCGGCGTCCTGCGCCAGTGCCGCGTGACTGCCGCAGGCCAGCGCGAGCGCCGAAGCGCCGCAGACGAGAGACGACAGCCGATAAGCCTTGGAAATGCGCATATATCCCCTCCCCGTGCCGCGAATCGGCATCTGGTGCGTTTGTTGTGAACGTTCACCTATTTGATAACGTTCACTTGGTCAAGAGGCGCGAGCGGTTTCACACCGGCGCCAGCGCGCAAAATAGGGATGGATCGACGGCAGCGTGCGGCAGCCGCGTCATAAAAGCAGGGCGGACCGACATTGCCAGTCCGCCCTGCGGTCTTCAGTGCTGCGGGACCCTGTCGGAAACAGACGGTCGCGTGCCTTTCGTCAGGCGGGGGCCATGGCGTAGCGCTCGAATTCCTCCTTGTAGCGCTGCGTGATCATCGCCTGTTCCTCGGGACCCGCATCCTTGGCCAGTTCCAGGAACCAGGTGCCTTCCTCGGAATAGACATGATGCGCGACGGCGCCGCGAATATGTTCGAGCTTGTCGAGATAATCCTGGCTCATCGGGTCGAGCCGCTCCAGCAGGCCCATCTCCATCTTGGCGGCGGATTGTTCCTGATAGGCGAGTTCGGCATGGCCGACCTGCTTGTCGGCGGCGAGCGCGGGGTAGATGGCCGCTTCCTCCGCCACCGAATGGCCGGTGAGGATGACGGCGAGGCGCTTTTGCGCCTCGCGCCGCGCTTCCGCCGTGGTGGCGGATTTGACCGCCGCGAACAGCGCCTCGATCTGGCGATGATGATCGAGGATCTGCGAGAGCCAGTCGCCCGGGCGGGCGGCGGCTTCGGCCTTGGCGCGCGCCTTGGCGCGGGCTTCCTCGCTTTCGGGCGGCGTCACCGCCGCAACGACCTTGTCGATGATGGACATGATGTTCCTCCTCGGTTGACGGATCAGGCGTTCATCGCGTCGAGATCGACGCGGCTTTCGCGGTCCCAGAAGCGCAGCGGCGCCAGCGCCGCGACGAAGGCCTTGGCATCGTCCGCGCTCTCCAGCCCCAGGCAGCCATCGTCCAGATCCTCGGCGATGCCAGCCTTGACCAGCAGCGGTTCGGCCTGAGGCGAGAGGCCCAGGAACTTGCAATGGGCAAAGGCGTCGGCGACGAAATCCTTCGACGGCGCGTCCTTGGCCAGCATGGCGGCGCCTTCGTCGGACAGGATCACCGCGACCGCGTCATAAAGGACGGACGGCCCGCCATCGATCTTCTGCTGGGCGGGCAGCATCGTCCCGTCGCTGAGCGTCGCGCCGCCGATCTTGGGCGCGACCACTTCGCACATGGCGCCGGCATCCTCGACCGCGCTCATCAGCGCCTTGACCAGGGTCGCGTCGGCGCCGTCGCTGACCAGCAGCCCCAGCTTGCGACCGGCGAAGCTTTGCGGGCCGTTCTTGAGGATGCTGAGCGCGTCGGACGGCGGCAGGTCGGTCCTGGGCGCGACTGCAGCCTTGGCGGGTTCGGGCAGCGGCAGGCCGAGGCCCTTCGCCACCGTGTCCGCCAGATCGGCATCGATGTGGATGAGGTGCGAGACCATGCGCGAGCGAATGTCGGGCCGTTCGACCTTGGACAGTTCGAACACCAGCGCGTCGCCGATATGCTTCTGCTCGATCGGGGTCTGGCTGATGTAGAATTGCCGCGCCTGGCTATAATGGTCGGCGAAGCTTTCCGGGCGGATGCGCAGCTTGTCGCCGTCGGGCGGAGTCATCACGCTCTTGAAGCCGCGCACCGGATCCTCACGGGGGCCGCCTTGCGCGGGGCCCCAGCTATTGGGTTCGTAATTGGCGCGGCCGGCCGGGTTGTGCATCGCCATATGCCCGTCCTGCTGGAAATGGGCGAAGGGGCAGCGCGGCGCATTGACCGGCAGATGAGTGAAGTTGGGCGAGCCCAAGCGCTTCAACTGCGTGTCGAGATAGGAGAAATTGCGGCCCTGGAGCAGCGGGTCGTTGGTGAAGTCGATGCCCGGCACGATATTCTGCGTGCAGAAGGCGACCTGTTCGGTGGTGGCGAAGAAATTGTCGACCAGCCGGTCGAGCACCAGGCGGCCGACGATCCGCACCGGCACCAGCTCCTCCGGAATGATCTTGGTCGCGTCGAGCACGTCGAAGTCGAAGGAGTCGGCGAATTCCTGATCGAAGATCTGGACGCCCAGTTCCCATTCGGGGAAATCGCCGGATTCGATCGCGGTCCACAGGTCGCGGCGGTGGAAGTCGGGATCGGCGCCGTTGATCTTGACCGCTTCGTTCCAGACCACCGACTGGAGGCCGAGCTTGGGCTTCCAATGGAATTTGACGAAGGAGGATTTGCCTTCGGCGTCGACCAGGCGGAAAGTGTGGACGCCAAAACCCTCCATCATGCGGAAGGAGCGCGGGATCGTCCGGTCGGACATGATCCACATCACCATGTGCATGCTTTCGGGACTGAGGCTGATGAAGTCCCAGAAATTGTCATGCGCGGTCTGCGCCTGGGGGAAGCCGCGATCGGGCTCGGGCTTGGCGGCGTGGATGAGGTCGGGGAACTTGATCGCGTCCTGAATGAAGAAGACCGGGATATTGTTGCCGACCAGGTCCCAATTGCCTTCCTTGGTGTAGAGCTTGACGGCGAAGCCGCGCACGTCGCGCGCCACGTCGGACGAGCCCTTCGACCCGGCGACGGTCGAGAAGCGCACGAAGGCTTCGGTCTTTTCGCCCACGCGCTGGAAGATGTCGGCGCGGGTGATGTCGGCAAGGCTTTCGGTCAGTTCGAAATAGCCATGGGCGCCATAGCCGCGGGCATGGACGACGCGCTCGGGAATGCGCTCATGATCGAAATGGAAGATCTTCTCGCGGAAATGGAAATCCTCCAGCAGTGTCGGGCCGCGCGCGCCCTGCTTCAGGCTGTTCTGGTCATCGGCGACCGGCACGCCCTGCGAGGTGGTGAGGACGGCGCCGTCTTCCTGCGCAACCTGGTGCGTTTCGCCGCCCTTGCCCTGGTTTTCCTGGAAGCTGTCCGACAGTTCTGGCTTGGCATCCTTCCCGTTGGCGCCGGTCGGGGATGCGTTGCTGCCTGTGTGCGTGGCCATATACCCTGTCTCCTGTCCATTTGGATCGACTACGGGGCCACGAACCACCGGACGCGGTCGAGGTTTCCGACAAAAACGCCCGGACTGATGGAAATCAGCAAGATTGTTGGCGACGCGCGACGAACGCGGCGGCGCCGGCCGATCAGAAGGCGGCGATGCCGGTGATGGCGCGGCCCAGGATCAGCGCGTGGACGTCATGCGCGCCTTCATAGGTGTTGACCGTTTCCAGGTTCATCATGTGGCGCATCACCTGGTAGTCCTCGGATATGCCGTTGCCACCATGCATGTCGCGGGCGAGCCGGGCAATGTCGAGCGCCTTGCCGACATTGTTGCGCTTGATCATGGACACCATGTCAGGGTGGAAGCGGCCTTCGTCCAGCAGCCGCCCGACGCGCAGCGCGCCCTGCAGGCCAAAGGCGATGTCGCACATCATGTCGGCGAGCTTCTTCTGATAGAGCTGGGTGGCGGCGAGCGGACGGCCGAACTGACGGCGATCCAGGCCATATTGGCGAGCGGCATGGAGGCAGAATTCCGCCGCGCCCATCGCGCCCCAGGCGATGCCGTAGCGCGCCCGGTTGAGGCAGCCAAATGGCCCCTTCAACCCCTCCGCGCCCGGCAGCAGGGCATCGGCCCTCACCCGGACATCGTCCATCAGGATCATGCCCGTGGTGGATGCGCGCAGCGACAGCTTGCCCTCGATCCGGGGAGTCGAGAGGCCCTCAGCCCCCCGTTCCAGCACAAAGCCGCGTATCTTGCCGCCATGCTCTTCAGATTTGGCCCAGATGATGAAGATGTCGGCGAAGGGCGCGTTGCTGATCCAGGTCTTGGAGCCGCTCACTATATAGCCATCGCCATCGCGCCGCGCGACCGTGCGCATGCCCGACGGGTCGGAGCCGGCGTCCGCTTCGGTGAGGCCGAAGCAGCCGATCAGCGTGCCGGCGGTGAGGCCGGGCAGATAGCGGCCCTTCTGCGCGGGCGAGCCATAGGCGTGGATCGGATGAATGACGAGGCTGGACTGAACCGACGCCATGGAGCGATAGCCGGAATCGACGCGCTCGATTTCCCGCGCGATCAGGCCATAAGCCACATAGCTGGCGCCAGCGCCGCCATGGGTTGCGGGCAGGGTGACGCCGAGCAGCCCGGCGCGGCCCATGGCGGGAAACAGGTCGGGCGCGTCGCGCTCCTCGCGAAAGGCCTCGATCACCCGGGGCTGCAATTGGCTCTGCGCGAAGGCACGGGCGGAATCACGGATCATCCGCTCCTCCTCGCTCAGCTGGCTGTCGAGGTCGAACGGGTCGTCCCAGGCGAAATGAGTCATGCATCGTCTCCTTGGCGCAGGGATGGATTATTTGCGTCCGCGCGACAATGGCGGCGATCGCGGATCGGCAGCGGCGCGGGATGGCCGCGGGGCGAAGGAAGCCAAATGCCGGCTGGGACGTTCTGTCCGCCATGCTGGTCTTTCTCGATTTCGAAGCCTCCTCGCTCGGCAAGCGGAGCTATCCGATCGAGGTGGGCTGGGTGTTCGAGGATGGACGCAGCGAAGCGCATCTGATACGCCCGGCGCCCGAGTGGACCGACTGGGACGCCCAGGCCGAGGCGGTCCACCATATTCCGCGCGACCTGCTGCTGCGCGAGGGCACGCCCCATGATGGGGTCGCGCAGCGCATGGTCGAGGCGCTGGAGGGCCATGACCTGCTGGCGAGCGCGCCGTCCTGGGACGGCAAATGGCTGAGCGCGCTGCTGCGGGCGGCGGGGCTGCCGCGCCACAGTCTGCGGCTGCGCGACAGCGACGAGGCGATGCGCGCCTGCGCAGAGCAAATCCTGGCGCCGGTGGTGCCCGCCGACACGCTGGCGCAGACGGTGTCGGAGATGCCGGTGCTGACCGAGATCCGCGTGGCGGGGCAGCCGCCCGCGCACCGCGCCCTTGCCGATGCGCAGGAGGAGCGGGCACGCTGGCTGAAGGTAGGCGATGCCGCCCGCCACCTGGCCGAGAGGACGGCGCTGGCCTACCGATAGCAGGTGCGGCTGAGGCTGATAGCATGGCGCGCTGCGCCGGCGGCGCTCACCGCTTGATATTGATGATCGAGGCCTGGGTATATTCCTTGAGCCCGTCCGCCCCGAGTTCGGCGCCGATGCCCGAGGATTTTGCGCCGCGAAACGGGATGGTGGGATTGAGCGCGAGATGCTGGTTCACCCAGACAGTGCCGCTCTGGATCCGCGCCGCGGCGGCCGTCGCGCGCTCTTCGTCCGCGCTCCAGATCGAACCGCCCAATCCATAGTCGCTGGCGTTGGCGCGCGCGATGACATCGTCCAGATCGCGATATTTGAGCACGGGGAGGACGGGGCCGAACTGTTCCTCGCGCACGATCGCCGCATCGTCGTCGACGTCGCGCACGATGGTCGGCGACAGGAAATAGCCGGGCCGGTCGATCACATCGCCGCCGGCCACGACTTGTCCTTCCTCGGCGCAGCTTTTGAGCAACGCCTTGAGCTTGTCGAACTGGGCGCGATTCTGGATCGGGCCGATCTGCGCGCCCTGACGCGCGCCATCGTCCACGATCGCCGCGCGCGCCAGCTTGGCCAGTTCGTCGCAGAAAATCTCGTACATGGCTTCGGGCACATAGGCGCGCTTGATCGCGACGCAGACCTGGCCGGCATTGGCCATCGCGCCATGGAAAATGCGCCGCGCGGTGTCGACCGGGTCGGCATCGTCCAGGACGATCGCCGCGTCATTGCCGCCCAGCTCCAGCGTCACGCGCTTGAGCGTCGCGGCGGCCGCCTGCATCACCTTCTTCCCCGTCTCAGTCGATCCGGTGAAGGAAATCTTCGCGATATCGGGATGGCTGGTCATTGCCGGGCCGAGATCATTGTCGTCGCACAGGATGTTGACGACCCCGGGCGGCAATATGTCGGCGCACAGGGCGCCGAACAGCAGGCTGGTGAGCGGGGTGGTGGGCGCCGGCTTCGCCACGACCGTATTGCCCGCCATGAGCGCCGGGCCCAGCTTGTTCATGAGCAGCATCAGCGGGAAATTCCACGGCGTGATCGCGCCCACCACGCCCAGCGGCTTGCGCAGTTCGACAATCTTGCCCTTTTCATCGTCCTTGAGCAGCACGGGCTCCAGGCGCATCGCGGCAAAGGCGCGCAGGGTGAAGGCCGCGCCCATCACTTCCATGCCGGCCTGGTCGAGCGGCTTGCCCTGTTCGCGGGTCAGCAGCTGGCTGAATTCGCCGGCGCGCGCCTGCAGGGCGTCGGCCAGCGCGGTGACCAGGGCAGCGCGTTCGTCGATCGGACGAGCGGACCAGGCCGGGAAGGCGGCCCGGGCGGCGGCGACCGCTTCGTCCAGCAGGGCTTCGTCCGCCAGCGGGCAGGCGGCGAAGGCGTCGCCGGTCGCGGGGTTGATGACATCCATGGTGCGCACGCCGTCGCGCAGCGCGCCGTTGATCAGCAATTTGGGGTCAGACATGGGAAGCTCCGGTAGCAGGATCAGGCGAAGGTGATGACCGAGCGGGCGATATTTCCACACTTCATCTCGGCGAACGCCTCCTCGATCTGGTGAAGGCCGATGCGGCGGGAAATCAGCTCGTCCAGCCGCAGCCTGCCGGCCATGTAGAAGTCGACCAGGCGGGGAATGTCGACCGGGAAGCGGTTCGACCCCATGTTGGAGCCCTTGAGCGATTTTTCGGCGAGAAATTCATAGCCGTTGAGGCTGACCTTCTGCCCGACCGGGATCATGCCGACGATGGTGGCGGTGCCGCCCCGCCGCAGCATGGTGAAGGCGTCTTCGGCGGTCTTCGCCAGGCCGATCGCCTCAATCGCATGATCCACCCCGCCGCGCGTCATTTCGATGATCCGCGCGACCGCCTGGCCATCGGAGGCGTCGATGAAGTCGGTCGCGCCGAAGCGCCGCGCCAGATCCTCCTTCTCTGCGATCCGGTCGATGGCGATGATCCGGCCGGCGCCCGCCAGCGCGGCCGCGTTGATGGCGCACAGGCCGATGCCGCCGCAGCCGATCACCGCGACGGTTTCGCCGGGGCGGACCTGCGCGGTGTAGGTGATCGCGCCATAGCCAGTGATGACGGCGCAGCCCAGCAGCGCGGCGCGGTCGAGCGGCATGTCCGGCCGGATGCGTACGCAGGCATTTTCGTGGATCAGCATCTGTTCGGCGAAGGCGGAGAGATGCAGGAACTGCGTCATGGGCGCGGCCGAGTCGCCCAGGCGCGGCTCGTCCGTCTTGGCGCGCTGCGTCTCCGGGCTGACGCAGCGGCTGATATGCCCCGACACGCAATGGTCGCAATGGCCGCAAAAGGCGGAGAGGCACGTGACGACATGGTCGCCCGGCTGAACCGAGCGCACTTCGCTGCCGACCGCTTCGACGACGCCCGCGCTTTCATGGCCGAGGATGGTGGGCAGGCGCGTGGGATAGCTGCCTTCGTAGAAATGCAGATCGGAATGGCAGACGCCGGTGGCCGCGGTGCGGATCAGCACTTCGCGCGGGCCGGGTTTGGAAATGGCCACGTCCTCGATCGACAGCGGGCTTCCCACGGAACGCAAGATGGCGGCCTTCACGTCTCTCTCCTATCGCTATGGCGGCAGATTACTAAAATCGGCACGCTTTCCAACATCAAAAAGCAAGCCGCAGAAAATTAAATTCGAAATGTGCGTATGTTTTTGGCTTGCAAGTGCCGCCGATCCTGCGCATCAATGGCGATGCGCGATCCGTCGCGCCCAGAAGATGATGGAGAAGGTGCCCGGTGGATTTCGAACTGAGCGAACGGCAGCGCCATTTTCGCGACCGCGTCCGCGATTTCATCGAATCGGAGATACGGCCCCGCGCCGGCGACTATGCGGATCAGGCGCATGGCGCGGATCGCTGGCGGCCGGTGCCGGTGATCGAGGAATTGAAGCCGCGCGCGCGGGCCGCGGGCCTGTGGAACCTGTTCATGCCGCCGCGGTCGGGCCGCAGCCATGTGGACGACAGCTTCACCTTCGAAGGCGAGCAGCTGACCAACCTCGAATATGCGCTGTGCGCCGAAGAAATGGGGCGGGTGAACTGGGCGAGCGAGGTCTTCAACTGCTCGGCGCCCGACACCGGCAATATGGAAGTGCTGCTGCGCTATGGCACGCGGGAGCAGAAGGACCGCTGGCTCGCCCCGCTGATGCAGGGGGAGATTCGCTCCGCCTTCCTGATGACCGAGCCGGCGGTGGCGTCGTCCGACGCGACCAACATCGAATGTTCGATCCTGCGCGATGGCGACGACTATGTGATCAACGGCCGCAAATGGTGGTCGTCGGGCACGGGCGATCCGCGCTGCAAGGTCGCCATCGTCATGGGCAAGTCCGATCCGCACGGGTCGCGCCACGGCAGCCAGAGCATGATCCTGATGCCGATGGATGCACCGGGCGTGCGGATCGAGCGGATGCTGACCGTCTATGGCTATGACCATGCGCCCCATGGCCATGGCGAAATCCTGCTGGACAATGTGCGCGTGCCCGCCGCCAACATGCTGCTGGGGGAAGGGCGCGGTTTCGAGATCGCGCAGGGGCGCCTGGGGCCGGGCCGCATCCATCATTGCATGCGGACCATCGGCGTCGCCGAGGAAGCGCTTGCCGCCATGGCCGCCAGGCTGACCAGCCGGGTCGCCTTCGGCAAGCGCATCGCCGACCATAGCGTGTGGGAGCAGCGCATCGCGCGCGCGCGCATCGACATAGAGATGAGCCGCCTGCTGTGCCTGAAGGCCGCCGACATGATGGACCGCGCGGGCAACAAGGCGGCGCAGCTGGAAATCGCGATGATCAAGGTGCAGGCGCCGGCGATGGCGCTGCAGATACTGGACGACGCCATCCAGGCGCATGGCGGCGGCGGCGTGTCGCAGGATTTCTTCCTGGCCCATGCCTGGGCGGGGCTGCGCACGCTGCGCTTCGCCGATGGGCCGGACGAGGTGCATGCCCGCGCCATCGCTCGGGCCGAATTCGGCAAATATGCCGCGCCGGCGCCGCGCGCCTGACGGGCGGCCGCCAAGGATCGACAAGGAAGAGGAAGAGATATGAGCCGGGAAGCCGTCATCGTTTCAACCGCGCGCACGCCGATCGGCCGCGCCAATCGCGGGGCGTTCAACAATTGCGAGCCCGCCATGCTGGCCGCTCATGTCATGGCCGCCGCCGTGGAGCGCGCGGGGATCGATCCCGCCCGCATCGACGATGTCTTCTATGGCACCGGCAACCAATATGGGCAGCAATTCTTCAATATCGGCCGCCTGGCCGTCTTTGCCGGCAAGCTGCCGCAGTCGCTGGCCGGCTTCACGCTGGACCGCAAATGCGCGTCCGGGCTGACCACCGTGGCGTTGGCCGCGCGATCCATCATGGCGAACGACACCGATGTCGCGCTGGCGGGCGGGGGCGAATCCATTTCGATGACGATGAAGCCGGGGCTGGTGAAGCCCGACTGGCGATCGCAGGCCGTGCTCGACAATGAACCCGACGCCTATATGGCGATGATCGAGACGGCCGAGATCGTCGCCGAGCGCTATGGCGTGTCGCGCGAGGCGCAGGATCGCTTCGCCGCCGAAAGCCAGCGCCGCGCTGCCGCGGGCATCGCCGCCGGCCGGTTCGACGCGGAGATCGTGCCGCTGACCGCGGAGAAAATCCTGTGGAACAAGGACGGGACCGAGGCGGGGCGGGAGACGGTGACGCTGGCGCAGGACGAGGGGGTCCGCGCCGACACCAGCTATGAAGGCCTGTCCGCGCTGAAGCCGGTCTGGAAGGACGGGCTGACGATCAAGGAGGGGCGCAACGTGACCGCCGGTAACGCCAGCCAGCTGTCCGACGGCGCGTCCGCGCAGATCGTGATGGACCGCGCCATCGCCGAGGCGGAAGGCCGCCCGATCCTGGGCGTGTTCCGCGGGTTTCAGGTCGCGGGATGCCGCCCCGACGAAATGGGCATCGGCCCGGTCTTCGCCATTCCCAAGCTGCTCGATCGCGCGGGGCTGAAGGTCGAAGATATCGGCCTGTGGGAAATCAACGAGGCTTTTGCCAGCCAGGCGCTGTACTGCCGCGACACGCTGGGCATCGACCCGGAAAAGCTGAACGTCAATGGCGGCGCGATCGCCATCGGCCATCCTTTCGGCATGACCGGCAGCCGCCTGGTCGGCCATGCCCTGATCGAGGGGCGCCGCCGGGGCGTGCGCCATATCGTCGTGTCGATGTGCGTCGCGGGCGGCATGGGCGCGGCCGGCCTGTTCGAAATCATCTGACCCTGCACCAATGGGGGAAATCATCATGGACCTGAGTTTCACGCAAGAGGATGAGGCGTTTCGCGCGGAGGTGCGCGCCTTCCTTCAGGACAAGCTGCCCGCCCGCCTGTCGGACAAGGTGCGCAAGGGCCAGCGCCTGACCAAGGCGGACATGGAGGAATGGCACGCCATCCTCAACGCGCGCGGTTGGCTGGCCAATCACTGGCCGGTCGAATGGGGCGGCACGGGCTGGAGCGTGATGCAGCGCTTCATCTTCGAAACCGAGGTCGCGCTGGCCCATGCGCCGCGGATCGTGCCGTTCGGCCTGTCGATGCTGGCGCCGGTGCTGATCAAATATGGGTCGGAAGCGCAGAAGAAACATTGGCTGCCCCGCATCCTCGACGGGACCGACTGGTGGTGCCAGGGCTATTCGGAGCCGGGCGCCGGGTCCGATCTTGCCGCGCTCAAGACCAGCGCGGTGCGCGAGGGCGATCATTATGTCGTGAACGGTCAGAAGACCTGGACCACGCTGGGCCAATATGCCGACATGATCTTCTGCCTGGTGCGCACCGACAATAAGGGCAAGAAGCAGGAAGGCATTTCCTTCCTGCTGATCGACATGAAGACGCCCGGCATCGAGGTGCGGCCGATCAAGCTGCTCGACGGCGATTATGAGGTGAACGAGGTCTTCTTCACCGATGTGCGCGTGCCGGTCGAAAATCTGGTCGGGGAGGAGAATAAGGGGTGGACCTACGCCAAATATCTGCTGACCTATGAACGGACCAACATCGCCGGCGTGGGTGCATCCATGGCGGCGTTCGAACGGCTGAAGCAGGTGGCGGCGACACAGCGGCGAAACGGCCGCCCCCTGGCGCAGGACCCGCAGTTCGCGGCGCGTCTCGCCCGGCTGGAAATCGACCTGGAAAATATGAAGACGACCAATTTGCGCGTCCTGGCCGCAGCGGGGGCCGGGCATGCGCCGACGGCGGAAAGCTCGATGCTCAAGATCCGGGGGACCGAGATCCGCCAGCAGATTTCCGACCTGATGCGCCGCGCCGCGGGTGTCCATGCCCAGCCTTTCGTGACCGAGGCGCTGGAGGAAGGGTTCAACGGCCCCGCCGTCGGTCCCGATTTCGCCGCGCCCGCCGCATCCCATTATTTCAACTATCGCAAGCTTTCGATCTTCGGCGGCTCCAACGAGGTGCAGCGCGAGATCATCAGCAAGGCCATATTGGAGCTTTGAGCCATGGATTTTTCGCTGGGCGAGGACCGGCAGATGCTGGTCGATACTTTGGGCCGGTTCCTGGCCGGCAATTTTGACTGGAAGACTCGCGAGACGGTGATCGAAACGGCCGAGGGCTGGTCGCGGCCGGTCTGGGCCCAGCTGGCCGAGCTGGGCGTGATCGGCGCACTGTTCGACGAGGCGAGCGGCGGTTTCGGCGGATCGGCCTTCGACATCGGCGTCGTGTTTGCCGAGGTCGGCAAGGCGCTGGCGGTGGGGCCGTTCCTGGGCACGCTGCTGGCCGGCCGCGCGCTCGCCGCGACGGGCGAGACGGCGCTGCTGGAGCAGGCGATCGCCGGGGAAGTGATCCTGTCCGCCGCGCTGGACAGCGACGCCGCGCAGGGCGTCGCGGACGGGGAAGGCTGGGCACTGACGGGAACGCAGCCCGTCGTGCCCTTCGCAGCGAGCGCCGACCGCATCGTCGTCGCCGCGCGGACAGGGGAGGGGCCTTCCCTGTTTCTGATCGAGAAGGGTGCGCCGGGGATCGAGATACGCGATTATCCGCTGATCGACGGCGGCGCGGCCGGCGAGCTGATGCTGGATGGCGCGGCCGCGACGCTGCTGGGGCAAGCGGGCGAAGCGAGCGCCATCATCGAGGAAGCGGTCGCCGCGGGTCTGGTCGCGCTCTGCTGGGAAGCGGTGGCGATCATGGATGCGCTCAAGGTCCAGACGCTGGAATATCTGCGCACCCGCAAGCAGTTCGGCATCGCCATCGGCAAGTTCCAGGCGCTGCAGCATCGCATGGCGACGCTGGCGCTGGAAATCGAACAGGCGCGATCGTCCGCGATCAACGCGGCCGACCGCTTCGCCAAGGGGCGGCTGGAACGGGAGAAGGCGGTGTCGGCCGCCAAGTTCACCGTCGGCCGCGTCGGTTCCCTGGCCGCCGAAGAGGCGATCCAGATGCATGGCGGCATCGGCATGACCTGGGAATTGCCGCTGTCCCATTATGCCAAGCGGCTGGTGATGATCGGCCATCAGCTGGGCGACGAGGACATGCATCTCGAACGGTTCATCGCGCTGGGCCAGGACGCATTGGCAACGGCGTCCTGACGCTGCCGATGCGGCAGGGATGAAGCAAGACGCCCCCCTCTCGCTTGCGGGAGGGGGGCGCTTCGTATTGCCGGCGGTTCAGAGAGGCGGCAGGGGCGCGGCGGGTCAATAGCCCGACAGGCGGGCGAGACGGTCGGCGTGGAAATCGCTGTCGCCATAAAGTTCGGCCAGCACGCGCTGCCGCTTCATGTAGAAGCCGATATCATATTCGTCGGTCATGCCGATGCCGCCATGCATCTGCACCCCCTCCTGCACCGCGAGCAGGCTGGCGAAGCCGACCATGCCCTTGGCGACCGTCGCGGCGCGATCCGCCGCGTCTGCGCCCTGGTCGAGCAGCTGCTGCGCCTTGAGCACCGCCGCGCGGGCGACCTCCAGCTCGCAATAGAGATGGGCGGCGCGGTGCTGCAGCGCCTGGAAGCTGCCGATCGCCTGGCCGAACTGCTTGCGGTCGCGCAGATAGGCCATCGTCATGTCGGTGGCGCCATTGGCGAGCCCCAGCATTTCCGACGCCGCGCCGGTCCGCAGCACGGTGAGCAGCGCGTCTAGCGGGCAGCGGCCGCCATCGACCTCTCCGATCACCGCGTCGCCATCGATCGCAACATCGGCAAAGTCGAGCTGGGCGGCGAGGCTGGCGTCGGCCAAGCGGCGCGGCGACGCGGTTGCGGCGTCGCCCGGCACGGCGAAGAGGGTGATGCCGTCCGCATCGTCGGGCGCGCCGCTCGTGCGCGCAGCGACGATCAGCAGATCGGCGACATGGCCGAAGGGCACGAAGCGCTTCGTGCCGCTGAGGCGGAAGCCGTTGCCGGATCGCTCCGCCCGCAGGCCGATATGGCGGGGCCGATGGCGCGCGGCTTCGTCGATCGCGATGGCGGCGATGCTCTCCCCCGCCAGGATCGCGGGCAGATGGCGGCGCCGCAGCGGCTCGCTCGCGCCCTTGAGCGCGGTCACCGCGCCCACGGCGGTCGAAAGGAAGGGCGAGGGCGTGAGGTTGCGGCCGATTTCCTCAAGCACGATCCCGGCTTCGACATGGCCCAGGCCCAGGCCGCCATCGGCCTCATCGGCGACGATGCCGGTAAAGCCCATTTCGGCGAAACGCCGCCACAGATCGGGGACATAGCCCCTTTCGTCATCCGCGTCGCGCAGCGCCCGCCGGTGCGCCACCGGGGCGGTGTCGGCGAGGAACGGGCGCGCGGTGTCGGCGAGCATCACCTGCTCGTCGGTGAGGAACATGGGCATGGGTCAGGCTCCGGGCAGCGTGAGAATGCGCTTGGCGATAATGTTGAGCTGGATTTCGGACGTGCCGCCCTCGATCGAATTGGCCTTGGTGCGCAGCCAGGCGCGCGCGGCGGCGCCCTGACGCGATTCTTCGCTGTCCCACTCGAGCGCCGTCGATCCCCCCGCCGCCATGGCGAGTTCATAGCGCTGCTTGTTCAGCTCCGTGCCGGTATATTTCATCATCGAGGGCTGGGCGGGATGCGCCTTGCCGGCCTTGAGCTCGTCGAGGAACCGCTCCGACATCGCGCGGAACGCTTCGGCCCGCAGGTCGAACTGGGCGATGCGTGCGCGCAGGATCGGGTCGGCCAGCCGGCCGTCGGCCTCCGCGCCCAGATTGGCGAGCGCGATTCTGGACAGGGAAATGGCGCCGCCCTGCGTGCCCATGCCCGAAATCATCTCGCGCTCATGGCCGAGCAGATATTTGGCGACGTCCCAGCCACGGTTGATCTCGCCCACCAGCTGGTCCTTGGGCACCTTCACATTGTCGAAGAAGGTTTCGCAAAAGGGCGAATAGCCCGAGATCAGCAGGATCGGCCGGGTCGATACGCCTGGCGACTCCATGTCGAACAGCAGGAAGGATATGCCGCGATGCTTGTTCGTCGGATCGGTCCGGACGAGGCAGAAGATCCAGTCGGCCTGATCGGCATAGCTGGTCCACACCTTCTGCCCGTTGACCAGGAAATGATCGCCCATGTCCTCCGCGCGAGTGGCAAGGCTGGCAAGGTCCGATCCCGCATTGGGTTCGGAATAGCCCTGGCACCAGCGTATCTCGCCACGCGCGATCCGCGGCAGATGCTCCAGCTTCTGTTCTTCCGTGCCATAGCGCAGCAGCGCGGGGCCCAGCATCGAGATGCCGAAGCTGTGCAGCGGCGTGCGGCAGCCAAGATCGGCCATTTCCTGGCGCACGATCTTGGCCTGGCCGGGCGACAGTCCGCCCCCGCCATAGCGTGCCGGCCAGTCGGGCACGGTCCAGCCCCGCGCGCCCATGATGTCGAGCCAATGCTTTTGCGCGGCGCTGCTGAACCGGGCCTTGCGCCCGCCCCAGCAGACATCCTTGTCGGACCGCACCGGCTCGCGCATTTCGGGCGGGCAATTGGCTTCCAGCCAGGCGCGGGTTTCGGCGCGGAACGCGGCCTGATCCTCGCTCATGCCGCCGCCTTTCCGGCGCGCGCCATCAGCTCGATCTCATGACCCTCCGGGCCGAGCAAGAAGGCGACCCGGCCGCCACCATAGTCGAACGGCCCCTGGTCCAGCGTTGCGCCATGAGCAATCGCCTGCGCCAGCGACGTGTCGAAATCGCGCGTGATGAAGCCGATCGGGCCATGGAGCGACCCGCTCTGCAAGGCGCGGCCGTCGCGCCACTGAAACAGGACCAGCGTGAAGCCGCCGCCCGGCGCGGTCAGCATGATCTCGCGAAAGGTTGGTCCTTCGACCTGATTGGTGCGCTCCATGGCGAAGGCGCCGGTGAAGAAAGCCTCGGCCCGCTCGACATCGGCAGTGACGATCTTGAAGAAGGCGAGCGTGTCGCGCGCGCGGGTGGCCGCCTCAGCCATTGAAGCGGCCTCCCTGCGCGGCCTTGTCCTGGAGCAGGGTCGACAGGCGGACATCGGTCAGCTGATCGGCATGGGCCTGGAGACCAGCGACGATCACGTCCAGGCCGACCTGGTCCGCCCAGAAGGTCGGACCGCCCGTCCAGGCTGGCCAGCCATAGCCGTTCAGCCAGACGATATCGATGTCCGAGGGGCGCTGGGCGATGCCTTCCTCCAGGATCAGCGCGGCTTCATTGACCATGGGGTAGAAGAGCCGCTCGCGTATCTCCTGATCGCTGATCATGCGCTGTTCCTTGCCCGACTTTGCGGCGAAATCGGCGATGATCGCATCCACTTCGGGCGATGGCGTGCGATTGCGCTTCTCGTCATAGTCGTAGAAGCCCTTGCCGGTTTTCTGGCCGCGCCGCCCGCGCTCGCACAAGACTTCGCGGATCGTCGCGCTGGAGGATTTTTCCGGGTCCCAGCCCAGATCAAGCCCGGCGAGATCGCCCATCTGGAAGGGCCCCATGGGAAAACCGAAGTCGAGCACGACCTGATCCACCTGCGCCGGCCGTGCGCCTTCCATCAGCAGCGCATTGGCCTCGCGCGTGCGGGCGGCCAGGATGCGGTTGCCGATGAAGCCGTGGCAGACCCCCGACACCACGGCGACCTTGCCGATGCGCCGGGCGAGCGCCATGGCGGTAGCCATGACCTGCGGCGATGTCCTGGCGCCGCGAACGACCTCCAGCAGCCGCATGACATTGGCGGGCGAGAAGAAATGCAGGCCCACGACCCATTCGGGGCGAGAGGTCGCCGCCGCAATCTCGTCCACATCGAGATAGCTGGTATTGGTGGCGAGGATCGCGCCCGGCTTGCAGATGGCGTCAAGCTTGCCGAACACGTCCTTCTTGATGTCCATGAGTTCGAACACTGCCTCGATCACCAGGTCGCAATCGGCAAATTCGCCATAGTCGAGCGAGGTCGACAGCAAGCCCATGGCCCGATCCACCTGCTCCGGCTTGATCCGTCCCTTGGCCGCGGTGGCGTCGTAATTTTTGCGAATGATGCCCACGCCGCGGTCAAGCGCCGCCTGCTCGCGCTCGACCATGACGACGGGAATGCCGGCAGACAGGAAATTCATGGCGATGCCGCCGCCCATCGTGCCCGCGCCGATGATGCCGACCTTGGCGACCGGCAGGGGCTGCGTGCCTTCGGGAAGTCCGTCGATCCGGGCGGCGGCGCGCTCGGCGAAGAAGACATGGCGCAGCGCCTTCGACTGGTCGCCTTGGACCAGCGATGTGAAGAGGCTGCGCTCCTTTGCGACACCCTCGGCAAAGGGCAGGGTGGTGGCAGCCTCCACCGCGGCGATGCACGCCTGCGGCGCATCCTGCCCCTTGATCCGCCGCGCATTGGCGGTGCGATAGGCGTCGAAGAAGCCGTCCGGCGTCCCCGCCAGCTTGTCGGTCCGCGCGCTCGACACGGGATGGTCGTCGCCGATGACGGAGCGCGCAAAGGCGATGGCATCCTGGTCGAGCGCGGCGTCATCCACCAGTCGGTCGACAAGGCCGATCTGCTGCGCTTTCGCGGCGGAGATGGGGGCGCCGGTCACGATCATCGGCAGCGCTTCGGCGACGCCGACGACGCGCGGCAGACGCTGCGTGCCGCCCGCACCGGGGAGCAGGCCAAGCTTTACTTCGGGCAGGCCCAGCTTGGCCGAAGCCGCCGCGATGCGATAATGGCAGCCAAGCGCAACCTCCAGCCCACCGCCGAGCGCGGTGCCATGGATCGCGGCGACCACTGGCTTGCCGCATTGTTCGATGGCGTCGATGACGGCGGGAAGGCTGGGCTCCATAGGAGGCTTGCCGAATTCGGTGATGTCCGCTCCGGCGAAGAAGGTGCGCCCGGCCGCGCGGATGACGACGGCGCGAATGTCGTCATCGGCCGAAGCCTGCGCCATCGCATCGGCCAGGCCGGCGCGCACCTGCGCCGACAGGGCGTTCACGGGCGGATTGTCCGCCGTGACGACCAGAATGTCGCCGTCGCGCTTCGTGCTGATCACGCTCATCACCTCTCCCCATATGCATCGATCGTTTTGCCCGTCGCGGCGGCAGGCCGCCCGACTCTGAATGTGCATACCATATCTTCGGAAATAAGGTGGCAGATCAAGATATTTCTTATTTTCCGAGTTGAAGAACGCAGAAATTGCGCATAGCCTCCGCTGGAACTGCCTACGGGAAAACAAACCTTAAGTAGGAATATGCGAGATGGATGCTGATAGTCCGACCAGCGCGACGCTGGCTGAACCCGGGGTGCAGACATGGCCCGCTCTGTCCCTGGCCGACGCGGTGGAGCGTTTGTGCGCGCCGGGATCGCTGTTCGAGCTGGAGGAGGTGACGGTGCGGGGCGTGCGAATGCGCACGTGGAAGAACCAGCCGCCCAGCCTGGCTGCGTTGGCGCGCCATGCGCGCGCCTCCTTCGCCGACAATGAGTTCATCGTCTATGAAGGCGACCGGGTCAGCTATGAAGGCTGGTTCCGCGCCGTGGCCGCGCTGGCGCGTCGGTTGCAGCAGCAGGGCGTGGGAAAGGGCGATCGCGTCGCCATCGCGATGCGCAACCTGCCCGAATGGCCGGTCGCCTTCTTCGCCGTCACCAGCATCGGCGCGATCGCCGTGCCGCTCAACGCCTGGTGGCAGGCGGAGGAGCTGCGCTACGGGCTCGACAATGCGGGCGCGCGGCTGCTGATCTGCGATGGCGAGCGCTATCAACGTATCGCGCCGCTGCGCGATGCGCTGCCCGATCTTGCCGCCATCTGGGTGGCGCGAGCGAAGGCGCCGCTCGTGGGGGCCGAAGCGCTGGAGGCGCTGATCGGGGCGCCCGGCGGCTATGCCGACCTGCCGGACCAGGACCTGCCGGCAATGGAGATCGAGCCCGATGACGAGGCGACGCTCTTCTACACCAGCGGCACCACGGGCGCGCCCAAGGGCGCGCTCGGCACCCATCGCAGCGCGCTGACAGGCAGCCTCGCCAACGCGTTCAGCGCGCACCGAACCTGCCTGCGCCGGGGCGAAGAGCCGCCGCCGTCGCGCCCGCGCATCGCGCTGACGGTGATCCCGCTCTTCCACGTCACCGCCTGCAACGCTTCGCTGATGAGCACGATGATGACCGGCAGCAAGCTGGTGATGATGCGCAAATGGGACGCGGTCGAGGCGATGGCGCTGATCGAGCGGGAGAAAGTCACGGTGACGGGCGGCGTGCCCACCATCGCCTGGCAGCTGATCGAGCATCCCGATCGCTCCAAATATGACCTCTCCTCTCTCGAATCGGTCGCCTATGGCGGCGCGCCGGCCGCTCCCGAACTGGTGCGGCTGATCGAGAGCGACATGCGTGTCTCGCCCAGCAGCGGCTGGGGCATGACCGAGACGTCGGCGACCGTCACGACCCATGCGGGGGAGGATTATGTCCATCGTCCCGACAGTTGCGGCCCCGCGCTGCCGGTGTCGGACATCCGCATCATGGCGCTGGACGGCGCGCGCGAGATGCCGGTCGGCGAAGTGGGCGAACTATGGGCGTTCGGGCCCCAGGTGGTGAAGGGCTATTGGCGCAATCCCGAAGCGACCGCCGCGACCTTCTTCGATGGATGGGTGCGCACGGGCGATCTGGCGCGGGTGGATGCGGAAGGATTTTGCTACATCGTCGATCGCGCCAAGGATATCGTCATCCGGGGCGGCGAGAATATCTATAGTATCGAGGTCGAAAACTGCCTCTACGCCCATCCGGCGGTGACGGACGCGGCGCTCATCGGCCTGCCGCACCGCACCTTGGGAGAGATTCCCGCCGCGATCGTCCATCTGGCGCCGGGCCAGGAGGCCAGCGAAGCAGTGTTGCAGGCATGGGTGCGCGCGCGGCTGGCGCCGTTCAAGGTGCCCGAGCGGATTCATGTCTGCCCGACGCCCCTGCCGCGCAACGCCAATGGCAAGATCATCAAGGTCGAGCTGCGCGCCTTCTTCGACGGCTAGGCCGTAGGCGCCGGCGCCGCCCTACCAGGCGGCGCCGGCGCGCAGGTCGCCCGGGCGGCGCGCCGTCGGGTGCGAGCTGGACAGCCCGCCATCGACGGCGATCGCCTGCCCGTGGATATAACTGGCCGCGTCGGAGGCGAGGAAGAGGGCGACTTCGGCAATCTCCTCGGGCTCGCCGCCGCGCAGCAGCGGATTGAGCTGTCCGATCTTGTCCAGCTTGCCGGCGGCACGCGCGCGGTCATAGGCGGATTTGGTCATGCCGGTTTCGATCAGGCCCGGGCAGATGGCGTTGATCCGCACGCCCGACCCGGCAAGCTGCTGCGCGGCGGTCTGCACCAGATTGATGACGCCGGCCTTGGACGCGGAATAATGGGCCGGCCCCGCGCCCGAGCGCAGGCCGGCGACCGATGCGGTGCACAGGATGGCGCCGCCGCCCGCGCGCGCGATCGCCGGCGCGCCATGCTTGACCGCCAGGAAGGGGCCGATCAGGTTGATGCGCAGCGTTTCCATCCAGATGTCGGGCGTCGCGTCGAAAAAGCCGCCCGCCGCCTGGCCGCTGATGCCGGCATTGGCATGAAAGATGTCGAGCCGGCCCAGCTGCCGCTCGGCCATGTCGACAAGGGCGGCGATGTCCGCTTCCGACCCGGCGTCGCCGGTCACCGCGATGGCGCTATGGCCCTCATCTTCGATCTGCGCCGCCACGTCGCGCACGGCGTCGCTGCGGTCGAAGGCGATCAGCCTGGCGCCGGCCGCGGCGAAGCGGCGAGCGGTTGCGCGGCCAATGCCGGACGCCGCGCCGGTGACGATCGCGACCTTGCCGGCCAGGGGGAGCGTCATATGGTGATGCCTCCGTCGATCACCACCATCTGCCCCGTCATCCAGGCTGCGGCGGGCGACGCGAGGAACACGGCGGCGCCGGCGATGTCGCGCGGATCGCCCAGCCGGCGCATCGGCGTGCGGGCAGCGGTCGCGTCATGGACCTTTTCATCCTCCCACAGCGCGCGGGCGAAATCGGTCTTCACCACGCCGGGCGCGATCGCATTGACGCGGATGCCATGCCGGCCATTTTCGACGGCATAGTTGCGCACCAGCTGGAAGTCGGCCGCCTTGGAGATATTATAGCCGCCGATCGTGTCCGACCCCTTGAGCCCGCCGATCGAGGAAATGACGACGATGGCGCCGTCCCGTTTCGCGCGCATGTCGGGCAGGGCGAGCTGGACCAGCCAGTGATTGGCGAGGATATTATTGTCCAGGATCTTGCGGAACTGATCATCGCTGATCCCGTCCATCGATCCGTAATAGGGATTGCTGGCGGCATTGCAGACCAGAATGTCGATCGGCCCCAGCTGCGCGCGGGCGGCGGCGAACATCTCCTCCAGCGCCTGTTTGGACGATATGCTGGCGGCGATCGCGATGGCACGCCCCTCGCCATGGCGCGCATTGATGCCGGCGGCGACGTCATCGCACGCATCCTGATTGCGGCTGGAAATCACCACCCTGGCGCCCTGCGCGGCCAGTTCCTCGGCTATGGCGCGGCCAATGCCTCGCGACGAGCCCGTCACCACGGCCACCTTGCCGCTCACGTCGAACAGCGACATGCTTCACTCTCCCTTCGTCAGATGTCAGGCGCCCGCCTGCCGGGCGAAATGCCACGCCTGCTCGGCCAGCGGGCGCACGCGTGTGGCCGCCTTTTCGGCTTCCGCATTGGATGCGTTGCCGTCCAGCACGCGCTTCTTGATGCCTTGCACGATGCCCACCAGGCGGAACAGGCCATAGGCGAAATACCAGTTGAGATCGGGCACGCCGCTGCGCCCGGTGCGGGCGCAATAGCGGTCGGTCATCTCCTGAAGGTCCGGTATGCCGAGCGCCGCCAGATCCACCCCGCCCAGCTGCGCCTGGCGGTCGCCGCGCGGGATCGCCCAATTCATCGCCAGATAGGCGAAGTCCGCCAGCGGATCGCCCAGCGTGGACAATTCCCAGTCGAGCACCGCCCGCACCTGCGGCGCATCGGGCGCGAAGATGAGATTGTCGATGCGATAATCGCCATGGATGATCGATGTCCGCTCCTGCGCCGGCATGGTGCGCGGCAGCCATTCGATCAGCCGCTCGACCTCCTCAATCTCATCGGTCTGGGACGCGCGATATTGCTTGGTCCAGCGCTTGACCTGCCGCTCGAAATAGCTGCCCGGCGCGCCATAGTCGCCCAGGCCCAGGCGATCGGGCGAAAGATTGTGCAGGTCGGCCAGCACATCGACGGTCGCATGATAGATGGCGCGGCGGTCGGATGGGTCCGCATCGGGCAGGATGCCGTCCCAGAAGGTGCGCCCCTCGACCATCTCCATAACGTAGAAGGGCGCGCCGATGATCGCGTCCGTGTCGCACAGGGCATGGGGCCGCGCGACGGGAAAGCCGGTCGGATGCAGGGCGGCGATTACGCGATATTCGCGATCGACGGCGTGAGCGGAGGGCAGTATGGCGCCAAAAGGCTTGCGGCGCAGCACATAGGCGCGCGCGCCGTCAGACAGGCGGTAGGTGGGGTTGGACTGGCCGCCGGGAAATTTGCGCATGTCCTGCAGCACGCCAAATCCCTCGACATGCTGCTGCAGCCAGGTTTCGAGTCGCTGGCGGGACGCGGCGTCATCCGTCTGCTGGCGCGCGCTTTCACTGTCTGTCACGGCTTGCGCAATCCTCTCCCGATGTGATTGCGGATACCATATCTTCAAAAAACAATGGAAAGCAACGCCTAAAGCCATACCAATATTTCAACTGGTGCGGGCAACAAGGATGTTGGCCGGCGCGTGGCGCTCCGGCATAAGGGGTGGATGGCAGAAGAAACAGAATTGGCCGTCCAAGCCAAGCGCAAGCCGCGCAGCCGGCAGAAGTTTGAAATGAAGCGCGAGGAAATCCTCGCCGCGGCGACCGACTTCATCAATGCTCAGGGCGTGAAGGGCACGACGCTGGGCGAGGTGGCAAAGATGGTGGACCTCAACACCACCAGCATCACCTATTATTTCAAGCGCAAGGAGTTTCTGGCCGCCGCCGTGTTCGAACGGAGCATGGAGCGGCTGCACGACATGGTGCGCGCGTCGGGGGCGCAGCCCGACCCGCGGTCGCGGGTGCGCCACTTCGTCGACCAGCATGTCGCCCTGCGCGCCGATGTCATCCGCGGCCGCGGCAAGGCGCTGGCCAGCCTGTCGGACCTGCGCACGCTGGAGGATAATATCCGTCTGCCGCTGGAGCGCCGCTTCCAGGAGATTTTCCGCGACGTCAGAGCCTTTTTCGAGGCGCCGGCCGAGCCCGCGTCCAAGACGGTGATGACGGGGCGCGCACACATGCTGCTGGAAACCATTTTCTGGCTACCGGTGTGGATCAGCCATTATCCGCTGGACGAGTTCGATCGCGTATCGCGCCGCCTGTTCGACATATTGGACCATGGCATCGCCCGGTCCGACGCCGTCTGGGCGCCCGTGCTGCTCACCGGCCCGGAGGATGACGCGGTCGCGGCGCAGGA
Organism: Sphingobium naphthae; assembly: GCF_043589935.1. Taxonomy (NCBI): domain Bacteria; kingdom Pseudomonadati; phylum Pseudomonadota; class Alphaproteobacteria; order Sphingomonadales; family Sphingobiaceae; genus Sphingobium; species Sphingobium naphthae. The sequence continues at coordinate 173,376 of NZ_CP171455.1, read as the reverse complement.
GGGCAGCGCCGAAAATTTCCTGCGCGTCGCCACGCGCCTGATCAACGAGATGGGCTATCGCGGGGCTTCGGTGCTGCGCATCGTCGAGGAGCTGAAGGTCACCAAGGGCAGCTTCTATCATCATCTCGACGCCAAGGATGATCTGGTGCTGGAATGTTTTCGGCGCAGCTACGGCCGCATCGCCCAGGTGCAGGCGCAGGCGCGGCAGCTGGGCGGCAATGAATGGCAACGGCTTTCCAGCGTCATCGCCTCGCTGCTCGATATCCAGTTCGACGCGCAATGGCCGCTGACGCGCACATCCGCGCTGCAGGCGTTGCCGCTCAACCTGCGCGGCGAGGCGGTGGAGCGTTCGGATCGCAGCGCCGTGCGCTTTGCCGGCAATCTGATCGAGGGAGCGGCCGAAGGCAGCATCCGGCTGGTCGATCCGATGATCGCCAGCCAGATGATCATCGCGACGCTCAATTCCGCCTTCGACCTGCGACGCTGGGCGTCGCGGCTGAACCGTTCGGAGGCGATCGGCCTGTATGCATCCACGGTGCTGGGCGGGCTGTTCGATTCGGATCTGGCGATGCAATGGGCCGCCGTGCCGCTCGACCGGCAGGAACTTAGCGCCTGAGGTATGTCGTAACTATTTGATAGAAATATAGAACTGTCTAAATTCCTATATGTGGTTGAAACTTGCGTCGCGCCGCTCCATGACAGGGGGAGAGAGGAGCGCGATGCGATATGAGCCAAGCGGACGCGTTGCAGCGACTGGTCGGGTGCAGCTATGGCTCGCCTGCCCTGCGCGTCGACCAGCAACTGGTGGATGCCTTCGCGCAACTGACAGGCGACCATCAATATATTCATGTCGATCCTGAACGCGCGGCGCTGACGCCCTTCGGCGGCACCATCGCGCATGGCTTCCTGCTCCTGTCGCTGCTGCCGCAATTGCATGCGCAGTCCGACCGACCGGCGCTGCCGACGCTGGCGATGGCGGTCAATTACGGGTTCGACCGGGTTCGCTTCGTCACGCCCGTTCGCGTGGGCAGCGCGGTGCGCGCGCGCTTTTCCGTCGCGTCGCTCACCGAAAAACGTCCCGGCGAATGGCAGCAGGAACTGGACGTGACCTTGCTGCTGGAGGCGCAGGAGCGGCCGGCGCTGGTCGCGCGCTGGCTAAGCCTGATGGTCTTGCCCCGCGAGGCGACGACGTGACGCGCGCGCCGGCGTTAGTCCGGCGTCGGTGGCCGGCGCATCCGCATCAGGCTTTCCTGCGCGACGCTGGCGACCAGCCGGCCCTGCGCGGTGAAAAAATGCCCATGGCTAAGGCCCCGCGCATGGCCGGCCCAGGGACTGTCGGTTTCGAACAGCAGCCAATCGTCCATGTCGGGCGTGTCGTGGAACCAGATGGCATGATCGAGGCTGGCGGTCTGGACGCCCCGGCTGAACGGGCGAATGCCGTGCGGCAACATGGCGGTGCGCAGCAGCATCATGTCGGATGCGTAGGCCAGCAGGGCGCGCTGCACCGCCGGATCCGCGCCCGCCGGATGGCGCAGGCGCATCCACCAGGCCGATCGCGGCGATTGCGGTTCGGCGCCGAACAGCGCGTCGGGATCAAGCGGCACGATCTCGATCGGCCGGCCGTCCAGACGATCGGCGAAATGGCGGCCGCGCTCGTCAGTGCGGGTGCGCCACTGGCGCAGGCGGTCGGCGGACTGCTGCGGCGTCAGATGCGTGCGCATGTCGACCTGATGAACATGCCCGTCCTCGGCGCCATGGAAGCTGACCTGGACGACCAGAATGGGCTGGCCGTCCTGCGTGGCGATCACCTGACGATTGGCGAAGCTGCGCCCCAGAAAATGCTCGGTCACTTGATAGTCCACCGCCTTGCCGACATCGCCCGCGCGCAGGAAGGACGCGTGGAGGCTATGGGCGAGCCGCCCTTGCCCTTCGGCTTGAGCCGCGGCCATCAGCGCCTGCGCGATCGCCTGCCCGCCGAAGATGCGCCCGGCGGGCCCATCCAGCCCTTCGCCGCGCGCGGCAAGCGGCGCCGTCGGCACGGGATCAACCAGGCGGCGAATGTCCTGCGACCATATCAGGGATATATCCTGTCTCATGCAGACCATATCGTCGGATCAGGATGATGCGTCAAATAGATTTCCAGAAAAATCCGAATAATGTTTTGCCAGATATTCTAAACTTCCGAGATATTGGTGGAGTTATCTCTGACGACACTAATTTGTATGTTGGCCGGGGATCGGTCTTCAGGTCGGGTCGCTTGTCTGATCTGGTCGAGAATGACCTCAGACTATTGGATGAACTTGGCATTATTTCTATCTTCGACCTTCGCGCTCGACGGGAGCGGGAAGCGGATCCAACCATCTGGCAGGGACATGGGGTCGAAACCCATGTGTTTCGGCCCGGCCACAAGCGCCGGCTGGTCGACATGGCGCAGGATTATCCCGCCACGCCGGCCGGGGCGGAAGCGCTGATGCGGGACTTCTATGCCGACCTGCCGCGCACCATGGCGCATGTCTTTGGCGAGCTGTTGGTGCGCATCAGCCAGGGGGCCTTTCCCTGCATCATCCATTGTTCGGCCGGCAAGGATCGCACCGGCATGGCCGTGGCGTTGCTGCTGGCGGCGCTGGGATGCGGCCGCGAGGTCATTGTGGCGGATTATGTCGCCTCCGCCCACGCCCGCAGGATCGAGGGCGCGATGGTGCGCAGCGTGGTGCGCGACGAATCCGTCGCGCGGTTCCGCACCCGCTATCCCGCCGACGCGCTGGCGGTGATGACCGACGCGCGGTCGGACTTCATCCTGTCGGCGCTGGATGCGATCGATCGCGACTGGGGCGGAATGGCGCCCTATCTGGACAGCATCGGCGTGACCGCGCCAGTGATCGCGCGGCTGCGAGCGAACTTGCTGGAAAACAGGGAAGGGGAGAGACTATGAAGGCATTATTGTCGCAAGCTGCAGGCGGGCCGGAGACGCTGGTGCTGGCGGACCGGCCGGTGCCGACCGCCGGTCGGGGCGAATTGCTCGTCAAGGTGCTGGTCTGCGCGATCAACTATCCCGACGTGCTGATCATCGAGGATAAATATCAGTTCAAGCCCGAGCGCCCGTTCGCGCCGGGGAGCGAAATCTGCGCCGAAGTTGCTGCGGTCGGCGAGGGTGTCGAGGGGTGGGCGCCCGGTGATCGGCTGATCGCGGTGACGGGCCATGGCGGCCTGTCGGACTATATGCTGCTGCCCGCCGCCAAGGCGTTCGCCCTGCCGCACGGACGCGATCCGATGGAGGGGGCGGCGCTGCTGATGACCTATGCCACGACCATCCATGCGCTGGTCGATCGCGGCGCGCTGGCGGCGGGGGAGACGTTGCTGGTGCTGGGCGCGGCAGGGGGCGTCGGCCTGGCCGCGATCGAGATCGGCAAGGCGATGGGCGCGCGCGTCGTGGCCGCCGTGTCGTCGGAGGAGAAGGCGCAGGCGGCGCGCGACGCGGGCGCGGACGATGTGCTGATCTACGGCCGCGCGCCGTTCGACAAGGCGCAGTCGAAGGCGCTGGCGCAGGCGTTCAAGGATAAGGTGGGGCCTGACGGCGCGCATATGATCTATGATCCGGTGGGGGGCGACTATTGCGATCCCGCGCTGCGCGCCATCGCCTGGGAAGGGCGCTATCTGGTGGTCGGCTTTCCCGCGGGCATCCCGCATCTCCCTCTCAACCTGACCTTGCTCAAGAGCTGCGACGTGCGCGGCGTGTTCTGGGGCGGGTTCGCCGCCCGCTATCCCGATCGCAACCGCGCCCATGTCGCGCAGCTTTTCCGCTGGTGGGAGGATGGCAAGATCCGGCCGCGCATCGATCGCAGCTGGCCGCTGGAACGGGCCGGTGAGGCGATCGCCTGGCTTTCCGACCGCAAGGCGGTGGGCAAGGTAGTGGTGGACTTGCGCCCAGGCGCCTGATTGCATGCGCCGCGCCTTATGCTAGGCAAGGGCGCTATGGCAGTGGCGAAGGAGAAGGGCCGTACCCGGCTGAGCGCAGCCGAGCGCAAGCGGCAGATGGTCGATGCGGCCGATCACATCGTCAACCGTGACCGGTCCGCCGATCTGTCCATGCGGGAAGTCGCCGACAAAGCGGGCGCCAGCCGGGCGCTGGCCTATGCCTATTTTCCCGACCGGATCGGTCTGCTCGATGCACTGTTGGAAAGGCAGGTGGACCTGCTGGCAGACGCCGGGATCATGGCGGCGGCGGCGCGGGGCTCCGTGACCGAACGCGCCTGCGCGGTGGCGGCCATCTACCTGCGCCATGTCGCGGCGCATGGCGAGGCACTGGCGCTGGTGCTGCGCGACGCCGCTGTGGCGCGACAGCTGGACGGCGCAGCGTCGCGCCTGCGCGGGCGCGTGTATCGCGCGCTGGGCCGAAGCGTGCGGGAGGCGCTGAAGATGCCCGGCGCGGAAGCGATGGCGCTGATCCACATGCTGGTGGTCATTCCCGAGGAAGCGGCGCGGCAGGTGCGGATGGGCATATTGACCGTCGGGCAGGCGCAGGCGCTCAGCGACCGGCTGATGGCGGCGGCGATCGCTGCGCAGGCGCCGCGCTAGGCGGAGTCGCCGCCGCGCCACCCGCATTGCTGCGCATGCCGGCCAGCACGATCGACAGGCAAAGGCGCATGGCGATGTCATGCTCTATTCGTCCGTCCGCCAGCAGCGATCCGCCGCGCCGCACGATCGCGGACAATATCGCATTGGCGCCCTCGGCCTCCGCCGCCGACATGCCATAGCGCGCCTGCATCGACGCCAGCACGGGCGCGCGCGCCTGGCGCCGCAGCTCCTCGCGTTCCGCGCGCAATATCTGCTTGATCTCCGGCATGCGCAGCAGGGCCTGCAACAGCGATCCGCGTCGTTCCGATTCCTCAAGATAGAAGATGGTCGAAAGCACGACCGATGTGACGGCATCGTCTCCCCGCGAAATCACGTCGCGGCGGGTCTGTTCGATCGCCGCCAGTTCGCGGCGCGCCAGCGCCACCAACAGGTCGATCCGCCGTCCGAAACAATTATGCGCCTGCGCCTCTGAAATGCCGACGGCGCGGGCGACCCGGTTGAGGCTGATGTCCTGCACGCCTTCCGCCGTCGCGATGACGCTTGCGGCATCCAGCAATTGTTCCCGCCGCTCGTCCGGGTTGAGCCGGGTGCGGGTGCGCCGGGACTGGCGCGGGATGCGCAACTGGATTGTTTCCCCCGCGTCGGACGGGGCCGGCGGCAATTCTGGGCGCAGGGCGGTGCGATCGGCGTGGGGAAGATGCCAGTAGGTCCGCGCCGGGCGGGGAATGGCGAGTCGGTCGCACAGTTTCGCCAGACCGTTGGCGGTCATCCCCAGTTCGGCCGCGATCGGGCCCAGCGGCGCGCGCCAGACGCGATCCATCAGTTGGCGGCGGGTGAGGCACGATGGCGGGGCGGCGGGCATCGGTCCCTTGTGTCGCAAGGCTTTCAAAGGCGCAAGATCAGCCTTGCGCACCGGTTGAATGCATTATTGGTATGTCATCCAACCTCGATAAAGCGGGTAAAACCACATATCTGTTGAATAGAAGGTATGTTTTGTGCAGGAAGGGGGAAACGGCGCCGGCGTGTCCACGGCAAACCAACGGGAGAGGATGATGGCGCTCAGCACGGCCTTCACGCGGATGTTCGGGATCGAGCATCCCATCGCCATGGGCGGCATGCAGTGGGTCGGCCGGGCACCGCTGGTCGCCGCGGTCGCCAATGCCGGCGCGCTGGGATTTCTGACCGCGCTGACGCAGCCATCGCCGGAGGAACTGGTCCGGGAGATCGGCCGGGTCCGCGACCGCACTGACAAGCCTTTCGGCGTCAATCTGACGATCCTCCCCACCATGCGCCCGCCGCCCTATGCGGAATATCGGCGCGCGATCATCGAATCGGGCGTGACCATCGTGGAAACGGCGGGTCATCGGCCGCAGGAGCATGTCGAGGATTTCAAGCAGGCTGGCGTCCGCGTCATCCACAAATGCACCGCCGTGCGCCATGCGCTGGCGGCCGAACGCATGGGCGTGGACGTGATTTCGATCGACGGCTTCGAATGCGCCGGCCATCCGGGCGAGGATGATGTGCCGGGCCTGATCCTGATCCCGGCGGCCGCGGACAGGCTGACAATCCCGATCATCGCGAGCGGCGGCTTTGCCGATGGGCGCGGCCTGGTCGCGGCGCTCGCGCTGGGGGCGGAAGGCATCAATATGGGGACGCGCTTTCTGGCGACGCGCGAATGCGCGATCCACGACAATGTGAAGCAGAAGATATTGGCCAGTGACGAACGCGACACCAACCTCATCTTCCGCAATCTGCGCAACACGGCGCGGGTCGGCAGGAACGTCGTGTCGGACGCGGTGGTGGAGATATTGTCCCGACCGGAGGCGCGGTTCGAGGATGTCGCGCATCTGGTGGCGGGCCAGAAGGGCAAGGCGGTGATGGAGGACGGCGACCTGTCTGCGGGTCTTTATTGGGCGGGGCAGGCGCAGGGGCTGATCCACGATATTCCCGCTGTCGCCGATCTGGTAGGCCGGATCGTGCGTGAGGCGCGGGACATAATGCGCGGGCGGCTCGATGGGCTGTTCGCCGACGCGGCGGAGGTAGCGGCATGACCGCAGCATTCGCGACGTCGATCGAGCGGGACGCGCAGGGCGCGCTATGGGGACCATGGCGTGCGCCGCGGCAGATGCTGGACGCGCAAAGCTATGACGGGCACGCGTCGATCCATGATGACGACACGGCCCGCAAGCTGGGGTTCCGGGGCGGGACGATCGAGGGGCCGACTCATTTCAGCCAGTTCGATCCGCTCGCCTATGCGCTGTGGGGCGAGGCGTGGTTCGCCATGGGCTGCATTTCCGCCCATTATCGCAGCCCCGTGTTCGAAGGGGAGGAGGTGCGCGCGTCGGTGTTGCCGAATGGCGCGGATTTCGCGCAAATCCGCATGGAAAAGCGGGACGGAACCGAAGTGCTGACCGGCACGGCCGCGATCGGCCCTGACGCGCCCGAAAGCGCGCTGACCGCGCGGATGCGAACGCTCGCGCCGCTGGCGCAGCCCGTCATCCTGAAGGATGTGCAGCTGGGCATGCGGACCGGGCGCATGCCCGTTTCGATGGCGCCGGACCAGCCGATGGGCGATCTTTACCCCTTCAGCCTGGCCGACAAGCTGCGCCGCATTACGGAGTCTTCGCCCCGCTATGCCGACATCGTGCCGCTGGAAATGGTGAGCGTGCTGCTCAACCATGTGGCGCGCGAACAGCCTTTCCCCGCGCGCGGCCCATGCGTCGGGCTGTTTGCGGACCAGGAAATTCGCCTGATCGACGGGCCAATCCGGGTCGGCGCGCCCTATGAGCTGGACCGGGAAGTGGTGGCGCTGAGCGGCAGCCGCAAGACCGAGAGCATGTGGGTGCGCACGCGGCTGTTTCACCCCGGCGGCGACCGGCCGATCGCGACCATGCTGCTCAACACCGCCAGCCTCAAGGCGTCCTACGCCTCCTATGCGGCGGATCATGAAAGCCTTTATGAAAGCGCCCCCCATGCCTGAATTTCAGACGCTCGATTATCGGGTCGATGGCGGCATCGCCATCGCCACCTTCTCCCGCCCGGACAAGATGAACACGTTCGGCCTGGCGATGATGCAGGATCTGCTCGAGCTGTTCGACCTGACCGATGGCGACGATGCAGTCCGCGCGGTGATCCTGACCGGATCGGGCCGCGCCTTCTGCGCCGGCGCGGATCTGGGCCAAGGGGGCGAGACGTTCCATTACAAGCCGGGCGGTCGGCCCGGCGACATTGACGTGGACGGCGTGCGGCGGGATGGCGGCGGGCGCGTGACGCTGCGTATATTCCGCAGCCTCAAGCCCGTGATCGCGGCCGTCAACGGCGCGGCGGTGGGAATCGGGGCCACCATGCAATTGCCGATGGACGCGCGGATCGCATCCACCGACGCGCGCTTCGGCTTCGTCTTCAGCCGCCGGGGCATCACGCCCGAAGCCTGCTCCAGCTGGTTCCTGCCCAAGTTGGTGGGCGTGCCAAAAGCGCTGGAATGGTTGTATAGCGGCCGCGTCTTCCACGCCGAGGAAGCGCTGGCCGCTGGCTTGGTCCAGGCGGTGCATCCGCCCGAAGCCTTGCTGGACGCGGCCTTCGTCCATGCGCGGATGATGACGGAATATTCCTCGCCCGTGTCGGTCGCGCTCAGCCGGCAGCTGGTCTGGCAAAATCTGGGAGCGCCCCATCCCATGGACGCGCACCGGATCGACAGCCGGGCGTTGCAGGCGCGCGGGCGCAGCGCCGATGTGAAGGAAGGCATTGGCGCTTTCCTGGAAAAGCGGCCCGCCCGCTTCCCCGACCGGGTGTCGCGCGACATGCCCGACTTCTTCCCTTGGGCGGACGAGCCGCCTTTCGCCTGATCGTCGCGCGGGGCGGCGCCCGCGCCTATCGCAGCACGGGCGGATCGGCCCAGTCATCCGCCGCCCGGGTGCGGGCGATGACCTCCGCCCGGCGCAGGCGCGGCTCGCGCACGCCCAGCAGCAGGACCACCAGCGATATGAGCAGACAGGCGAGCGCCGTCCCGAACAGCGGCACATAGCCTGCCAGCGCCGCAACGATGCCGCCGACCAGCGGACCGGCGGCGGCGACGGCCCCCTCCAGCGTGGTGGACAGGCCCAGCCGCATCCCGGCCTGTCCGCGCTCGCCAAATTCCAGCACCATGGTCTGCTGGCTCATCAGATAGCCGGCAGACGCGGCGCCAAGCCCGCAAAAACAGAGATAGGCCGCCCAGGCCGCATCGACGGACAGCAACAGGATGATCGATCCGATCCAGATCGCAAGGGAGGCGATCAATGTCGCACGATAGCCGATGCGGTCGCCCATATGACCCCAGAGCAGATTGGCGAGCGTGTCGGCGCCCAGATAGCAGAAGGCGAGCAGGCCGATGACTCGGCCGTCCGTGCCGATGCGCGCGCCGGCATAGAGGATGAAGAAGGGCGAGGCGATCCGGGCGAGGACGCAGAAGCCCTGCGCCACCAGGAAATGGCGATAGTCGCGGTCGCTCAGAAGCTGCGGCAGCTGTTTCAGCCGGTCGACGAAGCCGACGCGCCGGTGCGGCGTGGGCGCCTCTGGTTCGCGCAGCAGCCGCACCAGGATCAGCAGTCCGATGCTGGTGAGCAGGAAGGTGAGGAAGAAGGTGGTGGCATAGCCATTGCCCAGCGCATTGCGATCGATCAGCCAGATGCCCGCGCCATAGGACAGGACGGCGGCGATGATGCCGCCGGTGAAGTTGCGCCACGCCTGCAGCCGGCCCCGCCGATCGACCGGGATCACTTTGGCCATCAGCAGTTGGAAGGCGACGCGCTGCGCGCCGGTGAACAGGCCGAGCAGGAAGAGGCAGGCGAGCGTCAGGGCCAGTTCCGCCCAGCCGCGCAGGAACCATCCGGCCAGCGCCAGCGCCAGGATGACGGCCCGCATCGCCGCGCCCGTGCGCATGGCATGGGGCAGGATTCGCGGCGCATGGTCTAGTCGCGACGCGCTGAAGATCGGTGAGAAGATCATGCCCAGTTGCAGCAGCGCCGCGCCGCTGCCCACCAGCGCGTCCGACCCGGTCAGCTGGTGGATATAGGCGGGGATGAAGGTGGGAGCGTAGATCAGGCGGAAACCGGTCTGCCCGAACATCCCATAATAAAGATTGGCGCGATAGTTGCGGCGGAAATTCTCCGCCACGAAATGGTCCGCCGCCTGCGCGCTCGCTGCCTCTTCCGTGATCCTCTTCTCGATTGCCGCTGCGCGCGCCATGCCGCCCCTCCTCCTGTCGCTCTCGCCGCGGCGCCTTCTCCCTATCGAGCGGGAGGGCGCCGCGGTCGCCGCAGACGCCCTATCAGATTCGAATTGACAGCAAAACCAATAGATGAAACTTTACGCAAAGTGACTAGGAAGAGTCTCAGCCCGAGGAGAGCGATATGACGTACGCAAATGGCAGAATCATCAACGATGCCGATGCCCACACGATGGAGACGCAGGATTGGCTCGCCCCCTATTTGGAGGGGGAATATAAGGAAAAATATACCGGCGTTTATTCCAAGCGCGAGGGTGGCGAGCGCATCACCAAGATGATCGACGCCGCCATGGCGCGGAAGCATGATCCGGATGCGCGGGCGAAGGCGGCGGCGCATATCATCGACGGCGACAAGGGCTGGCTGGGCTATGGCGGCTTCGACAAGGATGAGCGCGTGGAGGCGCTGGACTGGCTGGGCTTTCAGAGCCAACTCATTTTCCCGACCTTTGGTCTCGCCGCGATCGGCCGGGCGCAGTCGACGGATCAGGCCTATGCCGCGGCGCGCGCGCTGAACCTGGCGCAGATCGATTTCTGCAGTGCCGACAGCCGCATGGTTGCGGTCGCCTACACGCCGCTCGACGAGCCTGAACGCGCGCTGCAGGAAGTGCGCTTCGCTCATGCCAAGGGTGCGGGATCGGTGATGTTCTCCGCGTCGCCGGCCGGCGGGCGGTCGCCGGGCCACCCCGATCATGATCCCTTCTGGCAATATCTGGAGGATAATCGCCTGCCCTTCATGCTGCATATCGGCCCCGGCACGCGCAAGCCGCCCGAGGCCTATATGAACAATGGCCGAGCGCGCGCGGCGGACATTCACGGCGGTGGGGAAAATCTGCGCTTCCCCGATTTCATGACGCTCTGGTATGCGCCGCAGGAATTCCTGACCGCGATGGTCTATGACGGCGTATTCGAACGCTTCCCCAATCTGCGCGGCGGCGTGATCGAATGTGGCGCTGGATGGGTGCCCGAATTCCTGCGGATGCTGGATTATGGCTATGCGTCCTTTTCGAAAAGCGACGTCTATCTGCAGGCGATGGGCATGAAGCCGTCGGACCAGATCCGGCGCGCGGTGCGCTTCACGCCCTTCCCCAAGGAAGATGTGGGCCGAATGATCCGCGATGCCGGGCCGGAATTGTTCATGTTTTCCAGCGACTATCCGCATCCGGAAGGAACGCGCGATCCGATCGGCCTGTTCGAGGCGTCGCTGGAAGGTGTCGACGAGCCGGTCAAGGACATGTTCTACCGCACCAATTATGATCACATGATGTATCGCAGTTCGGAGGCGATCGCGGTCGCGGCCGAATAGCCGCAGCACGGCATCGCATCTTTTGCGACAATCTGCCTGCCCGCCGGAAGCCCGCCATTGGCGGGCTTCCTTGTCTTTTGCGGCTGCCAGTTGACGCTGCGGGCGAGAGCAGAAGCTGGCCGCGAAAAAATAATTTGAATAAGCGGTATGTGAAAGTTGACTTCCTCGTTCCCGATGGCATTGTGCGGGAAAGCGCCGGGAGTCGACCTTGCGCGACAAAAGGAGGGGATCATGGTCCGCAAGTGCGTGCGCTTCTGGATGGTATCAACCTGTCTCGCGACAAGTGGCGTCGCGGCAGCGCAGGAGGCGGCCCAGGCGCCACAAAGCGTAGCGGCGCGACCCGCCGGCGCGGCTGACATCATCGTGACTGCTCAGCGTCGCTCCGAAGCCTTGCAGGATGTTCCGATCGCGGTGTCCGCCTTCTCGCAGGAGGCGTTGAAATCCAGCCGTCTCGACAGCGCCGCCAACCTCGCGCTGCAGGTGCCCAACCTGAATTACAGCCAGCAGCTCTACGGGTCGAGCAATTTTCAGATTCGCGGTATCGGCTATTCGCTGGTTACGACGGCTGGCGACCAGGGCGTCGGCGTCGCTGAAAATTATGCGCCGATCGATCGCGCGCGCATCACCGACGCGGAATTTTACGATGTCGAGCGGGTCGAGGTGCTGCGCGGGCCGCAGGGCACGCTTTACGGGCGCAACGCCACCGGCGGCGTCATCAACATCCTCACCAACAAGCCGCAGCTGGGCGAAAACAGCGCAAGCATGACCGGCGAATATGGCAATTACGACATGGTCCGGCTCAAGGGCTTCCTGAACCTGTCCCCCAGCGAGGAATTCGGGGTGCGTGTGGCGGGCTTCTATCTCGACCGCCAGGGCATCATGGACAATGTCTATACCGGCAACGACATCGACAGCCGGTCGCTCTGGAGCTTTCGCGCCTCGGTCAAGGCACAGCCGTCCGATCGGTTCCGGGTGACGGGCATCTGGGAACATTTCGAGGAAGATGACAGCCGCTATGGCGTGCGCCAGGCATGCATCAATGATCCGGGGCCGGCGTCGGTGGCGGGCGTGCCGGTCAACAACGCCGTCGCGCGCGCTTATTTGAGCGAAGGCTGCCAGCAGGCCAGCATCTACGCTCCGGGCGCCTTGCAGGGCCATAACAACGCCGCCTCGACGCTGTCGGGCCAGCTTGCCAATCTGATCGGCGGCATCACTGGCGACGTCAATGCCGGCATTGTCCTGCCCAACGACCTGCGGCGCACCAGCCTCAGCGTTGACCCCACGAACAAAGTGGTCAGCAACAATTACCAGCTGACGCTGGAATGGGACCCGACCGATGACCTCACCCTGTCATCGATCACCAACCGCAATCTGGACCGCACGATCCAGAGCGGCGCGATGCCCGCAGCGACCACGCCCTTCAACGCAGGCCCGCTGACGCCGGGCGGTGTCTTCACTGACCCGCAAATCGGTGCGTCGCAATTCCTGCAGGTCAATAATTACAATGTGCTGCGCCAACGCCAATGGAGCCAGGAACTGCGGCTGCAATCGGACTTTGGCGGGCTGTTCGACTTCAATCTGGGCGCTTTCTATTACACTGCCTATCGGCACAACGACATCTACTTCTTCGCCAATGGTCAAACTCTTTATGTCCAGACGGCTGTGCCGAGCGCCTATGTCGATCCCAACCCGATCCCGGACGAGACTGGCCATAATTATTATCTCAGCCACTCCCAATATCGGCTGAAATCGAAGGCGGCCTTCGGCGAACTTTATATCCGGCCGACCGACACGATCCAGATCACGCTGGGCGCGCGCTACACGCATGACGTGAAGAAACAGCCGCAAACATCGCTGGTGCTGTTGACGCCGGGCAGGGGGCTACGCACGGGCGTCCTGCAGCGCGCATCGTTCAAGGAATGGACGGGCCGCGCCATTGCCGAATGGAACCCGACGCCGAACAATATGGTCTATGCCAGCTATTCGCGCGGCTATAAGGGCGGCGGCTTCAACCCGCCAGCGGAAGGCAATCCCAATGCCTTCTTCGCGCCCGAAACCGTCGATGCGTTCGAAATCGGCACCAAGAACAGCTTCCTCGATCGCCGGCTGACGCTCAACCTGACCGGCTTCTATTATCGCTATAACGACTATCAATATTCCGTGTCGGAAGGGCTGACCACGGTCACGCGCAATATCGACACCACCATCTACGGTCTGGAACTGGAATCGATCGTGCGGCCGACGCCGGAATTTTCGGTGCATTTCAATGCCGGTTATCTGAAGACCAAGATCAACGCCGGTCCCAACAACCTGTCTGTCGATCCCTATAACATCACCGGCGGTGACGACAGCCTGGTGGCGCTCAAGAACACGTCCATCGCGTGCGTCGGCCCAGCCAGCGGCGTGGCCCGGCTGGTTTCCGCCATCAATGCAGGGCTGGTGCCAGCGTCGGCACTGCTGGCCGCCTGCCCGACCGCGACGGCCCCCAATGGCGCCTTCGCCACCAGTTTCGGCCTGCCGACCAGCTTTGGCGTGCCCACCGACATCACCGGCAACGAACTGCCGACTTCGCCCAAATGGACGGTGTCGCTTGGCGCGCAATATGATTGGGACGTGTCGACCGACTGGCGGCTGACCCCGCGCGTCGACTATCACTACCAAAGCTCGGTCTGGGGCGACGTCTATAATAATCCGGACAACAAGGCGAAGGGCTGGTCCAATGTCAACGCAACGCTGACGCTGGCCAATCCGGGGAAGGGCCTGTCGGTCCAGGCGTGGGCCAAGAATCTGTTCAACGAGGATGCGATCACGGCGGTCGGCGTCAACAGCGCGTCGCTGGGCCTGACGCGCCGCCTTTATCTGCTGGAACCGCGCACCTTCGGGATCAGCCTGACCAAGGATTTCTGATCGGGCGAGGTTCGGCGGATAGGGCGCGCGCCGCTGCGGGCCGGAGCGGGCCGGGCTATCAAGGCCGAACCGCTTCACATGGGAAAGGGACGCTTCATGGCTTCGCACTGCATGGACGAGGAAGCGCCCGGGAGCGGCGCGAAGCCGGCGGGACTTGTGGGGGAGGGCGCATCCCCCACGCTTCCGCCATTGTCGCTCAAGACGCGCTATGGCTATGCGTCGGGCGCGATCGCCAATGGCGTCAAGAATGTCTCCTTCTCCGCCTATCTGATGTTCTTCTACAATCAGGTGGTGGGCGTGCCCGCCGCCATCGTGTCCGCAGCGCTGGCGGCGACATTGCTGATCGACGCGCTGATCGACCCCTTTCTGGGCCGCTGGTCCGATGTGGCGCGCACGCGCTGGGGGCGGCGCCATCCGTTCATCTATGCCGCGCTGGTGCCGACGCCGCTCTTCTTCCTTCTGGTATGGCTGCCGCCCGCGACGCTCAGCCATGCGCAGACGGGGTTCTGGGTATTTGCGACGGCCGTCTTCACGCGCATCTCGATCAGCGCCTTCGAGATCGCGACCCAGGCGATGACGCCCGAATTGACCGAGGATTATCGGGAGCGGACGCGGCTCTTTTCGTTGCGCTACTGGTTTCTCTATCTCGGCCAATATGGCTTCAGCGCCCTATCGTTGCTGATCTTCTTCGCGCCGACGCCGGACTATCCGCGCGGGCAGCTCAATCCCGACAGCTATACCGGCTTCGCGCTGCTGGGATCGGCGATGATCTTCCTGTCGATCCTGGGCTGCGGGCTCGGCACCCATGACCGCATCCCCTATTTGCGCCAGGCCGATCCGCGGGGGCAGGGCGGCGGCATGGCCCGGCATTTTCGCGAGATGGCGGGCGCGTTCCGCAACCGCGCCTTCCTGGCGATCTTCGGCTTTGGCGTCTTCAAATTCACCGCGATCGGCCTCTATGCGGCGAGCGCGCTCTACTTCAACACCTATCTATTCGGGCTGAGCGCGGCGCAGATCGCGATGCTCACCATCGACAGCGTGGTCGCGGCGACGATCGCCGCGCCGTTGGCGCCGCTCATGTCCCATTGGCTGGGAAAACGGACCAGTTCCCTGCTATTCGCGATCGTGGGCGTATCGCTCGGGCTGTCCCCCTTGCTGCTTTCCTATCTCGACCTCTTCTTCCTGCCCGGCGATCCGCGGCTGCTGCCAACCCTGTTCGTGATCGGCGCCATTTACGGGGCGATGGTCGCGGTTTCGCTGATCAACACCTCGTCCATGCTCGCCGACGTGGTGGAGGACAGCGCGGTCCGCACGGGCCGGCACGAAGCCGGCACCTTCTTCGCCGCAGCCAGCTTCATGCAGCAATGCTCGACCGCGCTCGGGCTGGTCGCCAATGGCCTGATCCTCACTTGGTCGGCCTTTCCCGCGAAGGTCAGCGCCGATCAGGTGACGGACGCGATGATGGACAGTCTCGTCATCCATTATCTGTTCGCGTCGTTCGGCCTGTGGCTGCTGGGCTGCGTGATCCTGCTCTTCTATCCCATCACGCGCGCCCATCATGAGCGCAATGTCGAAATTTTGAAGGCGCGCCTGGCCGAGGCGCGTGCGCGCGAAGCCGATAATTTCGCCGGCGGCCCAGTGCGCTGAGGCCGGCCGATCATGGAGGAAAGCCTGATGACGGATGAGGATGGGCGCGTGACGCGTCGACATGCGATTGGCGCGGGTCTGGCCGGCGCTGGCCTGGCGATGGCGGGCCGCGCGCTGGCCGCGCCGCCGATGTTCCCGATCGTCGAAACCGCACAAGGCAAGGTGCGCGGGCTGCTGTCGGGCGGCGTCGCCGTGTTCAAGGGCATTCGCTATGGCGCATCGACCGCGGGCGCGAACCGCTTCATGCCGCCCGCGCCGCCGCCGCGCTGGTCCGGGGTGCAGGACGCGCTCGCCTATGGCGAAGTCTGTCCGCAGCTGCCCGCCGACCGGCGGCATGACTATGCCGACCTCATCTCCATGGACTTGCAGCCCAGCGGTCCGGGCGAGGATTGCCTGCGCGTTAACGTGTGGACGCCCACGGTCGACCCGCAGGACCGCAAGCCGGTCATCGTCGTGCTCCATGGCGGGGGCTTCTATGCCGGTTCGGGCAATTCGACCGGCATGGACGGCGAGATGATGGCGCGCTTTGCCGACACGGTGGTGGTGTCGGTGACGCACCGGCTGGGCGCGTTCGGCTATCTGCACCTGAGCGGCGCGGCGGGGGGCAGCGATGATTTCGCCGAGTCCGGCGCCGTGGGCATGCTGGACATCGTCGCGGCGCTGCGGTGGGTGCAGGACAATATCGCGCAGTTCGGCGGCGATCCGGGCCGCGTGCTGCTGTTCGGCCAGTCGGGGGGCGGCGCAAAGACCAGCATGGCGCTGGGCATGCCATCGGCCAAGGGGCTGTTCCATCGCGCCGGGGTGATGAGCGGATCGCTGCTCCGCGCGATGGAGCGGGAGGCGGCGGACCGGGCGGCGATGCGCGTGCTCAAGGCGCTGGACCTTGCGCCGGGCGACCTGCGCGGTCTGCAGCAACTGCCCTATACCCAGATATTGCAGGCGCAGGCGCTGGTGGAGGCGGATGATCGCGCCAAGGGCCTGCCGCCGATGGCGCTGGCGCCCGTGGTCGGCGGCTCTGCCATCCCTGCGCATCCCTTCGATCCCGGCGCGCCGGCCGTGTCGCACGACGTGCCGATGATCGTGTCTACCGTGCTCGACGAATGGACGTTTCGCATGGTCGATTTCGATGTCAGCCAAGCCGATGTACGCGCCTATGCCCGGCAGCGTGTCGGCGCCAACGCGGACGCGCTGCTCGACTATTATGCTCAGGAAACGCCGGGCATATCGCCCTTCATCCAGAAGGCGCGGATCGACACGGATCTGGGTTTCCGGCGCGGCGCCTTCGCCCAGGCGGAGCGCAAGGCGGCGGCCGGCGGCGCGCCGGTATGGACCTATTTGTGGACCTGGCCCAGCCCGGCGACCAATGGCCGCTATGGCGCGGTGCACGGGGTCGATGTCGCGCCCAGCCTGCACAATGTGCGCGGAGCGCTGACAGGCACCGACGCCGGCAGCCGGCGGATGGCCGATCGGATGGCGTCGGTCTGGGCCAGTTTCGCGGCGACCGGCGATCCCAATAATGACCGCCTGCCGCGATGGGACCCCTATGACAGCCAGCGCCGGCTGACATTGGTGCTGGACGATAAGACGCGGGTCGAGGCCGATCCGCGCGCGCAGGTCCGCGCCTGGCTGAAGGACGTGCCGCCGACCGGCGTGTTCGGATGAGGACGGGGGCAGGTGCCATGCTCATCCTCTACGGTGTGCCGCATTCACTCTACACGGGCAAAGTGCGGGCCTATCTGCGCAAGCGCGGCCTGGCTTATGTCGAACGATCGCCGGCGCATCCCGATTTTCGCGCCGAGGTCGTGCCGCGCATCGGCCGCGCGATCAATCCGGTGCTGCAACTGCCCGACGGCGTCTATGTGCAGGACAGCGCCGACATTATCGACCATCTCGACCGCGACGCGCCGCGGCCGGGGGCTCTGCCGAAAGCTGCGCTGCAGCGCGTTATCGCGCTTGTGGTCCAGCTCTACGCCGTCGCTGGCCTGACGCGTCACGCCATGCATTATCGCTGGTCCTGCTTCGACGAACAGTCCGTCTTTCTCACTCACGCCTTTCGCGCCGGTGGCGACGAGCAGCACGCGCAGGCGGTGATGGCGCGCATGGCCGGCTATCTGCCGATGCTGGGCGTGACGGCGGAAACGGCGCCGGCGATCGAAGGCTCCTATCACGACCTGCTCGACGCGCTGGAGGGCCATTTCGCCCGCCATCCCTATCTGCTGGGCGGGGCGCCCTCGATTGGCGATTATGCCCTGTTCGGGCCGCTCTTCGCGCATCTGGGTCGCGACCCGGTGCCATCGCAGATCATGAAGAACCGCGCGCCCTCGCTTTTCCGCTGGACGGAGCGGATGCAGGCGCCCGACGCAGACATGCCCGAATTTCCCGATCATGCTCCGGACTTTCTGCCCGATGACGCCGTGGCGGACAGCCTGGCGCCGCTGCTGAGGCACATGGCCCTTGACCTGTTTCCGGGGCTGCATGACATGGCGGCGGCGCTGGCGCTCCAGGTCGCCGACCATGATCCGACCGAAGACACGCCCGTCACCGACAGGCCGCACCAGCGCATCCTCACGACCATCCGCACCCGCTTCCGCGGCGTCCCGCATGACAGCGGGGTTCAGCCCTATCTCTTCTACCTGTGGCAGAAGATCACCGACAGCGTCGATGCCCTGGATGCCGACGCGCGCGAGCGAGTCGCGACTGAGCTCGACCGGCACGGGCTTGGCGAATTGCTGACGATCCCCCGGCCGATCCGGGTTGAGCGGCGCGATCATCGGGAAGTCTGGGGTCGCCGGATCGCGGAGCCTCGCTCCGATCCGGTTCGCGCCGTCGCCGGTAACGGATAGCGCCGCAGCATGTGGCACAGCCCCGCCATCATCATGCCAAGGGAGATCCCATGACAGGCATGCGCGCCAAAGATGCGGCGGCCCCGCAGCCCATCAGGCACGAGGGCGTCAGCCCCTATGCCTGGTATGTGCTGGCGATCCTCTTCCTGGTCTATGTCCTTAATTTCATCGACCGCCAAATCCTCGCCATCCTGGCCGAGGACATCAAGCGCGACCTCGATCTGACCGATGCCGACATCGGCTTCCTGTTCGGCACGGCGTTCGGCGTCTTCTACGCGCTGTTCGGCATTCCGCTGGGCCGGCTGGCCGACAGCTGGCATCGTGTGCGATTGATGAGCATCGGGCTGGCGCTCTGGTCGGCGATGACCGCTCTGTCCGGCTTCGCGCGGTCGGGCCTTACTTTGTCGGGCGCGCGGATCGGCGTCGGGATCGGCGAGGCGACCGCCAGCCCGGCCGCCTATTCCCTGATTTCCGACTGGTTCCCGCCGCGGCTGCGAGCAACGGCGCTCGCCATCTATTCGTCGGGCATCTATATCGGCGGCGGCCTGTCGCTGTTCATCGGCGGGCTGATCGTCGAGCGATGGGACCGGGCCTATCCCGATCATAGCGGCCCGATGGGCCTTGCCGGGTGGCAGGCCGCCTTCCTGGCCGTGGGCGTGCCGGGGCTGATCCTCGCCATCCTGGTCGCGACGTTGCGCGAACCGATCCGGGGCCAGTCGGAAGGCGGCGCCACGGCCGGTCCGCCGCCGTCTACCGCCGGCTTCGTCACGGAATTGCTGACCGTCATCCCGCCGCTGTCATTGATCGGCGCTGCGCGGCGCGGCACGCATGCGCTGGTCCGCAATGTGCTGGTCCTGCTGCTGGTGGCTTGCGTCGTCGCGATGCTGGTGCTGCTGGCGGGGGAGCCGCCGGCGCAATGGGCCGCGGTGGGGATTGGCGTCTATGCCGTCTTTTCCTGGGCCGACGCGCTGCGGAGCCGCGACAGCGCGACCTTCGCCCTGACCTTCGGCAGTCGCGCCTTCGTTGCCGTGGTGGTCGCTTATGGGCTCAACGCCCTTGTCGGCTATTCGATGGCCGCCTTCGCGCCCAGCTATGCGCGGCGCAGCTTCGGGCTGTCCGCCGATGAGGTCGGCCTGTGGGTCGGCCTGCCCGCGGCGATAGCCGGCTTCATCGGGGTGACCATGGGCGGCCGGATCGCGGACGCGCTGCGCCGCCGGCATGTGTCGGGGCGGATCGCCGTCATCCTGTTCGGCGCGATCGCGCCCGCCTTCTTCATCGGCGCGGCCTTCACCACGTCGTCGGCCGGCCTGTTCTTCCTCTTCAACGTGCTCACCATCGCCAGCGGCAGCAGCGCGCTCGGCGCGGCGGCGGCCACGACGCAGGATCTGGTGCTGCCCCGCATGCGCGGCAGCGCCACCGCCATCTTCTTCGTCGGCACGACGTTGCTGGGCCTGGCGATCGGGCCCTATATGGCCGGCCGCATCTCGTCGCTGTCAGGAAGCCTCGCTACCGGCATTTTGTGCCTGCTCGTGACGGTGCCCGTCGCGGTGCTGGTGGCGCTGCTGGCATGGCGGCTCCTGCCCGCGGCCGAGGCGCGCAAGGCGGCGATGGCGGATATCGCCCCAAACCAGTCCTGAAACAGGGCGTGCGTTCATCCATGCTGTGTGTGCGGGACAACGGGATCAGCGGAACGCCCAGCGCAAGGTTTGCGCGACGCCGAAGGTTCCCGCGCGCACCAGCGGCCGCTCGATCGCTGAGGTCGAAAGCCCGTGCATCCGCTGCGCCCAGTCGGGCAGCAGGTCGATGGCTGCTTCCATGGCGAGCCTTTGCGGTAGATCCCGGGTGCGCAGGCTCGGCCGGCCAAGGACCAGCCTCGCCACCTCGATCGTGCGCGCGTCGGCACGAAGCGCGGGCCGCATGGCCCGGATGATCGCGCGCGCCTGCGCCAGCGTCCGCGGCAGGGGGTCGGCGCCCATTGCTTCGCCGATGACCGCCATCTCGGCGACATAGCGATCCTTGTCGGCCGCCGACATCAACGGTTCGCCGTAGCGCACCCAGGCGGCGAGGAAGCTGGTTGTTTCGGTCACATGGACCCAGGCCAGCAAGGCGGGATCGTCGGCGCGATAGGGTGTGCCTTCGGGCAGGCGCCCCGTCACTCGCCCATGGATCGCCCGGACTTGATCGATAGCTGCCTGCGCGATGGCGCGGTCGGCATAGGTCGTCTTGGCGATGAAGCGCGCCGTGCGCCGAAGCCGGCCATGCATGTCCGCGCGGAAATTTGAGTGATCCCAGACCCCGGCCAGCACGGCGGGATGCAGCATCTGCATCAGCAGGCTGGCGACCCCGCCGACCATCATCGACCCCACGTCGCCATGGACGCGCCAGATGACGGAACCCGGGCGAAACAGCGCATGGTCGCTGCGCTGCACCGATGCTTCGCCCCGATCCACATCGTTGAACAGGCGGATCACCTGCCTCCTGATGGGTATTTTGATCCTGTCCGCCAGCCTCGATCGATGCGCCATACCGGTTCAACGACTGGTCGCCGCGTTGGCTCCTGCCGGGCAAGGCGATTCCATGCTTCCTTGGGACCCGGCATTGGCCGGAGACAATCACGTATTCGTATGCATCCCCTTGCCCGCGAGGACGCGCCATGCCAGCGCTGCGCTTTGGCGCAGGCGGCGAAAGGCCGGCCGCGACGGGACGGGAAGGAAAAGGCATGCACAAGCCTCGCCAGGGCTTTGCCGGGCTGTGGAACATCAGCTTCGGTTTCTTCGGCATCCAGATCGGCTTTGCGCTGCAGAATGCGAATATGAGCCGCGTCTTCCAGTCGCTGGGCTCCAGCATCGATGATCTGTCCGCCCTCTGGGTCGCCGCGCCTTTGACGGGGCTGCTGGTGCAGCCGGTGATCGGCCATTTGTCGGATCGCACCTGGCTGGGGCGGCTCGGCCGGCGACGGCCCTATTTCCTGGCCGGGGCGATCCTGGCGGCGATCGCGCTGCTGGCGATGCCGCAGAGCGCCGGCCTGCTCATGGCCGCGCTGCTGTTATGGATGCTGGACGCCAGCCTCAATATTTCGATGGAGCCGTTCCGCGCCTTTGTCGGCGACATGCTGCGCAAGGACCAGCATGTCGCGGGCTACGCGGTGCAGACCGCCTTCATCGGCGCGGGCGCAGTGGTGGGATCGCTGTTTCCCTATGCGCTCGATTTTCTGGGTGTCTCGAATGTCGCGGCGGCGGGGCAGGTGCCCGACACGGTGCGCTACAGTTTCTGGGCAGGCGGCGCCGCGCTGTTCGGCGCGGTGCTGTGGACCGTGCTGACGACCAGCGAATATACGCCCGACCAGATGCGCGGCTTTGCCGGCGGCGGTGATGCGCCCGCGGCGCCGGATCTGGCGGGCCGGTCGATCGCGCCCTGCTGGGGCTGGATCGGGGCCGGGCTGGTGGTCGCCGCGCTGGTGAGCCTCTGGCAGATGGAAAAGGAAGTCTATCTGCTCGCCGCGCTGCTGGCGGGCTATGGCCTTGCCAGCATGGCCGCGATCGCCCTGGCGCGGGCGGGGCGGCGCGACACGATGCTCGCCCACATCGTCGGAGACGTGGGCGCAATGCCGCCGATCATGCGCCGGCTGGCGGTGATCCAGTTCTTCAGCTGGTCCGCCCTGTTCATCATGTGGATTCACACGACGCCCGTGGTTGCGCAATATATGTTCGGATCGGCCGATCCGGCGAGCGCCGAATATCAGGCGGGCGGCAACTGGGTGGGCGTGCTGTTTTCAGTCTATAATGGCGTGGCGGCGGTGGCGGCGCTGTCGCTGCTGCCCTGGGTGGCGCGGCGCATCGGTCAGGCGCGCGCCCATGCCCTGTGCCTTGCCGCCGGCGCGGCGGGCTTCGCCAGCTTCCTGCTGCTGCGCGATCCCGCCTGGCTGCTGCTCAGCGAAGTGGGCATCGGCATCGCCTGGGCGTCGATCCTGGCCATGCCCTATGCCATGCTTGCGTCCAGCCTGCCGCCGGCCAAGATCGGCATCTATATGGGATTGTTCAACATCTTCGTCGTGCTGCCGCAATTGCTGGTGGCGACCGTGATGGGCTCCATCATGAAGGCCTTCTTCCCCGGCGAACCGATCTGGACCATGGCGTTCGCAGCCGTCACGCTGCTGGTCGCGGCCGCCGCGTCGCTGCGAATCAGGACGAACTGAGTCGCGGATTTGGGGATGAGCTTCTCGGCATTAGGCATGTCCGGCTGACGCTACGGAAAGGTTGCATCCCGATACGGATGCAGTTTTTGCAATCGCAAAATGGACTTTCGCACTTGCAGCAAAGCGGGATCCAGGTGAAAAGGACCCTGCCTTTCAGGCATCCTCTCCTAAAAACTTTCACGGGCTGGTCTTCGGATCGGCCCGTTTTTTTCGTCCGCTGCCATTGGTTTAGCTTAGTGAGCCAGCCACGCGGTCGCGCCAGCGTTGGCTTAGCGCCGTCCCGATCCGTCGGACTGATCCAGGCGCCGCGACAGCGGGCAGATCAGTTGATTGAGCCGCACCGCATCCTGTGCGCCGGACGCGAAGGCTCCACACAGCCAATCCAGAAATCGTGCCAGAAACGACATGATCCTCTCCATTATGTCTTGTGGAAAGGATGATAGCACAAGCCTGTTCGTCGGGAAGAGGCGAAGCGGGGGCGATGCAAATGATACGCTTCGGTACGGATTTCCGTGATTGCAATGCATCGACCGCTCCCTGAGGCTGTCGAGTTATCTTGTCAAATTTTGCCAAGAGCCTAGATTAAGGGAGATGAGCACGATGAACATCTCTCTGCCCGAAACGCTCAAGGCGTTCGTCGACGACCAAGTGGCCGGTCGCGGCTATGGCACCAGCAGCGAATATGTCCGCGAACTGATCCGCAGGGACCGGGATCGCCAGGCGCTGCGGGCTATGCTGCTGGACGGCGCGGCGAGCGCACCCGGCGCTCCGGTCGATCAGGGTTATTTCGACCAGCTGCGCGATCGCATCGCCGCCGCCCGCTGATGGGCAAGCCCGTGACGCCCCGCGCGCGTGCGCGGACGGACGTGGAGAATATCGTCGATCATTATCTGCGCGAAGCCGGCGCGGACGTGGCGTTGCGTTTCGTCGCCGCGCTGGAGGTCGCTTATGGCGCGATCGCGGCTCGCCCGGGCGCGGGGTCGCCGCGCTTCGCCCACGAACTGGGCCTGCCGGGCCTGCGCAGCCGCGCGGTCGGCCGCTTTCCCCATCTCATTTTCTATGTCGAGCAGCCCGACCATGTCGATGTCTGGCGCGTGCTCCATGCGCGCCGCGACATGGCCGAGTGGCTGGCGCAGGATTAGCCCTCACTGGTCGGCGCCGATGACGCGGTAGAGCAGGATCCGGTTGCTCACCAGCGCCAGGTCGGTGGCGATTGCCGACTGGCGCGCGCTGTAGAGGCTGCGCTGGCTGGTCAGCGCCGTCAGGAAGGTGTCGACGCCCGCGCGGTAGCGCTGCTCCGCCAAATCATAGGCGCGCGCATTCGCCGTCACCAGCCGTCGCTGCGCCGCCTGTTGCGCATCGATCGTCCCGGCGCGGGCCAGGCCATCGGCGACTTCCTGGAAGGCGGTCTGGATCGCCTGTTCATATTGGGCGAGATAGAGGTCGCGTTGCGCCTTGCTATAATCCAGATTGCCGCGATTGGCGCCGCCGAAGATCGGCAGGCTGGCCGACGGGCTGACCGACCAGGCGAAGCCGCCGCCGCTGAACAGCGAGGAGAGGGCGGAGCTTGCCACGCCGATCGCCGACGTCAGGCTGATCGTCGGGAACATCGCCGCGCGCGCCGCGCCGACATCGGCGTTGGCGGCCTTGAGCTGATGTTCGGCCTGCAACACGTCGGGCCGCCGGAGCAATATGTCGGACGACAGGCCCGCGGGCACGCGCGAAATGCCGGCGATCAGGCTGTCGAGCGACAGCGGTAGCAAAGCGTCCTCGATCGGCGCGCCGGCCAGCAGGTTCAGCGCATTGCGGTCCTGCGCCACCTGCGTCACCGTGGCGGCGACATCCGATGCCGCTTGTTCGACCGTGGTTTCGGCCTGATGCACGTCCAGCTTGCCCGCCAGCCCCGCCGCATTGAGCGAGCGGGTGAGGTCCAGCGTCCGCTGCGCGCTCGCTTGGGTCTGGCGCGCCAAGGCCAGCAATTCCTGGTCCGCCGCCAGCGTCGCATAGGCGCTCGCCGTCTCGGCGATCAGCGCGATGCGGGTCGACCGCGCGCCTTCCTCGGTCGCCAGATAGGTTTCCAGCGCTGCCTCGGTCAGGCTGCGCACGCGCCCGAACAGGTCGATCTCGAACGCGCTGAAGCCGATGTCGGCGCTGTAGCTATTCTGTCGCGCGTCATTCTGCCGCGTCAGGCTGGCGCCCGCGTCGGCCGTCACCGTCGGCAGCTGCGCCGCGCGCTGCACGCGATATTGTGCGCGCGCCGACTGGACATTGGCGATCACCGCGCGCAGGTCGCGATTATTGGCGAGCGCGCGCTCGATCACGGTCCGCAACCGCGCATCCTGCACCAGCTCTGTCCAGGCCAGCCCCGCCGTCTCGCCGGCGGCCGGCGCGGCATAGGCCTCGCCGTGCGGCAGCGTCGCGGGCACGGGCGGCACTGGCCGTTCATAGGCCGGGGTCATCGAACATCCGGCCAGCAGCAGGGCGCTGGCGCCGATCAGCGCGCGGGTCATGCCAGGGCCTCCTTCGCAGCGCCG
Source organism: Sphingobium naphthae (assembly GCF_043589935.1). NCBI lineage: Bacteria > Pseudomonadati > Pseudomonadota > Alphaproteobacteria > Sphingomonadales > Sphingobiaceae > Sphingobium > Sphingobium naphthae. The sequence continues at coordinate 148,106 of NZ_CP171455.1, read as the reverse complement.
GGGCCGGCGGGCTTGTCCTTGCCGAACAGCCGCAGGATCGACACGAAGAAGAGTGGTACGAGGAAGATCGCCAGCAGCGTCGCGGTCGTCATGCCGCCGATCACCGCCGTGCCGATGGCCACCCGGCTTTGCGCGCCCGCGCCGGTCGCGATCGCCAGCGGCACCACGCCCGCGATGAAGGCCAGGCTGGTCATCAGGATCGGCCGGAACCGCAGCCGCGCCGCCTCCAGCGCCGCATCCCAGGCATTCTTGCCCTCATGATGCGCCAGTTCGGCGAATTCGACGATCAGGATGGCGTTCTTGGCGGCTAGGCCCATGGTGGTGAGCAGGCCGACCTGGAAGAAGATATTATTCTCCAGCCCGCGCGCCCAGACCGCGATCACCGCGCCGACCAGGCCGAGCGGAATGACCAGCAGCACAGCGAGCGGGATCGACCAGCTTTCATAGAGCGCGGCGAGGCAGAGGAAGACAACCAGCACCGACAGGCCATAGAGCAGCGGCGCCTGCCCGCCCGACAGCTGTTCCTGATAGGACAGGCCGCTCCAGGCGTAGCTGGTGCCCGCGGGCAGTTGCTTTTGCAGAGCGACGATCCGGTCCATCGCCTCGCCCGAACTGGCGCCGGACGCCGCCTGCCCCTGGATTTCGAACGAGGACAGGCCGTTGAAGCGCGACACGGTGGTCGGACCCATGACCCAGCGCGTGGTGGCGAAGGCGGAGAAGGGCACCATCTCACCAGTCGTCGCCTGTCGGACCATCCATTTGTCGAGGTCGGTCGGCAGCGCGCGATAGGGCGCGTCGGCCTGCATATAGACGCGCTTCACCCGGCCGCGATCGACGAAGTCGTTGATATAGGTGCTGCCCCAGGCGGATGACAGCACATCGTCCACATCGGCCTGGGTCAGGCCCAGCACGGCCAGCTTTTCGGAATCGATGTCGACCTGCAGCTGCGGCGTGTCTTCCAATGATGCCGCCCGCACCCCCGAGAGCAGGGGGTCCTGCGCCGCGGCAGCGATCAGCTGGTTGCGCAGTTCCAGGAAGCGGTCGCGGCTCAATCCGCCGCTGTTGAGCAGTTCGAAGGTGAAGCCGTTGGATTGGCCCAGACCCCGGATCGCGGGCGGGGTCATCGCCAGCACTTTCGCGTCGCGGATCGCGCCCAGTTGCTTGTTGGCCCGCTGGGCAATGGCGCCCGCCGCATTGTCGCTGCCCTTGCGATCCTCCCACGGCGCCAGGTTGATGAAGCCCTGCGCCACATTTTCGCCCTGACCCTGGAAGCTGAAGCCGGTCATGATGAAGGCGAAGGCGACATTGTCCTTTTCATCATTCAGGAAATATTGCTGCACCTGCTCGGCCGCCGCGGCGGTGCGGCTGGACTTGGCGCCGGCGGGCAACGTCACCTGCGCCATCACCTGGCCCTGGTCTTCGACCGGCAGGAAGCTGGTCGGCAGGCGCGTGAACAGCAGCGCCAGCACGGCGAGGATCACGACATAGGCGCCCCAGAAAAGCAGGCGTTTGCCCAGCACCTGTTCGGTGCGGCGGACATAGCCATGGGTGACGCGGTCGAACCAGCGGTTGAAGCGCCCGGCCCAGCCGCGATGCCGCTGTTCCTGCGCCGAGGATTTGAGCAAGGTGGCGCACAGCGCCGGCGACAGGATCAGCGCGACCAGCACCGACAGTAGCATCGACGACACGATGGTGATGGAAAATTGCCGATAGATGACGCCGGTCGATCCGCCGAAAAAGGCCATGGGTAACAGCACCGCCGACAGCACCAGCGCGATGCCGACCAGCGCGCCGCCAATCTCCCCCATCGACTTGATCGTCGCGTCGCGGGGTGACAGCCCTTCCTCCTCCATCAGCCGCTCGACATTTTCCACGACCACGATGGCGTCGTCGACCAGCAGGCCGATGGAGAGCACCATGCCGAACAGGGTCAGGGTGTTGATGGAATAGCCGAACAGCGCGAGGATGCCGAACGTGCCGAGCAGCACCACCGGCACCGCGATCGCAGGCACCAGCGTCGCGCGCCAGCTCTGCAGGAACACGAACATCACGATCACGACCAGCACCACCGCCTCGATCAGCGTGTGGACCACTTCCTCGACCGACAGCTTGATGAAGGGCGTGGTGTCGCGCGGATAGACGATCTTGTAGCCATGGGGCAGGCCGGACGCGAGTTCCTCCACCTTGGCCTTGACCAGCTCGGCGGTCTTGAGCGCGTCCGCGCCCGGCGCCAGCTGCAGCGCCATGCCCGATGCCGGGTGACCGTTCAGCCGCGCCGACGTCGTGTAGCTTTCATTGCCCAGCTCCACCCGCGCCACGTCGGACAGATGCACGACCGACCCGTCGGTCTGCGTCTTGACGATGATGTTGCGGAACTGCTCGGGCGTCTGCAGGCGCGACCGCGCGCGCACCGTGGCGTTGAGTTGCTGCCCCTCGGGCGCGGGGTCGGCGCCGATCTGGCCCGCCGACACTTCGACATTCTGCGCCGAGATGGCGCTTTCCACGTCGGACGGCATCAGCTTGACGGTGGCGAGCTTATAGGGGTCCAGCCAGATGCGCATCGCATATTGCGATCCGAAGATCTGAGTCGCGCCGATGCCGTCGATGCGTGCGATCGGGTCTTGGAAATTATTGACTAGGTAGTCGGCGATGTCCGCCTGGTTGGCCTTGTCGGTCTCGTCATAGAGACCGACCAGCATCAGAAAGTCGGTCTGCTGCTTGGTGACAGTCAGCCCCTGCTGCTGCACCGCATTGGGCAGGCGGCTGAGCGCCTGCTGCACCTTGTTCTGCACCTGCACCTGTGCGGTGTCGGGATCGGTGCCCTTCTCGAAGGTGACGGTGATCCGCGCCTGCCCGTTGGCCGAGGAGGAGGATGAGAAATACATGAGCCCGTCGATGCCGGTCAGCTGCTGCTCGATGACTTGCGTGACGCTGGTTTCCACCGTCTCGGCATTGGCGCCGGGATAGGTCGCGCTGATGCCGACGCCGGGCGGCGCGATGTCGGGATATTGAGCGATAGGCAGCGACAGCATCGCGCCGATGCCCGCCAGCATGATCCCGATGGCGATGACCCAGGCGAAGATCGGCCGGTCGATGAAATAGCGGCTGAGCATGGTCGGACCTTATTGCGCGCTGGCGACGGGGACGGGCTTGACGGTGGCGTCGGGCTGCACCTTGTCCGTGCCCTCCACGATCAGCCGGTCGCCCGCTTTCAGCCCGGCGGTGATCAGCCATTTGTCGCCGATCGCCTGGGCCGCAGTGACGGTGCGCTGCTCGACCTTGTTGGCCTTGGTCACGACCAGCGCCGTGGCGTTGCCCTTGGGATCGCGCGCGATCCCCTGTTGCGGCGCCAGGATGGCGTTGGGCACCACAGACTGGGGCGCGACCACCCGCACGAACATGCCGGGCAGCAACAGCCCGTCGGGATTGGGGAAGTGGGCGCGCAGCGTCACGGTGCCGCTGTCGGGATCGACGATCGGTTCGGCGAACTCGATCCGGCCCTCCAGCGGATAGTCGCTGCCATCCTCCAGCTTCAGGCGGATGGTCGCGCTGGCCGGCAGCGTTTTGCCCGACGCCAGCGACCGGCGCAGCGCCAGCAATTGCGCGCTGGACTGAGTGACGTCCACATAGATGGGGTCCAGTTGCTGGATCGTGGTCAGCGGGTCGGCCTGGCTGGCCGTGACCAGCGCGCCCGGCGTGAACAGCGTGCGCCCGATGCGGCCGCTGATCGGCGCGCGCACCAGCGTGAATTCCAGGTTGACGTTGCTCGTCTGCAGGGTGGCGCGCGCCTGCTGCACCGCCGCCTGCGCCTGCCGCGCGGTGGCGATGACGTCGTCGCGGTCCTGCGCGCTCACCGCCTCGGTATCGCCCAGGCTGCGATAGCGCTGCGCCTTGGCCTGGGCGGCGGCTGCCGTCGCCTGCGCGCTGGCGAGGGTCGCGAGCGCCTCGTCCCGCGACGCGCGATACAGGCGCTGGTCGATCTGGTAGAGCGGCTGGCCTGCGCGCACCATCGATCCTTCGGTGAACAGCCTTTTCTGGATGATCCCCGATACCTGCGGCCGCACTTCCGACATGGATGTGGACACGGTGCGGCCGGGCAATTCGCTCGCCACCGTCACATTCTGCGCGCTCAGCGTGACCACGCCGACCTCCACCGGTCCCTTTTGGGGGGCCTTTTCCTGACTGCAGGCTGCGAGCAGCATCAGCAGGGCTATGGGTGCGACCCGAAGGCCATGGGAACGTGCGGAGGTCGGCATGGGTCGGCGATCAGTCCTTGGCGTCGGCGTTACGGGCTCCTGCGATGCCGCCCGTCAGCGACAGGGGGATGCTCGGGCGCACGCAGGGGAGGGGGAGGGGGCGCGCGCAGGCGATCAGGCCTGTCTGTCGGGGCTTTCCGGCCATCATGGCGGGAAGGGTCATCGCAGGAGCTCCGCTTTGCGTCGGCATCAGGGGGATGGCCGACCGCGCTCTCTTCGATATTTTGCGCGTCACGTCATAGTGGGACTTGTTTTCGCTTGCGCTCCATCTGTTGCGTCGCCGCGCTGCCGCGTATCGCTTTGTATCAGCCTGTATCGCGTGCGAAGAAGCGCAGACTTTGGGCGTGCGACGCGGTAGGAGGGGCGCCATGCTGGATTCATCCCCTGCCCGACCGGCCACCGTGCTGGTGGTCGATGATGATGCGGACATTCGCGACCTCATCATCGGCCAGTTGCATCAGGAAAATTATCGCCTGCTCGCCGCTTCCAGTCTGGCCGACCTGCGCCGCATCCTGCGCGAGGAGGCGGTGGACCTCATCGTCCTCGACCTCAACCTGCCCGATGGCGATGGGCTGATGCTGTGCCGCGAACTGCGCGCCGACGGGGCGGAGGTGCAGATCATCATGGTTACGGCGCGCGGCAGCGCCATCGACCGGGTGCTGGGCTTGGAACTGGGTGCCGACGACTATCTGACCAAGCCGTTCGAGCCGCGCGAACTGCTGGTGCGCATCCGCAACCTGCTGCGGCGCGGGCGCAGCGATCCCGCCGCGCGTCCGGCGGCGGCGCGCTTCGCGCGCTTCGGTCCCTGGCGGCTGGACCTGCAGCAGCGGCGTCTTGTCGCGCCCGATGACAGCCTGGTGATGTTGTCGTCGGCCGAATTTCGCCTCCTCTCCCGCTTCATCGAGGAGCCCAATGTCGTTCTCTCGCGCGAGACGCTGGTGCCCGAACGCCGCGCCACCGCCGCCTTCGATCGCTCGATCGACCTGCAGGTCAGCCGGCTGCGCCAGAAGCTCGCCACCATCGAGGGCGGCGACGAGTTGATCCTGACCGTGCGGGGCGAAGGCTATGTGCTCGCCAGCGGGGTCGAGCATCTATGACGCGGCTGCAACCGCTGGCGCGCATCCGCGCCTTTTTCGGGACGATGGCGGGGCAGATCTTCCTCATCCTGACCCTTGGCATGTCGGTCGCGGCGATCATCGCGCTGCTGGCTGCCGAACAGGCGCGGCATCATGATTTCGAACGCATCCGCCGCGCCCGCGTGGTGGCGAGCGCGGTCGACATTGCCGACCGGCTGCAGCGCGATCCCGCGCGGGTGGAAGCGATGATGGCCAATCATCGCATCGTCGGGGCGGCGATGGCGCCGGCGGGCGTCGCGCTGAGCGATACCGACGGCGAGCTGGAATCCATTCTGTCGGAGCGGCTCGGCGCATCGTCACAGCCCGAAGCGGGGCAGGTGCCCGCCGGGCTCTGCTTCCCCAGCCGCGGCGACAAGGAACGCGCCGCCGGCATCATCGACGCGCCCCGCCCGGACTGTTGGGTGGTGCGCTTCACCGACCGGCATGGTGCGCGGCGGGCCATGGCGTTGAGCTTCCCGCGCCTCGCCAAGCCGCCCAGCACCATCTTCAACCCCCTCTACCTGCTCGTCATCATCGTCGCCTCGGCAGGGCTCGCCATTCTGGTCGCGCGGTCGGTGGCAAAGCCGCTGCGGCGGCTGGAGCGCGCGGCGGAGGCCTTTTCCCTCTCGCTCGATCCCGAGGAGATACCCGAGCGGGGACCGGAGGAAGTGCGCGCCGCCCTCTCCACCTTCAACCTCATGCAGCGGCGGGCGCGGGCGGGCTTTGCCGAGCGCACGCAGCTGCTGGCGGCGATCAGCCATGATCTCCAGACCCCGCTCACGCGCATGCGGCTGCGGCTGGAACTGGTCGAGAATGGCGAGCTGCGCGAGCGCTTGCTGGCCGATCATCAGGCGATGCAGACGCTGGTGCGCGAAGGGCTGGATCTCGCCAGCAGCACTGAATCGCGCGAGGAATGGTCGGTGATCGACATCGATTCCCTGCTCGCCAGCATGGCCGAGGATGCCGAGGATCTGGGCGCGCCGGTGCGTTTTGTCAGCGGCTGCGGCGGCACGGTGCGGGTGAAGCCCAACGCGCTTACTCGCTGCATCGCCAATCTGGTCGACAATGCCGTCAAATATGGCGGCGGCGCGGACATCAGCTGCGCGCGCTCGAGCGGGCGGCTGATGATCCATGTGCGGGATTCCGGCCCCGGCATTCCGGCCGACCAGATCGACCAGATGTTCGAGCCCTTCACCCGCGGGCCGAGCAGCCAGCCCGGGGGGCGTCATGGCACCGGCATCGGCCTCACCATCGCGCGATCGCTCGCGATGAGCTTCGAAGCGTCGGTGCGACTGCGCAACGCGCCCGAAGGCGGCGTCATCGCGACCATCGAGATGAAGAGTTGAGCGCTCAGGCGCCCTTGAGCGCGCCGGCCAGGCTGAGCAGCACCGCCGCCGCCGCGCCATGGACCAGCCAGCGCGGCCGATAGCTCAGCCCCAGCAGCAACGTCCCGCCGATCAGTGGCAGCAGCCCGATCCAGCTGACCAGCCCGACGCCCCCCTGCCAGTGCGGCAGTATCGCCAGCAGCGATCCCAGGATCAGGCACCAGCCGACCGGCGCCAGCAACGGCGCGGTCGCTGGCTGGTGCCAGGGCCCCGCGAGCGCCCGGCGGTGCCGGCTCATGCTCGCGGCGATCGCGAACAGGCCAAGATAGAGAAGGCCCGCCGCCGCGATCATGCCGGCGCCATCCGCCGGCGCAGCGGCATCGGCGCGCTCAGCCGCCTGGTTTGGCGCAGGATCACAGGCGTCAGCGCCAGAGCGACGCCCAGCAGCATGAGGTTGATCGTCACCATCACGGGGCCCCCCGCCCAGATCGGGCCCAGCAGCGCGGCGCAGGCGCAGGCCACCGCCAGCGCGCCCAGCAGCACCGGCCAACCAATAGTGGGCCGTAGCGCCAGTCCGACTACCACGACCGCGCCCGCGCTCCACAGCGCGCCAGACACCTCCGCCTGCGCGCGATCCGCCAGGCCCAGCGGCAACAGCCGGTTGGCGATCAGGAACGCGGCCGCTCCGATCGGCGCTCCGGTCAGCAGGCCCACGTTCAGCCGTTCCAGGATGCGGTTGCCGATCGACAGCGGCGCGCGCTCGCGGCGCTTGACGATCCACAGCACCATCCCGATGGCGATCGCCATGGTCAGCATTGCGCCGCCCAGGAAATAGAGCCAGCGAGTCAGCTCCGGCGCGAAGCGCGCCATGTGCAGGCCATAGACGGTCTGATAGGCGCGCACCGCCGGCCGGTTTTCGGTCCAGGCCTTCAGCACCGCGCCGGTCGCGCCGTCGAAGCTGATTTCGCCCGGCATATAGCCGATCGCCGTCTGGTCTGATGGATAGACGACGACCACCGCTCGCTTGTCGCCGGGGTTGAAGACATAGACGCGGCCGATCGGCGCGCCGCCAAAATGGCGCTGCGCGTGTGCCAGCATCGGCGCGATTGGGGCCAGCGGCGCCTTTTCACCCAGCGCCGGGCGCGTCACCGATCCGGGCGTCAGGTCGCTGTAGAGGGTCGCGACGTCCGCGCCATAGCCTGCCGCCATCCCCCAGGGCAGGTTGAGCGACGCCAGCGTCAGCACGCCGGTGAAGGTGATCATGATGTGGAAGGGCAGCGCGAGCACGCCCAGCGCATTATGACCGTCGAGCCAGCTGCGTTGCCCCTTGGTCGGGCGGAAGGTGAAGATGTCCTTGAAGATGCGCTTGTGCGCGATGATCCCCGTGACCAGCGCGGTCAGCATCATCATCCCCGCCAGCGACGCCAGCAGCCGCCCCCAGGGATAGGGCAGTTCCAGTTCGAAATGGAAGCGGTAGAAGAATTCGCCGCCCAGCGTCTCGCGCGCGACCGGCGCGCCGCTGACCGGATCGAGCGCGCGCGTCACATAGCCGCCAGCGCCGTCATAGGTCGCCTGGACGGCGTTCTGATGGTCATCGGGCGCGGTCAGGAACCAGCCGGTCGATCCGCTGCTGTTGCGCTCCAGCCAGCGGGTCGCCGCGACCATGGCGTCGGCGGGCGCGGCGGAGGCGGTCGTTTCCGGCCGCATCCAGCGGCTGATCTCGGCCTTGAACACGGTGAGCGTGCCCGTCAGGCACATGAGGAACAGCACATGGCCCAGCAACAGCCCGGTCCAGCCATGCAGCCAGGCCATGCATTGGCGCATCCCTTCGCGCACCGCCGCCGATGGCAGGGCGCTCATGCCGGCTGCCCCGCGGCCCAGGCGCCCAGCGCCAGCAGTCCCGCGACCAGCGCGATGCCGGCCAGCGCGCGCCAAGGGCCGCGCGCCAGAAAGGCCCAGATGGTGACGGCGGGCGCCGCCAGATAGGCGATCATGGTGGCGGTGGTGACGGCCTCGACCCGGCTCATCGGCAGTGTCCGGGCTAGCAGCGCCGCCGTCAGCGCCATGACCAGATAGGCCCCGACCGACCCGGCCAGCACGCGCAGCGCCACATTGCCGCGATAGCGCCAACCCTCCTGCCGCCGCTTGACGGTCATCGTCACGCCCCTCCGCTCTGGCGCAGCGCCGCCGACAGGCTGGTCGAGCCTGGCAGGAGGCGCGGGTGACGGTACATGCGGGTTCCTTCGAGCGATCGATCCGCGCGCTCGATAGGCCAATCAGGACATGCGAGTCAATCGCATTAGCAGGTTGAGAGGCTGCTTCAGCGCCCGGCGTCGATCCGGCTGCCGATCATGTCGTTGCGCGCCCGGTCGATCGACCAGAGCAGCCCGGGCTTTATCGGATCCCAGTCGATCGCCTGGCCGGGCGAGGCGAAGCCGATGGTGCGGCGCAGCTCCAGCGTCGATCCCGCCTCCGGCAGCGCCAGTTCGTAGATTTCCGGCCGGTCATGACCCGTGACATAGAGCCGCCCGTCCTTGCTCCAGCTCATGCCTGAACAGCTTTTGGGCGCGAACCGCGCCAGCACCTCCGCGGGAAAGACCCAGGCGGCCTCCTGCCGGAACTGGTCGTCCATCCGCACCAGCAGCGTATGGCGATAGTCGCGCCCTGGCTCCCCGCCCTTGCCCTCATAATTGGCGAACACCGCCCACCATTTGCCGTCATGCCGGTCCATGACGGTCAGCGATCCGGGTCCCAGGCCCAGGCTGACGGTGCGCAGATGGCGCAGCGTGGCAAGATCGAAAAACTCGACCGCGCTGGTCTGCGGCACGGCGGGATAGTTGGACGCGGCGCAGACCAGTTCGCGGCCCGCCACGGTGCAACTGTTCATGTGCGGGAACAGCCGTCGCTCGCCCTGCCAGCTGGCGACGCGCTGGCCGTCGCGCAGGCGATATTTGCCGATCCGGTCATTGTCGATCGCGTAGAGATGAACGCCGTCGGACGCGACGCCCTGATGCGCTTCGGGCGCGGGGAGGCGTGCGACCACGGGCGCAGGCGGCGGGGACGGGGCGTCGGACCCCTGCTGGGCGGCCGCCATGGCGCTGCCGGTCAGGCCCGCGCAAAGGATGAGGATGGACGTCAGGCGACCCGCCATGCTGCTGCTCCCGTCATGAAGCGGTGAGCGATAGGGGCCCAAGGCTACAGAAAAATGGCAGGGGCTTGCGCGTTCACAGCGCCAGCTTCGCCGACAGCAGCAGGCTGCGCGCCTGGTCCTGCGCGCGCAGGCCAAGCGGCGTCCCTTCCCCCATGAAGCTGCTGCTCGCCAGCCGGTCCGGATCGGCCAGACGCAGGGCCAGCGTCATGCCGGGCGCGCGCGGCGGCTGGTAGGCGATCGCCGCCGACAGGCGCAGCGCCCGATCGTCCGCATCGGCGCCGGTCAGCAGCGCAGGCGCGCTCGATCGCGCGGCGCGCAGGCTGGCGCGCCATGGCCCCGCCTGCCACTGGCCCTCGGCCGCAAGCTGCGCTTCCTGCCCCGCGCTGCCGCCCAGCCGGTCGACCCGCGCCAGGGCATAGCGCAGCGCGCAGCGGATCGTCGGGCCAAGCTGCCGGCTTGCGCTGATGACGCCGCCCTGCACATCGGCCGATCCGTGATTGACGGGCAGCGCGCCACCCGCGCCGAACAGCAGCCGGTCGTCCAGCCGCCCGCCATACAGGTCGATGCCGATGCTCGTCCCCGGCGCCGCCGTCCAGTGTGCGCCGACCCGCATCCGCCGGTGCCGCTCGGGTCGCAACATGGCCTGCACCCGACGGAAATCCTCGCGCGTCAGCGCCAGCGGCCCACTCATACCGACATCGGCATAGCCCAGCAGCGCCTCATCATAGCCGGCCTGCAGCGCCAGGTCGGCGCGCGCCGACCACAGCAGCGCGGCATGGGGCTGGAACCAGTCCTTGGCGCGCAGATTGGCGTTGCTGTAGGCGGCGGTCACATTGGCGTTGCGGTTGCTATATTTGGCGCCGGTCCAGCCCAGCCGCAGGCGCGCGCGTTCGTCGATCGGCAGCAGTCCTTCGACCTGTATGGTGCGCACGCGGGTGCGCGACAGATGCGGCGCGATCGGCCCGGTCGAAGGCGTTCCGCTCGCGCGCTGCTGCGAAAATTGCAGCGTCTGCCGCACCACGCGCACATCGACCGAGGCCTCCTCGCGCGGGGGCGGGGTCTGGCGCAGGTCCAGCCCGGCCGGCCGGGCGGCGGCGCGATCGTCCGGCCGCAGCAGCGTCATGCGCACCGGCGGCTTCAGCGAGAAGCGGGCAGTCTGGTCGATCGAATGGATCTGCGCCTGCGCGGCGGGACAGAACCCGGCCAGCAGCGCCGCGCCGGCGATCCGCCCGATCATGGCCGCGCCTCCGTCGCGAGGCCCGCCAGCGCCACTCGGTCGGCTCCCGGCGCGTAGCGCAGCATATAGCCGACATGGTCCGACAGCGCGGTGTCGGGCGCTGCGCCGAACGGCACCCGCGCCTGCGCGACCGTCATTGGCCGGCCCGCGCCGTCGCGGGCGAACAGCCAGTCCTTGCCGCGCTCGGCCGTCGCCGCCAGCGCCGCCTGCTCCTGCGGCAACGGGGCCTGCGCGCGCAGCGCGCCGCCCAGTTGCGGCGCGACGAAGCCCATGCCCGCGTCCGCCCAGCGTCCGAAAAAGGCGCGCTGCCGCGCCGGATCGCGGCCGATATTCATGTCGCCGCCCAGGATCAGCGGCGCATCTTCGGGCACCTGCGCCCGCACGAAGCGCGTCAGCAGATCGACCTGCCGTTCGAAGGCGCGTTGCGACCGGGCGATCGGCACGCCCGCCGCCTTGCGCGCGTTGAGATGCGTGTTCACCACATGCACCGGCTGCGCCATGCCCGGCACCGCCAGCCGCGCCACTAGCGCGCCCTTGTTGGCGAGGCAGTCGAAACCGGCGCAGGCATGGGCCGGAAAGGCCAGGCGCGCGGCGCTCAGGATCGGATAGTCGGACAGGATCAGCAGGCCGCTGCCAAATTGCTTGTCCGCCGCTTCGCCCCGGTCCCAGCGTACGCGCGCCAGATAGGCGCGATCCTGCGCATTGACGGGCGCGGGGCCGCGCATGCGCCTGTCCGGCCCGGCGACGACATGGGCATAGCCCGCGCGCGCCGCGATGGCCCTGGCTTCGGGCGTGAAGGCTTCCTGCAGCAGCAGGATATGCGGCTGTCGCCCCGCGCGGCGCAGCGCCGCCAGCCGGTCGCCGATCTGCGCCAGCGCGTCGGCCCGGCCCCAGGCGATCGGCCAGGGCAGGCCGCGCACATTATAGGTCATGACGCTGAGCGGATCGTCGGCCGAAGGCGCGACGACGCCCATATCCTGAAAGCGCGCAAGGCTGAGCGGTCGGCTGCCGGTCGTCCCGGTCGCCACCATGACCGTCAGGCTCGCAAACAAGATGATGCGCAGCGACTTCAGCATGACCCTAACCCCCAGCGCCGGCCTTAGAGCGGCTGTGGGTCAGGATGGCGAAAGGCAGGTGGCAGGCCGATGAAAGTTCAGCGTCGGCGCCCTTCACGAAAAGGACACCGCTTTGTCATCATCCGCGCCGGCGCGTCAGCCTTGGGTGGCGTTCCAGCCGTCCAGGAACGCCTGCGCGGCCTCGCCCACCTGCGCCGCCGTCGCGCCGGGCTTGTAGAGCGCCGAGCCCAGGCCAAAGCCGTTCGCGCCCGCCGCGACCCAGGGCGCCATATTGTCGGGATTGATGCCGCCCACGACCAGGATCGGCAGATCCTTGGGCAAAACCGCGCGCTGCGCCTTCAGCACGGCGGGGGTCGCGGCCTCGGCGGGGAAGAGCTTGAGCGCGCTCGCCCCGGCCTGCACCGCGGCGAAGGCTTCGGTCGGCGTGAAATAGCCGGGCATGGAGACGAGCCCCGCCTGCGCGCTTTGCGCGATTACCGACAGGTCGCTGTTGGGCGAGATGATGAGCCGCCCGCCCACCTGCTGCACCGCGCGCACCTGATCGGGCGTTAGCACGGTGCCCGCGCCGACCAGCGCCTGTCCCTCCAGCCGCCGCGCCAGCCGGCGGATGCTGTCGAGCGGATCGGGCGAATTCATCGGCACTTCGATCAGGGTGAAGCCCGCGGCCACCAGCGCGTCGCCGATCGGCTCGACCTCGTGCGGGCGCACGCCGCGCAGGATCGCGACCAGCGGACAGCGCGCGAAGGCGGTTGCGAAATCGAGGCTCATGTCAGATTCTCCCAGAGGCGGGTTGCGCCGGCGATGAAGGCGGCATGGCTGTCGATCCGCACCGCCCGCCCGCCCAGCTGCTCGATCGCGCAGGCATAAAGCGCGCCAAGCGCCGGATCGGCGAGCAGATGCACGATGTCCTTGCCCGCATGGGCGGCGCAATCTGCGCCGATCAGCAGGCCGCTGACATAGGCGGCGGCGTCGGCCTGCGCGCGCAGGCCCAGCAGGCTGGCGGGGCGCACGCCGAACAGCGACGCCAGCAGGTCGCCGCGCGCGCCGTCGCGCACGCCGTCGGCAAAGGCGTCGCCCGGCACGACCTCGCCCGTCATTTCCTGCCCGATCAGCGCATGTTTCCTGAGCAGCGCGAACATCTCGCCGGTCATGGCGGTGACGAAGCGCGCGATCGCGCCATCGCGCATCCACGCCCACTTGCAATGCGTGCCCGGCTGGCACAGCAGCGCGTCGGGCGGCGCCAGCCCCGCGGAAATGGCGCCCAGCAATTGCACTTCCTCGCCCCGCATCACGTCGCCGCGCCCTTCGGCGACGTGGCGCACGCCCGGAATGATGCGCACGCCCTCCATAGGCGCGACCATGGCGGCGGACAGCTGCTCCAGCGTGGCGGGGGTCGGCACATAGCCCGCATCCACCCAGCCGCGATTGGACCCGACCATGCCCGCCAGCAGCATCGACGCGTCGCCCAGCGCTGCGCGCAGCCGCGCCACTTCCTGTTCGAAGCCGCCGGCCGGCACCGCGGTCACGCCCAGCGCGTCCTGCACGCTGTCGATCACCGCGCCCGCGCGGATGCGATAGGCGCGCCGGTTGGTCGTGCCCCAGTCGACGGCGATGAAGTCCTGCTGCCTCATATTGTCCGAGTAGATCGCGCCTGCCGATTTGGCAACCGCCCGGTTGGTGCACATAGCCGGCACGCATTGGCCGATGGCGCGTTCAGCTTGCGTCAAAGCGGCCAGGTTCATCGCCCCGGCCGGACAATGAAGGGAGACACGCCATGCCGCCGACCCACGCTCTTTCCGACCGGCGCACCCTGATCGCGACGCTGGCGCTGCTGCCGCTCGCTGCCTGCGCGACGCCGATGGGCCGCTATACCGTCGAACAGGCCGTGCGCCGGCTGCTGCAATTGTCGAGCGAGCGCGCCTTCGCGCGGCTGACCGAACCCGGCGGCTTCTACGACGACCAGTTGACGCGCATCACCCCGCCGGACCTGGGCGGCGGAAACGGCGGCGCCGTCCTGTCCGCGCTGCTGCGCACCAATGCCGTGCGCAACCGGGTGGCGATGGCGCTCAACGATGTCGCGGTCGATCTGGCCGACAATGCCGCGCCGATCGTCATGGATGCGGTGCAGCGCATGACGCTGGCCGATGCTGTCTCGGTGCTGCGCGGCGGCCCCACCGCGGCGACCGACCTGCTCGCCCGCGAAGCGCGGGGATCGGTGGTAGATGCGCTGCTTCCCGGCGCATCGCGCGCGCTGCGGTCGGACATGTTCGAAATGCTCTCGGCCGCCTTGTCCGCCAGTGGCGGGCGCGACTATGCGGCGCTCGCCGACAATCTGTCGAACCAGATCGGCGACGCCATTTTCCGCGCGATCGGGCGGGAAGAAGCGGAAATCCGTCGCGATCCCCGCGCGACCGGCGATCCGGTGTTGATCGCCCTGCTCGGTTAGGTCTTGATTTCGTCGCCGGGCCATGGTGACGCAGACGCATGGAACAGAAATTTCCCGGCGTCGCGTCCATCCCCTGGGATCAGCCCGCGACCATGATCGACCTGGACGGCAAGCCGCCGCTGATCGGCACGATCCGCGACTGCGCGGTGCATTTCGGCCTCTACAAGCCCCATGCCCGCGCCCAAGCCCGCGTATTGCTGACCCAGCCCGTCCATCGCGAAGGGCGCAAGACCCGCACCTGGCTGCTGGAGCCCGAGGAGATCGAAGCGCTGGCCGAGCGGCTGAAGCGCGAGACGCACTGAGCCTGGCGCGACGCGCTCAAGGCGCGCGGGGTTGCGTGTGCGGCGAAGATGCGGCACAAGGATGATAACGCTACCATATAAGGAGAGGGATCATCGTGCATCTGTCGGCTTCGCTGTCGTCTTGGAACCCGGCGGCTCGGCAAGGCGGCGCGATCCTGCTCGCCGCGCTCGTTCTGGCCGCTCCGGCCGCTCACGCGCGCGAGAACGTCTCGATCAGCCGCGACTGGCGCTTCACCAAGGGGGATCCGGTAGACCTGCAGGAAGATCTGCGCTACGATGTGCGCCCGCCCATCGAGGATGCCGATGACGGCAAGCTCGCCGACGCCCGTCCCGACGCTGCGGTCGCGGTGGACGATGCGGGCGCCCGCGTGCTCAAGCCCTGGATCCTTCCCAGCGCCAACCCCTTCATCAAGGATCCCGCGCGCCATCATGTCCGCCCGGCCGGCAATCCAGGCGGGTCGGTCGCCTATGTGCAGGCGGGCTTCGACGACAGCGCTTGGCAGAAAGTCGACCTGCCGCATGACTGGGCGATCGCCGGCCCCTTCATCAAGGACGGTCCCTATGGCGGCATGGGCCGCCTGCCCAGCTGGGGCATCGGCTGGTATCGCAGGAGCCTGGACATCCCCGCCAGCGATCGGGGCAAGTCGATCTTCCTCGATGTCGAAGGCGCGATGTCCTACGCGACCGTGTGGCTCAACGGGCAACTGGTCGGCGGCTGGCCCTATGGCTATAACAGTTTCCGCCTGGACCTGACGCCCTATGCGGTGCCCGGCGGCCGCAACCAGCTCGCCATCCGCCTCGACAATCCGCAGGCTTCGGCGCGCTGGTATCCGGGCGGCGGCCTGTATCGCGACATTTTCCTCACCACCACGAACAAGGTCCATGTCGGCCAGTGGGGCAGCATTGTGCGCACGTCCCAGGTCAGCAAGGAGAGGGCAAGCATCGACGTCAGCCTGACGATCGACAATGACGGCGATCGCGCGGCGCAGGTGGAGGTCGCGACCAGCCTCTACGCGCTCGACGCGGCCGGCAAGCGCACCGGGCGCGCGGTCGCCAGCATCGCGCGGCAATCGGCCAGCATCGCGCCGGGCGGCAAGGCGGTGCTTCAGGGCAGCACGATCCTGTCCAATCCCCGCCTGTGGGGTCCGCCACCTACGCAAGCGCCCAACCGCTATGTCGCCGTTTCCACCGTGACGCAGGGCGGCCGCGTCGTCGACAGCTATGAAACGCGCTTCGGCATCCGCGACGTGCGGTTCGATCCGGACAAGGGCGTCATCGTCAATGGCGCGCCTGTTCCCCTGCGCGGCGTCAACAATCATCATGACCTGGGCGCGCTCGGCGCTGCCTTCAATGTTCGCGCGGCCGAGCGCCAGCTCGAAATCCTGCGCGACATGGGCGCCAACGCCATCCGCATGAGCCATAACCCGCCCGCGCCCGAGCTGCTGGAGCTGACCGACCGCATGGGTTTCCTGGTCATGGACGAGGTGTTCGACAGCTGGGAAAAGAAGAAGACGCCGCACGACTTCCACCTGATCTTCCCCGACTGGCACGAGGCGGATGCGCGTGCGATGCTGCGGCGCGACCGCAACCATCCCTCCATCATCCTGTGGAGCATCGGCAATGAGGTGGGCGAGCAATATGATGGCGAGGCTGGCGCCCGGATCGGCCGCGAACTGGTCGCCATCGCGCATGAGGAGGATCCGACCCGCCCTGCCACCAGCGCAATGAACTACGCGAAGGCGGACATGCCCTTGCCCGGCGTCATGGACGTCATCAGCCTCAATTATCAGGGCGCGGGCATTCGCGGCATCGTCGGCCAATATCCCGCCTTCCGCGCCGCTTTTCCCGACAAGCTGATCCTCAGCACCGAAACCGCCTCCACTCTTTCCAGCCGGGGCGAATATCTCTTCCCGGTCGCCGGCGCGATCAGCGGACCGGTGCGGCCCTGGTCGGGCGGCAATCCCGATACGCACCAGGTCAGCGCCTATGAACTGCACGCGGCCGATTTCGGATCATCGCCCGACCGGGTCTGGGCCGCGGACGACCAGCATCCCTATGTCGCGGGCGAATTCGTCTGGACGGGCTTTGACTATCTGGGCGAGCCGACACCCTATTATACGTCGCGCAGTTCCTATTCGGGTATCATCGATCTCGCCGGCTTTCCCAAGGACCGCTACTGGCTCTACCAGTCGCGCTGGCGGCCGGATCTCAAATTCGCGCATATCCTGCCTCACTGGACCTGGCCGGGGCGCGAGGGGCAAGTGACGCCGGTCCATGTCTTCTCGTCCGCCGACGAAGCCGAACTGTTCGTCAACGGCAAATCCCAGGGCAGGATCAAGAAGCGCGACTATGAATATCGCTTCCGCTGGGACTATGTGACCTATGCGCCGGGCGAATTGCGGGTCGACACTTGGAAAAACGGGCAGCCCTGGGCGAGCGAGACGGTCCGCACGGTGGGCAACGCGGCTGGCCTGTCGCTGACCGCCGACCGGTCCATCATCGCCGATGATGGCCGCGACCTCGCCTTCGTGACGGTGAAGGTGGTGGACACGGATGGCGGCGTCGTCCCGTCGGCCAAGCCGCAGATCCGCTTCTCGATTGAGGGGCCGGGCGACATCGTCGCGACCGACAATGGCGATCCGACCGATCTCACCGCCTTTCCGTCAGCGCAGCGCGCGGCCTTCAACGGGCTGGCGCTGGCGATCGTGCGCGCCAGGCCGGGCGAAGCCGGCCGGATCGTCCTGCGCGCCGAGGCGGAGGGGCTGGAAAGCGCACAGGTCGTCGTAACGAGCCGCTGAGCCAGCCGCCCTGCGAGGAAGCATGCGGAGCCCGGCCGAGCGGCTTCTCCGCTCGCCGGGCTTGTAGCCGTTCAACGCTGGGCCATCTGCACGGTGGTCTTGTGGCTGATCGTCAGGCCGACCTGGGCCCATTCCGCCTTGCTGCGGCAGTCGGTGTGCGGCACCAGCGATCCAGGGCGCGCTTCGCGGAAGCAATAGCTGTCGGTTTTGGCGTCATAGCTGACCTTGGCCCGGCCGAACGTGCCTTCGGGCTGTCCCAGCGCCGGGGTGGCGAGCGCGGTGAGGGCGATGGCGGAAACGATGACGATGCTCTTCATGACGAAATCTCCTTCCCTGATGTCTGTCACGACCCTTGGTGGATCGTGTCATTCGCTTTGCAGGGGCTGTGCCAACACCGCGGAAAGCGCGGTTTTCCACGGCGCTGGTCGCGAACAGCCCGATGGCCGCGCGCGATTGATACCGACTGTTGGGAATTCTTGCCCACTAGTGGGAAACCGGCCATCGCTACCGGCATCAGCGCAGTGCTATTCGCAAAAATGCTGCAATGAGGAGAAACAGCTTTAAGGTTGCGATTGAGACGGATTCGCATTAGCGGAGCGCCCAACGAGAAAAGGGGACTCACATGCGCACTATCGCGACGCTCACCGCCATGCTTCTGTCCGGCACCTCGATGCTGGCGCACGCCCAGACCGCGCCCGAGGCGGAGCGGGACTCCGACGTCATCATCGTGACCGCCACCGGTCGGTCCGCCGCCATTTCCACCACGAAGAGCGCGACGCCGATCATCGAATCGCCGCAGGCAATCTCGATCATCAGCCGTGAGGAAATCGAACTGCGTGCTTCGCCCAGCATCGCCGATGCGCTGGCCTATACCGCGGGCGTCCAGGCCGAATCCTTCGGCATCGACAGCCGCGTCGATGAAGTGTCGGTACGCGGCTTTGGCGCCGGCGGCTTTTCGTCCAACAATAATTTCGTCGACGGCCTGCGCCTGCCCTCGGGCGGTCAGTGGACGCGGCCGGGCTTTGATTCCTACGCGCTGCAACAGATTGAGGTGCTCAAGGGCCCCTCTGGCGCGCTCTATGGCCAGACCGCGCCGGGCGGCGTCGTCAACATCGTCACCAAGCGTCCGACCGACGAATTTCAGGCCGATTTCATGCTGCAGGGCATCGGCACGACCGACCTTAACAACTGGAATTATCAGGCGGCGGCCGACATCAGCGGCCCGATCAGCTCCACCCTCTCGGCCCGGCTGGTGGGCCTGTCGCGCTATGGCGACACACAGGTGGAGGATGTGAAGATCGGCCGGCGCTATATCTCGCCCAGCATCAGCTGGAAGCCGACCGACCGCACCAGCTGGACGATCTTGGGCCAGTATCAGCGCGACGAGGGCGGATCGACCTTTCAGTTCCTGCCCGCGCTCGGCTCGCTCTACAAGAGCAATGGCGGCTATATCGCCAATGACGCCAATCTGGGCGAACCGGGCTGGAACACGTTCGATCGCAACCAATATCTGATCGGCTCCTTCTTCTCGCATCAGTTCAATGATGCGATCACCCTGCGCAACAACAGCCGCTACACGCATCTCGACACCATCTATCGCGTCGTCGTGCTGTCGGGGAATACGCTCACCACTTGCCCGGCGACGATCGCCGGCTGCATCCCCGGCCAGACGATCGGCCGCCGCGCGGTGCAGGGCGTGGGCGAAAGCGACGGCATCGCCACCGACACGCAATTGGAAGCGAAGGTGACAACCGGCCCGATCGAACATACGCTGCTGGCCGGATTCGATTATTTCCACACCGAATGGGAGCATTATCGCGACCTCGTCGCCTCCTCCCGGGTGCTGCCGCTGCTCGACATATTCGATCCGCAGCCGCGCGGATCGAGCAGCTATGCTGCCAATTTGTCCCCGCAAGTCTATACTGAAACAGTCAGCAGTCAGAAAGGCGTGTACCTTCAGGACCAGATCAAGATCGGCCGTCTGCGGGTCACCGTGGGCGGACGGCAGGACTGGGCCAAGGACGACACCTATAATCCGGTCACGGACCTGCGCTACATCACCAAGAGCGACGCCTTTACCTGGCGCGCGGGCGCGGTCTATCTGTTCGACAATGGCCTGGCGCCCTATGCCAGCTATGCCGAAAGCTTCCTGCCGCAGGTCAGCGATCCGTCGACCAGCCTGACAGGCGAGCCGTTCAAGCCGACGACCGGCCAGCAATATGAAGTGGGCCTGCGCTATCAGAGCGGCGACAACATCTATGTGACGCTGGGCGCTTACCAGATCACGCAGCAGAATATGACGACGCCCGCGACCCTGGCCGACCTGCCGGCCGGATCGGACGAGGCCGACCTGCTCTGCGGCACGTCGACCTGTATCGTTCAAACTGGCGAGGGCCGGGTGCGCGGCATCGAATTCGAAAGCAAAGCGACCCTGCCTTGGGGCATGGCCGTCATCGCCACCGCGACGCGCAGCGACAGCAAGGTGACGAAAAGCAACACCGCCGGGCAGGTCGGCAACGAACTGCCGCAGGTGCCCGAATGGATGGCATCGCTGTTCGTCAACCAGACGATCGAGGCCGGGGCGCTTGCTGGCCTCGGCTTCGGCGGCGGCGCGCGCTACACAGGCAAGAGCTTCGGCGACACCGCCAACAGCCTCGCCATTCCCGATTATACGCTGTTCGACCTGTTCGTCCGCTATGATCTGGGCCGCAGCCTGCCGGCCCTGGAGGGCGCGACCCTGTCGCTCAACGCGCGCAACATCGCCGACAAGCGCTATGTCGCGACCTGCACCGCCGTGTCCGCCTGCTATTATGGGCAGGGGCGCAGCCTCACCGCGCGCTTGCAGTTCCGCTGGTAAGCCGGCATTTTCTCGCCTTGGGGAGGGGGAACGAATGAAGAGGATGAGCGGGCCAAGGGCCAAGGAGAGGACGGCATGATCGGCGCGATCCTGGGCGGCCTGTGCGCTGCGGTCGCCGCTGTGCTGCTCTACCTGGCCGCGCCCCACCAGAAATGGGGGGCGCTGCCCTGCCGGCCCGGGCTGCTGGGCTGGGCCGGCGCGCTGTTACTGGCGCTGGGGACGATGCTGCTGCTGGGCTGGGCTGGTCCCGCCACCGCCATCTTCATCCTGCTGACGATCCTGATGACGATCTGGTCGGTGGTGCCGATCGCCATCGCCTGGCGCCGCGGCGCGCCGGAGGGGAAAAGATGAAGGCCCCGGTCGCTCCCCCAGCGCTCCGCCGCCCATTGTCGAGCCGCGACTGGTTCGGCAAGACGGCCGCCGCCTTCATCCTGGGCTTCACCCTGGCGCTGGGCTGCGCCGGGCTGTTTCGCATCGCCGCTGGCATCCAGGACGCCTTTTTCTCGACCAAGGGGCAGTTCGCCATGTGGCTCATGGGCCCGATCTGGGCGCTGACGCTCAGCTTCTGCTTCCTGTTCCGCTCGTCGCTGCGCGCCTGGCTCTGGCTCGCCGCCGCCAATCTGCTGGTCTGGGCGCCGGTGCTGCTGATGGGAGGGCTGGGATGATGAAGCTGCCGACCGATGTCGTGAAAATGTACAAGGAAGTCCATGGCTGGGTGGGCATCCTCTCGGGCCTGTGCCTCTTCATCGCCTTTTATGCGGGGGCGCTCACCATGTTCGAGCTGCCGCTGCAGCGCTGGGCCTCGCCGCCGCCGGCGCTCGCTCCCGCGCCGTCGCTCGATCGCACGCCTGGACTGGTGGCCAAGGCGATCGCCGCCCATCCCGAAGCCGCCAAAGGCTATGAAATCCATCTTCGCACCGACGCCGCGCACCCCGCCCGGATGAGCTGGACCGTGCGCGATCCGGAGGATCATCATGGCGGCACCACTTATTATGCCGCGCTGGCGCCCGACGGCGCGCTGCAGGTGGTGACGCAGGGTCCCTCGGAGGTCGCGCAGCTGATCGACGTGTTGCATCAGCAGGTCGGCTTGCCCTTCGATCATGAAATCTCCATGCCGATCATGGGCGGCATCGCCCTGCTGTACGTGATAGCTCTCGTTTCCGGCCTGGTGGTGCTGCTCCCCAGTCTGGTGAGCGATCTGTTCGCGCTGCGCATCGGCCGCAACGTCAAGCGCATGTGGCTCGACCTGCATAATGTGCTGGGCCTTTTCAGCCTGCCTTTCCACATCATCATGGCGCTCACCGCCGTTGTCTTCGCCTTCCACGACCAATTCTATGGTGCGCAGGGCATGGCCTTTGGCGGCGGCGAGCGCGGCGGCCGCCCAGCCATGGCCGCGCCGGCAGAAGGGCCACCGCCCGCCGCGCTGACCCCGGCGCAGATCGTCGCGCGCGTGCGCGAACAGGCGCCCGGCTTCACCCCGCAAACGCTGGTCTATGGAAGCGGTGGCGGCGGGCTGCCGGCGCTGCGGGTGCAGGGCAGCGACGATCGCTATGGTGTGCGCGCGCCCAGCTACGGCATGGCCGGCGTCGATCCGCAGACCGGCGCGATCACCGGGACCGATTATATGCCCGGCATGCAGGATGGCTGGTCGGCGACGATCACCAGCTTCTTCGCGCTCCATTTCGGCAATTTCGGCGGCGCGACGATTCGCTGGGCCTATTTCCTGCTCGGCCTGGCCGGCGCCTTCCTGTTCTACACCGGCAATCTTCTCTGGGTGGAATCCCGCCGCAGGAAGGAGCGCAAGGGCGGCGCTGTCGACCAGACGCGCGCCACCCGGATATTGGGCGCGTTGACGGTCGGCGTGCCGCTCGGCTGCGTTGCCGGTATTTCGGTGACGCTGGCGGCGGCCAAGCTGCTGGGCGGTCATGCCAGCTATGGCATGCACAGCGCCATTTACTATGCGCTGTTCCTGCTGGCCACATTCTGGGCGCTGGCCCGGGGCGCGGCGCGCGCCGGTGCCGAACTGTCGGTGCTGGGCGCGGTGGCGATGCTGTGCGTGCCGCTCGCCAGCCTGATCGCCGGCGCCGCCTGGTACGACGCGCCCGCCCTGATGCTGGTCGACGGAGTCGCGCTGCTGCTGGCGGTGGCCCTGCTCTGGTCGGCGAAGGCGGCGCGGCACCGGGCGCGCACCGGCCCGCGCGACAGCGTCTGGTCGGATCGGCGCGAGCCGTCTCTTGGCGCGCCCGACACGGCGCCGGTGGCGGGAGAAGCCTGAAGGTTGTTCAGCGCAGAGCTCCTCCGCCGTCGCGGATCGTCGCGTCCAGTCCGCGGGCGCGCAACCGCGCTTCCAGCTCCTTGAGCGCTTCATTCCTGTCCTGTGCGTCGGCGCCAAGGTCGATCAGCACCGACAGGCCGCCTTGCTGTGCGTCGAGCCGCACATGTTCGGCGCGCCACTGGTCGCCCGGCAGGCTGAGGAGGGTAGAGGGGGACGACGGCCGACCGGCATCCATTCGCTGCGCCCACATCTGCGCGCTCGCCGCCTCCTGCGCGGCCGCGCCGGCATGGGATGTCGCGACCGGCGCGACCTGCGCCTCGCCGGTCCGCTGAAGTTGAGGCGCGAGCGCCTGCCCCGCCTTGTCCTCGCTCGAACCCGGCGTGGAGCCATGCCTTGGCCAGCCCATGATCTGCGGTGACAAGGCCAACGGCACGGCGGTAGCCGGCGCAGGCGCCGCCTCGTCCGCGCTTTTTCCCTTGCGCATCGGCTTGCCCTCGCCGCCGCCCTTCCTGGCCTTGCGCGCCAGCAGGCTGCGAAAGCTCTCTGCCGCTTCGGGCCCGGCTGCGTCCTTGGCGGTCGTGTTCGCCCGCGAGCCTGTCCCTGTGTCTATGCCCGTGCGCAGCGCCGCCGGCTGCGGCGTTGCCGGAGCGATCGCCGCGCTCATGCCAGCATCGCCGGGACGGGGGCAGGGCGCAGCTCGTCCTCGGCGCGGCGGCCAATCTGCCGCTGCCAGCTCTGCACCGCGCGTTCCAGTTCCTGCAGCATCGCGTCATGCCGCGCCTGCGCGCGCAGCCATTCGCGCTTCAGCCGGTCGGCCAGCGCGCGCGCCTCGGCCAGCGCCGCGCCGGCCTGCGTCCGCAGCAGCTGCGATGCCTCGGCCCGTGCGGAGACGGCCTGGCAATGCAGCTGGACCAGCGGGTCGCAGGGCTGGCGCAGCCGCTCCATCATCGCCGCCGCCCGGCTCGCCAGCGCGTCGGCGCAGGCGCGCGCCGCCTGCTCCTCCTGCGCCTGTGCGGCGGCGATCGCCTGACGCGCGGCCGCGACCTCGTGCGCGCACCGCTCCAGGTCGCGCTTGCGCAGCCGGACGATGGTCTTGAGCTGGTCGATCTGGTCGCTCATCATTCAAATCCTCTCAGGATGGTGCGTGTCATCGGCAAGGGCGCCGGTTCATGAGTCGATTGCCGCAGGAATCCGTTCAGTTCGTCGCGCCGCGCGATGGCGCGGTCCGCCAGCGCATCCTGCCCCGGCTTATAGTCGCCGACCTGCAGCAGCAGCTCGATCTCGTCGAGCTTGGCGAGCATCGCGCGGAAGGAGAGGGCGGCGCGGCGCTCGCCTTCCTCCATCAACTGCCCCGTCAGCCGGCTCTGGCTCACCAATATGTCAATCGCGGGATAATGGCCGCGCGCCGCCAGTTTGCGCGACAGGATGACATGGCCGTCGAGCAGCGATCGCACTTCTTCGCCGACCGGGTCATCCTCCTCATCCTCCAGCAGCACCGTGTAGATGCCGGTGATCGCGCCGCGCGCGTCGCACCCGCCCCGTTCGAACAGGCGCGGCAGTTCGGCGAAGACCGAAGGGGGAAAGCCACGCCGCACCGGCGGCTCGCCCGACGCGAGGCCGATCTCGCGCAGCGCGCGGGCGAAGCGCGTCACCGAATCCATCAGCAGCAGGACATGCTTGCCCTCGGCCCGAAAGCCCTCGGCGACGGCGGTGGCGGCATGGGCGGCGCGCGCACGCTCCAGCGCCGGGCGGTCGGATGTCGATGCGATCACCACCGATCGCGCCAGTCCCTCGCTGCCCAGATTGTCCTCGATGAACTCGCGCACTTCGCGGCCCCGCTCGCCGATGAGGGCGATGACGATGACGTCGGCCTGCGCCTGCCGCGCCAGTGTGCCCAGCAAGGTGCTCTTGCCGCCGCCCGCAGCCGCGAACACGCCGATCCGCTGCCCGCGCCCCAGCGGCAGCAGCCCGTCGATCGCGCGCACGCCCGTTTCCACCTGCCTGTCGATCCGCTGGCGCTCCATCGGATTGGGCGCGGCGGCATAGAGGGGCTGGCTCGCCGGCGTCTCGACCGGCGGCAGCCCGTCGAGCGGTTGCAGCCGCGCGTCCAGCACCCGGCCCAGCAGCGCGCTCGACACCGGCACCCGGTCTTCGCCCACGCGCACCATCACTTCGGTTTCGCCCGACAGGCCGCGCAGGTCGCCCATCGGCGACAGGATCGCTTCATGTTCCGACAGGCCGACCACCTCGGCCAGCAGCGAATGGCGGCCCGTCGGGCTCGCCAGCTCGCAAATGTCGCCGATGCGCACGGTGACGCCGCTCACGCGGATAGCGGTGCCGATCGCGCCGCGCACCTTGCCGCGCTGCTCGAAGCCCGGCCCTGCCTCCAGCGTGTCGAACAGGGCGGACAGGCGCGTGTCAGAGCGCATCGGCCACCTCCCAACGCGCGGCGAAGGATTGTATCTGCACGCCCACATCGGCGACGATCCGACCGTCGGGTGCCGTCAGGCGGCACTGGTCGTCGGCCAGACCTTCGCGCGCCCGCACCGCCACTTCGACCGATGAGGGCCGGTCGGCGAATGCGCGCGCGACATGCGGCTGCATCGCGGGGGACACTTCGATCAAAATTGGCCCTCGCGACCCCAGCGCCTCGACGGCGCGGCGGGCGATGCCGGTCATCCTGTCCTCGGCGGGCAGCGCGCCGACCATCTGGCGCAGCGCCGCCAAGGCCAGCGCGGCGACATCCTCGTCGCGGCGGACGGCATCGGCCTGCGCCTGTGCGGTCAGCGTGGCGATCGCCTCGGCGAAGGCGGCGCGGCCTTCCTCTTCGCCGGTGCGCCGGCCCTGCGCCGCCGCAGTGTCGCGCGCTTCCGCCAGCGCCTGCGCCTGTCCGTCATGCCAGCCGCGCACCGCGCTCAGCAGCGCGACGGCGTCGGTGATCGGCGCACGCTCCTGGTTGCGCAGCAGCGGCCTGTCGCTCGCCAGCAGGCTGCGGCCATCGGCGTGGATCAGGTGAAAGGCCATGCGTCCAGTTCCTTCAGAAGCGCTTCGGCCTGGCCCATGCGCTGGCGTGCTTCGGCGTCGCTCGCCGCCGCGCGCAACAGGCGGTCGGCCGCATGGGGCAACGCCTCGACCGGGGGCAGGGGATCGCGACCGCCATCCTCCAGCGTCCACAGCCGCTCCAGCACCGGCGCGCCCACCAGCATGGCGTAGCCGCGCAGGCGCGCGCCGTCGATCAGTCGTCCTAGCGCCGATTGCGCGCCGATCAGCAGCGCGACGGTCGCGACTCGTTGCTGCCGCGCCGGGTCCAGCGCCGGCCATCGCGGCAACGCGCGCAGCGTCGCAAAGTCCGGCCGCGCTGGGCGACCCAGGCGCGCGCCGCGCGCCATCGGCCAGCCGCCATGACGCGCCACCTGCGCCAGTTCGCGCCGCCCCGCCGAACCGCTGCTCATGCCTGCTCGCTCTCGACCCGCGCCGGCACCGCGACGGGGCGCCGGCGACGCCAGAACAGGGTGGCGAGCCCGCCCAGCCCGACCAGCGCCAGCAGGATGCGGCTCGCCCAGCTGTCGAAGCTCGCCACCAGCATCGACTGTTGGGGCGGCGGCGCAGCCTGGCTCGGCACCATCACCACCGACACCTTGTCATAGGCCAGCCCTTCGATGCTGTTGGTCACCAGCGACTTGATCGCCCCGGTCTGGCTGCGCAGGTCATAGCCGGGCTGATATTTGACGAAGATGGCGGCCGATGCGGGCTTGACCTTGTCAGACAGGGGGTCGGCCTCCGGCATGGCGAGATGGACGCGCGCCTGAACGACGCCGTCGATCTCGCTCACCGTGTGGCTCAGCTCCTGGCTCAACCCGTAGATCAGCCGCGCCCGTTCCTCCACGGGTGAGGAGACGAGCCCCTTCTTCTCGAACAGCGACCCCAGATTGGCGAAATCCTCGCGCGGCAGGCCCTTGGCCCGCAGCAGCTGAATCGCCGTGGAAAAATCGTCGGGGCTGACGGCCACGGCCCACTGGCCGTCCTTGTCCGCTGATTTGGCGGCGTCGATATGCGCGTCGCGCAACGCCGCGATCATGTCATTGGCCTGATCCTCCTTCAACTGGCCGTAGATTTCCTGGCTGCCGCACCCGGCCAGCGCCAGCGCGGCGATCAGGGCGAGGCCCGACTGTCCGATTCTGGGGATCACCGTCTCTCTCCTCTCCGCTTCAGCCCTGCTGGCGGAACAGCTGCTGCACGCCTTCCGAGCTGCGATTGGCGATGTTGGACGTCAGCTGGCAATGGAACATGAATTCCTGGCAGCGCATCGTCAGCTGGACGACCTCGCCCGGCGTCAGTTCGCCGCCCGTGCCTTCCACCGACCGGGCATAGTCGGCGACCGACCTGGCTTCGCCATTCACCTTGTCCAGCGTGCCCAGCATGCCGCGCACCGCCGGCGACATGTCGGTGCCGCCGATATGCTCGGTCGCCGCGACCTTGAGCGACGCCGCGAAATCGGCCGCCGCGTCCTGCCCGGCCTGCTGGGGCATGGCCGGCGCCAACTCCACCTGCCGGGCGGGGATCGCCGACTGCGCGGTGACGGGATCGACCGTCATTGCTTGCGCGCCATGGTTTCGAGCGCCTTGGACACGCTGTCGATCGAACTGTGCGAGCTGTTCGACAGGAAGCTCATCTTCATCGCCTCGGCGGTCAGCATGGTGATCTGCGACGGATTGTCGCCGCCTTCATTGGCGATCAGGTCGGATTTCTGTTCGATCGTCGCCGCCTGGCGGTCGAGCGCCTTGCCCCAGGCGGAGGCGAAGGCTTCGAACCAGTTGCCGGGCGCGTCGTCCTGGCGCATGCGCGCGCCGGTCAGCGGCGTACTGGCGAGGGTCGCCATGTCGGCGCGGGAAATGCTGTCGGTCATGTCCAATCTCCTTATGTGGGTCTTCAGGGGGTGATGCGTTCCATTCGGCCGTCCTTCTCGAAGGTGACGGCATTGGGGGCGACGGACACCAGATGATGTCCGGTGGGCAGGGTGGCGCCCGGAAACCAGTGCGACCCGTCGGCGGTCACGATATGGGCGGGATCGGCGACGATCGTCGCCAGCCCCGCGCCGCTCTGGGTGAAGAAGGATTGCAGCGGGCTCGCGTCCAGGCTGTCGTCGACGCGGAAGCCCACCTGCCGCACGGCGGGCAGGTCCTTGCGCAGCTCGGCCCTCACCTGCGCCTGCCGGTCGGCGGGCATATAGCCCGCACGCACGACCAGCGCGCCGGGCTGGGCCGGGCTGACGCGCGCGGCGACGCCCTTGCCCTGCAGGATGTCGGTCGCCGCGCTGGCGAGTTGCGGCCCGGTCTGCGCATCGACGATCACGCCGTCGCCATGCTGCGTCGCGAGCGCGCGCAGCCGCGCCAGCTCCTCCTCGTCGCGCACCACGCCGCCGATGCTGAGCGCGCCGCCCGGCGCCTCGCCGACCGTGACGCCGCTGAAGCCCGCCTGCCGCACGGCGCGATCCAGGGCGGCCTTGTCGCCGCTTTGCCCAGCGACCAGCGTCCCCAGCGGCTCGGCCGCCGCGACGCACAGCAGCCCGGCGCAACCCGCGCCCAACGCCAGCCGCGCCATCTTGCGGTCGATCCGGCCGACCTGCGCGCGGCCCATATCCAGCACCCGATCAATGAGGCGCGGCGCCTGCAACGGCCCGACCGCAACGCCGCAGGGCGTATCGGCGATCTTGCTCGCATCCTCCCAGCGCGGCGACACCGGCGCGCCATGCGCGACCAGATATTCGCCCAGGCGAAAGGGCAGATAGGCCGGCAGCACCGCCTGCTCGCCCGCCGCCAGCGTACGGCCCAGCAATTCCACCTGTCCCTGCAGCACGCGCAGCTGCGCGGTGTCGGGGTTGAGCTCCAGCTCGATCGCGCAGTCGCGCGTACCCGCGCCGCGCAGCACCACGTCATTGGCCAGGCCATGGCCGATGCTGACCCGCGCGCGCCCGTCGAGCGGGTAGGCCTTGCCGGCCAGGCGGCCCGACAGGAGTTTGAGCACGCGGTGCGCGACAGCGGCGCCGCGCGGCATGTCGATCCCACGGATCGTTGCAGCGGTCATTGCAGGCTCTCCATCTGCAGGCGGGGCGGGGGCGGGGACGCGGGCGCGACGCCGAACCTGGTCGGCATCGGCGCGGTCATCGTCGGCGTGTCCAGCCGGGTGATGCGGGGCGAAATCAGGAAGAGCCGCTCCACATGCTGGCGGCGCTTCGATCGCGACTTGAACAATTCGCCCAGCACCGGGATCTGCCCCAGCACCGGAATGGCGGTTTCCGCGTCCATGTCGGAATTGACGGTCAGGCCGCCCAGCAACAGGCTTTCGCCTTCGGCGATCAGCGCCTGGGTGTTGACGCTGGCGCGCTCCACCACCGGGATGCGGTCGACCGTGCCGTCGAGCAGCGCGCCATCCTCGACATTGACGACCATGCGGATGCGCGGCTGGCCATTGTCGACCAGCACATGCGGGTTGACCCGCAGCACCGTGCCCGCGGTCACGTTGAACAGGTCGACCTGCCGGTCGCCCGCGACGCGGACATAGAAGGTGCGGGTGCGGTCGAACACCGCCTCGACATTGGACAGGGTGACGAGCTGCGGCCGCGACACCACCTTGGCCGCGCCCTTTTCCTCCAGCGCGCTAATGCGGGCGATGAACTCGTTGTTGGCGCCGATGATGCCCGAAAGCGACAGGCCGCGATTGACGCTGCCGGTGTTCAGCGCGTCGGTCAGCGGATTACCCGTGCGCCGGACGATGTCGCCGCCGAACAGCGCGCTCCAGTCGCCGCTCTGGAAGCGCCAGTTGATGCCAAGCTCGCGCAGCCGGTCGACATTGATGTCGATGATCGTGGCTTCCAGCTCCACGATCTGCGGCGCGACGTCCAGCGACCGCACCAGCCCTTCATAGGCGGGCATGTTTTCGGGCCGGTCGCGCACGATGACGGCGTTGAGCGAAGGATCGACGGTGATGCGCGGGCCGACCTGCGGCACGGGCTGGGCCTGGACCACGATTGGTTCCTGGCCGGGCAGGCCCAGATAATCCTCCTCGTCATTGTCATAGGGGGTGGAGCGCGACGCGTCGGGGGAGACGCTGTCCAGCCCCTTGCCCATCAGGCGCGGTACCGACTGGCGCACCTGCTGCGCGCCATAGCTGCCGCCGACGGTGCCGATCGGCAGCCCGTCGCCCATCACGCGCGCGACGATGGTGGCGACGCCGGGCACGCGCACGTCGCGATCGCCCGTGCGCAGTGTCGTGTCGTCGGCGCGGGCGTAGCGCAGGTAGAAGACGCGCAGTTCATAGGGATCGATGCCGCCGGGCGTCAGCGGCTGGGCGCGGCCGGGCGCGATCGCGGCGACCGGCGGCCGCTCGCGCACGGCGGTGCGGGGCAGGGCGCTGGCGATCTGCTGCACCTGGTCCAGGAAACGGGGCACGCCGGTCGCCAGCACGCTTTCGGCCGATGTGATGCGCACCCGGTTGTTGCCGTCGCTCAACCGCCCGCGCGTGACCGCGCCCGACAGGTCGGCCGCGCGCCCGGCCGCTACGCTCATCGTGCGGCTCTGCACGTCATTGGCGCTGTAGACGGTGACGACCGACCCGTCATAATAGGCGATCAGGTTAAACGCGCTCGCCACCTGCCGCCAGATGTCGGCGGGCATGCCCGAAAAGTGGCCGTTGATCTTGCCCGACACCGTGCCGTTCACCGCGACCCGCAGGCCTGACGCGGCGAAGAACTGGTTCAGGAAATCGACCGCCGGCTGGTCGCGCGCGGTGATGTTGACCTTATTGTCGCCAAAGGGCGGCTCGGCGGCCTGCAGCGCGGGCGTGGCGCAGGCCAGCGCCAGCGCACAGGACAGGCGCAGCATCCGCCTCATGCCGCGGCCTCCATCGGCGCCTGTTCCTCGATCGCGTTGGGCGTCCGGTCGAGCGTGCCGACCACGTCCAGCGGCAGCGCGGGCGTCAGCTCATTGTAGCACAGGATTGGCAGGCCGAAGAGGTCGCCGGCGGTCAACTGCCGCAGCGGCCGGCGCAGATCATAGGCGGTGACGATCGCCCGGGCGCCGCATTTGGCGGTTTCGCTGCGGATCATGCCGATCAGCGTGCGCGCCTGGTCGGGCGGCATGGCGAGGTGGGCGACGCCTTCCACCGTCTGCAGATTGTCGCGGAAGAAACGCTCCAGCCGGCCGCCCACGACCAGCACGGGGAATCGACCGTCCGCCATATGGGGCGCGGCGATATAGCGGCGCAGCGCCACCCGGGTGCGGTCAGCAATGGGAACCGCATTGCGTTCCGACTGACCGATTTCGGCGATGGCTTCCAGCACGTCGCGCAGATTCCGCAAACAGACCTCCTCTTCGGCAAGCAGGCGCAACACTTCGGCGATGCGCGGGGATGACACGGCGCGCACGACTTCCTTGACCAGGTCGGGATAGTCGGCGCCCATGCGGTTGAGCATGGTGGTGGTTTCCTGCAGCCCCAGGAAACGGGCCGCATTGCGGCGCAGCAGCGCCTCGATCGCCGGCGCGATCGCCTCCTCGGACGGCCCGTCGACCTCGCCCGATCCGACCGGCGCCTCATAGGCGCTCAGCGTCCAGCGCGGCCGCTCGCCCTCGGGCAGCAGCCGGGTCGTGACTTCGCCCGCCGGCATCGGCAGCCCCAGCCGCGCCTGCACGGCCTCGATCACCAGCACGAAACGGGCGCGCAGCCGTTCGGCCTGCGCCGCGTCGAGCGCGGGCGCGGCGATCTCCAGCACCAGCGGCCGCACCGGGCGCGGCGCTTCGGGTTGCGCCGCCAGCGTTTGCGGCAGCGGCTTTTCGCCTTTGTCGAAACGCGCCGCCTTGCCCATGATCCAGGCGTGCGACACCGGATGCTGCCACGCCGCCGCGCTGCCCAGCGCACAGGCGATGCCGATGAAGACCGCAGCGGGAAATCCGGGGATCAGCGCCATCAACAGGCACAGGATTGCGGCGGGCGCCAGCACCTTGGGCTTGCTGCCGATCTGCTGCACGATCGCCGGACCCAGGCTCCCGTCGCGGCTTTCGTCCGTCGTGCGGGTGACCAGCAGGCCCGCCGCCATGGCGCTGAACAGCGCCGGGATCTGCGCGACAAGCCCGTCGCCGATGGTCAGGATCGAAAAGACCTGCATCGCCTCGCCCGCTTCCATCCCGTGGGAAAAGACGCCGACGGCCAGGCCCCCGACCAGGTTGATCAGCACGATGACGATGGAGGCGATGGCGTCGCCCTTCACGAACTTCATCGCGCCATCCAGGCTGCCGTGCAGCTTGCTTTCCAGCTCCAGCGTCCGCCGCCGCTCACGCGCCTCGTCCTTGCCGATCAGCCCGGACCGCAGGTCGCTGTCGATCGACAATTGCTTGCCGGGCATCGCGTCCAGGCTGAACCGCGCCGCCACTTCCGCGACGCGCTCGGCGCCCTTGGAAATGACGATGAACTGCACGACCGTGATGATCAGGAAGACGACCAGCCCGACGATCAGATTGCCGCCGGCGACCATCTCGCCGAACTGCTGGATGATGTGCCCGCCCTCGGCCGTCGTCAGGATCATGCGCGTGGTCGCGATCGACAGCGACAGGCGAAACAGCGTGGAAAGCAGCAACACCGTGGGAAAGGTGGAGAAATCGAGCGGCTTGGTGATGTGCAGCGTGGAAAGCAGCAGCAGCAGGCCGATGGCGATATTGGTCGCCACCAGCATGTCGATCATGATCGTCGGCAGCGGCAGGATCAGCAGCGCGACGATCGCCACGACGGCGACGATCAGCATCAGGTCGGCCGGGCGCACCGCGCCGCGCGGCAGGCGGGAAAGCAGGCTGGCGGCCATCAGCGCGCCGCTCCGCCGCGCAGCGCGGCATAGCGCGCCATCACCTTGACGACATAATCCTGCGTCTCGCGATAGGGAGGAATCTGGTTGCCATAGCGGGCCACCGCGCCTTCGCCGGCATTATAGGCCGCCAGGATCAGGTCGAAATCCTTGCCATAGCGCTTCTGCAGCGATTTCAGCAGCCGCGCGCCGGTTTCGATATTGGTGGCCGGATCATAGAGTGCGTCCTGCGCGACGCCGAAGCGCGCGCCGGTGCCCGGCATGATCTGCATCAGCCCGCGCGCGCCCGCATGCGACAGCGCGCTGGCGCGATAGGTCGATTCGGTGCCGATGATCGCGTGCAGGAACAGCGGGTCGATGCGGTGGGCTGCGGCGGTCGCCTGGATATGCGGGTCGAAATCCGGAACGAAGCCGGCGATCTTGATCGGACGGTCCAGCATGGCGCTGACCCGGCGCGTGCCCGGCGGCGGTTCGGCCAGCGCGGTCTTGCCGCGGCGGCGCTCCGCCTTCTTGGGCTTGTCTTCCTTGACGCCGATGATGCGCGCCACGTCGGGGGTCGTGCTGATCGGCGCGCGCGGAGCGACGACGATCCGCGCCGCACAGCCCTGCAACGCCATATAGCCGTTCGTGGTGCCGCCATCAGCGACGCGCAGATTGGCGTTCAGCGGACAGGACCGGAAATCGATGTCCCGCCAACTGACATTATCCTCGGCACAGGCGATGCCGCCCGCCGACGAACATGCGAATAGAGTCGCAATAGAAATATTGCGAAAAATTGCGATTGCCATCCTGACGATCTCCTATCTGGTGACGTCCACACACCAAATTCTCGATCAGTCTAAGTCAGTAGTAATCTAACGGTATTTTCGTGATATACTTGCGCTTGTCCGCCCGAAAAGCGGCGGTTTGGCGGGGGCTTTGTTGCGCTACAATGTCGGGGAAGCCACTGTAACGAGACAGGCTGTGGCCGAGAGGCGATGAAGCGAAATCACTTGGTTAATTGCTATGGAACCGTGACAAATCAATCACATAATCGTTACGACTAGATGAATTACCATGTCGAAGTCGAAATATCTTCGAAGATGAACGGCTCGTCCCAATTCCGTCATTGAGGGTTGACGAAGCGACACTTAATCTAAACTTTTACTTGGGTCCACACACGCACTTCATGAAGCTGTTCTGCCTCGGTTCCCAGTAACTGCCGCACAGCTTCTTCCAGGTTCATGCCTCCAGGCACGGTGTGGAGTTTCCATGGCGCAAAAGAATGACGGCGGTGACAAGACCGAGAAGCCGACTCCCAAGCGGCTGCGCGACGCCCGCCGCAAGGGCGACATCGCCAAGTCGAAGGATGTCGGGCCCGCGCTCGGCATGATCATGTGGTTCCTGCTGCTGCTGTTCGCGGCCGGTCATGCCGGCGCGCAGATCACCGATCTGATGCGCGACACGCTCGGCACGGCGACCAGCATGCCCTTCGATGCGGCCGCCCCCGTGCTGGGCTGGGCGGCGCTGCTCGTGCTGGTGTCGGTCAGCCTGCTGATCCTGGGTCCCGCCGCGCTGATTGGCGTGATCGCCGAATTCGTGCAGGTCGGCGCGCTCGTCACCACCGAAAAGCTCAAGCCCTCGATCGACAAGCTGAACCCGATCGAAGGGTTCAAGCGCATGTTCAGCATGGACAATCTGGTTGAGCTTCTCAAGACCGTCGCCAAGGCTACGCTGATCCTGACGATCGCCGGCGTTATCCTCTGGCGCTCGGCCGATGCTTTCGTCAGCCTGGTGCAGGCGGCGGGATGGTCGCCGGTCGATCATCATGGCGACCAGGTGGCGAGCGCGATGCTGGCCCTGATCCGGTCGGTGTCGATCCAGCTCTTCGCCTGGACCTGCGCCATCTTCCTGCTCGTCGCCGCCGCCGATCGCGCCTGGGCGCAGCACAGCTTCATCAAGAAATTGCGGATGAGCCGACGCGACATCAAGCAGGAGCACAAGGATAATGAAGGCGATCCGATGCTGCGCGCGCAACGCCGGCAACTGCATGAGGAATGGGCCAATCAGAATGCCGTGGCCGCAGCGGGCCGGGCCAATGTGCTGCTGACCAATCCGACCCATCTCGCCATCGCGCTCGACTATGATCCCGAAGATTGTCCGGTTCCCATGGTCGCGGCCAAGGGCGAAGGGCCACTCGCCGCCGCCATGCGCGCCGAGGCGGAACGCGAAGGCGTGCCGATCGTGCGCAATATCGGCCTGGCGCGCGGCGTCTGGGGCGAAAGCGAGGTGGGCGGGCCGATCCCGCGCGACCGGTTCGATGCGATCGCCGAAATCATCCTGTGGGCCCGCCGGGCGCGCGACGGGCTGGAAGCCCCGGTGCGGGAGGATGCGGAATGAACGCAGGGACTTTCTTCCTCAGCCTGCTGGCGGTGGTGCTGGCGCTCGCCGTTGTGCTGGGGCTGGCCTGGGTGGCGCTGCGGCTGCTGCGGCGATGGAACGATCATTTCCAGGGCGGCGGCGAAGCCACCGAGCAGCCGATCCGCTTCCTGCGCGCCATGGCCGTGGGCCAGCGCGAGCGCATCGCCCTGGTCGAGGTGCGGGGTGAGGTCATGCTGATCGGCGTCACCGGCGGCAACATCAGCCTGCTCGCGCGCTGGCCCGAAGGCCGCGCCGCGTCGCTCGTCCCGGATGGACGGCCCTGATGACGCCCGAACCGCCTCGCTTTCCCGCCCTGGGCGCGCAGGAGGCGCATCTGCGCCAGAGCCTGCTCGGCGCTCTTTGTGGTCTGAGCGTCGAGGACCGGATACTGCGTGCACAGCTTCTGCCGCGCGACGCTGATGCCGCCGCCTGGTTCCGCTGCGCTGACGCTATCGCCTTTCGCCCGCTCCGCCTCGGCGGCCGCGCGCTGTCCATGGATGCCAGCGACGGCCCGGCGATGGCGGCCTTGCTGGACGCGGCCGACGATCTGCTCAGCGCCCTCGAAGCCGCGCTCGGCGTGACGCTGGACCCGATCGACATCGGCCCCTGTCCCGACGCCGCCGGGCTGACCGTGCGGATCGACTCGCTTGACCAGCAGGTCGTCCTGCTGCTGTCGGTCCCGATCGGCGCCGCCATCCTGGCCCAGCCCGCGGCGCTCGCCCCTTCGCTGCTTGGCCATATCGCTCTGCCTGTCGGGATCGCTGTCGCGGGGCCGCGCCTGTCCCCGGCCGACGCGGCGACGCTGGCGCCCGGCGACCTGCTGCTGATCGGGCCTGCCCCCATCGGCGCGACGCTGCGCCCGCCGCACGGCGATGCGATCCCGGGCCGGCTCGATCCGGCCGCCCGCTGCTTCCGGCCGCACTGAGCCACTTGTTCCAAAGAGGAGAAGATCATGGATGATGCCGATACGCCTGCCATGTCTCCAGCCCCCGCCAGCCCGATATTCCCGGCGGACGATTTTTCGGTGCAGCTGCGCTTCGAGCTGGACCAGACCGATGTCCCGCTCGCCCGATTGCAGGCGGTGCAGCAGGGCGGCGTGCTGCCCTTGCAGGATCGCGACGGCGCGCTCCCCGTCCGCATCATCGCGGGCGGCCGCGCCATCGCGGCGGGCCAGATCGTCTCGGTCGGCGACAGCTATGGCGTGCTCATAGAGACGGTTCTCAAGGAAGGCTGAACCCCATGGACGTGTCCGCCTTCACGCCCGGCAGCGCGCTTGTCGTCGTCGTCCTCATCGCGCTCGCCCCCTTCTTCGCGGTGATGGTGACCAGCTTCACCAAAATCGTGGTGGTGCTGTCGTTGCTG
Organism: Sphingobium naphthae; assembly: GCF_043589935.1. NCBI lineage: Bacteria > Pseudomonadati > Pseudomonadota > Alphaproteobacteria > Sphingomonadales > Sphingobiaceae > Sphingobium > Sphingobium naphthae. Next base: position 111,656 of record NZ_CP171455.1, on the reverse strand, counting down.
CGCAATGCGCTGGGGCTGCAGCAGGTGCCGCCCAATGTCGTGCTGAACGGCATGGCGCTCGTCCTGTCGGTCTATGTCATGTATCCTACCATGCAGCAGATGGCGGCCGCATCGGGGCAGCAGGCCGTCCCGTCCCAGACCAGCGAGATTTTCTCCGCCGCCGACCGCGCCAAGGAGCCGCTGCGCGCCTTCCTCATCAAGCACAGCGCCGCGGACGAGCGCGCCTTCTTCCTGCGCACGCAGCAGCGCGTCGCCAAACAGAGCGGCACCCAGGCGGCGAGCGCCACCGACTTCATCGTCGTCGTGCCCGCCTTCGTCGTGCGCGAACTGACGGTCGCCTTCCAGATCGGCTTCCTCATCTTCCTGCCCTTCCTGGTGATCGACCTCGTCATCTCCAACATCCTGCTGGCAATGGGCATGATGATGCTCTCGCCCGTCACTATATCCCTGCCGTTCAAGATCTTGCTGTTCGTGCTGGTCGACGGGTGGGTGAAGCTCTCGCACGGACTGGTGCTCAGCTATGTCTGACAGCATCATCCGCATGACGATCGACGCGCTGTGGCTGGTGCTGCTGCTGTCCGCCCCGCCGATCGTCGCGGCCTCGGCGGTCGGCTTGCTGGTCGCGCTGGTGCAGGCGGCGACGCAGCTTCAGGAACAGACGCTTCAATATACGCTCAAATTCTTCGCCATCGTCGCCACCATCTTCCTCACCGCCTCGCTGCTGGCGGGAAGCCTCTACCAATATGGCAACACCATCTTCACCCAGTTCCCGGCCATGGTGCGCCAGTGATGGCGGGCGCGGGGGTAAGCGGCATGCAGGGCGTGCCGGGATGGATGATGGAATTGCTGCTGGTCGGCATTGCCTCGGCCCGCTTCGGTTTCGCCTTCGCCATCATTCCCCTGTTCGCGCAGAACACCATTCCCGCCACGGTCCGCAACGCGATCATCCTCACCTTCGGCGGCGTCGCCTTCGCGCTTCAGCCCAATTTCATGGTGCAGGATATCGGCACTTTCGGCTGGGCGATCATGCTGGTGCGTGAAGCCGGGATCGGCATCGCCATCGGCTTCTTCTTCGCCACCATCCTCTGGGCGATGGAGGCGGCGGGCGAGATCATCGACGCCAAGGTCGGCGCGACCATCGGCCAGATATTGGAGCCCAATGGCGGCACCATGACATCGGTCACCGGATCGCTGCTCCAACGGCTCGCCCATGTCCTCTTCGCCGCCTGGGGCGGGCTGTTGCTGCTGGTCGGCACCATCATGGAAAGCTTCGTCATCTGGCCGATCGCCAAGAGCTGGCCCGTGCTGGACCCGCAGTCGCTGATCCTGTTCGAAGGGGAATTCGGCCGGCTGATGACGCTGGCGCTGGTCTTCGCCGCACCGATCCTGGTGATGCTCTATGTCGTCGACGCCGCGCTCGGCCTGCTCAATCGCTTCGCGCAGCAGCTCAACGTCTTTTCCCTGTCGCTCTCGATCAAGAGCTGGGCGGCGACCGCGCTGCTCCTCATCCTTGTGCCGCTGCTCGCGCAGGCGGTGCTGATGGACCTCTCGACGCGCAGCGACGTCGTGCGCGCGGTTGCAAGGACGCTGGCGCGATGACCAACGGGCCGGACGAGGAAGCCCGTCTGCGCGAACTGATGCGCCTGCTGCGCCAGGCCGATGCGCGCGCGGCGGAGGAGGATGTGCCGATCGGCGAGTTTCGCATCCCCCGCTCGCGCGTCCCCGAACGGCATAGCCAGGCGATCGGCACGCTCACCCGCACCGAAGTGGCGGTGCTGCGCTTCCTGGGCTGGGGCCGCGCCAATGCCGACATCGCGACCCTGCTGGTCATCAGCGAAAATACGGTGCGCGTGCACCTCAACAATATGTGCCGCAAGCTGGAGCTGGACGGCGTGCGCGAACTCAACGCGCTTGCCGGCCTGCTCTTCCACCCGCTCAGCTAGTCGGATCGCTTAGGACCCTAGTCGGATCGGGGAGGGCGGACGGCTGGCAGGTGGGTCATACAGGATGGCGACGACGGCGGTTCGACCCGTTCGCGCCGCCGTCCCAAGCGCCCCTTGAGGGCCGGATTTTCAAGGACAGGAGAATAACGATGTTCGGCATTGGTTCCTTCAACCCCATTTCCCTCCTCGCCACCTCGATGCTCGGCCCGATCGGCGGCGTCGTCGCCCAGCTCGCGCAGCAGGTCTTCTCGCAAATGGGTCAGCAGATCCTGCAGCAGTTCGGCGACAAGCTCGGCCTGCCCCAGGGCATCATCGACATGGCGCAGAGCCAGTTCGCCGGTTCGATCGGCGACTTCCAGGGTGCGGCCAGCAATGTCGATGAAGCGCTCGACCAGTTCGGCGCCGGCGTCGGCGCTTCCCCCTCGGACATCGCCCAGGCCCAGAATGGCGTCCAGCAGATGATGATGCAGTTCATCGAGGAAATGAGCCAGAGCCAAGAGTTCAAGGACGCCAAGGCTTCGGGCGGCAAGGGCAAGGTCGCGGGCTCCAGCGCCGGTTCGACCGGTGCGCCGGGCTGGCTGATGGCGATGGCGCAGGCGCTGGGCGAGGAACTGGATCGTCTGGGTCAGGACATGCAGAGCCGCGCCGAATCGCTGAAGGGCGACGACGCCAGCGCCTCGGCCGAATTCGGCGTCGTGTCGCAGCAGTTCAGCATGCTGATGAACGCGACCAACAACGCCATCAAGACGATCGGCGAAGCCATGTCGAACACCGCGCGCAAGCAATAATCCGCTTACCCCGCAAAGGAAACGGTTGGAGGCCCATCCCTTGGATCGGGCCTCCGCCTCTTTTATCAGGGGCTTGACAGCACAGGAGGACGATCATGTTCCGCACTGTAATCATCGCGCTGGCGCTTGTGGCGCCGGTCGGCGTCGCAACCGCCCAGGATATCGCGCCCGTCATCAGCCCCGGCCAGGCGGCCGAGGGCATATTCCACCGCTCCGTCGCCGAAGGCCAGGCGCGCCGCATCCGCGAAGGCGGTTCGAGCGCCACTGCCAGCGCCGCTCCCACGGCCGGTCAGCGCCGCGCCTGCGCCAGCCTGCCGCGCTTCCGGGCGCAATTGGGCGCGAACGAACCGCGCGTTCGCAAGCTGGAAGGGCTGTGCGCGGGCGTCGGCCTCTAATCGGATCGACTAGGGGACTAGTCGGATAGCGGAGTGCGACGGTGGCGGGCCGCCGCCATCCTGCCGGACACAGGCAGAGACAGGAGACCCGCCATGATGCTCTTGGGCTATCTCACCAATCAGGTCGGCGATGCGGTTCCGCTGCTGGACCGGCCGTTCAACACCATGGCCTGGTATCTGCCGCCCAAGAGCGCGGCGAACCGCAGCGCCAACACCAGCTGCCAGCAAATGGGGCCCGGCATCTACGGCTCCTTCGGCAGCGACGTGCATGGCGGCACCGCCTTTCCCCGCATCGCTCGCCATTATGAGGCCGTCGGCGGCGGCCTTGCCGATCCCGAAGCCGCCGGCGACCTGACGCTCGCGCCCGGCACTGGTTGCGCCGGGATGGATCTTGGCCCCGATTATCGGCTGCTGCTCGACGGCGCGACCGGGCAGGTCCTGATCGAACATCGACCCAGCGACACGCGCAGCCCGATCTGGGGCGGCGAAGCCGCGCTGCACGCGCACAGCTGGTTCGGGCTCGACAATGGCACCACGATCGCGATCGAAGCGGGCGTAGCGGCCGACCATGCCGATGCCGTGGTGCCGGCGCGGATCGACATTATCCGCGACGGCGCGATGCTCAGCCTGCGCGCCGACGACCGGGCGTGAGGGCGGGACGACAGCGATGATGCTGCACAGCCTGACCGCGGCCGCCGCCTTGCTGGCGTCGCTCTTCGCGCCCGCCGGACCTCAGCAGGGCGCGCCGACCGCGCGCTTCGATCCGGGCAGTCTGCCGGCGCTCGATCTCTCCCCCGGCCAGGGCGTCGCTGCCGATGTCGATGGCGGCTATCGTCCCGATCCTGCGGTGCGGCGCAAGCTGGCCGACATCATGGGCGAAGCCGCCGGCAGGGAAGGGGCGGCCCAGGAGGCCGAAATGCGGCAGATCGTGCTGTCGGGCCGCGCCGTCGCCGAATATGAAAAGGTGGCGCCCCGGCTGGGCTACAGCGCCAATGACGCGATCGACGGGCTCGCCTTCTACATGCTCGCCCAATGGGGCGTCGCCAACGACCATCGACCCGACATCACCCGCGCGCAGGCCGCGGGCGTGCGGCCAACGCCTTCGCCCGTGTCGCCGACCAGGTGAACAGCGATGCGCTGCGCCAGGAATTTGGCGAGATGCTGATGATCCAGGGCGCGATCATGGCGGGCACGCATGAGGCCGCCTTGCGCAGCGGCGACAGCGCCGCGCTCGCCCGCTATGCCGACATGGCGCGGCGCGGCGGACGGCAGATTTTCCAGGCCGATCCTGTCGATATGCTCCTCACCGATGACGGTTTCCGTCACCGCTAATCGGATCGACTAGCCCGCTAGTCGGATCGCGGAGCGCATCCGCCCGCCCGATCTGCTTTTATGCTCAGCGACAGGACGGCGCGGGCCGTCGACAGGATGAGACAGGACCCATGACGATCGACCCCCATATCAGCAGCGCCAGCGCGATCGGCGCCCTTGGCGCGACGGGCGGCCCTGCCGCCAGCGCCGGGCCGGTCGATCAGGTCCGCGCGCTCGCCAGCCAGGTCGTCGGCCAGATCGCCGGCAGCTTCGGCTTGCTGCCGATCAGCGCCCCCGGCCAGGGCGACGTCTACGGCCTTCGCGCCCTGGCGGACCAGATGAGCGCGAGTTTTGGCGGGTCGGCCGCCGATGCCGGCGCGCTCACGCGCGCGGTCGAGGCTTTCGCCAGCGCCGTCGCGACCGACATGGCGGCCTATGCCGATGGCCGCACGCTCGATCTGGCGGACCGCGCGATCCGCGCTTCGACACTCGGATCGGCGAGCGACATCGCCGGCATCATCGATGGACTGGATCAGGCGCGCGTCGCTCTGGAAGGCGCGCGTCCCGCATGAACGGCCGGCCTGCGCCGGTTCTTTGCAACGAGAGGGAATGAACATGACAACGATCATCAACAATACGTTCAATCTCAACGTCACGAACAATTTCGGGGCGAACCCGCTGGCCGGGGGAATGACGCTGCAACTCGCCAGCGGCATCATGGCCAGCTATTTCCAGCCGCTCATGGCCAGCGCCTTCGCTTCGGCCGCGCTGCCGATGATGTTCCAGATGCAGGGCGGCACGATGCTGCCGGGCACGGGCGGCCAGGCGTCGACCTTTGCCCCGACCCAAGGCGCCAACTGGTCCGCATCGATGGAGGGCGAAAGCCAGGCGTCGATCGATCTGGGCGACGGCTATTCGCTGGAACTGGATGAGCGCAACTCGGAAATCCGCATCTACAACGGCAGCACCGGCGAAACCACGCGCGTCTGGGGCGATCCCCATGTCGACATTGATGGCAAGCATGCCTTCGACTTCTGGGGCACGACCAGTTTCGAACTGGAAAACGGCACCAAGATCACCATCGACACCGAGCAATATGCCCCCAATCCCAATGAATATGTGGCCAGCAAGCTGACCATCACCAAGGGCGATCAGGCGATTGTGGTCGACGGCATCAGCCAGAACCAGATTGGCGACCTGTCGATCACTCAGTCCAACAATGGCCAGATGCTCGACATGCTGACCCGTGATGGTTTCGTGCTTCAGGAAAATGCCACCGGCGCCGGCTGGCGTTCGGAACTGACCGGCGACATCGCCACCCAGGCCGATCTCAACCTGACCAAGGTCGGCGCGATCTACGGCCCTGGCAGCGATATGCCGAGCATGGGCGAGATCACGCAGCAGCTCTCCTCCTTCCTGCTGTTCGGCCTGGTCAATGCGCTCACCAACGCGGCGCGCGGCTGACGCGCACCGCGCGGGGAGCGGCTTCTCTCATCCCCTTCACGCCGCTCCCCCTTTCTCCAGACCCAGAGGTATCGAGGGTGTAATCATGGGTACGGAAGCTGCAGACAGCATTGGCCAGGGCTCGGCTGGCATTGGTTCGAGCACGTCCACATCGACAGATGTTGCGGCCGACATGGTGAGCGAACATCGCACCGCAGGCACCCTCGATACAACCGCGCTCGCCGCCGATGTCCGCGCCCATACCCCCGACGATCCCGAGGCTCAGGCGGATCTCGCCGCCGCGATCGAAGCGCAGCTGACTCCGGTCGAACAGGGCCAGTTCAGCGCGGCGATGCAGGCCGCGAACGACAATGCGCCCTTCGGCGTGTCGATCGAGGGGCAGGAATTCGCCGTCGGCGACTTCCCCGATGCGCCCGCCGCCTCCACCTGGGGCAGCCAGCCTGCGGGCCTGGGCTACAAGGAGGCATGGGACGCCACCGCCGCGCGGCTCGGCACCACCGATCCCGCCGCCATCACCGCCGCGATCGAAGCCCAGCTGACGCCGCCGTCGGACGTCACGACCCTCGCGCCGATCACGATCGAGGCGACGCCCGAACCGACCCCGCAACCCTCGCCCCAGGCCGCGCCGCAGCCGGTCGTGACGGATGCGACGCCGCATGACGCGCAATCGGAAGAAGGCGTCGGCGCCTTCTTCGATGGCCTGGTCAAGGGCGACTTCAGCGACAATGACAGCTGGTCGGCGACCGCTGGCCAGGTGACCGGCGGCTTCATTCCCGTCGTCGGGCAGATTGGCGACGCGCGCGACACCGTTTCCGCCATCGGCGACGTGATCCAGGGCAAGGACGGCGCCTGGGGCAATCTCGGTCTCGCCGCGGTCGCCTGGGTGCCGGGCGTGGGCGATCTGGCCAAGGGCGCGATCCGGGGCAGCGAAAAGGCGCTCGACGCCGGCAGCGAAGTGGCGCAGGAGGCGACCCGGCACAGCGACGAGATCGCCGATGCGGCGCGCCCGCGGATCGAGATGGATGGCGGCAGCAAGGGCGACTGGTCGCCCGAACTCAACGCCCGCAACCTGACGCCCAACGCCGATTATGTCGTCAACGGCTATACCTATCGCACCGATGCGCAAGGCCGGGTCGCTGATGTCGAGGGCCAGCTTGATCTCCACACCGCCGACCGCAACAGCTATCAGCAGGGCGTGTCCGGCCGCGAGGATCGCCTGCCCGACGACCAGGGCGGGCATCTGATCGCCTCCATCTTCAACGGTCCGGGCGACCGCGTGAATCTCGTGCCGATGAACGGCAACTTCAACATGGGCTCGTGGCGCGATCTGGAGCGCACCTTCCAGACCGCGCTCAACGAGGGCAAGACGGTTGATGTGAAGATCGAGGTGAAATATGGGTCCGACAGTCAGCGGCCCGACAATTTTCGGGTAACCTACAGCATCGACGGCGTGCCGCGCACGCGCATGTTCGACAATGTGCCCGGAGGACAGAAGTGAGCGAAGCCGATCCGCATCTGACCATCGCCCGGCAACTGGCGCAGGCCGCGCCGGCGGGATGGCAGAAGCTGTGGACCGAAGGCGAAGTGGGCGACGGCTATAGCGACCTTCTGTTCGCTTATGCCTCGCCCGACAAGGACCGCAATTATTTCGTGCCGTCCTATGAGCAGAATGAAACCATTCACGCCGAACTGGCGAAGCTGCGCGATCGCATGCAGCAGCAGGGGCGCGCGAAGTGGAAGCATTTCGTCTTCACGCTCCAGCCCGACGGCACGTTCAACCTGCATGTCGATTATGACGACTGACGCTGGCCATCGAGCCGGCTCGCGATAGATCGCCCAGCGTCTCGCCTCCTTGTGAACGGCGCGGCGCGCCGCACCACCGCCTCCCATCGACCCTGCCTAATCGGATCGACTAGCCCGTCTAGTCGGATCGCCGAGCGCCAATCGCGCGCGTCTGCGCCACAACAGGGCCAGTCGCAACCATCATCGGAGCGCCCGCCATGACCGATCCCGTCGGCGATGCCGTCAACACCATCCATGACAAGCTCGACACGTCGGGCTGGTTCAACACCGTCAGCAACGACGAAACCCATGATGTCGTCAACACGCTGACAGCACTGCCCGCGGATCAGGCCGACCAGGTGGTTGATCGCCTCGCCCAGTCAGGCGATCTGGATCGCGTCGCGCATGAAGTGATGGATGGCGACTGGTTCGGCAATGGGGGATTGTCGGGCGACGAGCGCCGCGCCTTCTTCGCCGACATGGCCGGCAAGCTGGACGGCGACAGCCTGGCTGCGTTGAGCGACGCCTTTGCCGGCGCGGACAATGGCGGCTTTGATCCCGTCACCGAATTGGGCCAGGCGGTCGCCACCCATGGATCGTCCCAGGCCAAGGTCGATTATATCGCCGCGATGAAGGGCGGCGTCGATGACGCGACCCAGGCGCATTATGGCCTCGGCTATTCCAGCAGCCAGATGCAGGATGCGGAGGCCACGGCGGTGGGCGACGTGCTCGGCTCGCTGCGCGGCAGCTATGCGCAGCTGGGGTTCGAAGCGATCGGCGACAAGCTGCCCGATGTGCTGACCTCCGCCACCGACGGCCAATTGATGACGATCGCCAGCCAGGCCGGCGCCAGCAACTCGATCAGCTGGAACGCCGACAGTTTCGAAGCCATCATGGGCGCCGCCGCCAGCACCTATGATCCTGATCTGAAGGCGCAGGTCTTCGACGCGGGCGTCCAGACGCTGCGCGCGGTGCGCGACACCGACAGCGTCCTCGGCGGCCTGACCGTGGTCGGCAAGGATGAAACGCTGCGCCAGATGACCGACGGCCTCACCGCCATAATCGACAGCGACACCACCGGCGTCATGGGCGAACTCACCTATAACCAGCAGACGATGGATGGCTCCAGCTTCGCCGCCTATGCCAAGGAAATGCTGAACCAGGGCCGCGAGCAGGAACTGGGCCAGCAGATGGGCCGGCTGCAGGTCGGCAATCATGCGACGGAAAATCCGGTCGACTATCTCAACCAGGTGGAAACCGTCGTCGGCACCGATCAGGAACGGCGCGCCAATGCCGGCGCGCTCGGCTATTTCGTCGGCGGCGTCTATGCCGCAACCACGGCACGGTCCTCCGATGTGGCCGAGCAGCGCGAAACCGTCACCGCTATCCTGAAATCCGCGCTCACCGTGGTGGACAAGGTCGCCTCGCTGGGCGGTCCGACCGGCCGGGTCGTGGCTGGGGGCGCGGCAGTGGGCAAGGAATGGATGCAGATCGCGGTCAAGAACGCCATCGCGGATGAAGGCGCCGCCGCCGGCATCCGGCTGGAGCGCGGCGCGCTGCCGGTCAACGGGCAGACCGGTGAACTGGGCGTCGGCGACGCGGTGGCCAGCGCCTTCGAGGATCGGCTGGCTTCGGTCACCCGGACGGCCCAGCCCTGATCGTACGGTCGGGCCTTGACTGGGCATGGCTGTTGCCGGCGATGATGATCGCCGCATGCGACGCCGCGCCGCGGCCCGACCTGCCGCCCGTGCCGGCTGTGCTGATCGCCAGCGACGAGCTGCCCCTGGGCGACGCGGCGTCCGCGCGGTTGACGCGCGCGAGCCTTGCGGCGCGCGACCGGATCGAACCGGACGCCGGGCCGCTGGAGGCGCGCGTCTATCTGCTGCCGCGCGCGCAGGTTCAGCCCTTTATCGCCAGCCTCGCCCAGGCGCCCGCGTCGGGCTGGACCATCGATCAGCCGCCTGAGCGGCAGGCCGACGGCAGCCTGCTCGCCATCTATGCGCGCGAGGGCAGGGTGCTCGCCTATCTGCTGCTGGACCAAGTCGCGGGCGAACGCGTCGCGGTCCAGCGGCTCTACAACGCCGACAATTCTTAGATCGACGCATACCAAAGCGCGCCGCGCCCGCGACGACTTGCCACGCCCGTTCCGCTAAAATATGGACCGAATGATCATAATGTGGACCGGGAGCGGCGTAGATGAAATGGGCCGGGCTTGCCTTGCTGCTATCAGCCTTCGCCGCGCCGCACATTGCGCGCGCGCAGCCCGTCACCCTCTTCGATGGCGGGGCCGTCGCGCCGGTCCTGCATGAGCCCGGCCGCACCATGGCGCTCGCCGCGCAACTGCTGCAGCGCGATCTTGCCGCGCTCACGGGCGTATCTCCACCAACGGCTACCTCGCTGCAATCCTGCTCCAGCCTCTGCATCGTCATCGGCCAAAAGGATTCGGCGCTGGTTCGCGCCGTGGCGGCCGACGGCGCGGTCGATCTGCGGCCGCTGGAGGGCCAGTGGGAACGCTATGTCCGCGTCCTCGTCCCATCCCGCCGCCATCCGGGACGCGCTTATCTGCTGATCGCTGGCTCCGATCCGCGGGGCGCGGTCTGGGGCGTCACGGATCTCAGCCGTGACCTTGGCGTCTCGCCTTGGGAATGGTGGGCCGATGTCACGCCGCGCCGGACCGACCGGCTGGTGATCGACGGGGCGTGGCGGCTGTCCGATGCGCCCTCGGTGCGCTACCGCGGCATCTTCCTCAATGACGAGGATTGGGGGCTGCAGCCCTGGGCCGCCCGCACCTTCGAGCCCGAAACCGGCGACATCGGCCCCAAGACCTACGCGAAGATCTTCGAACTGCTCTGGCGGCTCAAGGCCAATATGATCTGGCCCGCCATGCATGATGTCACCCGACCCTTCTACACGGTGGCGGGCAATGCCCGCACGGCGGACGATTATGCCATCGTCGTCGGGACCTCTCATGCCGAACCGATGATGCGCAACAATGTGCGCGAATGGCGCGATGCGTGGGGCGCGTTCAACTATGTGGAGAACAAGCCTGCCCTGCTGCGCTACTGGCGCGAACGAGTGCGCGAGGTCGCGGGCCATGAGAATATCTACACGCTGGGCCTGCGGGGCCGGCATGACAGCGGCATGGAGGGCGTCGACAGCGCGCAGGCGGCGCGGGACGTCACCGCCGACGTGGTCGCGCAGCAGCGCCGCATCCTGACGCAGGAAACCGGCCGGCCCGCGGCGCAACTGCCCCAGGTCATGACTCTCTACAAGGAAGTGCTCGACACCTATCGCGCGGGCCTGAACATCCCGGACGACGTGACAATCGTCTGGCCCGACGACAATTATGGCTATCTGCACCAGCTGTCGGCCGCGCAGGAGCAGCAGCGACCGGGCGGGGCCGGCATCTATTATCATCTTTCCTATTGGGGTCGGCCGCATGACTATACCTGGCTGTCGAGCACCCACCCCGCGCTGGTGCGCGAACAGCTCGATCGCGCCTGGCGCACCCAGGCGCGCAGGCTCTGGGTCGCCAATGTCGGCGACATCAAGCCCGGCGAATTTCTGATGCAATATTTTCTCGACATTGCTTTCGATGCGCGCCTGCTCGCCGATCCACCGCGCGTCTATCTGCGGCGCTGGGCGGAACGGCAGTTCGGGCCGCAGGCGGCTGATGCCGTCGCGGATGTGATGGGCACCCATTTCGACCTCGCCTTTCCGCGCCGTCCCGAATTCATGGGCTGGGGTCAGACCGAACCGACGCGGCCCAACGCGATCAGCGACTATGTGCGCACCGGCGGGGAGGAGGCGGAACGGCGGCTCGCCGACTATGCCGCGCTGGTCGACCGGACCGATCGCCTCGCGGCCGCGCTTCCCGCCGATCGCCGCGACGCCTTCTTCCAGATGGTGGGCTATAATGTCCGCAGCGCCGCCAACATCAACGATCGCATGCTCAGGCTCGATCTCGCCGTCGTGCACGCCAAACAGCATCGCACCGACATGAACCGGCTGTCCGACCAGGCGCGCGCGGCGCATGCCCGGATCGTCGCCGACACCGCGGCCTATAATGCACAGCGCAACGGCAAATGGCGCCACATGATGAGCATGACGCAGCGCGACCTGCCAGTCTTCCAGGAACCCTTCTATCCAAAATGGGACATTCCCGCCGGCGAAGATTGCGCGCGGACGCAGACACCCTCGTGCCGTAGCCCGGCGCCCGCGATCCTCACGAACCGCATCCTCTCGCTCCCCGCCATCGCGGCGCGCAGCGCGGATTGGGAAGCGGCGCCGGGCCTCGGCTCGGGCGGCGCCGCACTGCGCAGCCGGCTCGACCTGCCTTCGCGACCGGGCCCGTCCGGCGCTCACCCGCTATCCTATCGCTTCACGACGCAGGAGCGCACCGACGTGACGCTGCGCATCGTCGCCTTGCCCGTCCATCCGCTGACATCGGCCAACCGGCTGCGCATCGCTGTCCGTGTCGATGGCGGCGATCCGACCATCCTCGATTATCAGAGCTTCGGCCGCAGCGAGGAATGGAAGCGCAATGTCCTGTCCAACAGCGCTACGCGCGACATCCGCCTGCCGCAGTTGCCCGCCGCCGCGCACCGGATCGATCTGGAAGCGCTCGACCCCGGCTTCCTGCTCGACCGCATCGACGTGCGGCTGGACGGCGCGCCGGACTATTATGGCGCGCCGCCCGTCGACCCGATCCGTCAGTGACGCGCGTCAGGCCGCCTTTTCGGCCGCGCCGGCGATGATCGCTTCGGCCATCTCGTCGGCGACCATGGCGGCCGAGCGGCCCTCGCGCGCGGCCTGCTCCAGCAGCCGTGCGACGCGCGGGCCGATGCGGCTGACGCGGGTGCGCACGCTCGCTTCATCTTCGCCCAGATATTCGGCCGACACGTTGATGATGCCGCCGGCATTGACGACATAGTCGGGCGCATAGACGATGCCGCGGGCGAGCAGCGCGTCGGCGACCTCCGGCGTCGCCAGCTGGTTGTTTGCCGCACCGCAGACCAGCCGCGCCTTCATCGCCGCGACGCTCTCCTGCGTCAGCGCGCCGCCAAGCGCGCAGGGCGCGAAAATATCGGCGTCGGCCGCAGCGATCTCCGCCACATCGACGATCGTCGCGCCCAGTTCGCCGGCCAGCGCCTGGCACCGTGCCGCATCAATGTCGGCGATGATCAGCTTCGCGCCCGCTTCGGCCAGCTGGCGGCACAGGCTCGCGCCCACATTGCCGACGCCCTGCACGGCGACGGTCAGGTCGGCCAGCTCCGCGTCCAGTGTCAGCCGCGCCGCCGTGCGCATCGCGTCGAACACGCCCAGCGCTGTCCAGGGCGAAGGATCGCCGCCCGCCATATCCTCGGTCGGGTCGAGGCCCGCGACATGGCGCGTCATGGTCGACACCTGCGCCATGTCGGCGACGCTGGTGCCGACATCCTCGGCCGTCACATACACGCCGCCCAGCGCATCCACCGCCTTGCCGAAGGCGCGGAACAGCGCCGCGCGATCGAAATCGCCTTCGGGATAGCGCAACACCGCCTTGGCGCCGCCCAGCGGCAGCTCGGCCATGGCATTCTTGTAGCTCATCCCCTTGGCCAGGCGGCAGGCATCCCGCGTCGCCGCCTCGATATCGGGATAGCGCCAGAAGCGGCAACCGCCCGCGCCCGGGCCAAGCGCCGTCGAATGAATGGCGATCACGCCGTCAAGGCCGCTGGCCGTGTCGAGCAGGCGCACGGTCCGCATCGTCTGGCTGGGGGAAGGGGCGTGGTCGACCATCATATTCTCCTCAAGGGGGCGTTTGCGCGGCGGCTTATGAACGCTGCGCCGCGAAGAGTCTTGCTCAATATCACGATCCACTCTGCGCAATACGGATGATCTATCCCCATTATCGCGTTATGCAGCACAGGATGATCGACCTTGATCCCTTCGAGCGCAAGATTCTCCGCGAGCTGCAACGCGACGCCAGCCTGACCACGGCCGAAATCGCCCAGCGGGTGGGGCTGACGCCGTCCCCCTGCTGGCGGCGCATCGACCGGCTGGAGCGCGAAGGGCTGATCCGCAAGCGGGTCGCGCTGATCGACCGGCGCAAGGTCGGCCTCAACGCGCAGATTTTCGCGCAGGTGAAGCTCAACGCCCATGGCCGCGCCAATCTCGACGAATTCAGCGCCACCATCGGCACCTTTCCCGAAGTGCTCGACGCCTATGTGCTCATGGGCACGATGGACTTCATGCTGCGCATCGTCACGCAGGACATCGACGCCTATGAACGCTTCTTCTTCGAACGGCTGAGCAAGCTGCCGGGCGTTCAGGAAATCCATTCGACGGTCGCGCTTTCCGAGATCAAATCGACCAACGAACTGCCGATCTGACCATCGTCTCCCCGCGCAGCCCGCTCAATAGCCCACCGCGTAGCCCATGCGGCGCGGATCGCTGCCGCCCATGCGCGCGCCGGACTCGTCGACCAGCACGCCCTGAATGCTGCCGATGGCGAAGGGGCTGACCATCTCCAGCCTGTGGCCCATGGCGCTCAGACCCTGCGTGACGGCGGGGGCAAATCGGCTTTCCATCTGCACGCTGATGGCCGCGCCCGCCTTGTAGAAGCTGGGATCGGCCTGCAGCGCGAAGCGCGGCGCCTCGATCGCCTCCTGGATCGGCATGCCCCGGTCGATGACATTGATGAGGAACTGGAACTGCGTCTGGCCGATCGTTTCGCCGCCCGGCGTCCCGCAGACGAGCTTCAACCGGCCCTTGTCCAGCACAATCACCGGGCCATTGCCCAGCAGGGCGCGCTTGCCCGGTGCGGCGCGGTTGGGGTGGCCGTCATAGGGCGCGGTCGATCCGATGCGCAGCCCGTTATTGCACAGCAGCCCGGTGTCCCCCATAACCACCGACGTGCCGAAGCCGCCGCCCACCGTCGTGGTGACGGCGATCGCATTGCCATCGGCATCGACGACCGACAGGCTGGTCGTGTCGCCGCCGCGCGACCGGTCGTCCGCCAGCGCCAGCAGCGACGGATCGCCCGCGCGAGCGATGTCCGCCCCGCGCGGAAAGGCGATCGCCCGCGCCCGGTCGATGATCGCGCGCCGCTTGGCCGCAAACGCCTTGGACAGCAGCATATCGACCGGAACCGTGACGAAGCGCGGGTCGCCCGCATGGCGATAGATGTCGGCCTTCGCGACCTTGATCGCTTCGATCAGGCAATGCGTCAGCTGCGGGTCGTCAGCCGCGATGGATGAGAGGTCCCATCCCTCGACGATGTTGAGCTGCTCGCACAGCTCCAGCCCGGTTCGCGATGTCAGCGGGCTGCAATAAATGTCGAGGCCCCGGTAGCCGGTCGATACCGGCGCTTCCCACAGCGGCGCATAAGCGGCCAGGTCCGCCATGCGCAGCCAGCCGCCGTTAGCCTCCGAAAAGCGCGTCATCTCCCTCGCTACTGGCCCGGTATAGAAATGCGCATGGGCCGCCATCAGCGCCTTGTCGCGATCGGCGCCGGCTTGCAGCGCGCTTGACTCCGCGTCGGCCAGGCCCTGCAGCGTGCGCGCCAGCGGCAGGTTGCGGAACAGCGCGCGCGGCGCGGGCGGCTGGCCGCCGGGCAGGAAGATCGCGGCGCTGGTCGGATAGCGGGCGAGCACCGCCTGCTGCCGCCGGATGAACATCGCGATCGACGCGTCGAGCGGATGGCCATCGCGCGCATAGCCAATCGCCGGCTCCAGCAGCGTCGAAAGGGGCAGGCGGCCGAACCGGCGGGCCAGTGCGATCCACCCGCCAAAGGCGCCGGGCACCGTCACCGCCTTGTGCCCGCTGTCCAGCTCGGCCGGATCGACGGCGGGATCGAACAGGCCGGGCGCGCCCCCGGTGAAGGCAAGCGAATGGACCGTTCCCGCCTTGCGGTCGAGGCAGGTGGCAAAGCCATTGCCCGCCGCGCTGGAGGCCCAGGGTTCGACAACGTTCATCACCGCCATGGCGGCGACCGCCGCGTCGGCCGCGCTGCCGCCCTGCAGCAGCATCCGCGTTCCCGCCATCGCGGCGAGGGGGTGCCCCGCCGCCACGCCGCCATGGGGCATCGGCACTTCCACCCGATGCGCCCGCACGGCCGCCGGCGCGCTGCGCGGCGCATCGGGCGCGCGCGCGCCGGACTGCGCCAGCGCGGCGACGGGCAGCGCGACCGCCGCGCCGGCAAGCCCCGCCGCGATCAGCTCGCGGCGGGCAAGGCCCTGATCCTGCATCAGAAGCTCTTTTTGATGCTGGTATACCAATAGCGCGCCTGCGGCTGGTAGAGGCTCGACAGATAGCCGCTCGACGCCAGCGGCGGGTTCTTGTCGAAGATGTTGCGCGCGCCGATGGTGATTGCCGTGCCCTTCATCATGCCCTGGTCGAACTTATAGGTGGCATAGAGATTGACCGTGGTCTGGCCATCCACCACGAAATTATTGCCGGCGGCATCGAACACGTCATTCTGATAGACGTCGGAAATGAACTGGGTGAAGGCGCCGATCCGCACCGGGCCGTAATCCCAGGTCAGATTGCCCGAAATCCGCCAGCGCGGCTGGCCGTCGCGGTTGACGACGTCGCCGCCGCCCGACACCGGCACGGCCGCGTTGATCGTGCCGTCCGCCTGACCGTCGATCACTGCCTGCACCGCGGCCGGCGCATCGACCTGATATTTGATCAGCCGCGCGGCGTTGACGTTGAGGCCGAAGCTGCCGAAGGAGCTGGTGGTGACCCGATAATCCAGGTTGAAGTCGATGCCGTCGACCTGGATCGGCAACAGATTCTGGAACGGCGCGGTGACGTAGAGCAACTCGCCCACCGGCGCCAGCCCGGTCCCCGCGACCAGCGCGATGTCGTCGGCCGTGGGCTCGCGCCGGACGACCGCCGGGTTGCTGCTGCCCTGGACGCGCAGCAGATAGTCGAGGTTGAGCGCATTCTGATAGTCGAGCAGCCCCACGACGCCCTTCTGCTTGATGCGCCAGCGATCGACGGTGAAGGTGACCTGGCCCATCCCGTCCGGCAGCGGCGGCTGGAAAACCGCGCCGAAATTCCAGCTGGTCGATTCCTCGGGCTTCAGGTCCGGATTGCCGCCCGATCGCCGCAGCACCGACACGCTGCGCGCGCACTGCGAAAAGCTGCTGATCCGCCCGGCGCGCAAGTCCGCTTCGCACAGCACATACTCTGTGCCGCCATTCACACGGTCGAGCGTCGCGGTGTTGAGCACTTCCAGGTTCGGCGCGCGGAAACCCTGCGACCAGGAACCGCGCAGGCGAAAGCCCTGCAACAGGTCCCAACTCGCCGCGATCTTGGGCTTGGCGACGTCGCCGACATCGCTGTAGCTTTCATATCGGCCCGCCACCTGGATGTCGAAGGAGCGGATCATCGGAATTTCCATCTCCGGGCTGACAAGCGGCAGGGCGAGCTCAGCATAGGCCGACCACACCTTGCGCCGGCCCGACACGTCGGGACTGGGGCTCGCGCCCATCAGGTCCGACCCGTAGAATATGCCGGTCACCGCATCGGTATAGGTGATGTCCACACCCGCGACGCCGCCCTGGCGCGGGTCGCGGTCATCCCTGTAGGTTTCGCGACGGAATTCGACGCCACTCGCAATGCCGATGCTGTTGCCGCCCCACAGGTCCAGCAGATTGGCATTGGAAATCTTGAGGTCCCACAGCGCCAGCGTCGTCTTGTTGCGGCGGGTCGACTGGATGCGGAAACTGTCGATCACGGACGGGTCATTGACCGTGCAGTCGCCCACCGACGGCGTGTCCACGCAGCCCCCATTGAAGGGATTGTAGGCATCGGGCGTGGTCTTGTTGATCGCCGCCTGCAACAGCGTGCTGGACGTGCCGTCCATGACGTCCTTGACCGTCGCCCAGGTGTAGAGGCCCGCTGATTCCCAGTTCCAGTCGCCGAAACTGCCGCGCAGCCCGCCCAGGAAGCGATATTGGTAATTGGTGACGTTGACCGTCTTCATCCCCGCATCGACATAGTTGAGGCTGCGGATCGTGACCGGCAGACCCTCCTCGGGCACGCCGACCAGCCCCGGCAGGCGGTTGGGGTTAACGGATCCGTCGGCCAGCAGCGTGGGGCCCAGCGGGTTCCAATAGGCGTCGGCTGCCACCGTGATCGGGATATTGCCCAGCGACCCGCCGCTGCCGATAAAGGCTTCGGTCTTGCCGCGGTAGAAACCCAGTTCGCCGAAGAAATCCAGATTGTCGGTCAGCTCGTAATTGATGAAGCTGAACAGGTTGATGCGTCGGACAGAAGGCTGGGTGGTCAGATCGGGGAAGGTCTGGTTCGCGTCGAAGCGAAGGTTGGAATCGACATTGGCCATCTGCGTCGTGCCGCTGCCATCGTCCCAGCACATGCCCGATGTCGTCGCCGCCACCTGGCAGCTGGCGTTGGTCGAAGGCTGGATGTGGAACTGGCGCGACGCGTTGGTGAGCGCGACGCCATTGCTGGTGATGATGCCCGATCCGCTCGCCTGGAACGTGCCCCAGGGCGTGCTGGTCGACGTGCTGTTGAACGCGGCATTGCCCTCGAACGCGGTGCCTTGGACATAGGAGCGGCGGTCCAGACTGGCTGTATAATCCTGGTCGCTCAGATAGAGTTTCGACTTTTGCGCATAGCCGCCATAGAGCGAGATGTTGCCCCGCCCGCCGCCGAAGTTGAAACCGACCAGTCCGTTGATTGTGAATTCGCGCAAATTGGTGCCTTCGGCCGCGCCATATTGCGCGTCGAAGGTGGCGCCGGTGAAGTTGGACTTGAGCACATTGTTGACCACGCCTGCGACGGCGTCCGACCCGTAGAGCGCCGCCGCGCCGTCGCGCAGCACCTCGACGCGCTCGATCGCGCCCACAGGGATGGTGTTGGCGTTGAAGCCGAAGGTCGGGACGCCCGAATCGACCACGCCCGTGATCGCCTGCGACGTCGGGTGCAGCACGGTGCGGCGGCCGTTGATCAGCAGCAGCGTATTGCCCTGTCCCAAGCCGCGCAGCGACACGGTCGACACGTCGCCGCGCGCCGCATTGCCCGACCCGCCGCCTAGCACCTGCTCGTTGAAGGTCACGCCACCCAGCTGCGGGATGGATCGGAACAGGTCGCCGCCCGACACGGCCGCGACGGCGTCCACCTGTTCCTGGCCGACGACGCTGACCGGCAGCGCACCAGTCGTTTTCGCGCCCTTGATCTGCGTGCCGACGACGACGATCTCCGCGCCGTCATCGCCCTGCGGCTCGGCGGGCAGGGGAGCGGGGGCGACGTCCGACATGGCGCCGCCGACCTGCATTTCGGCAAAGGCGATCGGGCGCATCGCGGCGCTGTCGCCGCGCAGCGCCGACAGGCTTTTGTCGCGCAGCGTCACCACGTCGTTGCGGTCGGACACGATCACGAGGTCGGTGCCGCGAATGATGCGCTTGAGCGCCTGGCGCGCATCATAGGCGCCCTGCAGGCGCGGTGTGCGCGTGTTGCGCAGCTTCTTGGCCGGCGCGATGATCTGCAAGCCGCTCTGCAAGGCGAAGGACGGCAGCACATCGGCCGCGCGGCCTTCGGGCAAGTCGAAATTGCGCTGCTGCGCCAGGGCCGTGTTCCCGCTCAGCGCCAGCGCGCTGGCGCCGCTCAGGATGATGGCCATGCTTCTCATACTGGTCATGTCTCTGCTTCCCCCTCATTGCGCCGCACCGGCGCGCGCCATCCTCCGGGCGCGCGGCCTCCACCGCGTGCCGGACCGGCTGTTCGACTAGAAATCCCACTGCTTTCGCGCCGGTTTGCTGCCGGCCGACGCCCTTGCGGCTTTCCTCGTGGAAAGCCTCGGCATCCTCCCGGACCAGCCCGCATGGCCGCTGGTCTCATTCTGAAAGACAGCGGCGGGCCGATTATCCGCCATTGCCGCCGTCACATTTTTTTCATGCGCATCTATTCGCTGCGCTACGGCGGATTTGTGGGGGCGCTTCGTTGATAGTCACGATCTTCTAGGGGAAGGGACAAACCGATTCAGGACAGCAGGGCCTTCTGGCTGGCGCGCCACATATGTCCGCATGAACCGGCGCTCCGGCGCTGGCTGTCGGGGCGCATCCAGCATGGTTTCCTGGTCGATGACGTGATCCAGGAAACCTATGCAAAGCTCGCCGGCCTGGCGGCGGTCGATCATATCGAAAATCCGCGCGCCTATTTCTTCCGCGCCGCCCTGTCGGTCGTCGCCACCGAAGTGCGCCGCGCGCCGGTCGTGTCCTTGGACTCGCTCAGCGAGATCGAACAGCTAGGCTTCCGGGCGGACGACCTGCCGCCCGACATCCAGGCGGAACAGCGCCAGGAGTTTCGCCTCGTCGCCGATGCCATCGCCCAGCTCCCGGCCAAATGCCGCGAAGCCTTCCTCCTGCGCAAGGTGCAGGGCCTTTCGCAGCGGGAAACCGCGCAAAAGCTGGGCCTTTCCGAAAGCACGGTGGAAAAGCATGTCGGCCGCGGCATCCGGCATCTGATAAATATTTTCGGACGTGGCGGAAAATCCGGCCAAGCCGCGTCTAATGACCAAATTCCAGATGCGGAGCGATATGACAGTCAGGGAAAGCAGTGCGCAGATCGAGCAACAGGCGGCCATGTGGGCGGCCCGGCTTGACGCGCGCGTCCTGACTGCGGCGGAGACGGCCGATCTCGATGCCTGGCTGGCGGGCGACAGCCGCAGGCTCGGCGCCTGGGCGATGGCGCGCGCGGCCTTGGCGCGGGTGGAGCTGGCGCAGCCGGCCCAGGACGACGCGCCGCATGAGGATGCGCCGGTCGCGACGCGCCCTTCCGCGCTCGATCGCCGCACGCTTCTGCGTAACGCAGGCATGGCGCTCGCCGCGTCGGCGGTCGGGGCGGTGGGCCTCGGCCTCCTTGGACAGGGCCAGCATTATGCGACCGGCAAGGGCGAAATGCTGCGCATCGCGCTCGACGACGGCAGCATCGTCAACCTGAACACCGCGAGCGGCATCGATGTGCAGTTCACCGCCGAACAGCGCACCATTTACCTGCGTGGCGGCGAAGCCTTGTTCGATGTCGCCAAGGATGCGGCGCGGCCCTTCGTCGTGGTCGCCGGCGATGCGCGGGTGCGCGCCGTCGGCACCGCCTTCACCGTGCGGCACGAAGCGCGCCGCCCTATCGACGTCATCGTCAGCGAAGGCGTGGTCGAGGTGAGCGAGGCGCGCGCGGCCCCGGTCCGCGTGGCGCAAGGGATGCGCGCCATGGTCGACCCGCGCGCCGCCACGCCGATCGAAACCGCCGCGATCGCGCCGGAAACGATCGAGCAGGAGCTGTACTGGCGCGAAGGCAAGATCGCCTTTCGCGACACCACGCTCGCCAGCGCCGCGGCCCAGTTCGCGCGCTATAATGACGAGCGCATCGTCATCGCCGATCCGGCGCTGGCGCAGGAAACGATCACGGGCCTGTTCGTGGCCAATGATCCGCGCGGCTTTGCCGAGGCGGTGGCCCAAAGCCTGGGGGTCGTCGCCCGGATCGATGGCAACAGCATCCTGATCAGCCCGACCTGATCCATCGGGCTGGACCAAATTTGGGCTCCACGCACGCATGTGGAGCGGGGGAGACGCGACCATGAAGACAGATGACTCGCTTGCGGGAATGAGCCGCCGCGCGCTTGGTGCCTGGGCGGTGAGCGGCGGCACCGCGCTGGCGGCCGGCCTGCCGCTGGCGCCTGCCGCCCAGGCGCAGACGCCGCCGCCCGAACCCACGCGCCTGGTCAGCGCCGGGGAGACGCTGCGCCCCGAAATCGTCGGCGACTTCGGCATCGTTGCCGCCGGGCGTCATTATGCGGTCGCCGCGGGCACGCAGATGCTGATGGCCGGCGGCAATGCGACGGACGCGGGCGTCGCTGCCGTCTTTGCCGCCGCCGTCACCGAAATCTCCCATTTCGGCTTCGGCGGCGAAGCGCCGACCATCATCTACGACAGCGGCGCCAGGAAAATATCGGTCATCAACGGGCAGGGGACCGCCCCCGCGCTCGCCACGCCTGACCGCTTCGCCAGCCTCGGCATGATCCCCGGCAACGGCCCCATGGGGGGCACCATTCCCGCCATGGTCGACGCGATGGCGCGAGCTCTGCAGCTCAACGGCACGATGACCCTCGACCAGGTCATGCAGCCGGCGATCCAGCTGGCCGATGGCTTCGTCATGTATAATTTCCTGGCGGAGGTGTTCGCCAGCCAGCAGAAGGCGACGGCCAAATACAAGACCGCCTATGACACCTATTATCCCGGCGGGGCGCTGCCCAGGGTTGGCGACATCTTCCGCCAGCCCAATCTCGCCCGCACGATGCGGACGATCGCGGCGGCGGACAAGGCCGCCTTCACTCGGACTAAGGATCGCAACGCCGCGATCCAGGCCGGGCGCGACGCTTTCTACAAGGGCGATATCGCCCGCACCATCGGCGCCGCGATGGAGGCGGATGGCGGCCTCATGCGCTATGCCGACATCGCCGCATATCAGAGCAAGGTGGAAGCGCCGCTGACCACTGACGTGTTCGGCTATACCGTCTGCAAGGGCGGCTTCTGGAGCCAGGGCCCGGCGCTGCTGATCGCGCTCAATATTGCGGAGGCGGCCGGCATCGCGGCGATGGAGCCGGGCGGCGAAGCTTATCTCCATACGCTTGCCGAGGCGATCAAGCTCGCCTTCGATGATCGCAACGCCTATTTCGGCGATCCCGACTTCGCGCGCGTGCCGGGCAAGGCTCTGCTGTCCAAGGCCTATGCCGCGCAGCGCGCCAAGCTGATCGGGGTCAAGGCTTCGCTCGACCATCGCTATGGCGACCCCTGGGCGATGGAAGGGGGAGAGCGCCCGACGCCCGCCTTCACGCCGCACATGCTCAAAAAGCCGCCGGTGCCCACCGCTGACACCACCGCGATCGAGGTGGTGGACCGGCACGGCAATCTCTTCAGCTGCACGCCCAGCTCGGGCTGGATGCTGGGCGGCGCCTATATCGCCGGCGACACCGGCGTGCCGATGAGCAACCGCATGACCGTGTTCGATCTCGATCCCGAAAGCCCCAATGTCCTGGCGCCGGGCAAGCGGCCGCGCACCACCCTCTCGCCCTCGTTGGTGATGAAGGACGGCGCGCCCTATCTCGCCATCGGCACGCCGGGCGGCGACAATCAGGACCAGCAGATCATGAACGTGTTGCTGCGCGTGCTCGCCTTCGGCCAGCCGCTCCAGGCCGCGATCGAGGCGCCGCGCATCAATTCCAGCCATTTCCATGGCTCCTTCGCGATCAAGAAGGATGAGCCGGGCGTGCTGGAGATCGAGGATCGGGTGCCCCAGGCGGTGCGCGATGGCCTGGCGGCGCGCGGGCACAAGCTGGACGTGCTCGGGCCGTTCGGCGTCTCCACCGGCATCGTCGCGGCGGGCGTCGTGCCCGAAACCGGCACCCTGCGCGGCGCAGCGGACGTCCGCCGCGAACGCTATGTCTTTGGTTGGTGAAGGGGGAAACGGCATGACATCATCGCTCAGGGCGCTCGCCTGCCTGTTGTGGATCGGCGCCATCGCGCCTGCCGTGGCACAGACCCAGCCCGCCAATCTCCCCCCTGCCAATCTCCCACCGCCTGGCGGTGAAAAGCCGATCGCCTTCGACGTGCATGAAGGCACGTCCATGGCGGTGTCGGCCTCGCCCGACGGCAAATGGCTGGCGGTCGACCTGCAGGGCAGCCTCTGGATCATCCCGGCCGCCGGTGGCAAGGCGAAGCGGATCACCGACTATTTCAATGATGCGCGCCAGCCCGTCTGGGCGCCCGATGGATCGCACCTCCTCTATTTCGCCTATCGCGACGGCGGCTATGATCTCTGGACGATCCGGCCCGACGGCAGCGACATGCGCAAGCTGACCGAAGGCGCCTATGACGATCGCGAGCCGGTCTATTCACCCGATGGCCGCACCATCGCCTTTTCCTCCGACCGTAGCGGCAATTACGACATCTGGATCATGGACGTCGCGACCGGCGCGCTGAAGCAGGTGAGCCGCGACCCGCGCGAGGACCGGCTGCCCAGCTGGTCGCCTGACGGCAGGCGTATCGCCTATGTCGGGGCGGAGGGCATGATGGGCGGCGCGCTTTATGCCACTGATCTCGCCACCGGCCGGGAAAGCCTGCTCCGCAAGGTGGATGGCAAGGCCGACGCCCCCGCCTTCGGCCCGGCCGGCCAACTCGCCTATGTCGTGCAGGACGCGTCGGGGAGCCACTTGTACATCGACGACCAGATGGTGAGCGGCACGGAAAATGTCTTTCCCTTTCGCGTCTCCTGGGGCGCGCGCGGCGACTATCATTATGTGTCGGACGGCCGGATCCGCCATGGCGGTTCGCGCAAGTCCACCGTCGATTTCGCCGCCACGCTCGAAGTCGTCCGCCCCGTCTATGCCCGCGCCAAGCGGGACTGGGATTCCACCCAGCCGCGCAAGGCGCTGGGCATCACGCACCCGCGCCTGTCGCCCGATGGCAGCCGCATCGCCTTCGTCGCGCTCGGCGATCTCTATGTCGTCTCTTCAAAGGGCGGAACGCCCGAAAACCTGACGAAGGACGCCGCGCTCGACGCCGATGCCGACTGGTCGCCCGACGGCCAGAGCATCGTCTTTTCCTCCGATCGCGTAGGCGGCCTGCCGCAATTGTTCATTAGGGACTTGAGGACCGGCAAGGACCGGCAACTGACCAGCATGGACACCCAGCCGCTCGGCGCGGCCTGGTCGCCCGATGGCAGGCAGATCGCCTTCATGGACGTCGATGGCCGCTGGGGTGTGGCGGGCGTGTGCGTCGTCGATGTCGCCACCGGCGCCGTGACTCGGCTTCAGACGTCGCTGGGACAGCCCGGCAGCCCCAGCTGGTCACCCGACGGCAAATATCTCGCGATCAGCCTGTCCTACAAATATTCCAACAGCTTCCGGGAAGGCACCAACCAAGTCTATGTCATCCCCGTCGATGGCAAGACCAAGCCCTTCTGGCAGGTCCCGCAGGAGAATATGTCGCTCGACACGCGCAGCGGCAGCGGCCCGGTCTGGTCGCCCGACGGGACGAAGATGGCGGGCATCTACGAAGGGCTGCTGAAAATCTGGTCGGTGGACGCGGACGCCAGGCCGATGGGTCCCGCCCGCGCCTACACGTCCGACATCGCCTTCTACCCGACCTGGAGCCGGGACGCGAAGACCATCCTCTTCCAGTCGAACGAGATGCTCAAGACGATCGACATGGAAACTGGCGTCATCACCGACGTGCCGATCGACCTCAGCTATCGCCTCGCCAAGCCCACGGGCCGCACCATCATCCATGTCGGCGCGCTGGTCGATTCGGTGCGCGACGTGACGCAGACGAACAAGGACATCGTGATCGACGGCAACCGGATCACCGCCATTCGCGATCATGATCCGGCGAAAAGCGATGCGGGCGCGCGCTATGTCGACGCCAGCGGCCTGACCGCCATCCCCGGCCTCATCGAATTTCACTCCCATATCCAGAAGGACTTCGGATCGAACCTCGAAAAGGCGTGGCTCGCCTATGGCATCACCACCGTGCGCGATCCGGGCACCCAAGTCTATGACGCGGTCGAGGATCGCGAGGCGGCGGAGGCGGGCGTGCGGATCAGCCCGCGCCTCTATACCGGCGGGCCCCTGCTCGAATGGCAGCGCGTCTATTACAAGATGGGTATCGCCGTCTCCAGCCCGGCGCATCTTGAACGCGAACTGGCCCGCGCTCGCGCGCTTAAATATGACATTCAGAAAAGCTATGTGCGCATGCCTGACATCTATCAGCGGCGCATTGTCGAGGCGGCGCACGCCATGGGCATTCCCGTGTCAGGCCATGAAATCTTCCCCGCCGCCTATTCCGGGGTCGACGGCACCGAACATATGGGCGCGACCAGCCGGCGCGGCTATTCGCCCAAGCAGGGGCCGGGCGGCATGGCCTATGAGGATGTGATCCAGCTGTTCGGGCAGAGCCGGCGGACGCTCACCCCCACCAATTTCGGGGCGCTGACCGGCTATCTGCAAAAGCATCCCGCCTATCGCGACGATCCGCGCGTCAAGCTGTACCCCAGCTGGGCGCGGGAAACCGTGACGAAGGATGATGACGCGATGGCGCGCATCGTCGGGCCGTTGCTGCAAGGCGGTCTCCTTTCCATGAAGAAGATGTATGATGCCGGCACCCAGGTGGTGGCGGGGACCGACACGATGATCGCCACCAATCTCCATGCGGAGATCGCCTCCTATGTGGATGGCGGCCTGACGCCGTTCCAGGCGCTGCAGACGGCGACGATCAATTCCGCCCGCGCGCTCAATCTCGACGCCGGCACGCTGGAGCCGGGCAAGCTCGCCGACATCGCGCTGATTGAGGGCGATCCGCGCGAGGACATCGCCAACACGTTCAAGGTGCGGACGGTGGTCGCGAACGGGGTCGTCCACCAGGTGGCGGACCTGATCGCCGCCGTGCAATAAGGAAAGCCGCCGGGGCGCGCAGGGAGTCCCGGCGGCCGATCGTCACGCCTTGAGGTCGAAGCGGTCGGCGTTCATCACCTTGGTCCAGGCGCGGGCGAAATCGGCGACGAACTTGTCGCCGGCGTCCGCCGCGGCATAGACTTCGGAGAGCGCACGCAGCTGCGAATTGGACCCGAACACCAGGTCGGTGCGCGTGGCGGTCCACCGTTCCTCGTCGCTCGCCCGGTCGGTGCCGACGAACACCTCGTCGCCGCGATCATCCACTTCCTTCCACGCCGTGCCCATGTCGAGCAGGTTGATGAAGAAGTCGTTGGTCAGTTGCCCCGGCCGATCCGTCAGCATGCCATGGGGCGTGCCGCCATGATTGGCGCCCAGCACGCGCAGCCCGCCGACCAGCACGACCATTTCGGGGGCGCTCAGGCCCAGCAGCTGGGCGCGATCCACCATCAGCTCCTCGGTCGGCACGTTGAAGCTGACCTGCAGATAATTACGGAAGCCATCGGCCTTAGGCTCCAGCGGCTCGAAGCTGTGGGCGTCGGTCTGGTCCTGCGACGCGTCGCCGCGGCCCGATGCGAAGGGCAGGCTGAGGTCATGGCCGGCTGCCTTCGCCGCCATCTCGACGCCGACATTGCCGCCCAGCACGATCAGGTCGGCGATGCTGACGCCGCCGCCGAAATCGCTCTGGATGCCTTCATAGACCGCCAGCACGCTCGCCAGCTCTTCGGGTTCGTTGACGTCCCAGTCCTTTTGCGGGGCCAGGCGGATGCGCGCGCCATTGGCGCCGCCGCGCTTGTCGGAGTCGCGATAGGTCGCGGCCGATGCCCAGGCGGTCTTGACGAGCTGGCTGATGCTGAGGCCACTCGCCGCGATCTTGTCCTTCAGCGTCGCGACATCGGCGTCGCTCAGCACCGGACCGGCAGGCACCGGGTCCTGCCAGATCAGGTCCTCTTCGGGCACGTCCGGCCCCAGATACCGGACCTTGGGCCCCATGTCGCGATGCGTCAGCTTGAACCAGGCGCGGGCGAAGGCGTCCGCGAACTGATCGGGATTTGCGTAGAAACGCTCGGCGATCTCCCGATATTTGGGATCCATCTTGAACGCCATGTCGGCGGTCGTCATCATCGTGGGCAACCGCTTGTCGGGGCTGTGCGCGCCGGGCGCCATGTCTTCCGGCTTCTGGTTGATGGGCTGCCACTGATGCGCGCCCGCCGGGCTCTTCACCAGCTCATAGTCATATTCGAGCAGCATGCGGAAATAGTTCATCGACCATTGGATCGGCGTCGGGGTCCAGGCGCCTTCCAGACCGCTGGTGATGGTATGGTCGCCGATGCCGCTTTCATGGCCGCTCTGCCAGCCCAGTCCCTGTTGCGCGATGTCCGCGCCCTCTGGCTCCGCGCCGACCAGCGACGCGTCGCCCGCCCCGTGGCATTTGCCGAATGTATGGCCGCCCGCGGTCAGCGCGAGCGTCTCTTCGTCGTTCATCCCCATCCGGGAGAATGTTTCGCGGATGTCGCGGGCCGACTGGATCGGGTCGGGCTTGCCGCCGGGCCCTTCGGGGTTGACGTAGATGAGGCCCATCTGGATCGCGGCGAGCGGGCTTTCGAGCGCGCGGCCCTCTTCCTCGTCGATGCGGGTCAGATTGCCTTCCTGGCCGACCCAGAATTCCTCCGTGCCCCAGTAAATGTCCTTTTCCGGCTCGAACACGTCCTCGCGCCCGCCGCCAAAGCCGAAGACGGGTCCGCCCATCGACTCGATGGCGACATTGCCCGCCAGGATCAGCAGGTCCGCCCAGCTCAGCTTGCGGCCATATTTCTGCTTGATCGGCCAGAGCAGGCGACGCGCCTTGTCCAGATTTGCGTTGTCGGGCCAGCTGTTGAGCGGCGCGAAGCGCTGCGTTCCCGACGATGCGCCGCCGCGCCCGTCGCCGGTGCGGTATGTGCCCGCGCTGTGCCACGCCATGCGGATGAAGAAAGGCCCATAATGGCCATAGTCCGCCGGCCACCAGGGCTGGCTGTCGGTCATCAGCGCGGTCAGGTCGCGCTTCACCGCGGCCAGGTCCAGCGTCTGGAATTCCTCGGCATAGTTGAAATCATCGCCCATCGGATTGCCGGTGCGGCCCTGCTGATGGAGGATGTCCAGCGACAATTGGTTGGGCCACCAGTCCCGGTTGGTGCGGCCCAGCAGGCTGCGCATCGCGGCGGGCTCCTTGCGAGGATCGCTCAGGGGGCTTCCACTCGTCCTTGCGTCCATGGATTGACTCCTCTCTCGGTCGGCCGCTCACTTGGGCGGCGCACGGGTTATACGCCCCCTTTCCACTATGGAAGAAATCGGAAAAACCGCTGACAGTGACAAGCGCAGGCGAACAGACGTTAGGATCGGCGGAGCTGGATCGGCGATGATCCGACGGATCAGTAATCATATCTTAGGATTATAGGCTAAACTATTCGACAATAAGGATTCAGGGCGCATGCACCAGACGTTGGAGGACGCCCGCCTGCGCAAGCTGGCGAGCTTCCACATCCTCGATACGCCGCCGGAGCGGGAATTCGACGCCTTGACCGCGTTGGCGCAGCGGCTGCTCGACTGTCCCATTGCGCTGGTATCGCTGGTGGATCAGGACCGCCAATGGTTCAAATCGGCCCAGGGCCTGGGCCAGGTGCGCGAAACGCCCCGCAGCCAGGCCTTTTGCGCGCACACCATCCATGAAGATGATGTGTTGCTGATCGAGGATGCCCGCGCCGATCCGCGCTTCGCCGATAATCCGCTCGTGCTGGGCAAACCCCATATCCGCTTCTATGCCGGCGTGCCGCTGCGCCCGCATCATGACGGCCATTCCGACACGCTGCCGGCCCTCGGCTCCTTCTGCGTCATCGACACCAAGCCCCGCCATCTCTCGTCGCGCGACTTGGCCACGCTGCGCGATCTTGCCGCGGTCGCCGAAAGCCTGCTGCGCGCGCACGCCACGGCGGAGGACGCGACATATCTCGCTGAACTGGCCGAGGAGCGCGCCGAGATACTCGATGGCCAGCACCGCCTGTTGCGCCAGGCGGAAAAGCTGGCCAGCATCGGTTCCTGGCGGCTTTCGCTCGACGATGGCGTGCTGCAATGGTCCGATCAGGTCTATGTCATCCATGGCCTGCCGATCGGCTCCACCCCTGGGCTGGAGGAAGCGCTTGGCTTCTACACGGCGGAGGAGGGGCGACTGATCCGAAAGCGCCTGCAGAAGGCTATGCGCACGGGCAAAGGGTTCGACTTCGAATCCGACATGATCGCTGCCGACGGTCGCCTGCGCCGTGTCCGCAGCATCGGCGAGATCGAGTTCCGGCATGAGCGGCCGGCCGCCATCATCGGCGTGTTCCAGGACGTGACCGACCGTCATCTGCGCGAGGAGGAACTGCGCCACAGCGCCAGCACCGACAGCCTGAGCGGCCTGCCCAATCGCGCCTGCTTCGAACAGCGCTTCGCCGAGATTTTGGCGGCATCGAAGTCGCAGCGCGAACCGGTGGCGCTGCTGCTGATGGACCTCGACGGGTTCAAGGCGGTCAATGACAGTTTCGGTCATGCCGCGGGCGACGAGATATTGAAGGCGATCGCGCAGCGAATGCGCGCAGGCTCCATGGCCAACGCCTTCCCGGCACGGCTGGGCGGCGACGAATTCGCCTTGCTGGTCACGCGCCCGCGCGACTGCGCGGAGCTGGGCACCTACGTCCAGCGGGTTCTGGATCAGCTTCAGGTGTCGATCACCCAGGATGGCGAGACGCGCGCCGTCTCCGCCACCGTCGGCGCCGCGCTGGCGGACGGGCCGGACGCCACGCAGATGGAACTGATGCGCCGCGCCGATCTGGCGCTGTATCAGGCCAAGCGGCACCTGCGCGGGTCGGGGCGGATCTTCGGCCTCGACACGCCGATCCTGCGCGCCAGCTCAGACGCGATCCAGGCCTAGGGCTGCAACCTTCTGCGCTGTTCGGGCCTGCGTGCAGCATATGGGTCTCGCCTCATCGCTGACGTTCGTCGCCGCCGCGGCTCATTTGATCGCGGTCGCTGGCGGTTGGGCGACTTCCGCGAAACTCTTTCTTGACAACCCCCTCTGATGTTTTCCAAATAACGCAATCAATGTCCAATATGTGGAATATTGGTATTAGGGAGGATGACCGGTGCGGTTGCGTTATGTGAAACTTGCGACAATTTCCTATGCGGCGCTGGCGGCTGTGACGCCGCTTGCCCTCGCCGCGCAGGAGGTCGCGCCCCAGGATCAGGCCGCGCAGGATGATGCGGTCGCCGACATCGTCGTCACCGGCATCCGCTCCAGCCTTCAGGGCGCGCTCAACGCCAAGCGCAACGCGCCCCAGGTGCTCGACGCCATCTCGGCCGAGGATATCGGCAAGTTCCCGGACAAGAATATCGGCGAAGCGCTCCAGCGCGTGACCGGCGTGCAGATTTCGCGCGCCGATGGCGAAGGCGCGGGCGTCACCATCCGCGGCGCCGATCCCAGCCTCAACCGCGTCGAAATCAACGGCACGACCGCGCTCTCGACCACGGTCGGCGGTGGCCGCGACGTCGATTTCCGCGACCTGCCGTCCGAATTCGTCAACCGGCTGGAAGTCGTGAAGTCCGCGACCGCCGACATGACCGAAGGCGGCGTCGGTGGCACCGTGCGCATCATCACGCGCCGGCCGTTCGACAATGGCGGCAAGCCCTATCTCGCCGGCTCCGCCCAGGCCATCTATGCCGACATTGGCGACCATATGGACCCGCGCCTCGCCATCATCGGCAGCGACACCTTCGCCGACGGCACGCTTGGCGTGCTGGTGTCGGGCACGTTCGAGAACCGCAATGTCGAAAGCCATCAGGCCCGCACCACCGGCTGGGTGCAGCTACGGGATCCCGATGGCGATCTCTACGACCTCAACGAGGATGGCGTCGGCGACTTCTTCCCCGACATTCCGCGCTATGTCATCAACCGCCTCGAAACGCGGCGCTATGCGCTGAACGGTATCCTGGAATGGCGCCCGAGCGACGACTTCAAGACCTATCTGGAAGCCAACTGGACCCGCTCCAACCAGTCGGTCACCTCGCAATATCTGCAGACCGGCACCAGCGGCGGCATCGTCGACACCGAAAACACGATCATCGGGCCGGACAATACGGTCCAGCATCTGGAAATGACCAACAATCCCGCGCTGGCGCAGACCAGTCAGCTGGGCGTTTCCTACCGCAACATCCTGGGCGACATTCGCCGCACCACCTATAATCTGGCGCTCGGCGCGGAATGGACCACGGGCAAGCTGACGCTGACGCCCAAAATCTCCTACGCCAAGGCCAAGGCCTATAATAACGAGATCAACGCCACCGCCGCGGTAACTGGCATGGACAGCCTGATCGTCGACTATGCCAATGGCCAGAATGCGCCCAACATCATCCTGCCCAATGATCCCACGACTCGCGCCGGCATCAACCAGCTGACCGTCCTGCGCCGCCCGCGCTACGACAATCAGACCGAAAAAATGGCCAAGCTCGATGCGGAATATAAGCCCGACGGCGGCGTCCTGACCTCGATCAAGATCGGCGGCCAGTATCGCGACCTCACCGTCACCAGCAAATTCTTCAATCGCTCGACGGTGCTCAACGGCTTTTCCGATCCGGCGGCGCAGGCGCAGATCAATGCTGCCCTCGGCTATGCGTCGCTCGGCAGCTCGCCCTTCTTCCACACCGGCGATCTCGGTTTCAACGACGGCTATCAGGCGTGGCTCAACATGACGCAGGGCGTCGCCAACGCGATCGGCGTGCCCGATCCGTTCGAGGAGGGCGGCTGCCCCACCCGCCCCGGCGGCACGTGCCAGGTCTTCACAGACACCTGGGAAGTGGGCGAGCGCAACATCGCCGGCTTTGCCCAGGCGTCCTTCGCCTTCGACGTGGGCGCCGTCCCCGTCAGCGGCGTGATCGGCGCACGCGTGGTGAACACGCAGGTCGATACCTCGGGCTATCTCAGCCAGGCCGGCGTCGTCTCGCCGGTCGCCTATGACAGCAAGAACACGGAATTCCTGCCCTCGCTCAACCTGAAGGCGGAACTCATCCCGAACAAGCTGATGGCGCGCGTCACCGCGACCGAAGTCATGGCCCGGCCCCTGCCGCAGCAGCTTGCGCCGCGCTTCACGCTCGATGTCGTCGGCCTCACCGGGTCGCGCGGCAATCCGGGGCTCGAGCCCTTCCGCGCGCGCCAATATGATGCGGGCCTCGAATATTATATCAACGCGACCAGCTTCGCGTCGGTCACTTATTTCCGCAAGGAAATCAGCAGCTTCATCCAGAACACGACCGAGGATTATACCGATCCCGCCACCGGCGTCACCTACACCATCACCGTGCCCACCAACGGCACGCAGAAGGTGACGATCAACGGCGTGGAAGCGGGCGCGCAAATCGCCTTCGACTTTATCGACGTACCGTTCCTCAAGCAGATGGGCGTAATCGCCAACTATACCTATTCGAAGGACAGCGGTTATGAAGGCGTGGACCGCTTCACTGGGGACTCCCTGCCGTTCCAGGGCCTTTCGCGCCACAGCTATAATATCTCGGCCTATTATGAGGATGATGTCGTCAGCCTGCGCGGCGCTTACAACTGGCGCTCCAAATATCTGATCAACGCGGCCGGTCGCGGCGGCAATCCGGAGTTTGGCGAAGCCTATGGCCAGCTTGACGCCTCGCTCAACATCACCGTGATGCCCGGCGTCTCCTTCTTCCTCGAAGGCGTCAACCTGCTCGACGCCACGCGCAAGGAAAATGCGAACAGCGTCTATCGCCGCACGATCATCGAAACCTTCGGTCGCCGCGTCTATGGCGGTGTCCGCCTGAAACTGTGATCGGCCTCACGCGCCGGACGATGCTCGCCGCGCTGGCTGCCACGCCAGTCGCGGCGCGCGCCACCGACACGAGGCTCTTTGGCGACGATTTCCGCCATGGCCTTGGCCAGTGGCGCCTGGAAGCCGCTTCGCCCCGCGCGCAGGTGGCGGCGCGAGATGGCGTGCTCGACATCGACACGCCCGCCGGCCTCACTCTCTGGTTCCACCAGCCGCTCTCCAGCCCTGTCGCCATCGACTATGATGTGCGCGCGGTGCAGGCGGGCGGGCCGCAGGACGCCGTCAGCGATGTCAACGCCTTCTGGATGGCGCAGGATCCCGCTATGCCGGACGGATCGGCTCTGGCGGGCAAGCGCAGCGGCGTCTTCGAGGAGTATGACAGCCTGCGCACCTATTATGTCGGCATTGGCGGCAACCGGAACAGCACCACGCGCATGCGCCGCTATGTCGGGCGCGCGGGCGACCGGCCGCTGCTCCCTGACCATGAACGGCTCGATCCCGCCGCCATGTTGACGCCCAATCGCTGGTTCCACCTGCGGCTCATCGCCGATGGCGGGCATATCGCGGTGGAGCGCGACGGCGAGACCCTGTTCGCCATGACGGATCGCCATCCCTATCGCCACGGCCATTTCGGCGTCCGCACGACCCAAAGCCACATCCAGCTACGCAATTTCTCGATCATCCGGCTGTAAGACCGGCGAAGGAGGGGACATGACCAGCCATTTCAGCATCGGCCGCCGCGACATGCTGCGCGCCAGCCTGCTCGGCAGCGCCGCCGCGCTGCTGCCGTCCCCCGCCAGCGCCGCGACGCCCCGGCCGCCGCAGACGCCGATCCGTTGGATCGATGAGGGCGCCCCGCCGCTCAGCCTCGGCCAGACATTCGGCGTGCCCTGGCCGCGCGGCGCTGTAAGGGCAGGGGCGCCGCTCAGCCTGCGCGGCGATGGCAAGCCCTTGCCCTCGCAGCATTGGACGCTTGCTACCTGGCCCGACGGCTCGCTCAAATGGTCCGCGCACGCGCTGCCAGCCGGCACGGACCAGCCCGGCGCGCTCGACGTCGTCCCCGGTCGCCCGCATTCGCCGGAAAGCCCGGTGCTGCTGCGCGAAGCCGCCGATGCGATCGACATCGTCAGCGGCGCCACGCGCTGGCGCATCCCGCGCAGCGGCGCGGTCGCCATCGCCGGCGCCTGGTCGGGCGATCGCCAGGTGATGGGGCCGCTCACCCTCGTCGCCAGCGTCGACGACGCGCCCGAACGGGGGCGCCGCGTCGCTCTCACCGGCCGGATCGACACAGTCACCATCGAACAGAAGGGGCCGGTCCGCGTCGTCGTCAAGATCGACGGGACGCATGAAGGCGCAGGGCGGCGCATGCTCCCCTTCACCCTGCGCCTCTATGCCTATGCCGGCGGCGATCATCTGCGCATCGTCCACAGCTTCATCTTCGATGGCGATCCGGCAAAGGATTTCGTCAGCAGCCTTGGCCTGGCCGCCGCCGTGCCGATGGCCGGCGAACCGCATGACCGGCATGTGCGCCTCGCGACGACGTCGGGCCATCTCTTCTCCGAAGCCGTGCGGCCGCTCACGGGCCTTCGCCGCGATCCCGGCGACGCCGTGCGCGCCGCGCAGATCGCCGGCCGCGCCGTGCCGATGGAGGCGATGGCCGACAGCGTCCGCCCGCTGCTGGATCGCATCCCGACCTGGAGCGACTTTTCGCTGCGGCAGCACAGCGCCGACGGCTTCGCGCTGGTGAAGCGCACCCAGCCGGGCCATGCCTGGATCGATGCGACCGCGGGCACGCGCGCGCTCGGCCTTGGCTATGTCGGCTCGCCCCAGGGCGGCGTCGCGCTCGCCGCGCGCTATTTCTGGCAGCGGCATCCGACGCAGATCGACATTCGCGATGCGGCGTCCGATCAGGCGCGGCTTGCCCTGTGGCTCTGGTCGCCCGATGCGCCGCCGATGGACATGCGCCCCTATCGCGGCGTGCTCGGCATGGAGGGCTATGACGCCCAGAATGAAGGGCTCGCCATCACCTATGAGGATTATGAACCCGGCTGGGACAGTGCGACCGGCACCGCCCGCACCAGCGAACTGACACTCTGGGCCTGCGCGGCGACGCCCAACGCCGACCGGCTCGCCGCCATGGCGCAGGCCAATGCCGTGCCGCCGCAGCTGATGGTCGAACCACGCCGCATCCACGCCGCGAACGTCTTCGGCCCTTGGAGCCTGCCCGATCGCTCCACCCCGATGAAGGCGCGGATCGAGGACCAGATCCGCAATCTCGCCGCCTTCTACGAGGCCGAAGTCGATCGTCGCCGCTGGTATGGCTTCTGGAACCATGGCGACGTCATGCACACCTATGACGCGGATCGGCACCAGTGGCGCTACGATATTGGCGGCTTCGCCTGGGATAATAGCGAATTGTCGCCCGACCTGTGGCTGTGGCTCAGCGTCCTGCGAACCGGCGACGCGGGCCTGTTCCGCTTCGCCGAAGCCATGACGCGGCACACCGGCGAAGTGGATGTCTATCATCTCGGCCGCTTCAAGGGACTGGGCACGCGCCATGGCGTCCAGCATTGGAGCGACAGCAGCAAGCAGCCGCGCGTCTCCAACGCCATCTACCGCCGCATCTATTATTATCTCACCGCCGACGAACGCGTCGGCGATCTGATGCGCGACCTCATCCTGTCCGACCGGACGCTCGCTCATGTCGAAATCGGCCGCAAGGTGCCGGGGGCCGCGCGCAAGCCCTTGCCCGATGGCGTGATCGACATGACCTTCGGCACCACCTGGTGCGCGGTCGCCTCGTCCTGGCTCGCCGAATGGGAGCGGACGGGCGACCGCACATGGCGGGACCGGCTGCTCGCGGGCATGACCAGCATCGGCGGCCTCAAATATGGCTGGCTGGTGGGCAGCGCGCCCTTCGACCTGTCGACCGGCCGCTTCCTGGTGGCGGGCAACAGCATCGCCGTCTCGCATCTCAACGCCGTCTTCGGCGCGCTTGAACTCAATGCCGAACTGCTCGACCTGCTCGACGTGCCGACCTATCGCGCGGCCTGGCTCGACTATTGCCGCTGGTTCAATGCGCCCCGCGCGCAGTGGGAGGCCGCCTTTCCCTTCCCCTGGAAGGGACGCAACCTGCGCGAAGGCCATTCGCGCCTCACCGCCTATCTCGCGCATGAGACGCAGGATGCCGCCATGGCGCGCCGCGCCTGGGAGGAGTTCTTCTCCGGCGAGGCGGGTCTTGGCCTCTCGACCGGCGACCCGCGCGTCGCGCAGGATGGCTCCCGCTATCTCGGCCCCACCGTCGAATGGCCGAACGTCTCCACCAACGCGGCCGCCCAATGGGGGCTGGCCGCGATCGAAAATCTGGCGCTCATCCCCGACGCGCTGCCCGCGCAAGGCTGAAGAAGGACCTCTCGATGAAAAGCGGCATTTCGCTGATAACGCTCGCGGCGCTCGCCTGGACCGGCGCCGCCTTCGCCAAGCCGGTCAGGGAGTGGACCGACGCCACCACCGGGCATCGGATCGTCCAGATCACCAATGATCCCGCGGGCGCGGCCAGCCTCTATTTCCACCAGAACAGCTACACGCCCCAGGGCGACAAGATGGTCATCTCCACGCCCGATGGCATCAGCGTCGTGACGCTCGCCGACTGGAGCGTGACGCCGCTGGTCAAGGGCCGCGATCTGCAACTTCTCTTCACCGGACGCCGGACGCGCAGCGCCTATTATGCCAGCCGCCGCCGCGACGATGCGGGCGGGGCCACCACCATCTTCGCCGCCGACATCGACAGCGGCAGGACGCGCCGCATCGCCACGGTGGCAAAGGGCTCGATCGGCTCGATCAACGCGGACGAGACCCTGCTGCTCGGCCAATGGGCGGCCAGCGACCGGCCGCTGCAGCCCGACGGCACGAAGAAGGGCGGCGAGCCCGAGATCAAGCAGCAGTTCGGCCAGGCCAACTATGCCGCCACCGGCCCCGACGGCCAGCCGCTGACCTTCGCCGAAGCCAAGGAGGTGCGCCTCAACGAGCGGCTGGAGGCGAAGATACCGATGGAAATCTTCACCATCGACATTCGCACCGGCGAGCGAAAGGTCGTCGTCGCCTCGACCGACTGGCTCAACCATGTCCAGTTCTCGCCCACCGATCCCGGCCTCATCATGTATTGCCATGAAGGCCCCTGGCACAAGGTCGACCGGATCTGGACCATCCGCACCGACGGCACGGGCAAGCAGCTGGTCCACAAGCGCTTCATGAACATGGAAATCGCCGGGCATGAATTCTTCTCGCCCGACGGAAAATGGATCTGGTATGATCTCCAGACGCCGCGCGGCGAGGTCTTCTGGCTCGCGGGCTATGAACTCGCGACCGGCCGTCGCCGCTGGTATCATGTCGATCGCAACCTGTGGTCGGTCCATTACAACCAGGCGCCCGATCTTGCGCATTTCTCGGGCGACGGCGGCGACAGCGAAATGGTCGCCCACGCGCCCGACGGCAAATATCTCTATCGCTTCACGCCCCGCGACATC
The DNA here is from genome assembly GCF_043589935.1 of Sphingobium naphthae. Lineage (NCBI taxonomy): Bacteria > Pseudomonadati > Pseudomonadota > Alphaproteobacteria > Sphingomonadales > Sphingobiaceae > Sphingobium > Sphingobium naphthae. The sequence goes on along the minus strand of NZ_CP171455.1, from coordinate 74,136 downwards.
CCCGACGTCGCCGGCATCCACGCCGACAACGCCGCCGATCTGGTCGCGCCCGGCACCTTCGAAGCGGAAAAGATCGTAGACATGCGCCGCCACGACTATCGGCTGGAACCCAACATCACCTTCACCCCCGACGGCCAGTGGATGGTCTTCCGCTCCAACATGGACGGCAGCAACCAGGTCTACGCCGTCAAGGTGACGAAATAGGTGCGTGTCCCATGTCCCACATGATGGTGCGAGTTATATAAATGTGGCACACGCTTGTCATAGCCGCGACCCTCTTATAGCCTGCTCCAAAATCAGGGAGCGGGATGATGAGGCGAATGGGCACAGGGCTGGCGATCCGGGGCGGCGCGGTGGCGCTCATGGCGACGATAACCGCCACTGCGGCGACATCGGCGCCGACGGGCGGGCGTCAGATGGAGCGGCTCGACCGCGCGCTGGTGGTGGTGCCGCTTTCGACGGGGCAGGGCATGCATGTCAGCTGGCGGCTGCTCGCGACCGATCCCGCCAATACCCGTTTCACCCTGTTGCGCGACGGCAAGCCCCTCCGCACGATCGCGGCGTCCGACGCCACCAGCCTCGCCGATCCGCAGGGCAGGGCGGAGAGCCGCTACAGCCTTCGCGACGCGCGCGGCAGGCCGCTTGCCGACGCTGCGCCCTGGACCGGCGGCTATCTTTCCATCCCGCTCGACCCGCCGGCCGATAGAACCACGCCCGATGGCGAGCGTTACAGCTACAGCGCCAATGATGCCAGCGTCGGCGACCTGGATGGCGATGGCCGCTATGAACTGATCGTCAAATGGTATCCCTCGATCGCGAAGGACAATGCCTTTGGCGGCTATAGCGGCGAAACGCTGCTCGATGCCTATAATTTGGACGGAAAGCGCCTGTGGCGCATCGACCTGGGGCGCAATATCCGCTCGGGCGCGCATTATACTCAGTTCATGGTCTATGATCTGGATGGCGACGGTCGCGCGGAGATCGCGATGAAGACCGCGGACGGCACGATCGACGGCGCCGGCAAGGCGCTTGGCGATGCCGCTGCCGACTGGCGCGAGACTGTGGGCGAACGGCCCCAGGCCGACCGCACCGGCGCCACCTTGCTGCCTGACGGACGCAGGGTTGCTCGCCTGCAAGGCCGAATCCTGCGCGGCCCCGAATATCTCACCATCTTCGACGGGCGCACCGGCCGCGCGCTCGCCAGCCAGCCCTATGCGCCGACGCGCGGCCCGGGCGGCGATGATCCGACGCCCGAGGCGATGGTCCAAAGCTGGGGCGATGCCTATGGCAATCGTTCCGAACGCTATCTCGCCAGCGTCGCCTATCTCGACGGGCGCCGCCCCAGCCTGGTCTTCGCGCGCGGCTATTATGGCCGCTCCGTGCTCGCCGCCTGGGACTGGCGGGATGGCAAGCTGACGCGTCGCTGGCTGTTTGACAGTAGCGCCCCGGGCCATCAGGGCTATGGCGGCCAGGGGAACCACCAGATGTCTGTCGCCGATGTGGACGGCGATGGCCGGGACGAGATCATCTATGGCGCAATGGCGGTGGATGAAGACGGCAAGGGGCTCTGGACCGCCCGGCTGTTCCATGGCGACGCGCTGCACGTCGCTGATCTCGACCCGTCCCGTCCGGGGCTGGAGCGTTTCGGCGTGCATGAGGATATGCGCGCCAACGGCAACATCGGCGCCGCCATGCTCGACGCGCGCACGGGCGAGCGGCTCTGGACCAAGCCGGCCGATCGCGACACCGGGCGCGGCATCGCCATCGACATCGATCCGCGCCATCCAGGTGCGGAGGCCTGGGCATCCAACTCCGCGGACCTTTGGGATGCGAAGGGTAACGTCATCCCCGGCGGCCACCCGCGCGCCGCCAATTTCGGCATCTGGTGGGACGGCGACGCGCTGCGCGAACTGCTCGATGGCGACCGCATCACCAAATGGAACTGGCAGGCGAGCAAGGAAGACCCGCTGCTCCTGCCGCAGGGCGTCGCATCCAACAACGGGACCAAGCGCAACCCGGCCCTTTCAGCCGACATAGTGGGTGACTGGCGCGAGGAACTGGTTCTGCGCAGCGCCGACAGCCGCGAACTGCGCATCTACGCCACCCCCTGGCCCACCACCATTCGCCACGCCACGCTCATGCACGACCCGGTCTATCGCCTGGGCGTCGCCTGGCAGAACAGCGCCTATAATCAGCCGCCGCATCTGTCCGTCGCGCTCCCGGTCGAACCGCACGACTGATCGTCAGCGAGGCGCAAGCCCGCCGATCAGCATGTCGACCAGCCCGGTGGCGATCGTCTCCGGGCTGTCGGGCCCGGCGGGGTCATGCCAGCGCGCCGGCCAGTTGAGCGCGCCGGCAAGGGCGAAGGCGCTCATCTTCACGTCGACCGGCGCGATCGATCCGTCGGCGACCCCTTCCGCGATCAGTGCGCGCAGCGTCGCGTCGATCTCCCGCTTGCGCGCGCGGATGCTGGCGGCGCTGGCGGGCGACAGCAGCTCGTCGCCGGTGCGCACCATGCAGCGGCCGAAATCATCCATGTTCGTGCGCGCATAGTCGATCAGGAAGCGCCGCAGCCGCTCCAGTCCGCTGCCCGCCTGCGCGCGCGCCTGCTCCGCCGCGCTGCGCAGCGGCTCCAGCCCGCGCGTCACGCATTCGATCAGCACCTGCTCCTTGTTGCCCAGATAATGGTAGATGGTCGGCTTGCTGATCCCCAGCGACGCCGCCACATCGTCCAGCGACGTCGCATGAAACCCATGCGCATTGAACATCCGCACCGCCGCGCGCAGCACCGCCTCGCGTTTGTCCGCGCGATCCTGCATCTTTTCCGCGCGCGTCCGGAACGGGGAGGGCGCGTCCTTGGTCTCTAGCGTCTGCATGCGGCGTCTCCTGTCATCAGCTTGACAAAAAACGCGGCGATAAGCAATATACTCACCAGTAGATTTGTCGGCGCAACCGCAATGCGCCGCCCGGGAAGAGGAACCATCATGCACCAGGATCCAGTCGTCATCGCCAGCTATGCCCGCACCCCCATGGGCGGCTTCCAGGGCGCGCTCGCGCCGCTCAAGGCGACGAATCTGGGCGCCGCTGCGGTCAAGGCGGCAGTCGAGCGCGCCGGGGTCGCCGCCGATGCGGTGGAGCGCATCTATATGGGCTGCGTCCTGCCGGCGGGCCTGGGCCAGGCGCCCGCGCGCCAGGCCGCGCTCGGCGCGGGCCTTGGCCTCAATACGCAAGCGACCACCGTCAACAAGATGTGCGGATCGGGCATGCAGGCCGCCATCATGGCGCATGAGGCGCTGGCCGCCGGCGCGGCGGACATTATCGTCGCGGGTGGCATGGAAAGCATGACCAATGCCCCCTATGCGCTCCCCAAGCATCGCGCCGGCGCGCGCATCGGCCATGATCGCATCATCGACACGATGATGATGGACGGGCTGGAGGACGCCTATGAACCCGGCAAGGCGATGGGCGTCTTCGCCGAGGAGGCGGTGCGCGACTATCAGTTCAGCCGCGCCGATCAGGATGATTATGCCATCCGCTCGCTCTCCCGCGCCAATGACGCGATCGCGTCGGGCGCCTTCCAGCGCGAGATCACGCCGGTCACCGTGCCGGGCCGCGGCGGCGACACGCTGATCGACACCGACGAACAGCCCGGCAAGGCCCGGCCCGACAAGATCCCGTCGCTGCGCCCCGCCTTCGCGAAGGACGGCACCATCACCGCGGCCAACGCCTCCTCCATCTCCGACGGCGCCGCCGCGCTGGTCATGACGCGCCGCAGCGTGGCCGAGCGGCTGGGCCTGCCGATCGTCGCCCAGGTCGTCGCCACCGCCGCCCATGCGCAGGAGCCCGCGAAGTTCACCAGCGCGCCGGTGCCCGCGATCCGCAAGGCGCTGGACAAGGCCGGCTGGTCGGTCGAGGATGTCGACCTGTTCGAAGTCAATGAAGCCTTCGCCGTCGTCGCCATGATCGCCGCGCGCGATCTCGCTATCCCGGCCGACAAGCTCAACGTCAATGGCGGCGCGACCGCGCTCGGCCATCCCATCGGAGCGTCGGGCGCGCGCATCCTCGCGACGCTGATCGCCGCGCTGGAGCATCGCGGGCTCAGGAAGGGGATCGCCAGCCTGTGCATCGGTGGCGGCGAAGCCACCGCCATGGCCGTCGAACTGGTCTGAACAGGAAGGGCTGATCCATGGACATGCACAATATCGCCGCCATCGTCACCGGCGGCGCATCGGGCCTGGGCAAGGCGACGGCGACGATGCTCGCCGCCCATGGTGCGCGCGTCGCCATCCTCGACCTCAACGAAGCGGCCGCCAGCGCCGCCGCGCAGGATTTGGGCGGCTTGGCCTTCGCGCTCAACGTGGCGGACGATGCGGCCGTCGCCGCTGCGCTCGATGCGGCCGAGCGGGCGCATGGCATCGCTCGCATCCTCGTCAACTGCGCCGGCGTCGCGCCTGCGGCCAAGACCGTGGGCAAGGACAATGTGCCGCACGCGCTCGACCTGTTCCGCCGCACGGTGGAGGTCAATCTGATCGGCAGCTTCAACCTCATCTCGCAATTCGCCGCCCGCGCCGTGGCTGCGGACGATGTGTCGGGCGAACGCGGCGTCATCGTCAACACCGCGTCGGTCGCCGCCTATGATGGCCAGGTCGGCCAGGCCGCCTATGCCGCGTCGAAGGGCGGCGTCGTCGGCATGACCCTGCCGGTCGCGCGCGATCTGGCCCAGCACCATATCCGCGTCATGACCATCGCGCCGGGCATCTTCCGCACGCCGATGGTGGAGGGCTTCCCGCAGCATGTGCAGGACGCGCTCGGCGCGCAGGTGCCGCACCCCAGTCGTCTCGGCGATCCGGCCGAATATGCGCAGCTGGTGGAATCGATCATCCGCAATCCGATGTTGAACGGCGAAGTCATCCGCCTCGATGGCGCGATCCGCATGGCGCCGCGCTGATCCCCTGTCTCCCTCGCCGGACAGGCGTGTCGATCCACCTCCCTGCATAAAGATATTGCTTGGCGGTGGATAGAAAGGATACGCATGATGCGTCTTGCCGTCTCAAAAGGACAGAAATAGAGGCGGCGGCGGAGGAGCGGGGCGATGGGCGCATGATGGGATCATGGGCCCCGGTTGCCCTGCTGGATCGCCCGGCGTGCCTGTTGGGCAGGAAGAGGGAGAGGGGCCAGTGAAGATCGCGATCGTGCGGGAACAGGCGGACGGCGAACGCCGCGTCGCTGCGACGCCGGAAACCGTCAAAAAATTCGGGGCGCTCGGCGCCGACGTGGCGATAGAGGCGGGCGCGGGCCTCAACGCCTCGATCGCGGATGCCGACTATGCCGCCGCCGGCGCGACCGTCGCGGACCGCGCGGCAACGGTGGCGAGCGCCGACATCATCCTGGGCGTCCAGGGGCCAGCGCCCCACAGCATTGCTGGCGCGAAGCCGGGCGCCTGGATCGTCGCGGGCCTCAACCCCTTTGGCGATCGGGGGAGGATCGCCTCTTATGCCGCCGCTGGCTTCGAGGCGCTGGCGATGGAATTCATGCCCCGCATCACCCGCGCCCAGTCGATGGACATTCTCTCGTCCCAATCCAACCTGTCGGGCTACAAGGCGGTGCTGGACGCGGCTGCCGAATATGGCCGTGCCTTCCCGATGATGATGACGGCCGCCGGCACCGTGTCGGCGGCGAAGCTCTTCGTCATGGGCGTGGGTGTCGCCGGGCTTCAGGCGATTGCGACCGCCCGGCGTCTGGGCGCGCAGGTCAGCGCCACCGATGTGCGCGCCGCGACGAAGGAACAAATCGAATCGCTCGGGGCCAAGGCGATCTTCGTGGAAAAGGTCGCCGGCATCGAAGGCGAGGGCGCGGGCGGCTACGCTACCGAAATGTCGGACGAATATAAGGCGGCGCAGGCCGAACTCGTCTCGGGTCATATTGCAAAGCAGGACATCGTCATCACCACCGCGTTGATCCCGGGCCGGCCCGCGCCGCGTCTCATATCCGACGCGCAGATCGCCACGATGAAGCCCGGCAGCGTCATCGTCGACTTGGCGGTCGAGCAGGGCGGCAATGTCGAAGGCGCGGTCGCGGGCGAGATTGTGGAACGCCACGGCGTGAAGATTGTCGGCCATCGCAACATGCCCTCGCGCCTCGCCGCCGACACCTCGGCCCTGTTCGCGCGCAACCTCTATAATTTCCTCTCCGCCTTCTGGGACAAGGAAAAGAACGCGCCGGTGCTGGACGACGAAATCGGCACCGCCATCCGCCTCACCCAGGGCGGCAAGATCGTCAACGAACGGCTTTTGGGGTGAGCCGGCTTCGGATCCCGCCGTTCCTCCCCTGTCAGGGGAGGTGGCAGGCGAAGCCTGACGGAGGGGTGTCAGCCTGTCGATGGCGCGACACCCCTCCACCAGCCTGCGGCTGGTCCCCCTCCCCTTCCAGGGGAGGATGATTGTGCTGCAAGGGGCGGGCGGCCGCGCGAAGATGCTGCGCAGGAAAATGTCCTTGCCCGAAGTGCTGCTGTGGCAGGCGCTCAGGCAACGGCCCAGCGGCTTGAAATTCCGCCGCCAGCATCCTGCTGGCCCCTATATCGCGGATTTCTACTGTCATGAGGCCCGCCTCGTCGTCGAAGTGGATGGCGAATCCCATGACAGGGGCGATGCGCCTCGGCGGGATGCCGTGCGAGACGCTTGGTTCGCAGCTCGGGGTGTCGCGATCCTGCGTATCCCGGCTGGGGAAATATTGAACGAATTGAACAATGTTGTGACCGCGATCGAGGTGCGGGCAAATGATTTCATAGGGGAGGACTAGAATGGACTTCATCTCCATCCTGTCGATTTTCGTGCTGGCGTGCTTCGTCGGCTATTATGTCGTCTGGTCGGTGACGCCGGCGCTGCATACGCCGCTGATGGCGGTCACCAACGCCATTTCCTCGGTCATCATCGTCGGCGCGCTGGTCGCTTCGGCGGAGGCGGGCAGCGCGGCCGCCAAATATCTCGGCCTGCTCGCCGTGGTGCTGGCGTCGGTGAACATCTTCGGCGGCTTCGCGGTCACCGAACGCATGCTCGCCATGTACAAGAAGAAGGAACGCAAGTGATGCACGAACTCGCGCCCGTCTCCCCCTTCGTCGCGCTCGCCTATCTGATCGCGGGCATCCTCTTCATCCTGGCCCTGCGCGGCCTGTCGAGCCCGGCGACCAGCCGGCGCGGCAACCGCATGGGCATGATCGGCATGGCGATCGCAGTCGTCACCACGCTCTACACCCATGACATCGCCAGCCTGCCGGAAATCATCGGCGCGATCCTGATCGGCGGCGGCATCGGCTTCGTCATCGCCCGGCGCATCGCCATGACCGCAATGCCGCAGCTGGTCGCCGCCTTCCACAGCCTTGTCGGCCTCGCCGCGGTGCTGGTGGGCGCGGCCGCCTTCCTCAATCCCGGCGCCTTCGGCATTCTCGACGTGCTCACCGGCCAGATCCATCCGGCAAGCCGCGTCGAAATGGGCCTGGGCGTCGCGATCGGCGCGATCACCTTTTCCGGCTCCGTCATCGCCTTCCTGAAACTGAACGGCAACATGTCGGGCAAGCCGATCCTGCTGCCCGCCCGCCACCTCATCAACCTTGGCACATTGGCCGCGATCCTGGGTCTCGTCGCCTATTTCACGACCGATCAGTCGCCCTGGATCTTCTGGACGGTGACGGCCCTGAGCTTCGTCATCGGCTTCCTGCTGATCATCCCGATCGGCGGCGCGGACATGCCCGTGGTCGTGTCGATGCTCAACAGCTATTCGGGCTGGGCTGCCGCTGCCATGGGCTTCACGCTGGGCAACAGCGCGATGATCATCACTGGCGCGCTGGTCGGCTCGTCGGGCGCGATCCTCAGCTACATCATGTGCCGCGCCATGAACCGCAGCTTCCTCAGCGTCATCGCCGGCGGCTTCGGCGCGGAAAGCGGCGGCGGGGCCAGCGGCGCGGCGGCGGTCGACCGCCCCTACAAGCGCGGCAGCGCGGAGGACGCGGCCTTCCTGATGAGCCAGGCGGACAGCGTCATCATCGTGCCGGGCTATGGCATGGCCGTCAGCCAGGCGCAGCACGCCCTGCGCGAAATGGGCGACATGCTCAAGAAGGAAGGGGTCAGCGTCAAATATGCGATCCACCCCGTGGCGGGCCGCATGCCCGGCCATATGAACGTGCTGCTGGCCGAAGCGAATGTCCCCTATGACGAGGTGTTCGAACTGGAGGACATCAACAGCGAATTCGGCCAGGCCGATGTCGCCTTCGTCATCGGTGCAAATGACGTCACCAACCCGGCGGCCAAGACCGACAAGAGCTCGCCCATCTACGGCATGCCGATCCTCGATGTCGCCAACGCCAAATCGGTGCTGTTCGTGAAGCGCTCCATGGGCGGCGCTGGCTATGCCGGCGTCGACAATGACGTCTTCTACATGGACAATACGATGATGCTGCTGGCCGACGCCAAGAAGATGGTGGAGGAAATCGTCAAGGCGCTCGACTGATCGACCCGTCGTCGGCCAGGATGGCATCGTCCGTCCCGGCCGGCGGCGTCTTGTCCTGCCCCGCCACCACGACGGTGACGGTCAGGTTCGCGCTGGCGCTCGCGACCGTTCGTGTCATGTCGAGCAGCCGGTCGAACGGCAGCACGAAGCCGACCACCAGCGCCGTCTGTTCCGGCGCGACGCCGACCGTCGAAAGCACCGCCGCCAGCATGAAGAGCGAAGCCGACGGGATCGGCGCGGTCCCGAAGGCGGCGAGCGATCCCGTCAGGAGCATGATCGCCAGCATCGCCCGGTCGGGCGCCACGCCCAGCGCCTGCAGGCTGAAGACGCTGAGCAGCCCCACATACATGGCCGTTCCATCCTTGCCGATGCTCGCCCCGATCGGCAGCACGGTGGACGCGATGGCGGGCTCGATCGCCAGTTGCTCCTGCGCCACCCGCAGCGCGACCGGCAGCGTCGCGGCCGAGGATGCGGTGGAAAAGGCGACAACCAGCGGGTCCACCGCCGCGCGGAAGAAGCGCCGCACCGATCGCCGCGCGACCAGCCGGATCAGCGGCAGGTGCACCAGCATGATCTGCGCCGCCACGCCCAGCACGACGCACAGCGCCAGCCAGCCGATGTTCGTGAAGACCGCGACGCCATTGTCCGCCACCGCCTGCGCGATCAGCGCCAGCACGCCGAAGGGCGTCACTTCCATCACGATCCGCACCAGGTGGAACAGCACGCGCCCGGCCGATTGCAGCACCGCCGCCATCGGCCGGCCTTCCTCGCCCGCCAGGATGACGCCGAAGCCGAACAGCATCGCGAAGAAGATGATCGCCAGCATGTCGCCTTCGACCAGGGCCGTCACGATGTTGACCGGCACGATGCCGACCAGCTGGTCGTGCAGCGACTTGGCCTCGCCCAGCGCATGGGGCGTCGCCCCGCCCAGCGCGGCGCCGGTCCCCGGCTCCACCAGCAACCCCAGCGCCATGCCGATCGACACCGCGCAGGCGGTGGTCGCGGCGAACAGCAGGACGGTGCGCCCGCCCACCGACCCCAGCCGGCGCGGGTCCGCAAGGGCCGTCACGCCCGATGCGATCGACACGAACACGATCGGCACCACCAGCATGCGGATCAGCCGCACGAACAGCTCGCCGATGAACGCGATTCCCGGCGCGGCGGCCGGCCAGAACAGCCCCAGCAGCACGCCGATGACCAGCCCGCCGACCACGCGCCGCCACAGCGGAATGGCGAACCAGCGGCGCGCCGGCCCCATCGTCAAAGCCCGCCCCAGAAGCCCGCCTGCGCCGGCATCAGATAGCCCGCCGCGCCGGTGACGCCGCCGGCCCGGTCGGCCGCCAGCCACAAGGGACCGTCCAGATCGACGAAATCGCTCCGCGCCGCGATCGCCCAGGCGGGTGCGATCGACAGCGACGAACAGATCATGCAGCCGGTCATGACGCCCAGCCCCCGCGCCCGCGCAGCCTCGGCCAGCGCCAGCGCGGCGGTCAGCCCGCCCGCCTTGTCCAGCTTGATGTTCACCACGCCATAGCCGTCGGGCAGCGTGTCGAGATCGGCGGCGACGTGCACCGATTCATCGGCCGCGATCGGAATGACGGAGCGGTATCCGCGCAGCGCCGCATCCTCCTGCGCGGGCAGCGGCTGCTCCAGCAGGTCGATGCGCAGGGCCTCGGCCAACCCTTGCATCGCCTCCACCTGTGCGATCGTCCAGCTTTCATTGGGATCGACGATCATGCGCGGCGCGGGCGCGGCGGCGCGCACGGCGCGCAGCTGCGCGACCGGGTCATTGGCGTCGACCTTGACCTTGATCAACGGCGCGTCGGCCAGCGCGGCGGCGGCCTGGCCCATCCGCTCGGGCGTGTCCAGCCCCACCGTCATCGCCGTGGCGATGGGGCGCAGCGGCCTCTCGATCCCGGTCGCTTCGGCCAGGCTGCTGTCGGCCAGCCGCAGCTCCAGGTCCCATAGCGCGCAATCCACCGCGTTGCGCGCCGCGCCGGCGGGCAAGATCTCCAACAGCCCGCGCCGGCTGACCCCCGTCTCGATCGCCACGCGCACTGCTTCGATCTCGGCGATGCTGGCGGCGACGCTTTCGCCATAGCGGGGATAGGGGACGCATTCGCCCCGGCCGACGACGTCGCCCTGCGCCAGCGTCACGGTCACGACCTCGGCCGCCGTCTTGACGCCGCGCGAAATGCGGAAGGGGGTGGCGAGGGGGAATGTCTCGCCCATCACGGTCAGGGTGCGGCGCATGAGGATCAGATCGTCTCCGTGGCGGCGGGCGCGTCCATGGCCAGCAGCAGGTCGACCATCGCGTCCACCCCCATGCGATAGGGATCGGAACAGGGCAAGCCGAACATGTCGGCGGTGCGCGCGCACAGGTCCGCCGCTTGCGCCGCGTCCATCGCCGACGTGTTGAGCGCGATGCCCACCGCCCGCACCTGCGGGTTGGTCAGCCGCGCCGCGCGCAGATTCGCTTCCAGGCAATCGTCCAGGCGCGGCGGCTGATAATGGGGCAGGCCGCGCATGGTGCGGCGCATCGGGTCGTGGCACAGCACCAGCGCGTCGGGCTGCGCGCCATGCAGCAGGCCGGTGGACACGCCTGCGAAGGACGGATGGAACAAGGATCCCTGTCCTTCGATAAGGTCCCAGCCGCCGTCGGTCCGCTCGGGCGAAATCTGCTCGATCGCGCCGGAAATGAAGTCCGCCACCACCGCGTCCAGCGGCACGCCATCGCCCGCGATCAGGATGCCGGTCTGTCCCGTGGCGCGGAAGTCTGCCTTGACGCCCCGCGCCTGCAGCGCGCGGGCCAGGCACAGGGTCGTGTACATCTTGCCCACCGAACAATCGGTGCCCACGGTCAGCAATCGCTTGCCCGCGCGCCGCCGGCCCGTGCCGACCGGAATGTCGGGGCGCGGATCGCGCACATCGTGCAGCGTGCGGCCCAGCCGCGCCGCCGCCGCCGCCAGCCTCGGCTCGTCCTTCAGCCGCTGGTGCAGGCCCGATGCGATGTCCAGCCCCGCCTCCATCGCCGCCAGCGCATCCTCGACCAGGTCGTTGCCCAGCCGCCCGCCGGCATTGGCGATGCCCAGCACCAGCGTGCGCGCGCCCGCGTCATGAGCGGCGGCGAAGTCCAGCCGCGGCAGCCCCAGCGTCAGCCCGCAATCGTCATGGCGGAACTCGCCGACGCAGATGTCGGGACGGAACACCGCCAGCCCGCGCGACGTCTTGATGCCGATCTCGTCATTGCTGTGGCCGAGATAGAGGAGATAGGGGGTGGCGATCATGAATGTGCGAACCTGGATGATGATGGGAAGCGGACCTTATCGCCCGACCGCCCGCCGCCCCAATATCCATGTCCGCATAGGCTATAGCCTGGCGCTATAGGCTCTCTATAACTTCGGACAGCAGGTCCAGAAACTCCGACGCCGTCCGCGACGGCGGCCGGTTCTGCAGATAGACCGCGTTGATGTCAAAGGTGATGGCCGGCTGCAGCGGGCGATTGGATAGGCCCGGCGCGGGCGCGGCATGGGCGGTGAAATTGTCGACGATCGCCATGCCCACGCCCGCCCGCACCAGCGCGGCGGCGATATAATAGGTCCGCGCCGACACCACTTCGTTCAGCTCGACGTCCTGGCGCTTCAATTCGCTCGACAGCATCCGACCGATCGGCCCGCTCTGCACCGGGCTGATGAACTTGTGATCGCGCAGTTCCTCCAGATGCAGCCGGCTCGGCGCATCGGGCATATCCTCCTCGCGATAGAGCACGACCAGCTCGCCCTCGCCCACTACCTGATGCGCCACCGGCGCGGACAGCGGCACTTCGAAACTGATCGCGATGTCGGTCTCGCGCTCATATAATTTGCGCACCATTTCATCATGATGCAGCGTCTGCAGGTCGAACATGATGTCTTCATGCCCCTGCAGGAAGCGCGCGACGGCATCGGGAATGGCGCCCAGCCCCAGCGAAGGGAGGGCCGATATGCGCAGCAGTCCGCCGCGCCCGTGCCGCATATTCTGCGTCGCCTGGCGCAGCGACCGGACGCGCTCCTGAATGTCGGCGACCTCGTCGAACAGGGTGCGGGCATCCTGCGTCGGGATCAGCCGCCCCTTGGCCCGCTCGAACAGCGGCAGGCCGATGGAGCGCTCGGCATGGCGCAGCACCTTGGTCACCGCGGGCTGCGACACGTTGAGCGCGCGGGCGGCGGCGCTGACCGTGCCGTGCAGGTAGACGGCGTGGAAAATCTCGATCTGGCGCAGGTTCATCGGTCGGTCCCCTCTGGCTGCGGCCTGTATTTCTGGTTCAACGACCCGGCGGCATCTTACCCCTATGCCATCGGGTTATGGCCCGCGCAACCGAGCGCCTCTGGACGGCGCGCGCCTGTCCGCGCCATGGTGCCGCTTTGGTTTACCCAGCAAGGGACCCCGCTCATGCCGCATTCGCTCGCCCGCCGTTCCTTTCGCCGCGCGGTCCGCGCTTTGCTGCTGTCGGGCGGCCTGGCCGGCGCGGCCGCGGCGGGTGGCGCTGCCCCGGCGCCGCAGGCCGACGTCCTGATCGCCGGCGGCACCATCTATGATGGCGGCACAGGCAAGCCCTATGTCGGCGATGTCGCGCTGAAGGGCGACCGGATCGTCTATGTCGGCCGCGCCGCGCCGATGCAGGCGGCGCAGCGGATCGACGCGCGCGGGATGATCGTCGCGCCCGGCTTCATCGACGCCCACACGCATGCCGATGGCTTCCTGCGCTCGCCCGACCCGGCCCAGCGCGTCAATGCCGCCTGGCTCGACCAGGGCGTCAGCACCGTCGTCATCGGCGTCGATGGCTATGGCACGCCCGATGTCGGCGCCGATGCCGCCAAAATCGAAGCTTCGCGCGTCGGCACCAATTTCATCCCCTTCGTCGGCTTCGGCGCGGTGCGCCAGCAAGTCCTGGGTCAGGATGCCCGTGCCCCCAATCCGCAGGAACTGGATGCGATGAAGGCGCTGGTGGCCAAAGGCATGTGCGAAGGCGCGACCGGCTTTTCCGCCGGTCTCTTCTACGCGCCGCAAAGTTTCGCCAAGACCGACGAGGTCGTCGCCGTTGCGCGCGAAGCCGCCATCCGCGGCGGGCTGTACGACACGCATCAGCGCGACGAATCCAGCTATTCGATCGGCCTGCTCGGCTCGGTCCGCGAAGCGATTGCGATCGGCCGCCAGGCCGGCATGCCCGTTCATTTCGCGCATCTGAAGGCGCTGGGCGTCGATGTGCAGGGACAGGCGCCGGCCGTGATCGCGGAAATCGAGGCCGCGCGTAAAGCGGGCCAGGACGTCACGGCCGATCAATATCCCTGGCTCGCCTCCGGCTCCAGCCTCGACGCGTCGCTGCTGCCCCGCTGGGCGGTGGATGGCGGCGGCGTGGCGCTGCTCAGGCGGCTGGACGATCCGGCGACCCTGGCGCGGATCCGCACCGAGATGAGCGAAAATATGCGCCGGCGCGGCGGCCCCCAGTCGCTGCTGCTGATCGCCCAGGGCTTTCCCTGGACCGGCAAGACGCTGGAGGAGGTTGCAGCCCAGTGGCGCCTCGACCCGCGCGACGCCGCGCTGCGGATCATCCGCCAGAGCATCGAGAAGGAAAAGGGCCGGGGGACCGCCGTCGCCTCCTTCAACATGGCGCAGGCCGATGTCGACCTGCTGATGCGGCAGCCCTGGATCGTGACCTCGTCGGACGGGTCGGACGGCCACCCCCGCATGTTCGCGACCTTCCCCGAAAAATATGTCCGCTATGTCCGCGACCGGCCGGTCATCGACCTTGTGACCTTCGTGCGCCAGTCGACGGGGCGGACGGCGGACATCTACAAGATCGACCATCGCGGCTATCTGCGCCCCGGCTATTATGCCGATGTCGTCGTCATCGACCCCGCCCGCTATGCGCCGCGCGCCGACTATATGCATCCGCGCGAACTCAGCGTCGGCGTGACCCGGCTGTTCGTCAACGGTGCGCTCGCGGTCCGTGATAGCCAGACCACCGGCGCCACCGCCGGCCGCGCGCTGCTGCGCCCCACGCCGGCCCATTGTCCACCGCGCTAAAGCTTAGTTAGCTAACTAACGACCTCTCATATTTTATGCGTGTCGCGTTCGCTGTCCATATTCGGCACGTCGCCTGAACAGGAAAAGGGGCGGAAAACCGCTGGTTTTCCGCCCCTTTTCCGTCGCGCCAGCGCGTCGGCTCAGTTGGTCTTGAACCGCACACCCACCCGGAAGGCGCGGCCCAGCAGGTCGCTGTAGGTCGAATTGGCCGACAGGCCGGTTTCCGGCAGCAGGATCGGGTCCTTGTCGAACAGGTTGGTGATGTTGAAGAACAGCTGCCCGTCCGACCCGCCGACGTTGATCTTCGCGGTGAAGTTGAGGTCGGTGTAGAAGGTGCCGTCGATATGGTTGCTGTTGGTCGTCGGGTTGGTCGCCGTGCTCGTCGGGCAGTCGGTCGTGCAGACGATATAGGTGTTGCTGTAGGTGCCCGAACTCACCCCACGGCCCACAGCGGTGATGGAATAGGTCGGCGTGTCGAAGGTCGCCGACAGGCGGAAGATCCAGTCCGGCGTGCTTGACTGGCCGCTATTCTGGCCGACCGTGTCCACCGGCACGGAAATGCCATTGTCGACCAGATTTTCCAGATAGTTGGTTGCCGTCCCGCGCAGCGTCAGAGTGCTGGCGCTGCTGTTGAAGATCTGGTCCAGCGGCACGCGATAATTGGCTTCATAGTCGATGCCGCGCACCTTCACCCGGGCGAAGTTGAACGGGCTCGCCGACACGAAATAGTCGCGCACCCCTTCGGGATCGGGGATGATCGCCGCGCAGAAATCCTGATAGCCCTCGGTGCAGCGCTGCGCGATGTCGTCGGCGTAGAACTGGCTGATCGCGTCCGACACCTTGGTGCGGAACCAGTCGATCGAGAAGGAAAAGCCTGGCAGGAAGCGCGGCTGCAACACCGCGCCCAGCGTCAGCGTGTCCGCCTTCTCCGGCCGCAGCGAAAGGTTGCCCGTGGTCAGCTCGCGGAAGGTCGCGCCGGCATATTCGCCGACCGCCGTGCTGGTGCTGAACGTATTGGTGCGCGATGTGCCCGACTGGAACAGCTCGTTCAGATTGGGCGCGCGAATGTCGCGCGACCGCGTCCCGCGCAGGCGGATGTCCTCGATCGGTTGCCAGGTCAGGCCCGCCTTCCAGGTCGTGACCGTCCCTGATGTGGAATAGTCCGTGAGGCGCGCCGCGCCGTTGAACTCGGCGCCCAGCCCCAGCGGCACCACCGTCTCGACATAGGCTTCCTTGACATTGTAGCTGCCGAAGGTCGCCCGGAAATTGCCGACCGACCAGCCGCTCTGATATTCCTCGGGCACATAGCCCGATACTTCTTCCTTGCGATATTCCCCGCCGAGCGCGACGCTGACATCGCCCGCCCAGGTGGCGAAGGGCGTCACCGACAGGTTGATGCCGGCGACCGTCTGCTTGAAGCGCTGGTCGCGATAGGGATCGCCCAGCACCCATTCGACCGCGGCGGGATCGGCAACGCCGACGCCCAGGCGGTTGAGCGGGATACAGCCATTGGTCGGATCGGTCAGGGTCGACCGGCAGACGATCGACCCGTCGCCCGCGAACACCGCATCGGTCGCCAGCGCCATGCGCGACGTGTTCATGATGTCGCGCAACAACTCATGCGTGTCGGTCTGGCCATATTGGCCATAGGCGTCCCACACGGCCTTGTTGCCGAACATCTGGAACTCCCCGCCCGCGCCGATCGCATAGCGCTGCACCTCGCGGCTGCTGTTGTTCTTGCGATAGGGCAGATCGGCCGCCGACGTGCCGAGCGTCACCGACCTGACGCCAGCGAGCGCCGCGCTGCCCAGCGCCTGGATCAGATAGGCATTATCCGCCGCCAGGGTGAAGGTCGATGCCTGCGGCCCCGAATTGAACAGCGTCTTGTTCCAGTTGTAGGACGCCTCGCCGAAAACCTCGATCCAGTCGGCCAGCTCATAGCTCAGCCGCCCGTAGATGCCGCGCCGGTCGTCGGTCGCGTCCAAGCCGATCCGACGCGACGTGTCGTTGATCTGCCAGTCGCCGCCCACCGTCTGCGAACTGTCGGTCAGCGACCCGAACTGATATTGCTGCGCAACACCGCCCTGATCGAAATAGGTGCCGCGCAGCGTGCTCGTCCCGCCCACCTGCGAGCGGATGATGCTGCCCGGAGTCGCGTTCCACGTGCCCGCGCCCCGCACCACCAGATTGGCCGGTTCGCCATTGGTTGCGGTGTAATTGGGATTGGCGAGCGTGCGGTAGCCGATCTGGTTCCAGTCGCGATCCACTTCGAAAATGCCGTCGCGATGCGCATATTCGCCCGCGATCAGGATGTGGCCGCGCCCACCGGCGAAGCTTTTGCCGAACGCGCCCGAAAAGCTGTAGTTGAACCCGTCGCCCTTGTCGGTGATGCCGGTATCGGCGTCGATCTTGAACCCTTCATATTTCTTGTCGAGCACATAGTTGACGACACCCGCCACCGCGTCCGACCCGTAGGCGGCCGACGCGCCGCCGGTCACGATCTCGATGCTCTTCACCAGCGACTGGGGGAAGGTGTTGATGTCGACCAGCCCGGTGATGGTGGACCCGACCGATCGCCGCCCGTCGAGCAGCACCAGCGTGCGCACTTCGCCCAGGTTGCGCAGGTTCATCGTGTTGATGCCCGCCAGGCCCGAACTGATCGCCAGGCGCGAATTGGCTGGACGCGTGCTGCCCGCGAGCGACGGAATCTGGTTGACGAAATCGGCGAGGTTGTTGGTCGGCGACTGGTTGAGGATTTCTTCCTGCGACACCACGGTCAGCGGCGTGGGCGACTGGAAGCCGTCGCGCACGATGCGCGTGCCGGTGACGATGATCTGGTCCGATCCTGTCGCGTCCGCCCTTTGCTGCGGCGTCGCGGCTTCCTGGGCCGCGCCGGGCGCTGCATGGACCAGGGCCAGGGCGGTCATCGCCAGGCCCAGACTGTGCCGATGGCCGATCGGCCGGCGAGACTTTCCGAAATCACCCATATTAACCCCCTGTCGCGAGGGGTGGAGCTGCACGCGATTGTTTGCGTGCGCGGCGTCAGAGCGCCGTCTGGCCCGACCCTTTCTTCATCCCATGGTTGCGGGGCCAAGCGCATCGCCTTGCCAGCTCTGCCTTGTCGCCACCTGGCGCCGTGCCACTCCCGCCCGGATGGCGGAACGCGGCCGGTTCCATGACGAGAAGGTTACAGGGCGGCAACGGCTGGTCAATAGATTTGGTATTACTTTGATCGCATAAAGGTATAGCCGAATGGAATGGCGGGGTGAGGCGCGCAGATCGTGGATCATGGATAGCCCGGAGTTATGGCCAGCGCCCCCCTTGCTATAGCCCCGCGTGGCCATCCTGCGATAGGTCTGGCGCCTCTCGCGCTCCAGCAATTCAATCGGATAGACAAAGGGAGGCTGTGTTGATCCAGCGTCGTGCATTCCTGATGGCCACCGCGGCCGCTCTCGCCCTGCCGGGCAGCCTCGGCTGGGCGCAGAAGACGGCCCAGGCGCGGTCCAGCAGGATCCGGCTGACCGGCCTGCGCGCACCGATCGACATCGTCGAGGATGCGCTGGGCGTGCCGCATGTGCGGGCGAATTCGCTGCACGACGCCTATTTCGGTCAGGGCTATCTGGTCGCGCGCGACCGGCTGTTCCAGATCGACATCGACCATCGCCGCGACATGGGGCGCATGGCCGAGGGCTTCGGCGCGGCCTTCGTCGCCGCGGACAAGGCGGCGCGGCTGTTCCATTATCGCGGCGACATTGATGCTGAATTCGCCAGCCTGCCGCCCGGCGTGCTGGAATGCGCGCAAGGCTATGTCGCCGGCGTCAACGCCCGCATCGCGGAGCTGGAGGCGGACCCGGCGCAGATGCCGCTGGAATATGGCATATTGGGGTTGCGCCCGATGCGTTGGGACGTGCGCGATCTCGTCCGCGCGCGCGGCATCGGCATGGGGGACGCCGACGACGAAGTGCGCCGTGCCCAGATGCAGGCAAAAGGCGTATTGGACGTCGATCAGCTGATGGCGCCGCTTCGCCCGGCTTGGTCCTATCGCGTGCCCGAAGGCCTGGATTGCGCGGCGGTCAGCGAAGCGGACCTGGGCGTGTTGCTGCCATCGGCGCGGCCGGTGCCGTTCGACGCGATCGAGGAAGCTGCGCTCGATCCGGCGGAGCGGCGCGCCGATCGCTTCGCCCAGGGCAGCAACGCCTGGACCATCGCGGCGTCGCGCAGCGCGACCGGTCGCCCGATCCTGGCCAATGATCCGCATCTGGGCATTGGCGGCTTCAGCCCGCGGCACATGGTGCATCTGACCGCGCCGGGCCTGGACGTCATCGGCGGGGGCGCGCCCGGCCTGCCCGGCATCATGCAGGGGCATACGGATCGCTTCGCCTTTGGCCGCACCAATTTCCACATCGACCAGACCGACCTGTTCATCCTGCGCACCGCGCAGAAGGACCCCGATCTCTACTGGCACCAGGGGCAGTGGAAGCGGTTCGAAACCTATGAGGACGAGATACTGGTCAAGGACGGTCCACCGCAGCGCGTGACGCAGCGTTATGCCCAGGGCCGACCCATCGTCGCGCAGGACCCCGCACGCCAGCGCGCCAGCGCCTTCGCCACCGTCAGCATGCTGCCCGGCGGCAATATGCGCTTCGCCATCATCGCCATCAACCTGGCGAAGGACTGGACCAGCCTGCGTCAGGCGTTCCGCATCCACACGTCGCCCACCAATTTCCATTATGCCGATATTGACGGCAATACCGGTTGGCAGACCATCGGCTTTACGCCGGTCAGACCGCGGCATGACGGCCTGTTCCCGGCTCCTGGCGACGGCGCGTTCGACTGGACGGGCATATTGCCGGTCGAGGATATGCCCCATGTCTACAATCCCAAGGAAGGCTGGTTCGCGTCGGCCAACCAGATGAACCTTCCCGCGGACTATCCCTATGACAAGAAGATCATCAGCTTCAGCTGGAGCGATCCGTTTCGCTATAACCGCATCTCCGAAGTTCTGAACGCGCAGCCCCGGCACAGCATTGCGGACAGTATCGCGCTCCAGCACGACGTCCAGTCGCTGCCCGCCCGCGCGCTGCTGGCGCTCCTTCCGAACACGCTGTCGCCCGACGCCGCCAAGGCGGCCGGGCTGCTGCGCCGGTGGGATTGCGGGATCGAGGCGGATAGCGCGGCGGCGCTGCTGTATGAAATGGTGATGCCCGAACTGCTGGCGGGTTTCCGCGACCTTGTCGTCCCCGCCGCCGCCCGGACCTTCATTCCGTCGGTCAACCTGTTCGAAATGCTCGTCATCCTGGCCAAGCCCGATGCGCGGATGGGCGCTGATCCCGGGGCGGAGCGCGATGCGCTGATCGATCGCGCGCTCGCGGCGGGGTGGAGGAAGGCGCAGGCCGATGCCGGGGCAGATCCGGCGGCGTGGCGCTGGGGCGACCTGCACCGGGTGAAGATCACCCATCCCCTGTCCTCGCTGCCCGGCATTGCCGCGGCCTTTCCGCCGATCGAGGGCGGTCGGTCGGGCGGGGACAGCTACACGCCGATGGCGCGGGGCTTCAACGCCAGGCGCGGCTACCAGGTGTCGCACGGCGCCAGCTATCTGCTGGTCGCGGATGTGGGCGCCTGGGACAATAGCCGCTTCCTCCTGCTGCCCGGCCAGTCGGCCGATCCCCGATCGCCGCGCTATAACGACTTCTACCCGCGCTGGCTGGCCGGCGAGATGCAGCCGCTCTGGTTCAGCCGGCAGACGGTGGAACGCCACGCGGCCGGGCGCATTTTGCTGACGCCGGGCTGATCGCTACAGCGCTTCGGCAAGAGCGACGAGCGCCCGGTCGACCGCGGCGCTCGCCTGCGCGTCCGTGCCGTCGGGCATGTCGTTGGCGAGGGCGGAGAAGACCAATGTCCGCCCGCTCTTCGTCACCACATAGCCCGAGAGAGCGCGCGCGGCGTTGAGCGATCCGGTCTTGGCGAACAGCTTGCCCTCCAGGATCGTGCCTTTGAAGCGGTTGCGCAGCGTGCCATCCTGCCCGGCGACCGGCAGCGTGTCGCGCCATGCCGCGCCCCAGGGCTGGCGCGCGATCCAGGTCAGCAGGGTGACGGCGGCGCGCGGGCTGATGCGGTTGTAGGAGGACATGCCGGACCCGTCGGCGAAGCTGTAGCTGGCCTTCGCCACGCCCGCCTGCGCCATCAGCCGGTCGAGCGCGGCCTGTCCATCGGCGATCGAGCCGCTGCCCTGCGCGCGCGCCACGCGCCGCAGCATCAGGTCGGCGTGGAGATTCTGGCTCTGCTTGTTGATGATGCGCATATCCTCCGCCAGCGGCAGGGCCGGCAATTGGGCGAGCAGCGGGGCGGCGGGCGGCCGCGCGGCGGGCGCTCCGTTGCGGATGGCGGGATCATCGCCGGGGCCAAGCGGGCGATGACGGGTGCGGATGTCGCCGGTGACCGTCACGCCGCGCGCCCGCAGCAATGCGCGCAGCCGCCAGGCGGCGTGATGGGCAGGATCGTCGACGCTGAAATGCAGGGTCGCGGGTGCGGCATCGACACCGATCGTGCCGGTAAGGCGGACCAGCCGGCCATTGGGCGCGCGGTCGGCGACGATCGCCTGCGCCTTGCCCGGCACGGTGACGACGCGATTGTCGATCCGGTAATAGCCCGCCGCCCGCACCGTCGGGGGCGCCCCGATCGCGCCGGGAACGACGCTGGCCGTGCGTTCATTGTCATCCAGCGTCAGCGCGGACATGCCGGTGCCATAGCGCGACTGGATATTGTTCCAGCTCATGCCCGGGCCCCAGCGTTCGTCGGGATACCAGCTGTCGTCGCCGATGACGTCGCGCACGCGCCGGGTCCGGACGGCGATGGCGTCGGCCAGCGTCTGCAGGCAATCGACCCTGCAATCCTCTGCGCTGGAGAGGCGTGCGTCGCCCCGTCCTTCCAGGATCACGTCGCGCCTTTCGATGCGCACGCCCGTGCCCTGCGCGGCGCGGTCGAGCGCCGCGAGATCGGCATAGGCGGTTGCGGTGGTGAACATCTTGGTATTGGACGCGGGGATGAAGCGCTCGTCCGGCGCGATGGCGAGCACGGGCGCGCCGTCCAGCGTCGCGACCAGCAGCCCGTAGCGCGCGCCGCTGGGCCCCTGCTCAAGCTGGTGCGCGATGGCGGAGAGCGGCGGCGGCGGGGCAGTCTGCGCGGCGACGCCGGAGAACGGCAGGGCGAGGGCGACGGCGAGGGTGGGCAGGGGCAGGAGCATGCGCATGAGGCCGATCATAGACCGCAAGCAGACCGGTTGAACAGGCGGGGGCAGGGCATGATCCATAACCTGTGGCAATGCCCCGCCGTCACGGCCGGCGAGCACGGTCGAGTGGGTGCGCTCCCGCAAAATGGGGCCAGGGTC
The DNA here is from genome assembly GCF_043589935.1 of Sphingobium naphthae. NCBI lineage: Bacteria > Pseudomonadati > Pseudomonadota > Alphaproteobacteria > Sphingomonadales > Sphingobiaceae > Sphingobium > Sphingobium naphthae. Next base: position 52,181 of record NZ_CP171455.1, on the reverse strand, counting down.
TGCCCTACCGAAGTTCACAGTGTCGTCGGCCTTTTTCGGCCCGAAGCGACCGGAAAGCGCCCGCGAAGCGACACCGACGCGACAGGCAAGAGCCGGCGCGGTCCGATCGGCGGCAGAGGGTTGGCGACGTCCTTCATCCCCCAGGATAGATCAGAGAAAATCCTATTTTGGAAGAGAATTGCGTCGGCGATCGACGTTCCGGCTGGCGCCTGCGGTCTTCACAGTGGGCTATCCTTGGGATTGACCTCGATCCCACGCCTCCACCAGCGCTTCGCCTACCGCAGGGCGCAGGGCGAAGATGCCGCTGTCGCCATGGCGCGTGGGATGGACGCGGTTGGTGAGGAGGGTCCAGGCGAGGCCGCGGTCGAAATCGATCCACAGGCCCGTGCCGGTGAAGCCGGTATGGCCGATCGCGTCGGCCGAACAGGCGTCGCCGCCCGACCAGCCGGGAAAGGCGCGTTCCCAGCCGCAGGTGCGATGGCCTTCCTGCGCGATGCGGGCCTGCGCCACCATGGCGGGGGAGAGGATCGATCCGTCGAGCATGCCCAGCGCAAAGCGCAGCACGCCATCGACCGTGCCGAACAGGCCGGCATGGCCAGGCGCGCCGCCCAGCGCATGGGCGTTTTCGTCATGCACTTCGCCCTTGAGCACGCGGCCGCGCCAGCTGCAGGCTTCGGTCGCGACCGCAGGACCGGGCGGCGGGCCGTAGCTGAGGCCTTCGCCCAGCGGCCAGGCGGACAGCGGCGCGCCGGTGATGCGCTCGATCGCGATGCCGAGCAGGATGAAGTTGATGTCGGAATAGACCGCCGGGCCGTGCCGCCATTCGCGCTGGAGCACGAAGGCGCGCAGCCGCGCGGGATCGTCGCCATAGGTGTAGATCGGCTCCACCGCCGGCAGGAAGGTGCGATGGGCCAGGCAATCGCGAAAAGTAAGGGCGCGTTCCGCCGCATGCGCCACATCATATTGACGCAGATCGGGAATGGCGTCGGTCAGCGGCCGGTCGAGGTCGAGCCGGCGCTGCTCCGCCAGCTGCAGGATCATGGTGGTGGTGGCGATCACCTTCGACACCGAGGCGAGGTCGAACCAATGGTCGCGGGTCAGCGCTTCGCGCTGCGGCACGATGGCCGCCGATCCGGCGAGGCGGACCGCGGACCGACCGTCGGCGGTGACGATGCCGAGCGTCGCGCCGGGGATGCGGCCGCTCGCCACGGCCCCCGCGGCGGGCGCGAAGGCGGCGTCGCAGACCCGATCAATCATGGCCGGCGCCCGCTCTTGGCCGGACGCGCATGACGATCGGCAGGAACAGGATGGCGGCGAAGCTCAGCGCGCCCGACAGGATGAAGAAGCCATCATAGCCGATCTGCTTCTGGATCGCGCCCGCCGCGCCGCCGATGAGGCGCGGCAGCAGGAAGGCGAAGCCCGACAGGAAGGCATATTGCGTGCCGGGATAGCGCGGGCTGACCAGCATGGAGAGGTAGACGACGAACACCGCCCCCTCCAGACCATGGCCGAACTGATCGACGCCGGCCGCGACATAGAGGACGAAGGCGGAGGGCTCGGCATACCAGAGCCAGACGAACACCCAGTTGCCGATCGCCGATGCGCAGGCGCCGATGATGAGCGCCACCGTCATCGGCAACCGCGCGGCGCACAGGCCGCCGAGCGCCACCCCCGCCATCGAGCAGGTGAGCGCGACGATGCCGTCGGCCACGCTGATCTGTTCCAGGCTGTAACCCGCCGCATTCCAGAGCGGGTGCGACAAGGTGAGGGTCAGCACGTCGCCCATGCGGTAGAAGGAGACGAAGGCCAGCACCGGCAGCACGGCATAACCGAAGCGCCAGAAAATCTCGACATAGGGCGCGATGAAGCCCGGCATCTTTGCCGGCGCATCGGCGGGCAGGCGGCGGATGCGCGGCAGGGCGATGGCGAGCGCGACGAAGGGCAGAAGCGCGATGGCTAGGACGATCGGCGTGACATTGGTCTGCGCCGAAAAGCCTGCGCCCTGCACCGCCGAAAGCGCCGCCCACCCGATCAATGCGGTGGCGAGGCCGACGATGGCGATCAGAGCGAGGCTGATGAGCGTGCCGCTGGCGAGCGCGCCGATGCGGCCGGTCGCGCCCGGCTGCTCCGGACGCATCGCGGCGAGCATGGGGAAGGGCAGGAAGGCGGCGATCGCGATGGCGAGATAGGCCCAGGTCCAGTCCGCCCAGGCGGCGACCAGCACCGCGCCGCTGCCCGCCGCGACCATGGCGCTGCGATAACCCCAGAGGTTGGCGGCGACGATCGGCCCCTGCTGCGCCTGGGTCGGCGCGAGTTCAATGCGCCAGCCATCGGCGGCGACTTCCAGCGTGGTGGTCCAGAAGGCGAGCAGGATGGCGAACAGGGCGGTGAGCGGCAGGCTCTGGTCGCTGGAGGTGAAGGCCATGGCGACCATCGAGAGGAAGATGCCGAGCTGCGAGAGCATGATCCAGCCGCGCCGCCGGCCCCAGAAGCGGGAGAAGCCGGGCACGCTGTAGCGATCCAGCAGCGGCGCCCAGACGAATTTGAAGGTCGGCAGCAGCGCGATCCAGGCGAAGAAGCCGATGATGACGATATCGACGCCATGGCGGGCGAGGCGCAGCGTCAGCACCGCGTTGAACATGTAGAAGGGCAGGCCGGCGGAAAAGCCGAGCAGCAGATAGAGGCCGAGCGTGCGCATCGGCGGCCGCGGGGCGGGCTGCGCCTGCGCGCCGACCGGCGTGGCGGCGATGGACGCGCTCATCAGCCAATCTCCTTGAGTTCGGTGACGAAGTCGTAGCGGTCGCCGCGATAGACGGAGCGCGTGAATTCGACGGCGCGGCCGCCCAGGATGCGCGTCAGCCGCTCGATCCGCAGGACCTCGCTATTGTGGCGGACGCTGAGCAGCCCGGCTTCGGTCGGGGTGGCGAGCGACGCGCGCACCCGCTGCGTGCCGGAGGTCGGGCGAAAGCCGCTGCGGCCCATGGCTTCATAGAGGGAGTCGCCGATCGCTGAGAGGTCGGGCAGGCAATCGGCGGGGACGACGGCATGCTCGATCGCCAGCGGCTCGCCGCCCGACAGGCGCACCCGGCCCAGCCGCGCGACGCGGGCGGAAAGGGCGATGGCGAGCGCGGCGGCTTCCTCCTCGGTCGGCTGGGCGTAATTCTTCATCATCCAGATGACGCCGGGATCCTCGCCGCGCGAACGCGCGTCATGCGTGAAGCTGGAGAGGACCGAGGCGGGCGCTTCGATCCGGCGGGCGACGAAGGTGCCCGACCCCTGCTTGCGGAACAGCACGCCTTCCTCGATCAGCTGTTCGATCGCCTTGCGCACGGTGACGCGCGAAATGCCCGCCATTTCGCTGAGGTCGCGTTCGGACGGCAGCGCGTTGCCCGGGGTGATGCCGCCGCTTTCGATATGGTCGCGCAGGTTGCGCGCCAATTGCAGGTAGAGCGGCGTTCCGTCGTCGCTGCGCGCCACCAACTTGTCCCGCATCGCTTACTCCCCCCCTTTTGCCGCCGCGATCGCATCCGCCAGATTGTGGCCATGGTCGGCCAGCAGCCGCCCCGCCGCTTGCGCATCGACGCCGATCGCGATCAGCACCGCCTGCTTGATGTCCAGCCCGGCCAGATCCAGCGCGCGGGCCGCGGCCGGCCGGTCCACCCCGGCGATGTCGCAGACCATCTGCTCGCCGCGCGCGCGCAGCTTCGCATTGGAAATGCGCATATTGACCATGCGGCCGCGATGGACCAAGCCAAGGCGCAGCATGATCGCGGTCGACAGCATGTTGAGCATCGCCTTCTGCGCCGTGCCCGCCTTCATCCGGGTCGATCCGGCGATGATTTCGGTGCCGGTGTCGGCGACCAGGCCATGGTTCGCACCCGCCGGCAGCGGCGTGCCGTCATTATTGGCGATTCCGATGGTGAGGGCGCCAGCGGCGCGCGCGGCGGCGATGGCGGCGCAGGTGAAGGGGGTGCGGCCGCTGGCGGCGACGCCGATCACCACATCGTCTGGGCCGATATGGGCGGCGGCGACGGCGGCGCGGGCGGCGTCGGCGTCATCCTCCGCTCCTTCGGCCGCCTGGGTCAGCGCGTCGAGTCCGCCCGCCATCAGGAAAAGCAGCCGATCCTCCGGCCAATTATAGGTCGGATAAAGTTCGACGCCGTCCTGCACCGCGACCCGGCCGGACGTGCCCGCGCCGACATAGACGAGCCGCCCCCGCGCGCCCAGCCGGGCGGCGGCGGCTTCGGCGGCCTGCGCGATACGGGGCGTCTGCGATCCGATCGCGGCGATGGCGGCCATCTGCCCCTCCAGCATCGCTTCGACGGCCAGCGTGGTCGGCCACTGGTCGATGTCGACATAGCGCGGATCGATGGCTTCGGTACTCATGCAGGGCTCCATGGCGAAGGCATTGACGCGAGGACGGGATCGGTTCAGCTTCGAGGGGACAGGCGGAAGGCCGGCGCGCCCTGCATTGGTATTGTCCGAACCGCTTTTCGATGCAACCAAATTAAATCCAATTGCCCTTCCATGTTCATCTGGTATGGTTTCGCCATGACGGATTCCGCTGTGCATTCGCCCACGATCATGGCCCGCGAAACGGCGGAGGCGCCCGCGCGCTGCGCCGAGCAGGTGAAGCGTAACGCCGACCTGGTGCGGGAAGCGGGGCGGCGGCTGCGCGCGCTGGCGCCGCCCTTCGCCGCCACGCTGGCGCGGGGCAGTTCGGACCAGGCGGCGGCCTTCGCCAAGGTGCTGCTGGAAACGGGGGCGGGGGTGCCGACGCTCAGCCACGCGCCCTCGATCGGGTCGCTCTACCGTGCGACGTCGGCGCGTTTCCGGGACGTGCCGCTGATCGCCATTTCCCAATCGGGGCGCAGCCCGGACCTGATCGCGGCGGCGCAGGACGCGCAGCGTCAGGGCGCGCTGATCGTCGCCATCGTCAATGACGCGCAAGCGCCGCTCGCGCAGATCGCCGACATTTGCGTCCCCATCCATGCCGGGCCGGAGACCAGCGTGGCCGCGACCAAGAGCTTCATCGCGACGCTGGTGGCGCTGACGCATCTGGTGGCGGAGTGGAGCGACGACGATGCGCTGCGCGACGCGCTGGCGGCCGTGGAGGAGACGTTGCAGGCGGCTGTCGCGGCGGACTGGACCCCGGCGGCCGCGCTGCTGCGCGACGCGCGGGCGATGCTGGTGCTGGGACGCGGCCTTACCCTGCCGATTGCCGGGGAGGCGGCGCTCAAGCTCAAGGAAACATCGCGCATCCATGCCGAAGCCTTCAGCATCGCGGAGGTGGCGCATGGTCCCATGACCCTGATAGGAGCGGGCGATCCGGTTCTGGCGTTCGGCCCGATGGACGAGGCGCGGGCGGGGCTGCGCGATCGTCTGGCGGAGTTTCGCGGGCGCGGCGCGCATGTGATCGCCGCTGGCCTGGACGAGGATGTCGCGGCGGCGACGCTGGCCCTGCCGGGCCCGTCCAGCGGCCATCCGGTGCTGGGCGCGATCGCGCAGATCCAGAGCTTCTATGGCCTTGCCAATGCGCTGGCGCTGGCGCGGGGGCTCGACCCCGACCAGCCACCGCATCTGGCCAAGGTGACGCGGACCCTATGAGCCGCATCGCCCTTGTCGGCGCGGCCATTGTGCAGCCCGAAGGCGTCATTGACGATGGCGCGCTGCTGATCGAGGGCGATCGGATCATCGACATCGTCCCGCGCGGATCGCGGCCCGCTTCTTATGTCGAGCGGCCATTGGAGGGCGGGTGGCTGCTGCCCGGCTTCATCGACACGCAGGTCAATGGCGGCGGCGACATATTGCTGAACGACCGCCCGGATATGGAGGGGCTGCGCGCGATCGCGACGGCGCATCGCCGCTTCGGGACGACGGGGCTGCTGCCGACGCTGATCAGCGATGACGCCGCCATAGTGGACGCGGTCATCGCAGCCGGAGAGGCGGCGCTGGCGCAGGCCATGCCCGGCCTGCTGGGCGTGCATATCGAAGGGCCGCATCTCAACCCCGCCAAGAGGGGCATTCATGACGCGGCCAAGTTCCGTGCGATCGATAGGCAGGTGCTGGAGCGGCTGACGCAGCCGACGCGCGGCCGCCGCATCGTGACGCTGGCGCCCGAACTGGCGCCTGCGGGCGCGATCCGCGCACTGTCGCAGGCCGGCGTCATCGTGGCGGCAGGCCATAGCCTGGCTGATTATGATCAGACGGTTATGGCTTTGGCCGAAGGTTTGGCGGGCTTTACGCATCTGTTCAACGCGATGACGCAAATGGGGAGTAGGGAACCGGGCATGGTTGCCGCCGCCCTGCTCGATCGGACCAGCCATGTCGGGCTGATCGTCGATGGACTGCATGTCCATCCCGCTGCGTTGCGCGTGGCGCTGGCCGCGCGCGGAGTGGAGGGCGCGATGCTGGTCACCGACGCCATGCCGCCGGTTGGAGGCGAGCGCACGCGCTTCACCCTGATGGGGCAGGACATCCAGGTGGTCGATGGCACCTGTCGCGGGCCGGATGGCACGCTTGCGGGATCGGCGCTCAGCATGGCGCAAGCCTTTCGCAACGCCATGGACATGCTGGGCTGCTCCATCGTAGAGGCGTCGCGCATGGCGAGCGGCAATCCCGCGCGCTTCTTGCGGCTGGAGCGGGAGACAGGAATGATCGCGCCGGGGTTGCGCGCCGATCTGGTTCATCTCGACGCGCAGCGCCGGGTGCGAGCAACCTGGATTGCGGGCATGGCGAGCGAGGCGGGCGAGTGAGCGACCTGATCGCGACGCTGCGCACGATCGTCGGCGGCCGCCATGTGCTGACGAGCGCGCGCGCGACGGCCCGCTATCGCCAGGGCTATCGCACCGGATCGGGCGCAGCGCTGGCGGTGGTGCGGCCCGGCAGCCTGGTCGAGCAGTGGCGCGTGGGGCGGGCTTGCGTCGCGGCGGACGTGTCGATCGTGATGCAGGCAGCGAACACCGGCCTGACCGGCGGATCGACGCCCGATGGCGAGGATTATCCCGGCTGCTGCGTCATCATCAGCACGGTCCGCCTGGCGCATCTGCATCTGATTCGCGACGGGCGGCAGGCCATCTGCCTGCCGGGCACGACGCTGCATGCGTTGGAAAAGGCGCTGAAGCCGATCGGGCGGGAGCCCCATTCGGTGATCGGCTCATCCTGTTTCGGCGCGTCGGTGGTGGGGGGCATCTGCAACAATAGCGGCGGATCGCTGGTCCAGCGCGGGCCCGCCTTCACGCAGCTCAGCCTGCATGCGGTGGTGGAGCCGGGCGGAAGCTTGCGCCTGATCAATCATCTGGGCGTCGCGCTGGGCGATGATCCCGAGGAGATGCTGCGGCGGCTGGACAGCGGCGCGTTCAGCGAAGCCGATGTCCAGGATTGCGCGGATCGCTGGGCGCATGATCATGGCTATGCCGCCCATGTCCGCGAGATCGACAGCGCCACGCCAGCGCGCTTCAACGCGGACGCGCGCCGCCTGTTCGAAGCGGCGGGCAGCGCGGGCAAGCTGATCGTCTTTGCCGTGCGGGTCGACAGCTTTCCGCGGGAGGAGGGGGCGGCGACCTTCTACCTGGGGACCAATGATCCCGCGCGCCTGACGGCGTTGCGCCGCGCCATATTGCGCGACGCGTCGACCCTGCCGATCGCGGGCGAATATATGCATCGCGACGCGTTCGACATCGCCGATCGCTATGGCAAGGACATGTTCGTCGCGATCGAGCGGCTGGGCACCGACAGGCTGCCGGCCCTGTCCGCCGCCAAGGCCTGGTTCGACGGCCTGCCCTTCCTGCAGGCAGGGTTCAGCGATCGGATGATGCAGCGGATCGGCCGCCTGTTGCCCGATCATCTGCCGCGCGCGATGCGGCGCTTTCGCGACCGTTTCGCGCATCATCTGCTGCTCAAGGTGCCTGAGGCCGCGATCGGCGAGACGCGCGCCTTGCTGGCGACCCTGTTCGCCGACGCTGAGGCCGATCATTTCGAATGCCCGGCCCCGATCGCCGCCAAGGCCTTCCTTCACCGCTTCGTCGCGGCCGGGGCGGCGGTGCGCTATCGCGCGGTCCACAGGCGGGCGGTGGCGGACATCGTCGCCCTGGACATCGCCCTGCCGCGCAATGCGACCGAGTGGCAGGAGATCCTGCCGCCGGACATGGAGGCGCAGGTGATCCATCGCCTCTATTATGGCCATTTCTTCTGCCACGTCTTTCATCAGGATTATATCGTGCGCAAGGGCGTGGAGCCGATCGCGTTCGAGCATCGGCTCTGGCTGCTGGACCGACGCGGGGCGGAATATCCGGCCGAACATAATGTCGGCCATCTCTATCGGGCGAAGCCGGCGCTGGAGCGTTTCTACCGCGCCATAGACCCGCGCAACCAGTGCAATCCGGGGATCGGCCAGACTGCGCGCGCACGATATTGGGGCGATGAGCACAAGGAGGCGGCCCGTCCATGAGCTATTTTCTGGGCATCGATGCGGGGGGCAGCAACTGCCGCGCGCGGCTGATCGCGGCGGACGGGACGGTGATCGGCACGGGACAGGGCGGCACAGCCAATGCCCGCATCGGGCTGGAGCCGCTCTATGCGACGCTGCGCGCCGTGTCGGACCAGGCGATTACACAGGCCGGCCTCGCGCGCGATCAGGTCGCCGCCATTCGCGCGGGCATGGGCATTGCCGGCATATCCCGGCCAGGGGTGCGATCCGCGCTGGCGGATTTCGCCTTTCCCTTTGCCTCGGTCGCCTATGAGACCGACGCCTTCATCGCCAATCTGGGCGCGCATGGCGGCGCGGACGGCGCTATCCTGATCCTGGGCACAGGCAGCATCGCGCAGGTGCGGGCAAAGGGACGCGACTTCACCATCGGCGGCTATGGCTTTCCCATTTCCGACGAGGGCAGCGGGGCGGCGCTGGGGCTGAGCGCGATGCGCCATGCGCTGCGCGCGCTCGACGGCCGCACACGCGCGACGCCGCTCAGCCGCGCGGTGACCGAGCGGTTCGGCCATGACACCGCCCGCGCGATCGCCTGGATGGATGCGGCCAGCCCCAAGGATTATGGCAGCTTCGCGCCGCTGGTGATGGACCATGCGGAAGCGGACGACGCCATCGCCCGGTCGATCGTCGAGGATGCCGTGCAGCATATCGAACGCTTCATCGAGACGATCTTCGAGCGCGGGGCGACGCGCTGCGCATTGCTGGGCGGGCTTGCGCCGCGGATGCAGCCCTGGCTGCGCGCGCGCACGGTCGCGGGATTGAGCGCGCCGATGGGCGATGCGCTGGACGGGGCGCTCCTGCTCGCGGGCTATCGGCGGGCCGCGCAGTAAGAAGCGGTGCGCGTCATTCGCTTTCCCGAGCACTTACCTCTCGACAAGGGCTAAATTGCAGCCATAGTTCGCACCTCTTGCGCGAGCGCTGTTTAAAGGCAGCGTCGGCTGGAAGGGGAGGGGAGATGAAATGGATGCCAATTATTCGATAGCGTCCGACAAGAGCCGTAACCTTGTCCGAATAAAGATGGCGGGCTTTTTTGGACAAAAGGATGTGCAGGATTTCGCCGCAGCCTATCGGGATGCTTTGACCGCGTTGAAAGCGCCAGGCCATTTGACGATCACCGATATAACGGATATGCCGATACAGGCCCAGGATATCATCGCCACCTTCGCGACGGCATTTGCTCCGCCTGAGGTGCGTTCACGCCGGATCGCTTTCATATGCAGTTCGTCGCTCTCACGGCTGCAGGCACAGCGCCTTTTCGGCAGAGACGGCGTTCGTTTTTTCGATTGCGGCGATGAAGCCGAGGCATGGCTTCTCGAATGATGCGCCTGGCGCGGTAAAGCGGCGCGTGCGTCACTCGGCGTCGGGCTGCTGCTCCGGGCTTGCATCAGCGAAGGCAGGGAGGGCGAGGCACGCGCGCTCGACCGCCAGCAGGCGCGGCCAGCGCAGGTCCGCGCCGAAGCGCCGGGCATTGACCAGTTGCGGCACCAGGAACAGGTCGGCGAGGGTGACGTCTGCGCCGAAGCAATAGGGGCCAGGCTGATCGGCGATCATCGCGGCGCAGGCGTCCAATCCATCCTCGATGACGGTCGCCGCCCACGCCCTGACCGCCGCGCCGTCCAGGCCAGCTTCGCGCAGGCGGTCCAGAACGCGCAGATTCTGGATGGGATGAATGTCGCAGGCGATGATCTGCGCGAAGGCGCGGACGCGCGCGCGCAGCAGGGGATCGGCGGGGAGGAGCGACGGCATCGGCTCGCGCTCCTCAAGATAGTCGCAAATGGCGAGGCTTTGCGTCAGCACCGCGCCATCAATCTCCAGCGCCGGGACAAATCCCTGCGGATTGAGCGCCAGGAAATCAGGCGCATGCTGCTCGCCCTTGCGCAAATGATGCGATCGCTGCCGGTAGGCGATGCCCTTCAGATTAAGCGCGATCCGCACGCGATAGCTGGCGGTCGAGCGGAAATAGCCGTGAAGGACGATGTCAGTCATGCGGCGCTGCGCCGGTCGCGTTCGCACCTGTCTCTTTCCTTATCATTTCGCTCTCCTTCCAGTCCCCAGGCTTTTCTGCGCATGTTGCAGCCCGAGAGCCCGAGGGCAACCGTTCGGGCATGCTGAGACGACGACAAGGCCCCTATACCGGTCGCGACGATCCTGCCATGACGCTAGGTGACTGGACCCGTCGACAGGGCGCGCCGGAAAAAGGGGGAGCCGCGGGGGCGAGCGCATGACGGACAATGAGATATTCCTGCTGATCCTGCTGATGATCATGGGGCTACCCTGGATCATCTGGCGCATGCTGGGTGACGATGATCGCGCGCCACTGGTGGTGGTCCAGATTATCGTCGGGGTGCTACTGGGGCCCGGCGTGCTGGGCATGGCGGCACCGGCTCTGCATGCGCAGATCTTCAATCCGGGCGCGATCGCGGCGCTCAACGGCATCGCCTTGTGGGCGGTGATGCTGTTCATATGGCTGGCGGGGATCGAGCTTGACCTCAGCGCCGCATGGGCGGCGCGACGGGACAGCTGGACAGCGGCGGGCCTGGCGCTGCTGACGCCGCTGGCGCTTGGCAGCTTTGCGGGCTGGCTGATCCTGATGCGGCCGGGGTGGATCGGCGCGCAGGGCCAGCCATGGCAGGCGATGCTGGGCATTGGCATGGCCTGTGCGGTGACGGCCCTTCCCATTTTGGTGTTGTTGATGGACCGACTGGCGATCCTGCGCGCGCCGCTCGGCCAGCGGGTGCTGCGCTATGCCAGCCTGGACGACATCGCCATTTGGGCCGTGCTGGCGCTGATCCTGCTGGATTGGCCGCGGATGGAACGGCAGCTGGGCTTCCTGCTCTGCTTTCCCTTCGTCGCCTGGGCGATGCGCGCGCTGATGCAGCGCATGGCGCCGGCCGAACGTCTGCGGCTGTCGATGGTCTGGCTCGCGCTTGCCGGGCTTGCCGCCGACTGGGCCGGGCTGCACTTCATGGTGGGCGCCTTCCTGGCCGGGGTGGTGCTGGACCGCGGATGGTTCGATGGCGACGCGCTCGACCGGCTGCGCGATATGCTGCTGCTGACGGTTATGCCGGTCTTCTTCCTCAGCACCGGGTTGCGGACGGTCTGGGCGATGGGCGGGGTGGAACTGATGTGGGTGACGCTGTTGCTGCTGGCTGCGGCGGTCGGCGGCAAGCTGCTGGGCGTGCGCATCGCCGGTCGGTTGCTCGGCTGGCGGCGCGGCGAAGCGAGTGTCATTGGCTGGTTGTTGCAGACCAAAGCGCTAATCATGATCATCTTCGTCAATATTCTGCTCGACCGGCAGGTGATCAGCGGCGCGACCTTCACGGCCCTGCTGCTGATGGCGCTCGCGAGCACGATGCTGACGACGCCGATGGCGCGACGCGGCTTGAGCAGCCTGACCGATCAGGATGCTATGAATGATCCACGAGTCACTGCCGCAGGGCCGCCGCACCCCAGCTGACGGGCAGCATTTCGTTCGGTGCATCTGTCGCCAGCGCGACCAACTCGATTATCGCGCCGCCGCGCCCTTCCACGTTGCTAAATTTGGCAGCCTCGCCCCGCTCGCTCGGCACGGACCTTCGTCGCCGAAAACGACAAGCGCCGCCATCAGCCCCGTTCCGGATGCGGGCGCTGTCGTTGACGCGGTCCTTCAACGGTGAAGCGACCAAAGCCTCGGTTGCACTCTCCAGCCACACTCCATCCCCTCGTCCCGACGCCGATCAGTATCTTTGCAGAACGAAGATATTCTCGTTTTGAACAGCTTGCGAATGAACTACGCGGAAACGGAATTTTTCGGCGCAATAATCGAGTAATTGCCTGAATTCTCTATGAGTCCAGGAGTGGACATGAATGTCCATCTGCGCATCCATGATGCGTCGCGCCGCCTCCTGGACTTCGGCGGTTGGAATATGTTGTCCCGTCATTACCGGATGCACATATTCGACATGCTCAAGATAGGCCTGAAGCTTGGTCGTCGCGCCGCCATCAGCAGCGTCAGCAATCATGTGCTGAATAGTCGTGACAGGCCGGTCGCGATCCCATGTCTTCGACTTTTCGGGCACTACCAAAAGGAAGATGCCGGACTTTCGTAGCACGCGAATGGCGTTTTTAATGGAGCCTACAGGATTGAACAGATGTTCGATAACATGCGCACTGATGACAAAATCAAGAGAGGCATCCTTGATGCCTGCCATCGTCTGGGCGTCAATATATCCGTTGACGGCTACATCAAGGCCATTGAAATAATGATCCAGCGCAGCCTTGTCGCGAATGTCGCCATAGTAGCATGTAGCGCCTGCTGGCAGGAAAAACGGCCGGGAACCTGCGCCGACCTCTATCCCACTGCCTTTGATCCACACAGACGATAAGGTCCGGCGCACGGCTTCGATTTCGATCACCGCATGCTGTCCCTGCATCTCACGACGTTGAGAATGAAGAATGGCGCAACGAGCAGCCAGATCATGCACTGGGAATTCCATCCAGAATTCCGTCGTCTCATCAGCAGTCATCAAGTGTCTCCCACTCTGCACTATGATCATTGATTGCATGATAGTGAACTGGTGCGACTCGATCAGCTGTTCTGTTGTTCGATATATCCTTTTTTTACCAAGAACTTGGTATCATCACATGAGGCTTCCAGTCACTTTTACGCCTCAAGTATTCAACATAACTTATCCTAAAGTGAATAGCGCCTGCAAGCTCATCCAGTTTGGATACAGGGGGATTTAGCGAGCCATATGGTCGATCGACAGGTTTTCACATCCTCTCAGACAGAGCGCGCAGGATCTCACCACCCTTTTTGCGAGGATGGGTTTCCGTTCATCGTAGTTGTTCAAAAACAAGACGTTCATTCGGTGTAAGACAAGGCCCAGCGGTGATTTTCTGAGGCCAGATATTTCATATGACCGCTGCGAGCTGGCGATGCCTGCCTGCCCCATCCGCCGGGGTGAGGCGCAGCTCGTCGCGCATTTTGGGGTCCCACTTTACGATCGCAAACTCTTTTTAGCCCAGTCCATTAGCCCGCAAGTGCGGCTTGATCGCAGCTCGTGCCTTGCGGACAACGAGGCTTAGGCCTTCCGGTTTGCGGCAATCACCAGGGGAACTGCCGCCAACATATCCGAAGAGGTAAGGAAAAGCGTGCGGCCGCCTTCCCCGATACAGCAGTTGGCGATCGCCTTGCCGGTGCGCACGACACCCAGCACCGCGCCATCCGCCGTGCAGACATGCACCCCGCCCGGCCCGGTCGCAAAGACATGGCCGTTCGGCGCAACGTCGATTCCGTCCGGCAGGCCGGGCTCGCCCGCAGCATGTCCGGCGCGCATGTTCAGGAAGAGACGAGGCTCGCCCGGCATTCCCTGGGCATCGAGCGGATAGGCCAGCAGTTGGGGGCGCGTTTCGTCCGACAATGCCAAATAGAGCGTTTGCCCATCGGGCGATACCGCCACCCCATTGGGCCTTTTGTGGCTGCGATCCAGCAATGTCACCTTGCCGTCGGGATCGAGCCGATAGAGGCCGCAAAAATCCAATTCGCGCAGCGGCGACTCATCAGCCTGCGCCAACCCATAAGGCGGATCGGTGAAGTAGATCGCGCCCGATGGCGCGATGCACAGATCATTGGGGCTGTTGAATCGCTTGCCGTCATAGCGGTCGGCGAGGACCGTGCGCTGCTGCGTGCGCAGATCCACTTTCACGATCGCCCGCGTTCCGCTGTCGGCGCCCACCAACGTGCCGTCGGCCATGATCGCGATGCCGTTGAGGCCGGGTTCACGGATCGCCCGCGGCACCGGCGTCTGCAATCCGGACGGCGACAGAAAGGGGGTCGCGCCCTGTCCCCGTTGCCAGCGATAGACGATGTTGGACGGCGGATCGCCGAACAGCAGATACGCGCCCTGCGGCACCCAGGCGGGTCCCTCGGCCCAGCGATAGCCGGTCGCCAATATCTCCACCCTGGCGTCGGGAGGAATGATGCGGTCGAGCGCGGGGTCGATCCGCTCGACTCGCGGCGCCATGGCGGGGACGGCGCCCAGTGCGCTATCCACCAGCGGCAGCGCGGCCAGACCGGCGACGAAGGCGCGACGTTCGATCATGCGCCAAGGTCGATCGTGCGCCGCTCCGCGGCCGATCGATAGATCGCCTCCATCACGCGCAGGTCGGCCAGTCCCTCCTCGCCCGGCACGATCGGGCGCGTGCCATGGAGGATGCACTCGGCCAGATGATCCAGCTGTCCGGCGAACTGGTTCTTGGGCGGTTCGGGCAGGGTGCGGGGCGCTTCCGCGCCATCCTTGCGGATGCGCATGACATGGCCGCTATAGGGCGTGGCCGGCTCCATATCGATCCACCCCTGCGTGCCGACGACCCGGTAGCCATTATGCGCCGAACTATAGCTCGACACGCAGGTCGCCTCGATGCCCGATGGAAAGCGCAGCAGGAAGCTGATGCGATCCTCCACGGTGCGGAAGCGGGGGTCGGCGCGGTCGGTCGCTTCGATCGCGCTCACCGCGACCGGTTCCTCGCCGCTCAAATAGCGCGCGGCGTTGAGGCTGTAGATGCCGATGTCCATCAGCGATCCGCCGCCCGACAAGGGCCGGTCGAGCCGCCACTGATTGGGCTGGATCGGGAAGCCATGTTCGGCCGTGATGATCCGCGTGGGGCCGACATGGCCGCGCCGGGCAAGATCAATAGCCAGACGGTTATAGGGTTCGAAGCGCGATCGATAGCCGATCATCAGCAGCTTGCCCGCCTTGCGGCTGGCGTCGATCATCGCCTGGCATTCCGCGACGGAGATCGCCATCGGCTTTTCGCACATCACATGCTTGCCCGCCTGCGCGGCGCGGATGCTATATTCGGCATGCATGCTGTTGGGCAGCACGACATAGACCACATCAATATCCGGATTGTCGCGGATCCGGTCATAATCGGCGTAGCTGTAGCGATGGGTCGCGGGCACGCCATATTGCTCGCCGTAGCGTTGCAGCTTTTCGGGCGTGCCGCTGACCAGCGCGACGAGCCGCGCATGGTCGCACCCTCTGAAATTCGGCATGATCTGCCGCGTGGCATAGGAGCCAAGGCCCACGATCGCATAGCCGATCGTCCGCTGCGCGGCCCCGGCCCTCGATGCGCCAAGGCCCGCCACCGCCAGGCCTGCGCCCTTCAATATCGTGCGTCGTGTCTCGTCCGTCATCGTCATCCTCCCAAAGCCGCTACCGGCCTGAACGCCCATGCAGGTCCGTCGATCCGATGGTCAGTCGGCCGCGCGCGCCATCGGTCGGCCGGACGGTTCGGGCAGCCAGCCTAATGTGCTGGCGATGATCGCCACCTGGGTGCGGTTGCGCACGTTGAGCTTGCGCATGAGGGCGGTCATATGGACCTTTACTGTCGCCTCGGCCATGCCAAGCTCATAGGCGATCTGCTTGTTGAGCAGGCCCGAATGGACACAGCGCATGACCTTGATCTGCGTAGGGGTCAGGCGGGCCGGGGCGATCGCGGCAGGCGCGCTGCGCCCTTCTTCCTGATCGCGAATGGCATGCGGATTCGAGGCGACGTGCATCTTTCCTCTCCTTGTTCCGGACCCGACCAGGACAGATGGTCTTCTGTCGGGACTCGTTAGCGTTACCTTATGAGAATCAGTCAGACAGGTTCAAGCGAAATATTTCAGTCATTGCAGGTTTTGGCTGGATATTGCGCAAATGCCGCGATAACCTGTCCAACAGGTTTAAAGGCCAACCGCGCATATCCGGTGAGGTCCGCAGTACGGAAAAGGGGGAGAGGATGGCGCTATCAATAGGTTTGTCTGGCATGAGCACCGGCCCTGCGGGAGCGCACTTGTGACTCCGGCCGACTATCGACTGATCGCGGCCGCGATCATCGGCATTGCCCTTTCCATCGCCCTCATCATCAAGGGCCGGCTCCATCCCTTTGTCGGCCTGTTGTGCGGCGCCTTCACCGTCGGCCTGCTCGCGGGGCTGCCGATGGAGGAAACGGCCAAGGCGGTCGAAAAGGGGGCGGGCGCCATCCTGGGCGGCACTGGCCTCGTCGTCGCGCTGGGCCTGGGCCTTGGCGCCATGCTGCAACTGTCCGACGGCGCGGGCGGCCTCGCCCGGTCGGCCCTGCGCCTCTCGGGCGCTCGCGGCGCGCCCTGGGCCAGCCTGTTCACCGCGATCATCATCGGCCTGCCGCTCTTTTTCGAAACCGGGCTGGTCCTGCTGCTGCCGAACGTCGCTTCGGCGGCGGCGGCGCTGCCCGCGGGGCAGAATGGCGACACCGCCAAGCTGCGGCTGATGCTGCCAGCGCTTTCGGGCCTGTCGGTCGTTCATGCGCTGGTGCCGCCGCATCCCGGTCCGCTGCTCGCCGTCAACGCGCTGGGCGCCAATCTCGGCCTCACCTTGCTCTACGGGCTGATCGTCGGCATCCCCACCGCGATCATCGCCGGTCCACTGCTGGCGCGCTTCACCGCGCCCGGCGTCACGCTCAGCCCGCCCTTGCTCGACCCGGTGCGGGCCGACGTGCCCACCCCTTCGGTCGGGCGCGCCTTGAGCGCCGTCCTGCTGCCGGTCTTGCTGATCGCCGCTGGCCAGGCGGTCGCGCTGATGCCGCCGCCGGTCGCCGTCCATTTCGCCTGGCTGACCTGGGTCAGCGATCCGGTCGTCGCCCTGCTGGTCGCCACGCTGGTCGCGTTGCCGCTGCTGTTCGGCCGGCGCATCACCGACAGCCGCATCCAGGGCGCGATCTGGACCGAGGCGATGACGCCGGCGGGCGGCATCATCCTTGCCATCGGCGCCGGCGGCGCGCTCAAGCAGGTGCTGGTAACCGCCGGCCTGTCCGACCTTCTGGTGCGGATCGCCGATGGCGGCGCGATCTCGCCCCTGCTGCTGGCCTGGGGCGTGTCGGTCTGCATTCGCCTCGCGACAGGATCGGCGACGGTGGCGACGATCACCACGGCGGGCGTCATGCAGGGCCTGGTGACCGCCTCGGGTGTGGAGCCGGAATGGATGGTGCTGGCGATCGGCGCGGGCTCGCTCTTCTTCAGCCATGTCAACGATCCCGGCTTTTGGCTGGTGAAAAGCTATCTCGGCACCGACATGCCCGGCACCTTCAAGACCTGGTCGATCATGGAAACGGTGGTGGCGGTGGTGGGCCTGCTGCTGGTAATGCTCGCCAGCAGCATATTCTAAGGGAGCAGGCCCGATGACCCTCGTGGCGGGCGCAACGCAGACATGAACCAGGTCCGACTGTCCGATCAGGCCTATGCCGGCATCGTCGAGATCATCAAGTCGGATGATCTGGAGGTCGGCGCGCGCCTGCCATCCGAAGCGCGGCTGGCCGAGACCTTTGGCGTGTCGCGCGCCATCGTGCGTGAGGCGCTGGTGCGGTTGGCGTCGGACGGCATCACCGAAGCGCGCCGCGGCGCCGGCTCCTTCGTCAAGAGCCGCCCGTCCGAGCGGCTCGCTGCATTCATGCCGATGAGCGAATTGCCGACGACGCTCGGCAGCTATGAAGTGCGCTTCGTGCTGGAGGCGGAGGCCGCGCGACTGGCGGCGACGCGGCGCACAGCGCAGGAAATGGCGCATGTGGAGGAAGGCATGGCGCTGCTGCGCGAAGCCTTGCTCTCCAGCGAACCGGCCCATGCCGAGGATATGGAATTGCACCGGCGCATCGCGGCAGCGACCGGCAATCCCGCCTTCCTGCAGGCGTTCGACGCGCTATGGCCCGATGTCGAGAAGATCATGCGCGCAGGCGTCGATATTTCGCGGTCCCGCCCGCCCGAAGTGGTCGAAACCATGCTGCGCGAACATGAAGTGATCGTCGCCGCCATCCGAGCCCAGGATCCGGACGGCGCGGCGCTGGCGATGCGCTGGCATTTATGGGAAGGCCGCCGGCGACTGATGCCCTGAACGCGGGTTCAGCGCAGCCAGTCCAGCGCCGCGTCGCGCAGGGCGGTCGGGGCCGCGTCCGTATCAATGATCATCGCGCCTTCGTCGGGCGTCGGCCGCTCCAGCGTCGCGAGCTGACTGTCGAGCAGGCTGGCGGGCATATAATGGTGCGGTCGCGCCGCGAGGCGAGCGAGCAGTTCCTCGCGACTATGCTCCAGCAGGATGAAGCGCACCGGCGCGGGGATGGCCGCGCGCAACCGCGCCCGATAGGCGCGCCGCAGCGCGGAACAGGCGACCACGGCGGTGCCGTGCGCCAAGACCGCATCGGCCGCTGCCTGCCCCAGCCGATCGAGCCAGGGCCAGCGATCGGCGTCGGTGAGCGGCTGCCCTGCGCGCATCTTCTCGACGGCCTGCGGGGAATGAAAGGCGTCCCCTTCCAGGAACGGCGCATCCAGCGCCTCGCCCAGCAGCGCGCCAAGCGTTGATTTGCCGCAGCCGCTCACCCCCATGACGACGATGGCCAACGGAGCGGCGGGGACGGGGGCGGGTGAAGGCGGCAAAGCAGATCCTCGCGATCGATGCGGCGTCCCCTGCACAAGGCATCGCCTGACGGCCATCCTATAGGGGCGCGGGGCAAGGCATGAAAACTACGACCTTTGTCGCAAGTGCCCTAACCTGCGCGCTCCTTTAGCCATGGGGCAGGATGCAACAATCATGGGGAGAGGCGGTGATGATCGGACGCAGCATCATGGCGGCGCTGCTGGCGGCGACGGCACTGGCGAGCGGGAACGAGGCGTGGGCGGCGAGCGCGTCCGTCTTTCCCAAGCCGCCGGAGGAACCGAGCGCCGTCACGGTCGCCGGGCGGGGCGACGGCCGCACCGACGACAGCGACGCGATCCAGCAGGCGCTCGACCGCGCGCGCGACAAGACGGGCCATGGCATGGTCTTCCTGCCGTCGGGCACCTATCGCATCAGCCGCACCCTCATCGTGCCCCCCGGCGTGCGCGTCTATGGCGTCGGGCCGACGCGTCCGGTCATCCTGCTGGGCGCGAACACGCCGGGTTTCCAGCAGGGCGTATCGACGATGATCGTCTTTGGCGGCGGCGACCAGTATCGCGTCGGCGACGTGCCGGTGCCCGTGCCGACCATCGTGCCGCGCGACAAGGTGGTGCGCGACGCCAATTCGGGCACCTTCTATTCGGCGATGAGCAACATCGACATAGAGATTGGCGCCGGCAATCCGGCCGCGGCGGGCGTGCGCTTCCGCATGGCGCAACATGCCTTCCTCAGCCATATGGAGTTCCGGCTGGGGGATGGCTTCGCCGGCGTCTACCAGGCCGGCAACATCATCGAGAATGTCCATTTCCAGGGCGGCCGCTATGGCATCGTCACGGAAAAGACCTCGCCCGCCTGGCAGTTCACGCTCATCGATTCGACCTTCGACGGGCAGCGCGACGCCGCCATTCGCGAGCATGAGGTCGACCTGACGATGGTCAATGTCGCCATCCGCAACACGCCCGTCGGCATAGAGGTGGATCGCGGCTATGGCGACTCGCTGTGGGGCAAGGATGTCCGGTTCGAGAATGTCAGCCGCGCCGGGGTCATCATCTCCAACGAGAATAATGCCTTCACGCAGATCGGTTTCGAAAATGCGCTGGCGCAGAACAGCCCGGTGTTCGCGCGATTCCGCGACAGCGGCCGCACGATCGCGGGCAAGGGGCCGGCCTACAAGGTTTCCTCCTTCTCCTATGGCCTCATGGTGCCGGACCTGGGCCATATGGGCGAATATGGCACCCAGGCCGATATGGAGGCGCTGCCCGCCATGCCGGCGCCGCGCACCCCCGCGATCCGTGACCTGCCGGCGATGGCGCAATGGGTGAATGTCCGCACGCTGGGCGTCGTCGGCGATGGCAAGGCGGACGATACCTCCGCCATCCAGAAGGCGATCGACGCCCATCCCATCCTCTATTTCCCGACCGGCTTCTACAAGGTCACGGACAGGCTGGTGCTGCGGCCCGACAGCGTGCTTATCGGCCTGCATCCCGCCATCACCCAACTCTATATTCCGGACGAAAATCCGCGCCATGCCGGCCTCGGCCCGGTGCTGCCGATCCTTGAAAGCCGCAAGGGCAGCGACACGATCCTCTCGGGCCTCGGCCTCTTTACCGGACGGGTCAACCCGCGTGCGTCGGCCCTGCTGTGGCGATCGGGCGAGCAGAGCCTGGTGGAGGACGTGAAGATCATGGGCGGCGGCGGCACGCCGACCGCGGATGGCAAGATGCTGGGCTCGCTGATGGTTCATACCGGCGATCCGGTGACCGACCATCGGCTCGACGCGCAATATCCCAGCATCTGGGTGACGGACGGAGGCGGCGGCACCTTCGCCGACGTCTGGAGCCCCAACAGCTTTGCCCAGGCCGGCTTCTATATCAGCGACACCAGCACGCCGGGCCATGTTTACGAAATGTCGGTCGAACATCATGCCCGCAACGAATTCGTGCTCGACAATGTGCAGAACTGGGAATTCCTCGCGCCCCAGACTGAGCAGGAGGTGGGCGATGGGCCCGATGCCATCTCGCTCGACATCCGCAACTCGAAGAACCTGCTCTTCGCCAACTATCATGGCTATCGCGTCACCCGCACCTATGCGCCGGAAAAGAGCGCGGTGAAGCTCTATAATTCCAGCGACATCCGCTTTCGCAACGTCCATGTGAACGCCGAAAGCGGCTATGCGACCTGCGACGACGAAGGCTGCGGCACGTTCCTGCGCGCCAGCAAATATCCGTTCGACAATGCGATCGAGGATGTGACGCGCAAGCTGCTGGTGCGGGAACGGGAATTCGCCAAGCTCGACATCGGCGCGCCTGACCGGACGATCGCGCCGCCGACGGCCAGCATGGCGCCGGTGGAAAAGCTGGAGGACGGATTCTGGTCTATCTCAGGCGCGGCGGTCGACGCCAAAGGCGCGCTCTATTTCATCGACCGGCGGTTCCAGCGCATTCATCGCTGGAGCGAGGGACGGGGGTTGGAAATCATCCGCGACCATGCGCTCGATCCCGTCAATCTGGCGGTCGACGCATCGGGGCATCTGCTCGTCCTGTCCTCGCTCGGGCCCAAGGCTGGCGTCTACTCGATCGATCCCGAAGGGCCGCTCGACCAGATGACGCTGATCCAGCCGACGCCGGTGCGGCAGGCGTCGGGCAAGCGCACGCTGCTGCCGGTCAACTGGTGGAATAATGGCGAATTTCGCGACCAGCTCGATCATGAAAGCTATGAATTCACCACCCTGTCAGAGATGTTCGCGCGCGACGTCGGCACGCCCAAGGCGCGGGAATATGTCTCCCCCGATGGCAGCCTGGCGCTGCCGGCCTTCCGCGTGTGGCAGCAGGGGCCGATCGATCATAGCGGCTGGCGCTGGTCCGACAGCCTCAACGCCCATGGCTTCGTCAGCGGCAAGCCGGGCGAGCGGCTGTTCGTCACCAACGCGTCGGAAAATATCACCTACAGTGGAACGGTGGGCGCGGGCGGCGCGCTGACCAACCTCAAGCCCTTTGCCAATCGCGGCGGCGAAAGCGTCGCGGTGGACGGGCAGGGGCGGGTGTTCGTCGCCAACGGACAGATATTCGTCTATGGCCCGGACGGCGTCCAGACCGGCCGGATCGACGTGCCCGAACGGCCGCTCCAGATCCTGTTCGGCGGCCCGGACAAGCGGACGCTCTTCATCCTCACCCATCGTGCGCTCTACGCCGCAAAGCCATGAAAATCCGCGGTTCTGCAGCGTCTACGACCTATGTCGTAAGTGCCGCGCGACCCGCTTCGCGATAGGAACAGGAACCATCGCCGCAACAGGCGGGCCGGCCCGCTGGGCGGCTGATACAGGGAAGGATCGAAGAAGGTGAGGACATTCATCACGCGGCAATGCGCTAGCGCCAGCCTGACCGCCCTTGCGACCATGGCGCTGGCCGGCATGGCCCAGGCCCAAACTGCCCCGGCCGCCGCGCCCGCGCAGGACGTCGCCCTGCCGCAGGATGCGGCCGACACCCCGCCGCCCAGCGCCGCCGACATCGTCGTCACGGGTTCGCGCATCACCACCAGCGGCTTCAATGCGCCGACCCCCACCACGGTCATCGGCGAGGAACAGATCGCCAACAATGCGCAGCCCAATGTGTTCAACACCATCGCGCAGCTGCCCTCGCTGCAGGGATCGACGGGCGCCGCGACCGGCACGTTCAGCACGTCGAGCGGCCAGCAGGGCCTCAGCTCCTTCTCGCTGCGCGGCCTTGGCACCATCCGCACGCTGACATTGCTCGACGGGCAGCGCGTCGTCGGCGCGAACGTGACGGGCGTTCCCGACATTTCGATGTTCCCGCAATTGCTGGTGAAGCGCGTCGACGTGGTGACTGGCGGCGCCTCCGCCTCCTACGGGTCGGATGCCGTGGGGGGCGTGGTCAATTTCATCACCGACACCCGATTCGAGGGGTTCAAGGGCAATATATTGGGCAGCATCACCAAATATGGCGATGATGAAACCGCGCTGGTCCAGGCGGCCTATGGCACGTCGGCGCTGGACGGGCGGCTGCATTTCGTCGTCAGCGGCGAATATGACCATGAAGGCGGCGTCGACGCCGGCGATTTCGGCACCGACCTCGCCGGCAGCCGCGACTGGTATCGCGCCACGACGTTGTTCAACACCGGCCAGACCAACAACGGGCTGCCACAATATGTCTATGGCGACTATGCCCAGCCCTACCAATATGCGCGCTATGGCCTGATCAACAACGGCCCGCTCCAGGGCATCGCCTTCGACGCCAATGGCGCGCCCTATCAGTTCCAATACGGCTCGAACGGCCAGCCGCTCGGCAATGGCCGGGTCAGCAATTGCTTCGCGGGCAACAGCTTCTGCCAGGGCGGCGACCTGTCCGGCGCGCCAGGGTCGGGCGCCTCGCTCAAATCCTCGCTGGAGCGCATCAACGGCTATACCCGGATCGGCTATGACTTTGCCGACAACAATGAAGCCTATGTCACCGTCAACATCGCGCAGGTGAAGACCAACAACCAGCCCAGCCCCGGCTATGGCCGCGCGAACCTGACCGTCCAGTGCGACAATGCCTTCCTGCCGCAGTCGATCCGCGACCGATGCGCCGCCGCCGGCATCACCAGCTTCAATTTCGGGTCCGCCAACGCGCAATTGCCCGACCCGCAGGTCTATACCGACCGCAAGCAATATCGCTTCGTTGGCGGGCTGAAGGGGCAGTTCGGCCTGGGCGGCACGGACTGGAACTATGACGCCTATTATGAGCATGGCATCACCATTTCCGACATCCGCGTGCGCGACATCGTGTTGCAGAACCGCTATGTCGCTGCCGCCGACGCGATCACCGTCGATGGCGCCATCGTGTGCCGCGACCCGGTGGCGCGCGCCAATGGCTGCGCCCCGATGAACATTTTCGGCAATTTCGCGCCATCACTGTCCGCGCTCGCCTATGTCGCGCCGCATGAAAATGGCCCGTTCCAGCATACCAAGCTGACGCAGGACGTGGTCAGCGCCAACTTCTCGGGCGAGCCGGTCGAACTGTGGGCGGGGCCGCTCGCGGTGGCGTTCGGCGGCGAATATCGCCGCGAATTCTACCGCGTGAACGCCGATCCCTATGGCGCGGGCGTGTCCGACCTCAGCCCCAATGACGAGAATTATCCCGCCGATCCGCTGCTCAATTCCAGTCTTGGCAGCAATTGGGCGGCCGGCAACTACAAGAATGGCCGCGGCAAATATGAGGTTTATGAAGGCTTTCTGGAAATCAACCTGCCGCTCTTCGACAGCCAGGGCGCAGGGCGCGCCAACCTGAACGCCGCCGGCCGCGGCACGCATTACAGCACGTCCGGCACGGTCTGGGCGTGGAAGGTGGGCGGCACCTGGGACACACCGATCGACGGCGTCCGCCTGCGCGCCGTCACGTCGCGCGACGTCCGCGCGCCCAATCTGTCGGAACTGTTCGCCGCGCCGACCGTCACCAGCGTTCCCAATTTCAATGATCCCTTCCAGGGTCAGGCGGTGCAGATTTTTCAGAACACCATCGGCAACCCCGACCTCAAACCCGAAATCGCGCGCAACACGGAAGTCGGCATCGTGCTGGCGCGGCCATCCTGGGCGCCGGGGCTGAGCCTCTCCTTCGACTATTATGACATCAAGCTGAGCGGCGTCGTGTCTAGCCTGTCAGCGCAGCAGATCGTGCAATTCTGCTTCGAGGGCAACCAGGCCTTCTGCGGCGGCTTCAGCCTCGACAATGCCAACCAGCAGCTCAACTATGTCAATGTCCAGCCGTTCAACCTGGCGTCATGGAAGACCAGCGGCTTCGACATCGAGGCAAGCTATCATTGGCAGCAGCCGCTTGGCCTGCCCGGCAGTCTGACGTTGCGCGCTCTGGGCACCCATATCCGCAAGTTCGTCGTCGAAGCGGGTATCGCCGGGGTAGACCCGGTCGATCAGGCCGGCGCCAACAATGGCAACACGCCCGATTGGAAATGGCTGGCGACCCAGACCTATGACAGCGGCCGCTTCACCCTGACGGTGCAGGAACGCTGGTTCAGCGACGGCACCTTCGGCAACCAATATGTCGTGTGCCAGACCAATTGCCCGGCATCGACCACCAATCATCCGACGATCAATTTCAACAAGATGAAGGGCGCCTTCTACATGGATGTCGGCGCAAGCTACAAGATCACGGACCAGGTCTCCATTTACGGGAAGGTCGACAATCTGTTCGACAAGGATCCGGTCGCCTCTCCCCAGACCAATACCGGGCTCGACATCAATCCGGCGCTCTACGATACGCTGGGCCGCATCTATCGCGCCGGCGTCCGCTTCAACTTCTGATATCCCCTTACCCGTCCCCCACCCACCTTGTCCCGGTCCTGCACGGCCGGGACATATTTTTCCCAGTGGAGAGCATGATGAAATACGGATTGAGTGGAGCCTGCGCATCGATGCTGTTGTGCCTGGCGGGCGCGCAGCCGGCGCTGGCGTCGCCATCCGTCTATGTGACCGCCCCCGACGAGCCCCGCGCCGTGACGGTGAAGGGCGTGGGCGACGGCCGCGCCGATGACAGCGCCGCAATCCAGCAGGCGATCGATCAGGCCGCGGCGGCCGGCGGCGGCATCGTCTTCCTGCCCGCCGGAACCTACCGCATCAGCCGCACGCTGTTCCTGTGGCCGGGGGTGCGCCTGTTCGGCATCGGCGCGCAGCGGCCGGTGATCCTGCTCGGCGCCAACACGCCCGGTTTCCAGCGCGGCGTCGCGCATATGCTGATGTTCACCGGCAGCCAGCGCCAGACCGACAAGGGCACGCCGACCGCCGCCTTTCCGCCCGCCGGCAGCGTCCCCTTCAACAAGGACATCGCCGACGCCAATCCCGGCACCTTCTATTCCGCGCTGACCAATGTCGATTTCCGCATTCTGGACGGCAATCCGGCCGCCACCGCCATCCGTTTCCATTCGGCCCAGCACAGCTATGTCTCCCATGCCGACTTCCACATCGGGTCGGGCCTGGCCGGGCTCTATCATGTCGCGAACGAGGCCGAGGACCTGCATTTCCACGGCGGCCGCTACGGCATATTGGCGGAAAAAACCTCCCCCGCCTGGCCCTTCGCCCTGGTCGATTCCAGTTTCGAGGGGCAGCGCGACGCAGCCATTCGCGAACATGAAGCCGGGCTCACCATGGTCAATGTGTCGATCCGCGACACGCCCATCGGGATCGAGATCGACGAAGGCTATGGCGACTGGCTGTGGGGCCAGGACATGCGCTTTGAAAATATAGCGAAAGCCGGCGTCGTCATCTCCAACGAGGAGAATGTCTATACCCAGGTCGGCTTCCAGAATGTCGTGGCGGCCAACATGCCCGTCTTCGCGCGCTTCCGGGAAAGCGGCCGCACCGTCGCCGGCAAGGGCGCAGCCTATAAGGTGGACAGCTTCACCTATGGGTTGACGCTGCCCGGCACGGGCCGCATGGGGACCTACCGGACCGACATGCAGGCCGCGCCCATCGGCGCCTTGCCGGCCGCCCCCGCTCTGGCGATCCGCACCCTGCCGCCGGTCAGCGACTGGGTGAGCGTCCGCTCTCTGGGCGCGAAGGGCGACGACAGGACGGACGACACCGCCGCCTTGCAAAAGGCGATCGACACGCATCGCGCCGTCTATCTGCCGGCCGGTTTCTACCGGATCAGCGACACGCTGCGGCTGCGGCCCGACAGCGTATTGGTGGGCCTTCACCCCAGCCTGACGCAGATCGTCCTGCCCGACGCGTCGCCCGCCTTTCAGGGCGTGGGCGCGCCCAAGGCGGTGGTCGAAAGCGCGCAGGGCGGCGATGCGATCGTCCAGGGCATCGGCATCAACAGCAATGGCGCCAATCAGAGAGCGACGGCCCTCCTCTGGAAAGCAGGCGCCAATTCGATGGTCAACGACGTCAAATTCCAGGGCGGGCACGGCACCAACTTGTTCGATGGCACGCGCGTCAACCCCTACAACAATAACGCCACGGGCGATCCGGACGCCGCGCGGCGCTGGGACGGGCAATATGCCAGCCTCTGGGTGACGCAGGGCGGCGGCGGCACCTTTGCCAATATCTGGAGCCCCAGCACTTTCGCGCATCCCGGCATCCTGATTTCCGACACGCAGACCCCAGGCCGCATCATCCAGGCGTCGGTCGAGCATCATGTCCGCAGCGAAATCACGCTCAACCGCGTCTCCAACTGGGAATTGCTGGCGCCGCAGACCGAAGGCGAGGGGGGCGAAAGCGGCGACGCGACCGCGCTGGAGATCCGCGATTCCGACAATATCCTGGTCGCTAATTTCCATGGCTATCGCGTCACACGCACGCGCAAGGCCGCGCCGGCCGCCATCACCCTCTACAATGTCCGCGACATTCGTTTTCGCAACGTCCATGTGAACGGCGAAAGCGGCCTTGGCACCTGCGACGAAAATGGCTGCGCGACCTTCCTGCGCGTCACCAAATTTCCCTATTCCAACGCCATCCGCGACGTGACACACGGGCTGGACGTGCGCGAGCGCGAATTCGCCGTGCTCGACGTCCAAGCCGCGCCCGATCCGGTGACACCCGCGCGCTTCGGCGGTCCGGTCGAAAAACTCGCCGATGATTTCCATTCCATCGGCGGCGGGGCGATCGACGCCGACGGGCGGCTCTATTTCATCGATCGGCAGTTTCAGCGCATCTGGCGCTGGTCCGAAGCGGGCCGGCTGGAAATCGTGCGCGACGCCGCGCTCGACCCCGTCAATCTGACGATCGATCGCTCGGGCAATCTGCTGGTCCTATCCTCACAGGGGCGCAACGGCACCGTCTACAGCTTCAAGCCCGGCACGCCCGACACGCAGATGACCGTCATCGCCCCAACGCCGATCGCGCGCGATAAGGATGCCGCCGTCACCATGCCCGTCAACTGGTGGAACAATGGCGAATTTCGGGACCAGATCGATCCGGAAAGCTATCGCTTCACGACGCTGGAGGAGATGTTCGCGCGCGACATGGCCAAGCCCAAGGCGCTGGAATATGTGTCGCCGGACGGGTCCGTCGTCCTGCCGGCCTGGCGCGTCTTCGCCCAGGGGCCGAACGACCATCGCGGCCGGCGCTTCTCCGACTCGCTCGACAGCTATGGCTTTGTGCAGGCGCGGCCGGGTGCTCGACTATTCGTCACCAACGGCTCGGAAAACCGCACCTATAGCGGCGTCGTGGGCGCCGGCGGCACGCTCACCGACCTCAAGCCCTTCGCCAATCGCGGCGGGGAAGGGGTCGCCACCGACGCACAGGGCCGCGTCTATGTCGCCAACGGCCAGATCTTCGTCTACGCCCCCGACGGGCAGGAAATCGGCCGGATTGACGTGCCCGAACGCCCGCTGCAACTCGTCTTCGGCGGCAAGGACGGCAAGACGCTCTACATCCTCACCCACCACGCCCTCTACGCCACACGGCCGCAATAGCGGCACATGGGATCGGTCAGAGGACGAGCACCCGGAGACGCTCCACCATCGCTACGCGGCGCCGGTCGCAGTTCTGCATCTTAAAAAATCCTCCCCTGGCAGGGGAGGTGTCGCGCGCGCAGCGCGTGACGGAGGGGTGTCACCCTCACGAAGGCGCTCACCCGGTCGACGGCCATGCTCCCGAGACTGGACATGAATGTTCGATAATAAGGATTATGTAAAATACACAAATGGGCAATCATGCCGCGCACTTGTCGCTTTCGCTGTCCGCTTTACGCATCAGTTCTTATAGCGCGCGAAACCGAAAGTCGCGGAAACGCGCCTTTCCCGGACCTGCGGCGTAGAGCCCCGGACGCAGCATCAGAAAGCCGCCGCGCACATTATGATGGTACCCCGACACTTCCATCCCGCGGTCGAAGCGGCTCCAACTGCGGCCGCCGTCGCCGCTCAGATGGTAGGACACGATATGGTGCCGGTTGACCACCCGCATCCGCATGCGGCGACCATGCGGATTGGCCGGGCGTCCGCGCTCCAGCCCATATTGATGCGTGACGAACCGCGCCTCATCGAACCCCAGCCCGCAATAGAGCTTGTCGTCGTAAAAGAGCAGCAGACCCGCCGTGCCCCCCGGCGCGATCTCGATATCGCACTCGAACATGTAGGACGGGTCGCCCGCTATCAGCAGCAGCGGCGACGAGTCCACCGGCGCCGTCCCACGCCCCTGGAGCAGCAGCGCGCCATCCTCCACCCGCGCCCGGCTTGCTTCGTCCGGCGCGGGGCGGAAGAAATTCCATTTCGCCCCCAGACGCAATGTCGAAAAATCGTCGGACAGCGCCATGCCATGGGGCAGCGCCTGCCCACCCTTCGGTTTGGGCAGCGGTTGCGACAGGTCGCCCCCGGTCATGCGGAACCAGCCGTCGCTGGTCCATTCAACCGGATCGAGCAGCGTCTGCCGCCCCAGCGTCCACAGGCCATTCTCATAGCCATGATAGACCGCCCACCAGCTTTTGTCCGGCGCCTCCACCAGGCTGGCATGGCCGCGCGACCACCAGCGCTCGTCCAGGCTGGTCGTGCGCACCAGCGGATTGGCCGGATGCTGCTCCCACGGGCCATGGATGGATTTGGAACGCGCGGCGATGACCATATGCCCGGTCGGCGGCCCCGCCGTCCCGCCCACGGCCGTCAGCATGTAGAACCAGTCGCCATGGCGATGGATTTTCGGCCCTTCGGGCGAGAAGCCTTCGACGTCCCAATCATCGGGGTAGCGCCAGGGGTCATAGACATGCTCGACCGGCCCCACGGTCGACAAGCCGTCCTCCGCCAGCCGGATGCGGTCGCCGCCCGACAGGAACAGCCATCGACTGCCATCTTCCCCGACCGCGTGGCAGGGATCGATATGGTCGTGCAGCTTGAGGTCTATGGGGTCGCTCCATGGCCCGTCGATCGTGTCGGCATGAATGACGAAGATGCTGTTGGGCTGCGCCTTCACCGGAATGTAGAGGAAATAGCGCCCCGCATGCTTTTCCAGACTGACCGCCCAGACAGAGCCGATATTCTGGCGCAGCGCCGCTCCGCGCGGCTGCCAGTTGATGAGGTCGCGACTGTGCCAGATGGTCAGGCCGGGATAGGAATCGAAGGTCGAAAAGGTCATGTAATAATCCGCGCCGTCCTTCAGGATGGCGGGATCGGGCCGATCGCCGGCAATCAGCGGATTGAGGAAGCGCCCGTCGCCCAGGTCGGCGATCCGTTGATTGTCGAATCCTCTTTTCCATTCCGGCGCCGTGGCGCGCTCGGCCAAGGGGGCGGCGAAGGCCGATCCCGGGCCCAAAGCGACCGCGCTCCCCGCCAGGGCTCCGGTCAGGGCGTCGCGGCGGCTGATCGTCATGGCTGCTTCCTTGCGGCAAAATGGCCCGGACCGCGCGTGCAGACGCGGCCCGGGCCAGGTGTCACAGCTTGAACCGCGCGCCCAGCTGAATGGTGCGCCCGAAATGCAGCTGCTCATAATTGCGATTGGCGTCGAGATCGGTGTAGCGATCGCGATAGTCGTCGGTCAGGTTGATGCCCTCCAGCGACAGTTCGATCCAGTCAGTCAGCTTGTAGCGCACCGAGGCGTCCACATTGACCGTGCTGTTATAGCCCTCGAAGATGTTGCCGGTGCCGCTGTTCTGGTCGATATATTTGCTGCGATAGCTGGCAGAAACACGCGCCGAGAATTTGGCGTCCTCATAGTAGAGCGTGCCGTTGAAGGCCCGTTTGGACAGTCCGAACAATGTGGCGTTGCGCACCGCCGCCACGGTCCCGCCGCCGGGCACCACCGCCGGACCTGAGACCGTATAATCCGCGTCGGAGTCGACGAAGGTCGCGTTGAGAATGCCGCCGAAACGGGACAGGAACCCGGGCAGGAAGCTGAAGGGCCCCTGCACCGCTATCTCGACGCCTTTCAGGCTCGCGCCGGTGCCATTGACGATCGTGTTGATCGCCCATCCTTCGGCCCGTTCAGGCTGGATCGCGGCGGGCGAACTGGGCGGGATAACCGACAGCGGCAGGCCGGTCGACGCGAAGGTGCCCGTCACCGTCTGGCTGATCGGGAAGCTCTGCACATCCTTCTTGAACGCCGCGACAGAGAAGACCGACTGCGGCGCGAAATACCATTCGACCGCCAGGTCGTAGGCAGTCGCCCGGAAGGGGTCGAGCTGAGGGTTGCCAAAGCTGATGCGATAATTGAACCCGTCGACAGAACCGCCCGGCGTCAAATTGCCGAGGCTCGGCCGGGTCATCACATCGGCCACCGAAGCGCGGATGATGACATCGCGATGCGGGAACAGGGCGATGTTCATTGCCGGCAACCAGTCTTCATAGGACCGCGATACGCTGACCAGCTGGCCATTGTTGAGGCCGGTCGAGCTCTGGTCGGTCTTCACGTAGCGAATGCCGGCATTGGCCGCATATTCCAGCCCGAAAATGTCGCCCTTGGCGTCGAACTGAATATAGCCACCCGTGGTCTTCTCCACCACGCCGCGGGTATTGCCCGCGTCAATGGCCAATGGTCGTTCGTACAGGTTGGTATAATCCGTCCCAGCGGCAAGGTTCGGCACCAACCATTGGGTCGTGGTGCCGGCGGGCGCGTCGGCCCCGCGCAGTTTGTAGAGTTCAGCCAGGTCGGCGGTGACAGGCAAACCATAGATTGCGCCCGGACCGAACGCGGAACTGGGGGAGCAGGTAATCGTGCCAAGCACGCGATCCAACCCGCCATTGCCGCACACCACCGTATCGCGCGTGAAGCTTTCGGTATCGAAGGAGAAGCGGCGATAGACCGCGCCGGCCTTGACGGTGAAGCCGTCGGTCACATCCCATTCGGTGCGCAGCTGCGCCGTGCGGAACTTGTTGACCGTCGAGGATGGGCGGTCGCGGATCTCGGCAAGCTGGAAATTGGCCGGATCGGTGACGCTGGTGCCAAAGCTCAGCACCGGGCGGCGCGAATTGCTGTAGTCGAAGCTATAGCCCTGGGCATCGCGATCATCGAACACCAGCGTGGTTTCGACCGGGATCGAGGCGTCCGACTTGGAAAAGCCGCCCAGCAGAGTGAAGCGGAAACTGTCGCTCACATCCTGGTCCCAGGTCGCGCCCAGCTGATAGAATTTGGTCTGCGACTTGCGCAGATAATGTTCGGTCCGCACCCATGCGTCGTTCAGCGTCGCCGAGACCATATTGTTGTTGCTGTCATAGACCGGGTCCGCCACGTCGATCGAGCGCTCGTTCGACCGCAGCAGCACTTCGGCCCATTTTTCCTCGCGCGTCTCGCGGAAGCGCGAGAACAACCCGTCGATCGACACCTTGGTCGCGTCACTCGGCGCCCACTGGATCGACCCGGTGATACCCAGGCGTTCGCGTTCCTGCGCGATTTCGCCATAACGGGGAATGCGCGGGTGAAAGGCCAGCGCCGCTTCGTCGCAGGCAGCGCTCGGCAAATAGGAGCCGCCACTATTCGGCCGCGTGAAGCAGGGCGTGCCATCGACGCTGTCGAAGCGCGCCTGTGCCCAGCGCACGGTGTTGTTGCCCATCTGGAGCGTGTCGAGCTTGGAATAGGCAGCGGAGAGCGAAGCGCCCCATCGCCCGTCTGGTGACTTCCACGACAGCAGGCCGGCCAGGCGCGGACCCCATTTCTTGCTGAGGTCATTATAGGAGCCGGTGGCAGAGCCTACGAAGGTGAAGCCATCCTTGCCCGCCAGCGGATTACCGGTGTTGAGGTCCACGACCGCGCCGAGCGACCCTTCGTCGAGCGAGGCCTCAGCGGTCTTGTGGACCACCAGCGAGCTGAACAGTTCGGACGCGAACACATTGAAGTCGAAGGCGCGGTCGCGATTGGAACTGGCGCCATCGGTGGAGGTCGCGACCGTCTCCAGCCCGTTCACGCGAACCCGGGTGAATTGCGCGCCGAGGCCGCGAACCGTGATCGCCCGCCCTTCGCCGCCGTCGCGCTGGATCGAGATGCCGGGGATACGTTGCAGCGATTCGGCGAGATTCTGGTCAGGGAATTTGGCGATATCCTCGGCCACGATCGCGTCGACCGATCCGACCGACTGGCGCTTGAGGTTGATGGCGGCGCCCAGCGACTGACGAAAACCGGTGACGACGATGTCGGCAACCTGGTCCTGCGCGGCGCTTTGCGGCGCGACAGTCTCACCCTGATCCTGCGCCGACGCCGGGGTGGCCAGCGCCAATGCGGCGATGGACGCGCTTGCGAGCCAGGCCGTCGCCATGCTCTTCGTTTGAACCCGCTGAATCTGCACCTTTCCGCTCCCTTTCTCTTTTACCGACCACCTCTTCATAGAGGCCGTCCTGATCCCGGGGGCTAAAGGTCCATCCCCTCCCCCACTGCGCGCTGTCGGCTGAAGCCGATCTGTCCCGCGTTGGACACCGGTGTCATAAATGCGCTCGTGAAAAAATCCTGTCAATATGGCTGAGATGCAGAAGCAAAAGATAACGACCTATATTCGGTCATATGCTTGTAATTTCAGGGTATTTTTGCCGCCACCTGATCAGGCTCGCGCGAACAGACCCTGCGCCGCGGCCCAATTGTGGAAAAGCTCCGGCCAGATCGCAGCCGGCTTGCCGGCGGCGCGGCGGAGTCCAAATCCGTGGCCGCCCTCCGCAAAGAAGTGGCTTTCCACCGGCAGGCCCCTCGCGCGCCACGCGTCGCGCAGCAGCAGGCTGTTGGCGATCGGCACCGCTGGATCATCCTCGGCCTGGACGATAAAGCAGGGCGGGCTGTCGGGCGTCACATTTTCGTGCGGAGAATGGCGACGTTCCATCGCCGGACTGGCTGTTTCGCCGATCAGGTTACGGCGCGATCCTTCATGCGCCTCCGGCCGACGCATCGATATGACCGGGTAGATCGGCGCCGCGATCTTGGGTCGTGCGGACAACCCGTCCGTCGCATCGACCGGCGCATAGGTCCTTGCGCCGAAGCGCGTAGCCAGATCGGCGCAAACATGGCCGCCCGCGGAGAAGCCCATCGCCCCGACTCGGTCCGCATCCAAAGACAATTCCTCCGCACGATGGCGGATCAGGCGCATCGCGCGCTGCGCGTCGGACAGCGCGACATCGGGACCGGCCGCCCAGCCCTCCTGTGGCAAGCGGTAAAAGAGAATGAAGGCCGAGACGCCTCGCGCCGCCAGCCAAGGTCCGATCTCAAAACCCTCCTTGTCGATGACGACATAATTATAGCCGCCGCCCGGCATCACCAACATGGCCGCGCCATTGGGACGGGGCGCGCGGAACAGCGCCAGGCGCGGCCGAGCAATGTGCAGCAACGCGCGATCTGGCGCCGCAGGATCGGTGCTGCGCTCCTCCACCAGTTCCGACGGCAGTGACATGGGCGCACCCGGCGGTCCGTCCGGCCAAAGGTCGATCAGGGCATCCGGCTGGGTGCCCGTGGGCGTCGCCGATCTGGCGCTACCCTGCGCCTGCGCCGCCACGCTCAGCATGGCGCTGGCGCCCAGCATCATCGTGCGACGATCACACTCGCCCATAGGCTCTTCCTCTCCATTGGCGCCAGCCGGACACCGGTGTCAGAAAAAGTTGCAACCCCGCCACGTCGATGTCAAGAACGGGGCGAGAGGAGAATTGAAAGCATGGCTCGCGCCCTCATCCCCCTGATCCTGACGACCCTCGCCCTTCCCGTCGCCGCCGCTCCGGCAGCGGCCCCGGCACCTGGAGCACAACCCGCCTTTCCCGGCGCCGTCGGCTGGGCCGCCACCACTCCAGGCGGGCGCGGCGGTCGCATCATTCGCGTCACCACCCTGGCGCCGGACGGCCCTGGCAGCTTCAAGGCCGCCCTGGAAGCCAAAGGGCGGCGCATCATCGTCTTCGAAGTGGGCGGCCTCATCGACATGGGCCGGCAGACGCTGAAGATCACGGAACCCTATGTCACGATCGCCGGGCAGACCGCCCCGTCGCCAGGCATCACCCTCATCAAGACCGGGATCGACATCGCCACGCATGACGTGGTGATGCGCCATATCCGCGTGCGCACCGGCGTCGACGGGCAGCCGAGGATGAGCGGATGGGAAGCCGACGCGCTTTCCACGGTCGCGGCGCATCATGTGGTCATCGACCATTGCAGCTTCACCTGGGCGATCGACGAGAATATGTCCGCGTCCGGCCCGCGCTTCGAAGGGACGACGCCCGACCAGTGGCGGGAGAATACCAGCCACGCCATCACCTTCTCCTACAATATCGCGGCCGAAGGGCTGGCCGACGCCAGCCATCCCAAGGGCGAGCATAGCAAGGGGACGCTGATCCATGACAATGCCAGCCAGATCCTCATCTACCGCAATCTTTACGCCCATAATGTAGAGCGCAATCCGTTGGTCAAGGGAGGCGCGCAGGTGCAGCTGGTCAACAACATCCTCTATGACCCTGGCGAGCGCGCGGTCCATTATAATCTGATGGCGCTGGAATGGGGGGATCATCCCTACCAGACCGGGAAGATTTCGGCGGTCGGCAATGTCCTGCGCGGTGGGGTATCGACCGCGACTGCCCTGCCCTTCCTGACGCTCGGCGGCGACGGCGATCTCGATTATTATGGCAAGGACAATATCGCGGTCGACAAGTTCGGAAAGCCGCTGCCGATGTTCGGCCGTTATGGCGAAACGCGCGCTAGGCTGAACGAACTGGCTGCGCCACCTGTCTGGTGGCCGGGCACGCAGGTCCTGCCTGCCCGCGATGTCGAAACCCATGTTCTCGCGCGTGCCGGCGCGCGTCCCTGGGACAGGGATGCGGACGATCTGCGCGTTCTCTTCTTCGTTGCGGAGGGGCGCGGCGAGATCATCGATGATGAAAGGGAAGTGGGCGGCTATCCCAAAATGGCCGAAACACGCGCCGCCTTCGTGGAGGCCGATTGGGACCTCGACACGATGGAACCCCGATCCGGGCGCTATCCGGGCCAAAAGGGAGAGATTGCTGAGCACTTGTCGGACCGTGACAAGATGATGCGACAGGGAGAAAGGCCATGACGCCGATCGCCTTGCTGCTCGCGGCCGCCGCCACCGCCGCGGCGCCGATGGCGGTGGTCGACGAAAAGGATGTGATGCGGGACGAGCCGCCGCCCCATGGCGCGATTGGCATGAGCACCGCCTATCGCATCAGCGATGCGGTGCCGCAGCCCCGGCGGATGGAGTTCCGCAAGCGCATCCTTCATGTCGGCGCGGCGATCGGTCTGCACCCCATCGCGCATGACGAGGTCTATTATGTCCTGTCCGGTCGGGGCGAAGTCACGTCGGACGGGAAAAGCCGCATGCTGGAGCCGGGCATGGCCGCCTATCTTTACGAGGGCGCGGTGGTCGGCATCCGGCAGACCGGCGGCGAGCCGTTGGCGCTCATCATTTCCTATCCTGTCGAGAAATGACGGCGGCGTGAGCGCGCGGCGCTGCCGCCGCTCTCGTCAACTGCCAGGCTGGATATAGGGGACGCGCGCGAACAATTCGCGCTCCCACCCGCGCGGGTCGTTGATCACCCGGCTCTGCGCGTCGAAGATCATGGTCGCCCGTTGGTCCAGCCGATATTGCGGCCACTTCGCCATGGCGCCGCCATTGGGATCGCCGCGCCGGGCAAAGGCCAGGAAGCGAGCCATCATCGCGGCCGAGGCGGCGCGCGCGCCTGCCCCTGTGCCCGTCAATGATCCCGGCGCGTCCAGCGTGCCGAAGGACAAGGCGATGTCCATCCCATGCGGCGCGCCGCGCCGCGGCTCCGTGGGAGACTGGAAATCCACCTGATAGACCCAGGTCGGCGCGTCGGCGCGCGCGCGCGCTTCCGCCTCGATCACCTGGCCCGGCCAGCTGCGCCCGGCTGTGGTCGCCGCATAGAAGATGCGCTCGGGCGACCAGTCAGGATGATGCGCCCGATATTGCGCCACGATCCAGTCGGGCAGCAGGTCCATGCGCAACTGGCCGGCCATCCGGTCGGCCAGGTTGCTCCAGTCCAGGCCGCGCAGCAGCGGCCCGTCCGGATCGATGAAGGCGCGGGTTTCATCCAGCGTATTGCCCAGCATCATGGGGAGAGCGTTGCCCTGCGGCGCCGCGTCGGGCCAGAAAGGATGTCGTTGCAGCCACCGCATGTCGAGCACCGGCCCCATATAGAGGCCGCCACCCAATATCGGATCCTCCGCCTCCAGCCCGTCGATCAGCCGCTCGACAGGCATGGTCAGGAGGGGCGCGAGATCGCCCGGCGAGACGCGCAGCCGCTCCAGATAGGCGGCGGTGCGGCGCGACGCGTTCAGCGGTCCGCTGGCCGTCACTTGCTGGCCGCTCATTGTGATGGCGCGATGGAACAGGCCCTTGGCGGCCGGCATGGCCATCATCGTCGCGATCTTGGCGCCGCCGCCCGACTGGCCGAACACCAGAATGTTCGCGGGGTCGCCGCCGAAGGACGCGATATTGTCCCGCACCCATTGCAGCGCCAGGGCAAGGTCCAGTTGCCCGACATTGCCGCTGTCGGCGAAGCGGGGATCGAGACGGGCAAGATAAAGATAGCCCAGCGCGTTCAACCGGTGATTGACCGTCACCACGACCACATCCTGCGCCGCCAGATGCCGCCCGTCATTCAGCGGGTCGACAACGCTGCCGTTGGAATAGGCGCCCCCGTGGATGTAGAGCATCACCGGCCGCCTGGCCCCCCGCTCCGTCCCCGGCGTCCAGATGTTGAGGAACAGGCAATCCTCGCTAGTGGCGTCCTGCCTGGCGCGCTGAGGGCAGGACGGCGCATAGGCGGTGGCGGCCCGAATGTCGCGCCAGGGCTCTGGCGCGAGCGGCGCCTGAAACCGGCGCAGCCCGCTGTCCTGGCCATAGCGCACGCCGCGGAAAACCTGCAGTCCGGCTTCCCGCGTCCCGCGAATGCGGCCGCTGCGCGTCGTGACGACCGGATCCCCGCTCGCGGCCACGGCAGTGGCGGGCAGGATCGCCATGGCGGCGCCGATCATTCCGCGCCTGCTGACTTCGGGCATCATTCCTCTCCTGATCGGGTGGGAGGGTTGGTCCCTCTTCTTCTTGGCGTTCGGTGCTCCTGCGCATGCAGGGGGCCAGGGGTATTGCGTATCGCGGGCCGCTCTGGGCTCCTGCCTGCGCAGGAGCACGGCGCGTCCCGGCTCGGATCAGCGCGCCAGCCAGCCGCCGTCGACGGCGAGCGTGTGGCCGTGGATATAGGCGGCGGCGCGCGACGCCAGGAACACGGCCGCGCCGCCAATGTCGCTTGGGTCGCCCCAGCGGCCCGCCGGGATGCGCTCCTGGATCTGGCGGTTGCGGGTTTCGTCGGCCTGCAGCGCGGCGGTGTTGTTGGTGGCGATATAGCCGGGCGCGATGGCGTTCAC
This sequence comes from Sphingobium naphthae, assembly GCF_043589935.1. NCBI lineage: Bacteria > Pseudomonadati > Pseudomonadota > Alphaproteobacteria > Sphingomonadales > Sphingobiaceae > Sphingobium > Sphingobium naphthae. The sequence continues at coordinate 13,981 of NZ_CP171455.1, read as the reverse complement.
ATTGACGCCCCTGGCCGCCCATTCATTGGCGAGCAGCTTGGTGAGGCCGGCGACGCCGCTCTTCGACGCGGTATAGCTCGGCACGCGGATGCCGCCCTGGAAGGACAGCAGCGAAGCGATGTTGATGATCTTGCCCGCGCCCTGGGCCAGCATGTGGCGACCCGCCGCCTGGCAAAGGAAGAAGGTCGTCTTGAGATTGGTGTCGATCACCGCGTCCCAATCCTCCTCGGTGAAGTCGACGCTGTCGGCGCGGCGGATGATGCCGGCATTGTTGACGAGGATGTCGAGGCGGCCGAGCTTGTCCAGCGTCTCGTCGACCACGCGCTGGACCGGCTCGATGCTGGAGAGGTCGGCCGAAACGATCTCGGCTTTCCTGCCGAGTGCGCGGACCTTCTCCACCGTGTCCTGCGCGGGCGTGCGACCGACGGCGGCGATGTCGGCGCCGGCGGCGGCGAGAGAGAGGGCGATCGCCTGGCCGATGCCGGTATTGGCGCCGGTGACGATTGCGGTCTGGCCGGAAAGATCGAAGGGGGTCGTCATATCCATATCTCCGTCCTTCCCGTCAAAGGGAAGGGTATAAAGCGGCCTCAGCGCAACTGGCAGATGTCCAGCACGTTCATGTCGGTATAGTCGAGATTCTCGCCGCCCATCGCCCAGATGAAGGCATAGCTTTTGGTGCCAGACCCCATATGCACCGACCAGGGAGGGGAAATCACCGCTTCCTCATTCTCGATCACGATGTGCCGCATGGCATCGGGCTCACCCATATAATGGAAGACGCGGTCGCCGCCCTCCAGATCGAAATAAAGATAGATTTCACTACGTCGGTCATGAAGATGCGGCGGCATGGTGTTCCACACGCTGCCGGTCTCCAGGACAGTCAGGCCCATCAGTAGCTGTGCGCTTTCGCATACGCCTGGGATCACCAACTGGTAGATGGTGCGGTGATTGGAATTGGCGAGGTCGCCCCGCTCCAGCGGATTGGCCTGCGCCTGGGTGATCTTCTGGATCCGGCAGACTTTGTGCGCGGGCAGGGAGGCGATGTAGAAGCGCGCGTCCGCTCCCTCGAAGATCACTTCCTTCGAGCCCATGGGGACGTAGAGACATTCCTTGTTGCCAAGCTCGAACCGCTGGCCATCAACGCTGATCGTGCCCGGCCCGCCGATATTGACGATCCCCGCTTCGCGCCGCTCCAGAAAGGGGTGCCCCGCCGCGGACGCCGGCTCGGCCTGGTCCGGCAGCTTCAGGGAGCCGCCCGCAGGCACCGCGCCGCCGATGACGAACCGCTCATTATGGCTGTAGTTGAGCACCACCTGCCCGGCTACGAACATGCCGCCGACCAGATAGCGATCACGCAGGGACTCATTGTCCACGCATTCCATCATATCCGGATGGGTGGCGTGATAGGTTTTCTCGAACATTCTGGCTCCTCATCCCTGTACGCCCGGCCTGACCAGACACCGGTGTCAGCGTCTATCAAGTCTGGGCGGGGGGCGCAACCGATCCGCGACGGATCAGGGTGGAGCTGAACATCGAGGGTTCATTCACCTCCGCATCCTCCCCAATCGCGGTGCCGATGAGCTTGAGCGCGGCCGCCCGTCCCATGGCGACGATCGGCCAGCGCACGGTGCTGAGCGGCGGCCAGACGCGGGTGGTGACCGGCGTGTCGTCGAAACCGATGATGGACAGCTCGTCCGGCACGGCGATTGCGCGTAAGCGGGCGGCATAGAGGACCCCGGCCGCCATCTCGTCATTGCTGGCGAAGATCGCGGTTGGGCGAGGCGACAAGTCGAACAGGCTTTCCGACGCTGAAAGGCCGGATTCGAACGTGTATTGGCCGTCCGCGACCAGGCTGCGCGGCAGGCTGATGCCAGCCTCCGCCAGCGCCATTTCAAAGCCCTCCCGCCGCTCTCGCGCCGATCGGAAGCCGTGCGGTCCAGCGATCAGGCCGATTCGCCGATGGCCCTGCGCGATCAGATGGCGCACCGCGTCGGCCACCGCCTCGCGGTCATTGGACGCGACCATATGCTCCGGATCGTCGAGCATCGCCGATCCCATCCGCACATAGCGGCACCCCTGCTCGTCCAGCATCCGCATCAACACGTCATTTTCCGACATGGGCGGCAGCACGACCACGCCGAACAGGCGCTGGCGCGTGACGAAACCGCGAATATCGTCCATTACATGGTTTGACCCGCGATCGACCGGCCGGATCACCAGTTCGAATTCCGTGCCGTGCAGCGCCTCCAAGATACCGCGCTGCATCGACAGCACCATCTGCGCATTGGGATTGTCGTAAATAAGGCCGATCAGGAAGTTACGCCCCAGGGCCAGCGCGCGCGCCTGGGGATTGGGAACATAGCCGGTTTCGCGGATGATCGCTTCCACCTTTTCGCGCGTTTCACGGTTGAGCAGTGGCGACCGGTTGATGACGCGGCTCACGGTTTTCTTGGAAACCCCGGCCAGCCGCGCGATGTCATTGATCGTCAACTTGGCGGTCGCGCCCTCATCCTGTTTCTGATTTGCCATGGCGCCTTATAGCCTGACCGTGGATTCGCGCTAGCGATGACATCAACATGGCTTGATCATGACACCGGTTTCCTATACCCGATCGGCAGATGATGAAGGAAAGGATGGATCGGGTGGGGGGCAACAGCACGATGGCGCACGCCATAGCGGAACGCTTCCTGGCGGCGCGGCGCGCGGCGCAGGGATTTGCCGATTATCCGGGCACGCCGCCTGAGACTCTGGCCGAGGCCTATGCCATTCAGGATGCTGCCCTGGCCCGCGTGGATCAGGATATTGCGGGCTGGAAGGTCGGACGCATCCTGCCGCCGCTCGACGCCCAATATGGCTGCGACCGACTTGCCGGGCCAATCTTCGCCGATACCGTCGCCCCGATCGCAGCCGACGCGGAAGGATATATGTTCGCCGATGGATTTGGCGCGATCGAGGCGGAATATCTGTTCCGCATCGGCAGCACGCCGCCCGCCGGCCAGACGGACTTCACGCTGGAGGAGGCGGCCGAACATATCGACGCGGTGCATATCGGCGTGGAGATCGCCAGTTCGCCGTTCGCGGGCATCAACGGCATGGGCCCGGCCGTCACCATCTCCGACTTCGGCAACAATAACGGCCTTCTGATCGGCCCGGCGGTGGCGGACTGGCGCAGCGGCGCCTATGCCGAGCAGTCCGTGACGACCCGGATTGACGGCGACGTCGTGGGCAGCGGCAAGGCTGCGGCCTTCGCCCGAGGCGCGATCGGATCGGTGAGCTTCCTGCTTGGCAACCTCGCCGCGCGCGGCATAAGCATCCGGGAAGGCTGGTGGATTTCGACCGGTGCCGTAACAGGGGTGCACCCGGTGCGGCCGGGGCAATCCGTCGAAATGGATTTTGGCCCATTGGGCACGCTGCATTGCAGGATTGGCGCACAAGAGCCGCGCTGAAGCGGCCGCACAGAGAAACGGAGCAGGATGATGAACGACGCCGGGACACAGGCCCCACTCATGCAACCGCCGGCCATGCAACCGCCGGTAGTGGGTCGTTACCGATGGGTCATTGTCGGTCTGCTCTTCGCGGCTACGGCGATAAACTATGTCGATCGCCAGATGATCGGCGTGCTCAAGCCAACCCTGGCGCAGGAAATGGCCTGGTCGGAAACCGACTATGCCAATATCGTCTTCTGGTTCCAGGCCGCCTATGCGATTGGTTATCTGGGGTTTGGGCGCATCGTCGACGTGATCGGCGCGCGCCTGGGCTATGCCGCTGCGGTGGTGGTGTGGACGATCGCCCACATGGCGCATGGCGGCGTCCATGGCGTCACCCAGTTTGCCTTTGCCCGCTTTGGCCTTGGCATTGGCGAGTCCGGCAATTTCCCGGCCGGTATCAAGGCCGTGACTGAATGGTTCCCGCAAAAAGAGCGCGCCTTCGCGATCGGGCTGTTCAACGCTGGCGCCAATGTTGGTGCGATCGTGACCCCCCTGCTCGTTCCGTGGCTGACCGTGGCCTATGGCTGGCGCGTCGCCTTCTACGCCACGGGCATCTTCGGCATCGTCTGGCTGATCGCATGGCTGGCGCTGTATCGCCGGCCCGAGGAGCATCCCAAGGTCACGGCGAGCGAACTGGCCTATATCCAGCAGGACCCCGCAGACCCGGTGCAGAAGATCGGGTGGACGCGGATCATCAGCGTCCGGGAAACCTGGGCCTATGCGCTGGGCAAATTCTTCATCGATCCGATCTGGTGGTTCTTCCTCTTCTGGCTGCCGGGGTATCTGGGCACGCGCTACGGGCTGGACCTGATCAGCTTCGGGCCGCCGCTGGTCGCCATCTATCTGTTGTCCGACGGGGGCAGCATATTTGGCGGCTGGCTGTCGAGCCGCTTGATGAAGGCGGGCAAGAGCGTCAATGCCGCGCGCAAGCTGACGATGCTGATCTGCGCCTGCGCCGTCCTCCCGATCTTCTTCGCCCAGTCGATCGACAATCTGTGGCTGGCGGTGCTCGTGATCGGCATCGCGACCGCGGCGCACCAGGCCTTTTCGGCCAATCTCTATACACTGCCTTCCGACATATTCCCGCGCGGAGCGGTGGGATCGGTCGTGGGCATCGGCGGAACCATGGGCGCGATCGGCGGCATGGTGATGGCCAAATATGCCGGCTATGTCCTCGACAGCATCGGCAGCTACACGCCGCTGTTCGCGGTCGCCGGAAGCGCCTATTTCATCGCTCTGCTCGCGGTCCATCTGCTCTCGCCGCGGCTGGATCGGGTGCAGGTCTGACGGGCCAAGCCGACAGGATCGGACGGCGGCGAAGTTCACAGTGTCGTCGCCCTTTCCGGGCCGGAAGCGACCGCGAAGCGCCCGCTACGTGCCCGCGAAGCGACACCGACGCGACATCCAGGCGACAGGCGCAAGCGTCCGCGGGGCTGATCGACGGCAAAGACGATGGCGCAAGCATCGTTCTCCATGGATCATGATTTACCGGAATAGGACAGCGGAATAGGTTTGGACGACCTTCCGACATTCTGGCCTGTTTCCCCTCTTGCATCCGATCAACGGCAATGGTCGAACGTCCGCCCCTGTCGATCCGCACTGTTGGCGAGGCTGGTAAAGTTTCCGGCGTGACACTTTACCCGACGGTGAAGTGTCACAGCCGACAAAGTGCGACTCGTGGAAAAAAGCGGATTCACATCGGACCTGCTCTGTGCTTGATTCACGATATGTTTCATGCGTCCGTTCCTTCCCGCGTCGCCGGCGGCAGCGATATTTCGCTGCTGCTCGATCAATTGTCGCATTGCTGCTCGCGCCCGCGTTACGCCTTCATGCTGCTGACGCTGATCGCCGATGTGGCGCGACCGGACGGCAGCGCCGGGCCGGTGGTCCGGGTCGGGGATGGGCTGGTGCCATTGCGGGACTGGCTATGCGATGCGTTGACTCCGATGGGCCAGCGCGATCCACGCCGAATGGCGCTGGTGGAGCGCGTGCGGGAGGAGCTGCGCCGCGATGCCCGGCTGAGCGGCGACGCCGCAGCGGATGAGGCGGCTGTGGAGGATGAAGTACGCGCCCGGGTGCGGGCATCGGGCAAGACCAACCTCAGCCGTGCAGCCTCGGAACTGGTCAAGGCCGGCCTGCTCAAGCGTCATTATCAAGGCTACCGCGTCGATCATCTCAATCGCGGGGCGCAGCGCCAGGCCGTCTATACGCTGACCGGGCGCGCGCGGGCGCTGGTGAGCGCGCGCCCTGCCCCGTCGCGCCCGGTTGCGCGACCGCGCCAGGGCGATTTGTTCGCATCCTGATATTTCCCACTCCAGCTCCGGCAGACAGGGCAGATTTTCGTCCGTTTGCGGCACTATGCGCTCGTCAACCCGACCCGAAAGAACAGAGAGAGGCTATTTCACCCGGAAAAATATCTTTCAGATGAGAAATTCGGTTTCTGGTTGATTGCTGCCCCGTCTATAGATGGCTGCACAAGGCATAAGAGCGGACGAGGATTGGCGTGGCGTTACCCACCATTACCCAGGCGGCACCACCGGCGGCGCCGGCCCGGGGCAGCCCTCTGGTCACACTTGGCTATCGCACTGGCTTCGTGCTGATCGTCAGCCTGTTCCTGCTCTGGGCGCTGGCTCACAATCTGAACGACATATTGATCCGGCAATTCCAGAAGGCGCTAGACCTTAGCCGCGCCGAAGCAGGCTTCATCCAGTTCGTCTTCTATCTCGCCTATTTCCTGGTTGCCCTGCCCGCCGGCAGACTGGCGCGCCATTTCGGCTATCGCGCCGGCATCTTGACGGGCCTCACCCTCTATGCGGCCGGCGCGCTCCTCTTTTATCCCGCCGCTGAACTGCGCGCCTATTGGGCTTTCCTGGCGGCGCTCTTCATCATCGCCGCAGGCGCTGCGACCCTGGAAACGACGGCCAATCCACTGATCGTCCACTTTGGCGATCGCGATCGCGCGTCTCAGCGCCTCACCCTTGCCCAGGCGTTCAATGGTCTGGGCGCGGTGTGCGCCCCGATCCTGGGCGGGCTGTTCATCTTTTCGGGCGTGGAGCATGACCGCGGCGCCTGGGAGGCTATGAGCCCCGCCGCGCGGGACGCGTATCAGGCGGCCGAGGCGCAGATGGTGCAGATGCCCTATCTGCTGCTGGCGCTGCTGGTGCTGTGCGTCGCGATCGGCGTCGCCTTTGTCCGGTTGCCAACGGCCAGGCGGTCCATAAGCGAAGGCACAGCGCGGCCGGGCCTATCGGCCTGGCGCTCCCCGCTGCTGCGCACGGCCGTCGCAACCCAGTTCTTCTATGTCGGCGCGCAGGTGGGGATCTGGAGCTTCTTCGTCGATTTCGTCAAGGAACAGATGCCAGCCACCAGCGAGCGCAACGCCGCCTTCCTGCTGTCGGCCAGCCTGTTCCTGTTCATGGTCGGCCGCTTTGCCGGCGCCTGGCTGATGACGCGCGTGACGCCGGCGCGCCTGCTGCTGGGATTCGGCATCGCCGCCGCAGCGCTGACGGGCATGGCGGCCCTTGCCGCCGGAGCGGCAGCCGTGTTCGCCCTGACGCTCACCAGCCTGTTCATGTCGATCATGTTCCCGACCATCTTCGCGCTGGGCATTGCCGATCTGGGAGAGGACAGCGCAACCGGCGCCTCGCTGCTAGTCATGGCGATCATCGGCGGCGCGGTCTTCCCGCCGCTCATGGGGCTGGTGAGCCATGGCAGGGGCCTGCAACTCGCGCTGTTGCTGCCGCTGCTCTGCTTTGGCGTAGTCATGCTGTTCGCGCGTGCGGCGGTGAAAATGGCCCCGCCGCACTGATCTGCAGTCAGGCTTCATCTATCAACACCGAGCACTGCCAAGGCAGTTCAATCTGACGCGTCCGCTACAGATGGAAATGGGATCATGAGGAATATGACAAATCCGAATTGATTTGTCGGACAAAGCATGGCACCCCAGATCAGCGAATCCCAAATAGGGGTTTGTGGGGTTACATTCTGGGAGCTGGTTGGGGTCGCTCCAAAGCCGAATAGAGGCGTCAAAAGCCTCATCGGATGCCAGTCCCGGCACAGGGTGGAGAGGGTGCATGAAACATCGATTCGATGTCCGTCATACTATTGTCACGTCCGCATCATGGACGACCTTGGGGCTGGCGCTGCTATCCGGCGCAGCGGCGCGAGCGCAGCAAGCGGACCAATCCGGCACTAGCTACGCCGACATCGTCGTCGTCGGCTCGCGCGCCAGCCAGCAATCGGCGAACAACCGCAAAAAAGACGCCAAGACCGCAACGGATTCCATTGTGGCGGACGACATCGGCTCCTTCCCCGATCGCAACGTCAATGAAGCGATATCCCGCATTCCTGGCGTTGCGCTGGGTCGCAACGAGTTTGGCGAGGGCGAATCCGTGGCTGTGCGCGGCAATGGCCCGGACCTGACCCGCGTCGAGTTGGATGGGATCGGCGTGCAGAGCACCACCGGTCTGGCGCTCAACGCCGATGCGGGCCGCAGCGCCGACCTGCGCGAGCTGCCGGCGGAATTGGTCAAGAGCGTCGACGTGGTCAAAGGATCGACCGCCGACATGACCGAAGGATCGCTGGGCGGCACGGTGCAGATCAAGACGCGTACCGGACTCGATTTCAAGAAGCCTTATGTCTCTTTCCGCGCAGGCGGCAGCCAGAACAGCCTGGGCAAGAGCTGGACGCCCGATTTCAACGGCGTCGCATCACGTAAATTCTTCGACGACCGGCTGGGCGTGATCGTCAGCGGCAGCTATTCAAAAATCCAGAATACCGGTCACGGCTACGAAACCACGACCAGCAACAATCGTGGCTATTCCCGCCTGTTCGATTTTGACCAGTCGCCCGAAAAGACGTTCGAATATAATGTCAACACCATCGGCACCGAGGCTGCCGACGTCATGTTCGCCAACAGCACGGAAACGCCGAGATCATTGATTACGAAGGCCGCGTCCGCGCAGAGCAAGGCGGAATGTTTCGACCTGTTCCCCTATAATCCCGGTGGCACGACGGCGCAGCGCAACCAGCGAACGCTGGAGCAGCAAAGCTGCCTCAATCAATGGAACGATTATACGCCCTCGCTGATCCGGAACTTCATGAACACGCAGACCGATGAGCGCTATGCGGTCGATGCGCGGTTCGACTACAGGCTGACAGACAATCTCACCATCTTCGCAAAAGGCACCATGGCCAATCGCAAGGTGCATGACCAGAACCGCAGCCGCAATCCGGTAACCCTGTTCAGCCAGAACGTAAATGGCACCTTTGTCGACACGACCAGTGGCTACCCGCGCGTTCGCCGCGTCTCGCCCAATGCGCCCGAGGGCTATTATCTCTTCGAGGGGCTGAACAGCTATCTCAACAATGCGACGCTGGGCAACGTGCTCAATGTCGTGCCCGATAGCGTGGTGGTGGACGAGAAGCACAATGTGACGGCGATGACGCTGACGAACAATGCGGTGAACATCGACCAGATCGAAAATACGATCGACACCAAGACGAAATACGCGCAGTTCGGGGCTGAATATCGTGGCGATCGACTGGAGATCGACGCGATGGCCGGCTTTACGACGGCCAGTTCGAGCCGCGGCGACATGCGCACGTCGCGTTCCTACACCTATGGCAATGCCGAGCTCACTCTGCAGCCCAACGGGTTGTGGGACATCCAGGTGCCCGCCGATTATGATGAGAGCAACCCCTCCAACTTCGTCCAATTGAACCCTGCCGTTTGCATCGGCGGCGGCGTTGCGCCCAATTGCATCGGCCAGAATGCGGTCGCAGCCGGCCCCAACGGCCCGGCGACGCCGGCCTATACGGTGGGGCAGATGCCGCTTACCACGCCATCTTTTGGCGTGTCCTATTCGCCGGCGCTCGGCGAATCCTCCGAACGCATCGCCAAGCTGGACGTTGCCTACCGGACCGACGAGATGTTGCCCTTCGTCACGCGGGTAAAAGTGGGCGCCATGTATCGCCGCAACAAGCTCGATCGCTGGGGCGGCGGCGGCTATACCGCGCAAAGCGCTGTTGGCACTTTTGGGCAGGAAGGCTATATTCCCGCGATAATCGTGCCGACCGCCAATGTGCGCGGGACGTTACGCGCCTGTCAGCCCACGGCTGGATCGGCCGCGCCAGGCGGCCTGTCCTGCAACTATGGCTTTGTGCCCAGCACCAACCCGCTCAACGTCCGCTCGGGCGTGGATACGCTGACGCCCCAGGAACTGGAGGCGCTGTTCCGCCGCACGCTGGAGGACAGCGATTCCGAATATTTTGGCGATCTGCCCAATCGCGGCAACCTGCCTTCGGCCTGGCAGGGCATCCGCACCGACCAGCTGTTCGACGCGCTGGGCGCGTCGCAATATATGAATTTCGACTGTCTCAAGACCTGCATGGGCAGCAACGGGCAGATGTATGACCAGCCGGTCACGCGAGTGCGCGAAGAGATCAAGAATATCTATGCCATGGTCGATTTCGAACAGCCCCTTCCTTATGGTCTGCTGTTCAACGGCAATGTCGGCGTGCGCGGCGTGTTCGCCAAGGTGACGGGGTCGGCGCTGCTGACGCTGAACACCATTCGCACCACGCCGACTTTCAACCCGCTCGATCCCGACAATCCGGGCGGCATCATCGTCCAGTCCTTTGCCCAGAATACATCGGTCAACGGCAGCACCAACGACTGGCTGCCGAGCTTCAACTTCAATTTGTGGGGTTTCAACGAAAGCGTGGTGCTGCGCCTTTACGGGGGCAAGACGGTGGCGCGCCCATCGATGAGCCGCCTGATCGCCGGCGGCAATTGCACCATCGACCAGCGCGACATTCTCGACACGTCGGGCGACGACATCTTCGGCTGTTCCGGCCGCGTGGGCAATCCCGCGCTCAAGCCGTTCATGGCGTGGAGCTACAACGCGTCGCTGGAATGGTATCCCAATGCCGACACCTTGCTGTCGGTCGCTTATGGCAAGCTGGACGTGAAGGTGGGTCAGCCCATTTCGGTGTCGAAAACGGCGCGCCCCTTCGCGGGCAGCGACCAGATCGATCCCGCGACCGGCGAGCCGCTTTCCAGCTATGAATTCACTTATCCCAGCTGGGACAATGGCCCGGGCTACAAGCGGTCGATCTGGGAGTTTTCGGCCAAGACCGCCTTCACCTTCCTGCCCTGGTTCCTCAAATATACCGGCGCGGACGTGAACATGTCGATCCTGGGATCTTCGGCCACGACGGGCCAGCAGGACCCGCTGACCGGCGATGTCATGGCCCCGCCCAACGAGTCCAAATATTATACCAATGCCTCGCTCTGGTATGATGATGGCAAGCTCAACATGCGCGTCGCCTATCAGAAGCGCAGTTCGACCTTCAATTGCATCACGCCGTGCGGCGGCAACAATATCGACATCAATTATCCCGGCGAGCAATGGACCAATGTGCGGCTGGTGGCGCCCGGCTATAATCCGGGGGTGCCGCGCTTCACCGATTCCACCACCTTCATCGACGCCAAGATCTCCTACAACATCACGCGCAATTTCCAGGTCTATCTGGAAGGGCGCAACATGACGCGGGAAGCAGCGACGGCATCGACCGGCAGCTACGTGCCTTTCGCCGATGGCACGCCGCGAGTGATGCGCCTGTCCTATGGCGGCCGGCGGATCATGGGCGGCGTGCGCATCCAGTTCGGCAACTGAACCTGGGGGCGGCGTGCGGCTGCGAAGCCGCGGGCCGCCCTTTGGTCGAAATTGGTGATCGGCATCGGCGGGCGCGTGCGGTCCGAGCGCTTCCCGATCGGGAACCAAGCCTCAGCGATAGCGGCCCATCGTCACCTTGAGCCAGACCGGCTGGTCGATGAGGTTCAGCCCATAGTCGGTCTGGTCCCCGTTCCAGATGCGGTCCATCACCCAGTCGCCCTGCGCGTCGAAATGGCCTTCCTCCACACGGACGATCATGCCGCCCGGCGCGCTCCCATCCTTGGCAGCGAACTGCACGCGGACATGGTCGCCGGTGAACAGGAATTCATTGGCGGACAATTGCGCCACCACCATGCCGCCCACCGGCTGCTCCGCCCAGGCCGGCAGATCCGCCTTGGGAAACCAGTCGCGCTGGCCGAACTGCCATTGGCCAAAGCTGGCGGTGATCGTCCAGGCGCCCATCGTCGTCGACACCGGTGCGCCATCATCGGGCTTCGCCGTCCCCCAGACGGGATGGTCGAAGGCGATCTTCGCCCATGGCGCGGACGCCATGATGCGATATTTGTCGCCGAAGGCGTTCAGCGTCGCATCATCCAGCCGCTTGGCGCCGAGCGGATAGTTGAAATAGTCGGTATCATCCATGCCGAACGGCGCGAAGCCGATCGCGCCGCGGCCCAGCGCCGCCCAGAAATAGCGCGCATATTCGGCCGCATTGCCGATTTCCGGCACCATCAACGCATTGTCGGGGCGGGCATAGAGATCGAAATGCCGGAACACGTTGCGGCTGACGCGATCATAAATATCGGGCGCGGCGATATCGACCGACGGCGCCGCCGCCTTCCAGATGTCGATGACATCGCCCTGCGGTCCGCCGCTCGACACCGTCATCGGATCGACCGGCTCGAACGGGTTGGTGAGCGAGGCGTTCACATAGATGGGCAGCGGCTTGATCGCCTTGCCCGCGCTCGCCAGCGCTTCGATATAGCGCGCGGTATGCCAGGTGTTGAAGGCGCGATCCGCCTGCGCGCCGAACAGGCTGGCCCAGGTGCCGGACGGCTTGTCGAGCGCGCGCGTGAGTGCCGCGGGCACCGGGCCGTCGAACAGCGCCTGCGCCGCCGCGCCATGGTCGCGCGGGTTGCGATAGCTGCCGACCTCATTTTCCGGCTGAACCATGATGACCGTGTTTTGCGGATCATGATCGCGCACATAGGTCATCAGCTGAACAAAGGCGCGCTTGTCCGCCGCCAACGTCGCTTCGCCATGGGGGGAGAGCACATCATGGTCCTTGCCCTCCTTCGTCTTCATGCGCGGGAAGCGGCGATTGTCGAGCTTCACCCAGTCGGGCGTGTAGGCAAGGCCGGTATTCTTCCACGCGCCGAACCACAGAAGGACGATGCGCTTGTCATGCTTGCGCGCTTCGTCGAGCAGCGTCTGGACGAAGGAGAAGTCGAAGCGGCCTTCCTGCGGCTCCAGCTGCTGCCAGGCGAACGGCACTTCGACCGTGTTGGCATGAATGCGGTCGAGCACGGGCCAGGCCTTGGCCAGCGGCACGGCATAGTTGCTGCTGTTATTGACCTGCCCGCCCAGCATCAGGAAGGGCGCGCCGTCGACGATGAGCGCATGGCGGCCATTTTTCGTTTCCAGATGCGGCATGTCGCCGCGCGATTGCGCCAAGGCGGCGGGGGCGAGAAGCATCGAAGCGGCGATCAGGGTCCGGGCAAGAAGCATGAGAGGCCTTTCAGGGCTGGTCGTCGAGGGAGAAGATAGGGCTTGCGAGCGTCCATTTGGCGTCGGGCGCGGCCCAGGGCAGCGGGCGCTGGACATCGTCCATACGTTCTTCCCAGGCCCGGACTGCAGGATCGGCCCTGTCAGCCGCGGCCTTGGCGGCGGGATCATGGTCCGGGCCGGTTTCCATGATCATCACCAGCCGGTTGCCGCTGCGATAAATATCCATAGCCCTGATGTCGGCGGCACGGATGCTGGCGCCGATTTCGGGCGGCAGGGCGCCGGCGGCGTGCCAAGCTTCGTAGCGCGCAATGACGTCGGCATCGTCGGCCAGGTCGATCAGCAGCACGTGCCGCATCACATCACCCAGCCGCCGTCGATCACATGGACCGCGCCGGTCGTGAAGGCGGCTTCGTCGCTGGCGAGGTACAGGACCAGCGCCGCTATTTCTTCGGCGCGGCCGAGCCGGCCCATCGGCTGCCGCGCGACGAAGTCGGCCTGCGCGGCGTCATAGTCGCCGGTGTCATGGAGCCGCTGCTGCAGCGAGGGCGTATCGACCGTGCCCGGACAGATGCAGTTGCAGCGAATGCCCTGCCCCACGAAATCGGCGGCCACCGCCTTGGTAAGGCCAATGACGCCCGCCTTGCTCGCGCCATAGGCGAAGCGGTTGGGGATGCCCTTTACCGAACTCGCGATCGAGGACATGTTGACGATGGCGCCCGCACCCTTGTTCAGCATGCCGGGCAGGAAGGCGCGGATGCTGTGATACATGGCGGTCATGTTGAGCAAGAGGGCGAAATCCCACTCATCCTGGCTGCATTCCAGGATATTGCCGGCATGGACCACGCCGGCGATGTTCGCGAGTATGTCGATCGCGCCGACCTCCTGCGCCAGCGCCCGCACCGCTGCGCCATCGGTCACGTCGAGCGCGCGCCTTTCGCAGCCCTCCAGTCCGTCGAGCGCCACCACATCGCGGTCGGTGGCGATTACTCGCGCGCCTTCGGCAACGAAACGCGCGGCCGTGGCGCGGCCGATGCCGCGCGCCGCCGCCGTCACCAGCGCGATCTTGCCCTCCAGCCGCCCGCTCAT